>CAMTUX010000028.1:0-75147 GCA_947084995.1 uncultured Roseococcus sp.
ATGACCTCAAGGCGCATCATCTCGCTCACCAGACCTTCACCGACGCCGACGCTCTCGACCGCAGCATCCACCACGGCGTCGACGCACTGAACAGGGAGCGCAATGTCGATCCGTTGGCCAAGGCAAGAGTCTCTGCTTAGGACCGAGGTCCTTCCATGCCGCCTGCCGGGCATCTGGCTGATCAGGCCGTGATGGCGCAGTATGAGGGCGACATGATCTTGCCGAGGAGCCGCTTCCCATGAACGAGCTGTCCATCCCGCGTCCGAACAACCTCGACGCCTTCTGGATGCCCTACTCGGACAACAAGTACTTCAAGGACCAGCCGCGCCTGCTGGCCCGTGCCGAGGGCATGCTCTATTTCACGCCCGAAGGCCGCGAAATCCTCGACGGCACCGCCGGGCTGTGGTGCTGCAATGCCGGCCATGGCCGCCGCGAGATTGTGGAAGCCATCCAGAAGCAGGCCGCCATCCTGGACTTCGCGCCCACCTTCCAGCTCGGCCACCCCATCGCCTTCGAGGCGGCGGCGCGCGTGGCGGAACTGACGCCCGAGGGGCTGGACCGCGTCTTCTTCACCAATTCCGGCAGCGAGAGCGCGGACACCGCGCTCAAGATCGCGCTGGCCTACCAGCGGGCGCGCGGTCAGGCGCAGCGCGTGCGGCTGGTGGGGCGTGAGCGCGGCTATCATGGCGTGGGCTTTGGCGGCATGTCGGTCGGCGGCATCGGCGCCAATCGCAAGCAGTTCGGCGCCATGCTCCCCTATGTGGACCACCTGCCCCACACCCACCTGCCCGAGCAGAACGCCTTCTCCAAGGGCCTGCCCGAGCATGGCGCGCATCTGGCCGATGATCTGGAGCGCCTGGTGACCCTGCATGGCGACACCATCGCGGCCGTGATGGTCGAGCCGCTGGCCGGCTCCACCGGCGTGCTGGTGCCGCCCGTGGGCTACCTTAAGCGCCTGCGGGACCTCTGCGACAAGCACGGCATCCTGCTGATCTATGACGAGGTGATCACGGGCTTTGGCCGCATCGGCACGCATTTCGGCTCCGAGCGCCTGGGTGTGACGCCCGACATCATGACCATGGCCAAGGGCCTGACCAATGCCGCCGTGCCCATGGGTGCCGTCGCGGTGAAGAACGAGATCTACGAGACCATCATCGGCGGCACCGCGGCCGGCATCGAGTTCTTCCACGGCTACACCTATTCGGGCCACCCGCTGGCCGCCGCCGCCGCGCTGGCCGCCATTGACATCCATGTGCGCGAGGACCTGCCTGGCCGCGTCCGCGCCATTGAGGGCTATTGGCAGGAGGCCGCGCATTCCATGCGCAGCGCGCCCAATGTCATCGATATTCGCAATCACGGCCTCATCGCGGGCATCGAACTCTCCTCGCTGGCGGGCAAGCCGGGCGAGCGTGCCATGCGCGTCTTCCGCCGCTGCTTCGATGACGGGCTGCTGGTGCGCGTGACGGGCGATATCGTCGCCCTCAGCCCGCCGCTCATCATCGAGAAGCATCATGTGGACCGCATCTTCACCACGCTGGGCGATGCCATCCACAAGGAAGCCGCCTGAACGGCTCAGCGGCCCAACCGATCCTTCAGCGCGCCCCCGACCTCGCCCGAGGCCGGGGGCTTTTTCTTGGGCTTCCCGCTCTGGCTCGCATGCTCGCCATGGGGCGCGACCTGATCGGCCTGCCGCCCCCCTTGGCCTTGTGCAACAGCCCGGCCCATATAGGCGCAACAGTTGCCCCCCATCGCGGAGCCCGAGCCTCATGTCCGACCTGATTCCCGTTACCGTCCTCACCGGCTATCTCGGCGCCGGCAAGACCACGCTGCTGAACCGCATCCTCACCGAGAACCACGGCAAGAAATTCGCCGTCATCATCAATGAGTTCGGCGAATTGGGCGTGGATAATGACCTCGTCGTGGATGCCGATGAGGAAGTCTTCGAGATGAATAATGGCTGCATCTGCTGCACCGTGCGCGGGGACCTCATCCGCATCCTCTCCAGCCTGATGAAGCGGCGGGACAAGTTCGACGGCATCATCGTCGAGACCACCGGCCTGGCCGACCCCGCCCCCGTGGCCCAGACCTTCTTCGTGGATGAGGATGTGAAGCGCGCCACCAAGCTGGATGCGATCGTCACCGTGGTGGATGCCAAGCATCTGCTGGCCCGCCTGGACGATACCAAGGAAGCCGAGGAGCAGATCGCCTTCGCCGACCTCATCCTGCTCAACAAGATGGATCTGGTGAGCGAGGAAGAAGCCGTGGAAGTCGAGCGCCGTATCCGCGCCATCAACCCGATGGTGGAACTCATCCGCAGCACCAAGTCGGACGTGCCCATCAGCAGCGTCATCGGCCGCGACGCTTTCAACCTGGAGCGCATCCTGGTGCGCGAGCCCGACTTCCTCTCGGGCGAGGATCACCACGAGCATGACAGCGAGGTGAATTCCGTGGCCTTCGAAGTCAGTCGCGCCATTGACCCCGAGAAATTCAACACCTGGATGACGGACCTCCTCGCCGCCAAGGGCCAGGACCTGCTCCGCACCAAGGGCATCCTCGCCTATCCGGGCGAGGATCGCCGCTTCGCCTTCCAGGCCGTGCACATGATCGCCGATGGCGATTATATCGGTCCCTGGAAGGAGGGCGATGCGCGCAAGTCCAAGATCGTCTTCATCGGCCGTGACCTCAACCGCCCGCAACTTCGTCGCGGCTTCGAGGCCTGCCAGGTCGAAGGCGCGGCGGCGTGAGCCAGGCCGCTGATCCCGAATTCCTGCTGGGCCAGCGCGGCAGTTCGCAGGAGCTGGGTGCCTGGGTGATCGGCCTCGCCTTCGGGCGGGAGGGGCGCTCGCTTCATGCGGGCCTCGGCGATGGCACGGTGCGCGTGGCGCAGCTGGCCGCGTCCAATGATTGGCTGACGGTGGAGGCCCATAAGGGCGCCGTTCTCTCGCTTTGCGCCGATGCCAAGGATGGCGCGCTGACCGGCGGCGATGATGGCCGCGTGATGCGCATCGCCCCCGATGGCACCGCGCATGAGCTGGCCAAGTTCGGCAGCAAATGGGTGGAGCATGTGGTGGCGCATGAGAGCGGCATCCGCGCCGCCTCGGTCGCCAAGGCCGTGCATGTGCTGGATGCGAAGGGCGAGGTGATGAAGTCCCTCGCGCACCCTTCCACCGTGGGCGGCATTGCCTTCGATGCGAAGGGCAAGCGCGTCGCGGCCAGCCACTACAATGGCGCCTCGCTCTGGTTCGTCAATGCGAAGGAGGACAAGCCGCGCCTCCTCGACTGGAAGGGCAGCCACGCCGCCATCGCCATCCATCCCGAGGGCGGGCATGTGGTCACCGCCATGCAGGAAATGTCGCTGCATGGCTGGCGCCTCTCGGATGGGCAGCACATGCGGATGTCGGGCTATCCATCGAAAACCCATAGCCTCTCCTTCACGAACAAAGGAAAATGGCTGGCCACCAGCGGGGCCGAGGCGGTGGTGCTCTGGCCCTTCTTCGGCGGCGGGCCGATGGGCAAGGCGCCCACGGAACTCGCCGGCGGGGATGCCGTGATGTGCACCCAGGTGCTGTGCCACCCCGTGCATGAGATGGTGGCGGCCGGCTTCGAGGATGGGCTGGTGCTGCTGGCGGATATCAATACGGGCCGCGTCCTGCCGGTGGCACCCCCCGGACATGGCGGGGTTTCCGCCTTGGCCTGGAACCCTTCCGGCTCCCACCTCGCTTTCGGCACCGAGGCCGGCTTCGTGGGCCTGCTGGACCTCTCCGCCCGATGAGCAGCCCCCTCCTCCTGACCACGCCCAAGCTCACCATGCCCGCGCTGGGCCTGGGCACCTGGCCGCTCAAGGGTCGGGATTGCGAGGAGGCGGTGGAGAGCGCGCTGGGCCTTGGCTACCGCCACATTGATACGGCCGAAATCTACGGCAATGAGGCGGCGGTCGGCGCCGGCATCGCCGCCAGCGGCCTGGCCCGCGGCGAGGTCTTCCTCACCACCAAGATCTGGCAGGACAAGCCCGATGGCCCGGCCTTCCGCGCCGCCTTCGCCGCCTCGCTGGAACGCCTGAAACAGCCTTATGTGGACCTGCTTCTGGTGCATTGGCCATCGCCCGCGCTCAACCTGCCCTCGGTGCTGACGGCGCTGGCGCATCTGCATGCCGAGGGGCTGGCCCGCGCGGTCGGCGTCTCCAACTTCCCGAGCGCCCTGCTGCGCCAGGCCCTGGCGCTGGATATCGCGCCGATTGCCTGCCTCCAGGTGGAGCAGCATGTCATGCTGGGCCAGCAGACCCTGCTGGACATCACCCGGCCCGCCGGCATCGTGATGACCAGCTACACGCCACTCGGCAAGGGCGAGGTGCTGGAGCATCCGGTGCTGACCGGCATCGCCGCCCGGCTGGGTGCCACGCCGGCTCAGGTGGCGCTGGCCTATCTGCTCGCCAAGCCGCTTGTGGCTGCCGTTCCCAAGGCCCGCAGCGCGGCCCGCCAGGCCGAAAATCTGGCGGCGGCGCAGCTCAGGCTCAGCGCGGAGGACCTCGCCGCCATCGCGGCCCTGCCGAAGAATCGGCGTTTCGTGAACCCCGATTTCGCGCCGGCCTGGGATTCGCCCAGCCCATAGCCCGCTGGTCGCGGATTTCAGCGCAAGGCAGTATGCTGGCGCCGTGGCAATGAGGGAAGGTGGTCAGATGTCGCAATCGGAAGAAGACGGCGAGGGATTCGATCTCGGCATCAGCCTGGAGATCGTGGCCACCGTCGTGGACCTCGCCAATGCCGTGCAGGATGCCGAAGAGGGCCTGCTGAGCGGCGATGCGGATGAAGACGAGGATGAGGACGCGATCACCCAGGAGATGCTTACCGACTTCATCGACGAGCTCAATGAGGAACAGCAGGTGGCCCTCATCGCCCTCGCCTGGGTCGGCCGTGGCGACTATGAACCGGAGGAATGGGAGGAGGCGCTGAAACTGGCGGCCGAGCGCAACACGCGCGGCGATGCCAGCGCCTATCTCACCGGCATGGAAGGCCTGGGCGACCTGCTCTCCGAGGGGGTCGGCGCCTTTGGCCTGGCCATCGAGGAGGTCGAGCGCTGAGCCTGCCTCTGGCAGGTCGCTGAGCTGCGGCTCAGCCCTCGCGCGGGAAGATTCCGGCTTCGATCATCGCGCAGATCGCGTGGCCCAGCACTTCATGGCCCTCCTGGATCGAAGGGGTGTGGGCGCTGGGGATGCGGATGGTGATGTCGCACAGCGCCGCCAGATCGGCCGCGCCCGGCCCATTGCCAGTGAAGCCCACGGTGACGATGCCCTTTTCCCGCGCCGCGCGCATCGCGGCCAGGATATTGGGCGAGCGGCCGGAGGTGGTGAGGCCCAGCAGCACATCCCCTGCCTGGCCCAGCGCCTCCACCTGGCGCGAGAAGACGCGCTCATACCCGTAATCATTGCCGATCGCCGTCAGGATGGAGCTGTCCGTGGTCAGCGCGATGGCCGGCAGGCCCGGGCGGTCATAGAGGAAGCGGCTGACCAGTTCGCCCGCCCAATGCTGGGCATCGGCGGCGCTGCCGCCATTGCCGCAGATCATCACCTTGCCGCGCTGGCGCAGGGCCGCGATGCAGGCCTGGGCGGCGCTGCTGGCGGCATCCTGCATGGCCAGATCGGCCTCCATGCGGGCCAGCAGGGCGGAGGCAGCGCGCAGGGCGCCCAGGATCGTCACTGACTTGGCCATCTCGGTTGTCTTTTCAGCCTTGGGCGGCGCGTTCAAGGGGGCTCGTACCGCGACAGCCAGTCGAGGTCTGAGCACAGGAGGAATTCATCCGCGCGGTCCGGGCGCAGCAGCGCGCGGTGCAAGGCGGCGTTCAGGCCGATCTCATCCTGGATGGGCTGGGGCTCATGCATCGCGTCGAAGGCGACGAGATGCGGGAAGGCCGCCATGCAGGCCATCAGCACATCGCGCGGCCCCGGACCTGCCTCGGCGAAGATTTCCACCAGGTCGAAACGGATCAGGGCCAGCGCGCCGCGCCCCCGCAGCCACGGGGCCATCTCTGGCGCCCCAAGCGCGGCGCCGGGCTCATTCAGGCGCAGCAGGTCAAGCCGGGCGAGGCTCTCCCGCGCCATCATGGCGGAGACGGACCCCATCGGCATGGCCCGCATGACCGCGCGATCCAGGCGATTATCCGCCAGGTTTTCCGAGAGCGCGGCGGCGCGGCGCAGCGAGCCCTCATGCGTGATCAGCCGGGCGTGGCGCGGCGCGCCAGCGGCGAGGCCCAGCGTGGCAAGGCCGATCCCGCCGCCCGCCTCGACCAGCACGCGCCCCTCGCCCCCATCGGGCCAGATGGCGCTCAGCAGGGCGGCGAGCCTCGGCGCCGTGCCGGGTGCGCCGAGGTATTCCGCCTCGCGGCTGTCACCCTTGAGGCTGAATTCGCGGTCCAGCAGTCGGATGGCGCGGCTGCGCGGGCCTTGAGGACGCGGCAGCCGGGCCTCGATGGCGGGGCTGGCCAGCAGGAAGCGGCGCAGGCTTCGCAAGCTGGGGTGACGGAGCAGCAGCGCCTCGATGCGCGCGGCCTCCGGCGGCTCGTCGTCGCGGAGCAGGAGGCAGGCGGCGGCGGCCTCGACCGTGGCCCGGCCTTCGATCCAGCTGCCTTGCTCGGCAAAGCCGGACATGGTCACCGCCGCCATTTCGGGGCTGGAGAGGATGCCGTCCCGCAATCCGGCCAGGCTGCTGGCACCGCACCAGCCCTCCACCACGGCATCATTCTCGGGGTCCCGCCCCAGCAGGAAACGATAGGCCCAGCGTACCAGGGAAGGCGTCAGTTCCGGCGGCTGGCCGCTCAAGCCCAGCGCTCCAGCCAGTCCAGCCGGTCGCAGAGGATGAGGTCGTCAATGCAGTTGCGCTCGGTCAGCACGGTATGCAGGACCCAGAGCAGGCCATCCTGGTCCAGGATGGGAATGGGCCGCCCGGCCTCGTCGAAGGCGATCATGTGCCGGAAGGCGGCGTGCCATTCCTCCAGCACTTCCATCGGGTTGCGCCCGCCGGCCGTCATCTGGGTCCAGGCATTGAACTCGGTGAAGATGACGGGCTGGTGCCGGGCGATCATCTCGCTCGCGCCCAGGATCACCGGGGTTTCACCGCCCTCGACGTCCAGCTTGAGAAAATCCAGCCGATCTATGCCCAGCTCCTGCAGGACCGAATCGAGGCGGCGGACGGGCACTTCCTTGAAGTTGGCGCCGATGGATTGGGTGCGGCTATGGGGCTCGGCCAGAGTGCTGGTCGCGGCGTTGCGGGCGCCCCAGCGCAGCCGCGCCACGCCGTCCCGCTCGGCCAGGGCACAGTCCAGGACCCGCGCATGGGGGAAGTCATTGGTGGCCAGGTTGTGCCGGAGCAGGGGCAGGCTGCGCTCATCCGGCTCGAAGGCCAGCAACTCGGCGTGATAGGGCGCGGCCGCGCCGATGGTCAGGCTCGTCACGCCGATATTCGCGCCGACATCCACCAGGACACGCCCCGCGCCGCCATCGGGGAAGGCCGCGCGCAACAGGCGCGTCAGGCGTTCCAGGCTTGGGTCATTCGGGCCGCCCACCAGGTCGGTCCAGTAGCCTTCGGGAGCGTCGCCGCGCAGGGTGAAGCTGCGATCCAGGACCGTGAGCTTGTGTTCCTCACGCAGGACCGCGGGGGCCGCGGGGCGCGGTTTTTCCGGCGTCGCCCCGGTCCGGGCGAGTTCGCTCAACTCGGGCATGGTGAGAAACGCCCGCCGGAAGCTCCTCATGTCGGGGTGGGCGGCCAGTTCCGCCTTGATCTGGGCATCGGTGGGCGCCGCGTTGAAGCGGAGATAATACGCGGCCCGGATAGCCGTGGCGTCCAGCGGCGCCAGGCTCCATCGTCCATGCGCCGGCGCCCCGATGCCGAAATGAGCCTTGGCTTCCGGCGAGCGGACGAAATAACCGAGGATCAGCCGGCCATCACCCAGCGATGCCCAATGCTCCAGCACGGCCTCGCTCTCCGCTTCGCGCCCGAGGACGAGGCGATATGCCCAACGCACGGCTTCAACATTCGGAAAGGTCGTGGCGATGGGGTCCATGCCGTCTTTTTCCGCGCGCGGCCCCGTGGCGTCAAGCGATCTCGCGGATCAGCTTCCGGCGAACCGCCGTTCCGAATGCGTCGAAATCCTCGGCGACGATCATGAAGGCGCCCGCGCCGCCGATCACGCTCTGCCGGAAATACTGGTCCAGCGGGATTTGCGGCGCGCGGCCAAAGGTTGGCCGGTCATTGATGATGGGCAGGCCGTTGATGATGATGCCCTGCGCCACCGCCTCATCCCGCGCCAGTTCGGAGGGGCGGCCGGAATTGTTCACGCCATCGCCCGAGACATCAATGACGCGGCGCGTGCCCTCGAAGGGCGCCTCGGCCAGGCAGCGCCGGGCGAAATCAATGCCGCCCGAGATGGATGTCCAGGAAAGGGAGACGCGCGGCGCCTCGGCCAGTGCCGAGGCCCAGGCATCGGCATCGCGCTGGGCGGCGATGCGCGTCCAGGGCAGCACCAGGCGTTGATACTCCAAGCCTGCCCATTCGACATAGGCGAGGCCGATCGCGCCGATCATGCCGCGGCGGATCACCTCCACCACGCGCGGGTCACTCACCGCGTTGCGATAGCCCTCGCGTTGGAGGCGGGCCTCATCCTCGTCAATCGAGCGGCTGACATCCACCGCCAGCACCAGCAACACATCCACCGGCTTGGGTGCCTCGGCGCGGGCCGTCCAGGGGAGGGCGGCCGAGGCGGCCAGAAGGGAACGACGAAGCATGGCGCTTCACCTCGCGCGTGGGGAGCGGTCATCAAAGCTTCCCAACCGGGTGCGATGCAATGCCTAATTGTATCCGTCGTGAGCTGGAGCTTTTTCCGTTCGGAAGGGCTCACGGCAAAAGCTCCAGCTTACTGATTCACGAGCATCTTTATCCGATCAAACGATTCCGTTTGATGGGATGATGCTCTAGCAGGCCGCGCAGCACGGCGGCGCAGACGCGATCCACCTCGCCTTCGGTCAGATAGGGGTGCATGGGCAGGGACATGACCTGATGGCACAGCGCCTCGCTCACCGTCAGCGGCGGGGCGGCGCTGAGCGCCGAGGCATGGCTCGCCGCATAGGCCGGCTGATGGTGCAGGGGCTTGGGGTAATAGACGCCGAAGGGAATGCCATCGGCCTTCAGCGAATCCTGCACGCGGCCACGTTCCGCCGCGTCCTGGCAGCGGATGGTGTAGAGGCCCCAGGCGCTTTGCGCCTCACCCCGCACGCGCTGCAGCCCCACCCGGCCGGAGAGCCGCGCGCCATACCAGCCGGCGACCTTAGCGCGATCCAGCAATTCCTGGTCGAACAGGTCCATCTTGCAGAGCAGGATGGCGGCCTGGATCGTGTCCAGCCGCCCATTCATGCCGACGCGCAGCACGTCATAGCGCCCGCCGCCCTCGCCATGGGTCCGCAGCGAGCGATACAGCGCCGCGCGCTCCTCCGACGGCGTCAGGATCGCGCCGCCATCGCCGTAGCAGCCCAGGGTCTTGGTGGGATAGAAGCTCAGCGTCGTCGCGTCGCTGTGCTGGCCGAGGGATTTTCCGTGCAGCTTGGCGCCGAAGGCCTGGGCCGCGTCATCCAGCGTGAACATGCCGTGCTTCGCCGCGATGGCGCGGATGCCGTCCCAATCGGCCGGGAGGCCGAACAAATCCACGCCGATAATGGCGCGCGGCTTGAGCTTGCCCTCGGCCAGCACCAGCGCGATGCGCCGCTCCAGATCGGCCAGGTCCATGGCGAAGCTGTCGGCGTCCACATCCACGAAGATGGGCGTCGCACCCAGCACCAGCGGCACTTCGGCCGTCGCGGTATAGGTGAAGGCGGGCAGGAAGACGGCATCCCCGCGGCCGATCCCCTCGGCCATCATCGCGATCTGCAAGGCATCCGTGCCGGAGGAGACGCCCACCGCATGCACGCCGGAAAACGCCGCGAGGCGGGCTTCCAGCTCGGTCACTTCCGGGCCGTTGATGAAACGGCCGGAGGAGATGACATCCGCCACGCGGCGATCCAGCTCGGTGCGGATCAGCGCCTGCTGCGCCTGCATGTCGAAAAGGGCGATGGGCTTCGGGGTCTGTTTCATACTCGCTTCGTGATCCACTGGCCGCCGGGGATCAAGCCCCCGGCGATTCAACCCGTGTGACCGAAGGTGTCAGTTGTTTCCCCAAGTGGCATCAGAGGCTGTTTTTCTGCGCCGGCTTGCCGTCCTGGTGATCAAATTCCGGCACCAGCCGCGCGAGCTGGGTCAGCGCCATGCGCCCATGCCCGCCGCGTGCGGCCGCCGCGATCTCGTCCAGCGCGCGGCCGACCAGCGCGGCATCGGCGGTGCGTGGCGTGGCCACCAGCAGGCCGTCGAATTGCGTGGGGCGCGGCGGTTCCTGCCCGTGGAACATTTCCTCGAACAGTTTTTCGCCGGGGCGCAGGCCGGTGAAGCGGATTTCCACATCCTCCTCCGGGCGCAGGCCGGCCAGGCGGATCATGCGGCGGGCCAGGTCCACGATTTTCACCGGGCTGCCCATGTCGAGCACGAAGATGCCACCTTCCCGTAACGCATCCTTGAGATCGGCCGCGCCAAGCGCGGCCTCGGGCGGCGCGTCGTCGCGGTCCACGGCGCCCACCACGGCGGCCTGGAGCACCAGGCCCACCGCCTCGCGCACGGTCATGAAATAGCGGCGCATGTCGGGGTGGGTGACGGTCAGCGGCCCGCCACGCTCCAATTGCCGGCGGAACAGCGGGACGACCGAGCCGGTAGAGCCCAGCACATTGCCGAAGCGCACGGTGATGCAGCGCATGCCCTGGCCGGTGGCGCGCGCTTCGCGGTCCAGCGCCTGGCAATACATCTCGGCCAGGCGCTTGGAGGCGCCCATGACGCTGGTCGGATTCACCGCCTTGTCGGTCGAGATGAAGACCATCAGGCCGCAGCCGGCCGCGCGCCCGGTATCGGCCACGATGCGCGTGCCATGGGCGTTGGTCAGCAGCCCTTCCAGCGGGTCGTTCTCCACCATGGGCACATGCTTGAGCGCGGCGGCGTGGAAGATCAGCTCGGGGCGGACTTCCTCCATCAGCCGGCGCATCCGCGCCTCGTCGCGCACATCGGCCAGCATGGCGCGGCGGGGCACGGCGGGGTGGCGCTCGGAGAGTTCGAGGTCAATTTCGTAGAGCACGTATTCGCCGTGATCGAGCAGCGTGAGCATGGCGGGGCCAAGCGCGGCCACCTGCCGCGCCAATTCGCCGCCGATGGTGCCGCCCGCGCCTGTCACCAGCACGCGCTTGCCCTGGACCAGCCGGGCCATCCCCTCGCGGTCCAGCGGCACCTGGGGCCGGTCGAGCAGTTCCTCGATGGAGACGGGGCGCAGGTCGATCCGCACCGCGTCATCCGTGCTGCGCGCGGCATGGCCGAGCGAGGTGGGCTGCGGCGCGCGGCGGATCGGCACGCCATGGCGGTCGGCTGCGTCCAGCACGGCTTCCAGCGCCGTGCCGTTCAAGTCGGGCGAGGCGAGGACCAGCAGGCTCGGCAGGCGGTGCTCGGCGCGCAGGCGCTCCAGCACCGCATCGGCTTCCTCCAGCGTGCCAAGGATGGGATGGCCCTGGATGCGCCGGCCCGACTGGCGGGAGCGGCGGGCCAGGATGCCCTGGACGCGATAGGCCGGCTTGCGCTGCTGCGCGAGCGCGCGAATGAACAGATCGGCCTGGTCCACGCCCCCCACCACCAGCACGGGCTGGGTGGCGCCTTCCTCGGCCGTGCGGCGGATCATCCGCAGCCGGCCGATCAGGCGGGGCACACCCAGCAGGCTGGTCAGCGCCAGCGCATGCAGCGCGGGGAAAGCCAAATTGGGCGAATGCCACATCCCGCCCAGCCAGAGAATCAGCGTGAACAGCAGCGCCGCGGCCACGCCCGCACCCAGCACGGACAGCAGGTCCTGCACGCCGGAATAGCGCCAATATTGCTGCGGCAGCCCCAGCGCCCAGCCCGGCGGCACCAGCACCAGCACCGAGAGCGGCACGGCCAGCGCCCACCACCCGGCAGGCGGCGCGCTGCCCGGCCCGGCCAGGGCGAGTGCCAGCGGCAGCGCCAGGAGCGCGAGCGCCGCGTCCAGCGAGAGGTTCAGCAAAATCCGCGTGGGGGCCCTGGGCATGGCCCTGTATAGGCCGTTCCGCCCTCGCTCTCAAACGTGGCGATCCCGGCCCTGCGGGTTGCGGCACGAAAATCCTCGCCTATCCTGGCCGCGTCGCAAACGGGGTGCAGCATGGCGCAGGTGGATACGAACCGCTTTCTTCGGGATTTGAACGAGCTTCGGAAGATCGGCGCCTACAAGACCGGCGTGCACCGGCCCACCTTCTCGCCCGAGGATATGGAAAGCCGCCACTGGCTGGTGGAACGCCTGCGCGAATGCGGCCTGGAAGCCTCGATTGACGGCATAGGCAATGTCTTTGGCCGCCACCCCGGCCCCGGCCCGCATCTTCTGGTGGGCAGCCACCTGGAGACGCAGAACCAGGCCGGCTGGCTGGATGGCGCGCTTGGCGTCATGGCGGGCGTCGCCCTCGCCCGCGCCGGGCTGCCCGTGGATGTCGTCGCCTTCGCGGATGAGGAGGGGCATTATGGCGGCTTCATCGGCAGTCGCTCGTTGATCGGGCTGCTGGAGGAGAGCGAGATTGACGGCCTCACCAACCGCTACCACGGCAAGCCGCTCCGCCAGGCGCTGAAGGAGGCCGGGCTGGAGGGCGTGGCGCGGCCCCGGCTGGACCCCGCCCGCTACAAGGGCTTCTTCGAGATGCATATCGAGCAGGGCACGCAGCTCGAATCGCAGAATCTTCGCACGGGCGTCGTCACCGGCATCGTCGCCATCTGGCAATTCCGCATCGTGATCGAGGGCATGCAGGACCATGCGGGCGGCACCACCATGGCCGAGCGGCGCGATGCCGGCCTGACCGCCATTCGCATGCTGGCGCGCATTGACCGCGAATTCCCGATGCTCTGCGGCCCGCGCACCGTCTGGACCTGCGGGCGCATCGCGCTCGACCCCGGCGCGCCCTCCATCATCCCGGGCCGCGCCGAGGTGCTGTTCCAGTTCCGCGACATCGATACCGAGGTGCTGGAACGTCTGGAGCGCGGCATGCGCGCCGTGCTCCAGGAGATGAACCGCACCGAGCGCACCACCAGCACCGTGGAGGTGATGAGCCGCAGCAAGCCCGCCCCCTGCGACCCCGCCATGCAGGCCGCCCTGGCCGAGGCCGCCACGCGCCACGCCAACGGCCAATGGCAGCACATGCCGAGCGGCGCGGGCCATGACGCGCAATACATGGCCCGGGTCATGCCCTCGGCCATGATCTTCACCCCCTCCATCAAGGGCATCAGCCACCATTGGGCGGAGGATACGAAGGAGGAGGATCTGGCGCTGAACATGCGGATCCTCGCCGATGCGGCGGAGGCCTTCCTCCGTGGCTGACGTGGACACCACCCGCTTCCTCACCG
This sequence comes from uncultured Roseococcus sp., assembly GCA_947084995.1. Classification (GTDB taxonomy): domain Bacteria; phylum Pseudomonadota; class Alphaproteobacteria; order Acetobacterales; family Acetobacteraceae; genus Roseococcus. Next base: position 13,503 of record CAMTUX010000028.1, read on the forward strand.
ACCTGCATGAGCTGCGCCAGATCGGCAAGTTCAAGACCGGCGTGCACCGCCCGACCTACACGCCCGAGGATATGCAAAGCCGCCGCTGGCTGATGGACCGCCTGCGCGAAGTGGGCCTCACGCCCAGCATGGACGGCATCGGCAATGTCATCGGTCGCCATCCCGGCCCCGGCCCGCATCTTCTGGTCGGCAGCCATCTGGAAACCCAGAATGAGGCGGGCTGGCTGGATGGCGCGCTGGGCGTGCTGGCGGGCCTGGCCCTGGCCCGCGCCGGGCTGCCGGTGGATGTCGTCGCCTTCGCCGATGAGGAGGGCCATTACGGCACCTTCCTCGGCAGCCGCAGCCTGATCGGTGATGTGACCGAGGCGCAGATGGATGCCGCCGCGCACAACATGACCGGCAGGAAGCTGCGTGAAGCGCTGCGTGAGGCCGGGCTGGAAGGCCTGCCGCGCGAACGCCTGGACCCCGCCCGCTACAAGGGCTTCTTCGAACTGCATATCGAGCAGGGGACGCAGCTGGAAAATGCCGGGCTGCGCAGCGGCGTGGTCACCGGCATCGTGGGCATCCGCTATTTCAGGATCACCATCATCGGCCAGCAGGACCACACCGGCGGCACCACCATGGCCGAGCGCCGCGATGCCGCCGTCGCCGCCATGCGCGTCCTCAGCCTGATTGACGAGCGCTTCCCGATGCACATCGCCGAGCGAACCGTCTGGACCTGCGGGCGCATCACGCTGGAGCCGAATGCGCCGCACATCATACCGGGCAAGGCGGAACTCGTCTTCCAGTTCCGCGACATCTCCGAGGAGGTGATGCACCGGCTGGAGGCGCTGCTGCACGGCATCGTCCAGGAGGTCGGCCGGCGGGATCGCTGCATGCTGAGCGTGGAATGCCTGAACCGTTCAGCGCCCGCGCTGGCCCATCCGGCCATGCACGCGGCGCTCTGCGACGCCGCGACGAAGCACGCCAATGGCCAGTGGCAGCCCATGGCCAGCGGCGCCATCCATGACGCGCAGCAAATGGCGAAGATCCTGCCGACGGCGATGCTCTTCACCCCCTCCATCGGCGGCATCAGCCACCATTGGGCGGAGGACACGAAGGAGGAGGACCTGACGCTGGCGCTGCGCATCCTGGCCGATGCGGCGGAGAGCTACCTGAAGGCGTGATGCGCGCAGCCCGCGCTCAGCGGAAGCGCAGCATGTCGGGCAGGGGGGCCGAGAAATAGCGCGCATGGATATCGGCCAGCGATCCGTCGGCCCCGCGCATGACGATGAAGACGTTGAGCAGGCGCAGCAGGTCCGGCTGGCCGAGCGCCGCCGCCAGCCCGTGGCTCCAGCTCTGTACCGGCAGTTGCGGCCGGATGTCGAGGTCCGGGCGCGCCAGCCGCAGGTCGCGCAATTGCCAGTCATAGGTGACGGCCACATCGGCCACGCCCAGCAGCAGCGCCTCCATCGCATCGGCGAGGCGGAGCATGAACAGCGTGATCCCGCCGGGGGGCATCCGGGCATGGGCCATCTCGAAGGCGGCGGTATCGGCTGACATGGCCACGCGCTTGCCCACGAGATCGGCGGTGGAGCCGAGCCGCAACCCCGAAGGCGCTGCGAAGACCGTGGTCACCCGGCCATAGGGCATGCTGAAGGCCACGCGGCTGATGGTGCTGGCGACCATGGGCAGGGCGGCCGCCAGCACGTCGCAGCGATCCTCCAGCAGGGCCGTCACCCGCTCGGCCTGGCCGAGCCGGACGAGTTGCAGGCGCAAACCCATCTCCCGCGCGAGCAGCCGGGCGATGGCGATTTCGGAGCCATCGGGCCGGCCATCCGCGTCGAAGCCGCCCCAGGGCGGGGCATCCAGCCAGACGCCGACGCGCAGCACGCCCAGTTCGAGCACGCGGCGCAGCACATTGCCGACCGGTACCGCCTGGGCACCCCCCTGGGCACCCCCCTGGGCACTCCCCTGGACGCCCCATGGCAGCAGCCCCCCGGCCAGGGCCAGCAGGTGCCGCCGCCTGGCGAGATGCGGGCTCATTGCGCCCCCCGCGCATTGAGGTGACGATCGAAGAAGGCGCGGTGGAGTGCCGGCAATTCACCCTCCTGGCGGAGCAGGTACAAAAGAACGTCGAGCGCTCGCAGCAGGTCATGCTCACCCAGGCGCAGCAGGGCGCAATGCCAGAATTCGCCCAGGCCGAAGCGTGGCGTCACCTGCGGCGCCACATGCGTGATCGCCCGCGCATGATGGGTGGGCAGGATCACCGCCTGCTGGGCGCCCTGGGTCAGGGCCGCCGCCGCCTCCTGCCATGTGGCGTGGGTGACGATGCGCGCTTCCTCCAATCCCGCCTCGCGCAGGGCTTCCACGAAGCCGTGCCCTTCGAGGACACCGACGCGCATGTCCCGCAACTCCGTCATGCCGCTGACGACCCGGTTCCGCGGGGTGAGCACCACCAGCTGGAACTGCATGATGGGCTCGCTCAGCAGCAGGTTCTGCGCCAGCCAGGTGCTGGCGATGGCCCCCCCCAGGCCGACGTCGAACTGCCCCTGGAGAAGGAGGCCCAGCATGTCGCCGCGCGATACGGGCACGAATTCCGCCCCGACCCCCAGCCCCGCCGCGATGCGCCGCCCCAGCTCCGGCAGGTAGCCCCGCAGGCTGCCATCCGCGATGCGCCTGGCGGCCATCGTCTCCTCCACCTGCACGCCGAGCCGGATCACCCCCGCATCCAGCACCCGCCGCAGCGAGCCGTCGGGCGCGGCCTGGGCCGGGCCGGCAGCGAGCAGCGGGAGGGCCGCCATAAGACCGCGCCGGGGCAGGCTGTTGGTCGGCATGGCGCTCACTTCCTCGACCGCGCCAGCCCGGACCAAACCTCCGCCGCCATGCTCAGCCCTTGCTGCGGCGGGAGGGTGCCCTGGCAGATCGCCTGCCAGAGCGGATTGGTCAGCGCCTGCCAATTGCCGAACCAGGGCGAGATGGTGTCCTTGCTGCGGACCGCGTCCATTTGCTGGCGCAGCACCGTGTTGCCGCCCATGCTCCATCGGGTGATGTAGTTGATCACCTGCGGATCCTCGGCAAGCGAGGTGGCGCAGAAGGGCAAGCCGGCGCCGATCAGCAGCCGCCTTGCCATGGCATAGTCGCCGGTGTGGTCGCGCCCGCCAAACGCCTCCAGGAAGGCGGTGGCGTTGCGCCGCCGCCTGGGGTTGGCCGCGGCGGCGGAGGTGAGCGCATACATGCGGACCCATCCGCAGGTTTCATGGCGCACCGCCTCGCCGCCATTGGGCATGAGGGCGATGTGGAAGCTGCCGGCGCGGGCGAAGTGCGTCGGGTCATTGAGGAAGCGCAGCCGGTAGGTCGGCAGGATGGCGAAGGCGTGTTGCCCCTGGCCGAAGGCCTCCAGCACGTCATCCTCGCTCGCGTTCAGGGCCCCGGCCGCCACGATGCGCTCATGCAGGACGGCATGCGCCAGGAAATCCAGGGCGGCGCGCGTGGCGGGTTGCTGCGCCATCACCGGCTCGCCCGCGGTCACGAAACTGCCGCCGAAGCTGAAGACCAGCGTGGAGATGACCTCGATCAGCCAGGGACCCGCCGCCAGGGGAAGGCCGAGGGGCGCTACCACCAGCCCGCGCCGGCGCATGATCTGCGCCTGCTGCGCCAGCTCGTTCCAGCTCTTGGGCGGGTCGGAGAAGCCAGCGCGCTCAAGCATCCGGGCGTTGTAGAGAAACGCCATGTTGTCGGCATAGTAGGACAGGCCGTATTGCTCGCCGCGATGGCTCATGCCCTCCCGGCAGGCCGTCCGGGTATCCGGGGCGAAGCGCGCCAGCGCGGCCATATCCTCGATCGACCGGACCCAGCCCGCATCGGCGAATTCTGGCAGCCAGGCGTCGGAGAGCCAGATCACATCCGCCGGCCCCCCGCCCAGCATCCGCGAGAGCAGCGCGGTGCGGTAGTTGCTCCAGGGGAAATGCTGGTGCGCGACGCGCAGGCCGCTGGCTGTCATGAAGCTCGTGATCTGCTCGCGGATGGCGGTCTGGACTGCATCCGTGCTGGACCAGCTGATGAAGCTGACGGTCTGCGGCTCCGCGGTCTGGGCCAGCGCCGGCGCCGCCAGCGCGAGGGACAGGCCGCTGCCGAGAAGGCCGCGGCGCGGGAGGGTGGAGAGCGGCATGGGACCTCAGGCGGGAGGGGGCGGGTGGAGGGGAAGTCCGGTTTCGCGCAGGAACAGGTCGGCCAGGCGGTCATCCATGCGAAGCTGCTCGATGATCGTGTTGGCCGCGCGCCGCAAATCATGCGCGCCATAGGCAATGGCGGCGGCGTAGATGTTGCTGCTCACCGCGACATGCACGGCCAGTTTCGCCTCGGGGATGAGGCGCACCAGGGAGTCCGCCATGACCCGGCTGAGGATGATGGCGTCGAGATGCCCGTCCAGAAGCTGCCGCGCCATCGGCCAGGGCGCCGCGAAGGGCAAGATGTCGGCCAGGGTGCGCCGGTCGGCCAGGGCCGTGGCGATCACGTTGACCGCGCCAAGCCGCAGGCCTTCCAGGCTGGGCCTCCCGCGCCTGTCGTGCGGGAGGTTCCTGCCCACCGCCACGAGGTCCATCTCGGCATGCGGCGCGCAAAACATGAACTGGCGGAGCAGGCCGCGCGTGACCGGCGGCGCGAGAGCCATGTCCGATTCGCACGATAGCAGCCGGTGCGCGTCCTCGCCCGATTGCTGCGAATCCTGCAGCTCGGCGCGCACGCCCAGCTCCCGCGCGATCATGCGCGCCATGCCCGCGTGAAAGCCATCCCGCATGCGGGGCTCGGCCTCGCCGGGCTGGGCCACGAAGCGGGCCGTCCAGAAGCCGATATTCACGCGCAGCACCCCGCGACGCATCACGCCGGTGAGGGAATCATCCAGCGCCTGCGCTCGCGCCGGAACCAAGGCGAGGAGAGGCGCGGCCAGGATGGCCCGCCGCGCCAGGCGGACCGCGCTCCCATGGGATTTTGCCATCTGGGATTTTGCTATCTGGGATTTTGGTTGATGAGGTCTCTCGCTCCCGCCACCGCGATTGCTCATGGCGTCAACGGCCCCGATTCCGCTCTCGACTGCCTACTTCCACGCCTGAGCCCAAGGTGAGCCCTCCTCCGTTAGCCGTCGTCCAAATTTGTAAGAGGTTGGACGGATGCTGTCGTTGATGCATCGCAAGCCCGGATCGGTGGTGACATGGCCGGCCTTTTCGGATGGTCCCCCGCGAGCCGAAGCCCGGTGCGGGTCAGCATCATGCGCCGGCACCGGCTTCCGCCCCGGAGAGATCGGCCAGCGCGGCGAGGCCGGAATCCACCCCGGATAGCCGGTTCATTTCGCTGCCAGATGCGCCCGCCGCGGCGCGGCTATAGGGGGCCGCTGCGTCCGGCCCGGCCGCAATGGCCAGCACGGCGCTCGCATCGGCCACGTTCCGCGCGAAGATGGAAATGCAGTCGAGCGAACGGCAGGCGGGCACCGCGCCGCGCGTCGGGATCAGCCCCAGGTTCGGCTTCAGGTCCACGATATTCTGCGCGGCGGCCGGCACGCGGCCCGAGCCCGCGGTATCCGTGCCATAGCTGAAGGCGGCGATGCCGGCGGCGACCGCCGTGGCCGAGCCGCTGGAGGAACCGCCGGGAATGAGATCGGCGCGCACGGCATTGCGCGGCGTGCCATGCGGGCTGCGCGTGCCGTTCAGGCCGGTGGCGAATTGGTCGAGATTGACCTTGCCCAGCAGCAGCGCGCCCGCCGCCAGCAGCCGCGCCACGGCGGGCGCATCGGCCTCGGGCATGCGGGCGTAGTCGGGGCAGGCGGCGGTGGTGGGCAGGCCGGCCGCGTCAATATTGTCCTTCACCACGAAGGGCACGCCATGCAGCGGGCCGGGTGGGAGTTGCGCCGCGCGGGCCAGGAGACGCGCTTCCGGCACGGCGGTGATGAACAGCGCCGGGTCGTTGAAGGCGGCGGTCCGGGCCAGCGCCTCGCGCGCCACATCCACCGCCGAACCGCCCGCCGCGTAGAAATCCGCCAGCGCCTCCAGCGTGAAGGCGGTGGGGGGGTGTCATCGCAGCAATTCCGCCGCCAGGCGCAGCAGCGCGCCATCGGGTTGGCGCAGCGCCTCGATCACGCGGAAATGATCGGCACCGGGAATGGGCAGCAGGGGACCGGGGGCCTGGGCCTCGGCGCGCAGGCGATGGAAATCGCGCGACTGGCGGCAGAGTTCCGGCAATTCGGCCCCGCCATAGACGATGGCCATGGGCTTCTGCACCACGGGCCGGTGCATCGGCGAGAGTTCGGTGATTTCCTCATCCGTCAACTTCAGCGCGACGTTGAGATAGGTGTCGCGGATGGGGCCGAGGTCGAAGATGCCGGAAATGGTGATCGCCGCCGTGACCGAGGGATGCTCCGCGCCGAGGGCCGCCAAATGCCCGCCCGCGCTCCAGCCGGTCAGCACGATGGGGCCGTTGAAGCCGTATTTCGGGCCTTCCGCGGAAAGCCAGCCGAGCGCCGCGTGAATCTGGTAGGCGATGCGCGTCATGGTCACTTCGGGGCAAAGGCCGTAGCCGCAGATGGCGACATTCCAGCCCATGGCGAGCGCGCCTTCGGCCAGGGCCGCGAAATCCTCGCGCCGGTTGCGCTGCCAATAGCCGCCATGGATGAAGACGAGGGTGGGCGCTTCGGGATTGCCGCCGGGATAGAGGTCCCATTGCTCGCGCTGGGTCTCGCCATAGGGGAGGTCCACGGCGCTGGCATGGGCCGCGCGGAAGGGGGCGGAGGCCTGGTTGCGCTCCTCGATCAGGGCGCCGCTATCGGGCACGGCCTCGGTGTTGTTGTAGGCTCGGTCACGTTCGCGCTGGGTCAGGCTGCCCCAGTTCAGTTTCGTCACGTCCAAAGTCATTTCGCTTCCCACCAGTCCAGAATTTCCGGCCCTTGAGCGAACACCGCCCCGGGCCGGCTGGCAATGGCGTCAAGCGTCGCTTCCAGGATGCCGATGCGGTGCGGCACGCCCGAGATATAGGGATGGACCGCCAGGCCCATGACCTTGCAGCCCTCGGTTTGCGCCTCGGCCAGCAGGCGGTCGAGCTGGGCGAGGGTGCGGGTCTGCAATTCCTCGGCCCTGTGGTGCTGCACCATCATCATCGGAATGTCATTCAGCTCGACGGAATAGGGCATGGACCAGATGGGGCCATGGATGGTCTGCACCGGCACGTCATCCACCACCCAATCGGCGCAATAGACCATGATGCGTTCGCTCGCGCTCACTTTCATGGTCTCGCCACTTCTGAGAGCGGGATTCAACGTTTTCGGCGATTCCGCCTCAACGCATCCCGCTCTAGAGCTTTTTCCGTTCGGAAGGGCTCACGGCAAAAGCTCTAGATCATTGAATTACGAGCATCTTTATCCGATCAAACGATTCCGTTTGATCGGATGATGCTCTAGCGGATGCCGGATTCGGCCAGGATGTCGGTGGTCTCCAGCGTCTGCGTCAGGCCCGGGCCAAGCCAGCCCGCAGGCGGCTTGCCGGTGAAGCTGCGGATGGTTTCCACCGTCTCGCGCACCATGCCCCGCTGGTCGAGGATGCGGCCAGCAGCGTGCGGCGGTGAAGGCTCATATCGGGCGCTCCCTGACTTGGTGTGTGAGGCGCCGTTTTTGGCCGGGGGGCGGGGTGGGGCAAGGCCGTTTCCCGCCCGTTCTGCCCTCGCCGCGCGGGAGTTTGCCTGTCGCATGGGCAGCACGCCCATGCGGTAGGCAGCTTTCAGCCCGTGATGACCCGGATAGGTGCGTCCGCCTGGAAAGCCTCGATGGCCTCCACCGCGCCCTGGAAATAGGCGCGGTAATTCTCCTCGGTCACATAGCCCAGATGCGGCGTCAGCACGGTGTTGGGCGCCTTGAGCAGCGGGTGATCGGCCGGCAGCGGCTCGATGTCATAGACATCAATGCCGGCCTGGATGCGGCCGGCATGCAGCGCCTCCAGCAGGGCCGGCTGGTCCACCAGCGGCCCGCGCGAGGTGTTGACCAGCATCGCGCCGGGCTTCATCGCGGCCAGCTCAGGCGCGCCCACGATGCCGCGCGAACGATCCGAGAGGATCAGGTGCAGGCTCACCACATCGGCCTGCGCGAAAAGCTCATGCTTCTCGACGCGCGTGGTGCCCAGGGTGGCGGCGGCCTCGGCTGTCAGGTTGGTGCTCCAGGCGATCACCTTCATGCCCAGCGCCTGGCCCACCTTCGCGACCTTGGTGCCGAGCTTGCCCAGGCCCACCACGCCCAGCGTGCGGCCTTCCAGCCCCACGCCGATCCGCGTCTGCCACTGGCCGGCATGCAGTGTGCCCACCTGCTCGGGAATGCGCCGCGCCAGCGAGAGGATCAGGCCCCAGGTGAGGTCCACCGTGGGTGCGCCGAAGCTTGGCGTGCCGGAGAAGACGATGCCGCGCTCGGCGCAGGCCTCGGCGTCAATGCCGCGATTGCGCTCGCCGGTGGTGATCAGCAGCTTGAGGTTGGGCAGGCGCTCGATCAAGGCGCGCGGGAAGGGCGTGCGCTCGCGCATGGCCAGGATGGCGTCAAACGGCATCAGGCGCGCGACCAGTGCCTCGCGGTCGGCAATGGTGTCGCGGAAGACGGTCTTTTCCAGGCCGGGCAGCCGGCCCCACGGACCCAGCGAGAGGGTCACGTCCTGGTAGTCGTCGAGAATGGCGAGGCGCTTCAATTCGGGCATGGTTTCGCTCCCTGATGTTCAATCCGTCAGGGCGCGAAGGGCGTTGAGAATTACCGCCACGTCAATGGCCTCCTGGATCAACGCGCCCTGCACGGGGCTGAGATACCCGAAGGCCGCCACGATCATCCCCAGCGTCGAAAGCCCAATGCCGATGGTGACGCTTTGCAGCGCAATGGCCCGCGCCCGCCGCGCGGCGCGCAAGGTGGCGGCGAGGCGGCCGAGATCATCCACCAGCAGCACGGCATCCGCCGCCTCGGCCGCCGCGGCGCCCCGGGCCGCGACGGCGATACCCACATCGGCGGCAGCCAGCGCCGGGGCGTCATTCAGGCCGTCGCCCAGCATGAGCACCGGGCCATTCGCACGCGCGGCCTGGATCAGCGCCACCTTGCCGGCCGGGCTTTGCCGCGCATGCGCCGAATCGGCGCCGATGGCGTCGCCGGCGGCCCGCACCGGGGCATCGGCGTCGCCGGAGGCGAGGATGATGCGGTGGATACCCTCGCGCCGCAGCAGGGCGATGGTTCCCACCGCATCGGGGCGCAGTTGGTCGGCGAAGATCAGCATCGCGGCGGGCGCGCCATCCAGCGCCACGGCGCAGCGCATGGCGCCATGCGGCAGGCTGCCCGGCGGCGGCAGGCAGGGCGTGCCCGTCACCCAGTTCACGCCACCCACCATGACGCGGCGGCCCTCCACCAGGCCTTCCAGCCCCTCGCCAGGGGTTTCGCGCACCTCCTGCGGCACGCTGAGCACCAGGCCGCGCGCCTTGGCGGCGGCGACGAGGGCGCGGGCGATGGGATGTTCGGAAGCCTGGTCGAGCGAGGCGGCGAGGCGCAGCGCTTCCTCCGGGCCTGTCATGCCGATCAGGGCGGGCGTGCCGGCCGTGATGGTGCCGGTCTTGTCCAGCACCAGCACTCGGATGCGGGCCATGGCCTCCAGCACCGCCGCCGATTTCACCAGCACGCCAAGCTTGGCCGTGCGCGAGAGCCCCGCCAGCAGCGCCACTGGCACGCCCAGGATCAGCGGGCAGGGTGTGGCGATGACCAGCACGGCCAGGGCGCGCCCGGCCTCGCCCGTCCAGGCCCAGGCACCGCCGGCCAGGGCCAGCGTCATGGCCAGGAAGCCCACCGACCACTGGTCGGCCAGCCGCGCCATCGGTGCCCGGCTATCGGCGGCGGCCCGCACCATCCGCACGATGCCGGCATAGGTGCTGGCCGCCGCATCCGTGGTGGCGCGCAAATCGAAGGCATCGCCAGCATTGGCGCAGCCGGAGAGCAGCGTATCGCCCGGCGCATGCCGCACCGGCATGGGCTCGCCCGTCAGCGCCGCGGTGTCGAGCAGCGCCAGCGGCGAGGCGAGGGTGCCATCCACCGGCAGCACCGCGCCGCGCCGGATCAGCAGCAGATCCCCCACCGCGATCCGCTCGATGGGGATTTCCGTCAGGCCGCCATTCTCGTGGCGCAAGGCGGTGCGGGGCTGGCGGGCGAGCAGCGCTGTCATCTCCGCGCCCGCGCGGCGATGGGCGTAGTCTTCCAGATACTGCCCGCCGGCATACATCAGCGCCACGATATTGGCGGCCAGCGGCTCATCCATCGCGAGCCCTGCCGCCATGGCGAGTGCGGCGATCAGGTCCAGCCCGAAGGCGCCGGCCCGCAGGCTGCGGATCATCTCGGCAATGAGCAGCACCAGCACGGGCAGCGTGCCCATGGCGAAGGCGATCTCCGGCGGCGCGCCCCAGCCCCAGAGCAGGCCGCCCGCCAGCAAACCCAGCAGCGGACAGGCGACAAGCGCGCGCCGGTCCGCCAGGGGCTTCATTCTTGCACCACCACCCCTGCCAGGCGCAGGGCAGGGGGCAGCGGCACCGTCTCGGATTGGGCGGCGCGCTTCACATAGACATGGGTGAAATGGCCCTCCGCCGCCGCGCGCTCCTCATCATTGCGGAACAAGGCCAGCGCATAGGTGATGGAGGAGGTGCCCAGGCGCGTGACGCGCAGGCCACCCGTGATCTCGTCCGGGAAGGCCAGCGGCGCGTGGTAGCGGCAGCCGGTCTCGACCACGAGGCCGACATGCTCGCTGGAGCCGAGCTCCAGCACGCCATGCGCCAGCAGGAAGCGCGCCACCAGCGTGTCGAAGAAGCTGTAATGCTGGACGTTGTTCATATGCCCGTAGATGTCATTATCCATCCAGCGGGTCGGCATGGGCAGGAACCAGCGGTAATCCGCGCGGGTGCCGGGCGGCGTTCTCATGCAAGCGCTTCCGTCACCACGGCCTCATCCACGCAGAGGTCGAAATCGGGGATATGCGACAGGGCGCCGGCGCGGATCATCGCCTCGCCCAGCGCCTGGAAGGCTGCGCGCGGCATGTGCGGGCCATCGGTCCAGAGGCCGGCCACCTGATAGCGCGCCACGGCCCGTTCGCGGGTGGCGTGAGGCAGTTCGGGGAAGCGGGCTTCCAGCAGGGATGCGATCTCGGCCGGCGCGGCGGTTTCCATCCAGCGCAGCGTCTCGGCCAGGGCGCGGACCATGCCGCGCATCGCCGGGCGCCGCGCCGCCAGCGTCTGCGTCGTGCCATAGAGCGAGCTATAGGCCATGGGCCCGGTGCTGGCCTGGCTGAACCAGACCGCGCCGCCCGCCTCCTCCACCGCCGAGGCAAACGGCTCGGACACCTGGATGGCGTCCAGCTTGCCGGCCAGCAGGGCTGCGACATTCCCGGCCATGGTGCCGCCCGCGCGATCCTTGACCTTGCGGCCCCCGGCGCGGGCCACCGCATCGGCCAGGCACCAGGCGGGGGTGGGGAGCTCGGTCACCAGCCCCAGCCGGAAGCCGTTGAGCTCCGCCAGATGCAGCCCCTCGCGCGCCTTACGGCCCATGATCAGGAAGGGGTCGCGCATGATGGCAGCGCAAAAGGCGGTCAGCGGCGAGGCAGGATCCGCCGCGCGGTGCTGCATGACGTGCATCGGCCCGCCCCAGGCGAGGTCGGCGCGGCCTTCCAGCACGGCCTCGGCCGCGAGGGTGCCGGCGGTTTCCATTCGCAGGTCAATGCCCTGCCGGGTGAAGGCGCCGCGCGCCTCCGCCAGGTAATAGGGGGCGTGAAAGAGGGCGCGGAAGGGCTCGGCGAGGATCAATCTGTCTTGCATGGGGGTAGCATGCGGGGGATTCGGCTCGGATTCCACTCTCCCGCCCCAAGTTGGGGCTTCGCTGGCGGCGCGGGTGCGGCTATCACGGGGGCATCAACCTGTACCCGGGAAGTTCCTGAACCCCATGACCGCCGAAGCGAGACCCATCTCGCCACCCGAAACCTTCCGCCTGCGTGGCAGCATTTACAGCCTGCTGACGCTGCGCCTGCTGACGGGCGATGTGCAGGCGGTGCTGCCGGCGCTGGGGGATCAATTCCGCAAGGCCCCCGGCTTCCTGCGCTTCGCGCCCATCGCCATCAGCCTCGATGACCTGGGCGGCGAGCAGGTGGATTTCCCGGCCCTGATCGCGGGGCTGCGGGCGCTGGAAATCCTGCCGATCGGCGTGGTGGGCGGCCCCCAACTGCTGCGCGCCTCGGCCGCTGGCGCGGGGCTGCCCACGCTGCGCCCGGCCGGCCAGCGCGAGACGGAGGTGGAGGCGCCATCGCCGGTGGCCACGCCGCCCGTCGCCATGGCGCCCGCCCCCATCCCGGAAGCGCCCCGCCCCATCCCGGCGGCCCGGACGATGGTGGTGAACCAGAATATCCGTGCCGGCCAGCGCATCTATGCCGAGGGCAGTGATCTCATCGTCATCGGTTCCGTCAATGCAGGCTCCGAGGTGATCGCCGATGGCAATATCCACATCTATGGCGCCTTGCGCGGCCGGGCCGTGGCCGGCGCCAGCGAGGATGGCACGGCGCGCATCTTCGCGCAGAATTTCGACCCGGAGTTGGTCGCCATCTCGGGCTTCTACGCTGTGCGCGAGGGGCTTACCCCAACCTCCATCGGCAAGGCCATCCAGGTGCGCCTCGATGGCGAGCAATTGCGGTTCGACCCCTTTGGTTGAACCCCTCATCCACTCACGAAGGAACACAGCATGGCGCAGGTGATCGTCGTCACATCGGGCAAGGGGGGCGTGGGCAAGACCACCAGCTCCGCCGCCTTCGCCACCGGCCTCGCGCAGCGTGGCAAAAAGACCGTCGTCATTGATTTCGACGTGGGGCTGCGTAACCTCGACCTCATCATGGGTGTCGAGCGGCGCGTGGTCTTCGACATCGTGAATGTCGTGCAGGGCGAGGCCAAGCTCTCCCAGGCGCTGATCAAGGATAAGCGCGTGGAAGGCCTCTCCATTCTCCCCGCCTCGCAGACGCGGGACAAGGATGCGCTGACCAAGGAAGGCGTGCAGACCATCATCGAGGAGTTGAGCAAGGATTTCGACTACATCCTCTGCGACAGCCCCGCCGGCATCGAGAAGGGCGCCCTGCTGGCGCTGTATTTCGCGGACCAGGCCATCGTCGTCACCAATCCCGAGGTGAGCTCCGTGCGTGACAGCGACCGCATCCTGGGCGTGCTGCAATCGCGTACCAAGCGTTCGGAAGATGGCAAGGACCCGGTGAAGCAGCATCTGCTGCTGACGCGCTATGACCCCGTGCGCGTCGAGCGCGGCGAGATGCTCAAGCTGGACGATGTGCTGGAAATCCTGGCCATCCCGCTGCTCGGCGTGATCCCCGAGAGCGAGAGCGTGCTCAAGGCCTCCAACTCCGGCAACCCGGTCATCATGGATGCGGAAAGCATGGCCGGCCAGGCCTATGCCGATGCCGTCTCGCGCTTCCTGGGCGAGGAAAAGCCGCATCGCTTCATCGAGGTCGAGAAGAAGAAGGGCCTGTTCGGGCGCATCTTCGGTGGGAGGGCCGCATGAGCTGGCTGAATTTCTTCCGCAAGGAACGCGAGACCAGTGGCTCGGCGGTCACCGCCAAGGATCGCCTGCAGGTCATCATCAGCCATGAGCGGGTGAGCCGCACCAAGGATGACTTCCTGCCCAAGCTGCAGCAGGAACTCGTCGCCGTGGTGGCGCGCTATGTCTCGATTGATCCGGCCAAGGTCCAGGTGAACCTGGAACGCGGCGGCGATTTCTCGACGCTGGCGATTGATATCGAATTGCCGGCGCCGGCCGTCATTCCGGGTGGCCGTGCGGCGTGAACCTGGCATTGCGGGCGGCCACCGATTTCGCGGTGGCGCATGAGACGCCCTGGCCGCGCGACATACTGGCCCATCTGGAAGCCGGCTTCTTCGAAGGCCCGCCCGACAATGCCGTGATCGGCCCGACCGCCCCGCGCGGCGGGCCGAATGGCGTGATCTTCCGGCACGGCCAGCGGGTGGCGGAATGGGGCGACCCCACACGCGCCGACATGACCTTCAGCGTGGCGAAGAGCTACCTCGCCATCCTCGCTGGCCTGGCCGTGCAGGATGGGCTGCTGCCGGAGCTTGATGCGCGGGTTTGCGCCCGCGTGCCGCATGAGGCTTTCGCCACGGCGCAGAACGGCCCCATCACCTGGCGGCATTTGCTGACCAACACCTCCGAATTCGAGGGCACTCTGTTCGGCAAGAGCGACCTGATTGATCGCGGCCGCAACCTTGGCGTGGAAGGGCAGGGCAGGAAGCGCAGCCCGCGCCCGATGCAGCCGCCCGGCAGCTATTGGGAATATAATGACGTCCGTGTGAACGCCCTGGCGCTCGCGCTGCTGCATGTGTTCCGCCGCCCGCTGCCCGAGGTGTGGGCCGAGCGCATCATGGCGCCGATCGGCGCCCCTGGCACCGGCTGGCAGTGGCGCGGCTATTCCACCTCCCAGGTCGAAATTGACGGTCGGATGATCGAGAGCGTCTCCGGTGGCGGGCATTGGGGTGGCGGCATCATCATGAATGCCGAGGACCAGGCGCGCGTGGGCCTGCTGGTCGCGGCCGATGGCGAATGGAACGGCAAGCGCGTCATCGCGAAGGAGTGGCTGGATCTCTGCCGCACGCCCTGCGCGCTGAACCCGCATTACGGCTTCCTGTTCTGGCTCAATACCGGCCGCACGAAATGGCCGGCGGCGAGCGAGGGCGCGGTCTGCTTCTCGGGCGCGGGCGGCAACACCACCTGGATGGAGCCGGCGGAGGGGATCGTTGCCGTGTCGCGCTGGCTGGATGGCGCGTATCTCAACGCCTTCATGGGGCAGGTTCGCGCGGCGCTCGCCAATTAGGGCTTGCCACCAGGGCCTGCGGATGAACACTGCATCCGCATGAGTCTTGCGCGCATCGTGACCTTCGCCTTCGCCGGCATCAACGCGGTTCCCGTGGAGGTGCAGGTCCAGGTGGCGCCTGGGCTTCCGGCCTTTTTGCTGGTGGGCCTGGCCGACAAGGCGGTGGGCGAATCGCGCGAGCGGGTGCGCGCGGCGCTGACCGGCCTCGGCCTCGCCTTGCCACCCAAGCGCGTGCTGGTGAACCTCGCGCCTGCCGATCTGGCGAAGGAGGGCAGCCATTATGACCTGCCCATCGCCCTCGCGCTGCTCGCCGCCATGGATGTCCTCCCGCGCGAGGATCTGGCCGGTTTCGCGGCGCTGGGCGAATTGTCGCTCGATGGTTCCATCCTGCCGGTGGCCGGCGTGCTGCCTGCCGCACTCGCCGCATCGCAGCGCGGCCTGGGGCTGATCTGCCCCGCGGCCCAGGGTGCCGAGGCCGCCTGGGCCGGGCGCGGCGAGGTGCTGGCGCCGCCGGACCTGCCCAGCATCCTCAACCATTTCCGCGGCGTGCAGGTGATGGCCCCGCCCGAGCCGCCGCCACTCCAGCGCGAGGATTGGCGCGGCCCCTGCCTCTCCGAGGTGAAGGGCCAGGAAAGCGCCAAGCGCGCGCTGGAAATCGCCGCCGCCGGGGGTCACAACCTGTTGATGATCGGCCCGCCCGGCGCCGGGAAATCCATGCTGGCCGCGCGCCTGCCCGGCCTGCTGCCCGATCTCACGCCGGGCGAGGCGCTGGAGCTTTCCATGGTGCATTCCGTGGCCGGGCTGCTGCGCGAGGGCAAGCTCCTCACCCGCCCGCCCTTCCGCGAGCCGCATCATTCCGCGAGCCAGGCGGCGCTGATCGGCGGCGGGCTGCGCGCCAGGCCGGGCGAGATCAGCCTCGCGCATCACGGCGTGCTGTTTCTCGACGAGTGGCCGGAATTCCCCCGCCCCGCGCTGGAGGCGTTGCGCCAGCCGATGGAGACGGGCCGCGCCGTCATCGCCCGCGCCAACGCGCATGTGGAATATCCCGCGCGCTTCCAATGCATCGCGGCGATGAATCCCTGCCGCTGCGGCTATCTGGGGGATGCCGGGCGCGAATGCTCCCGCGCGCCACGCTGCGGCGAGGAATATGGCGAACGACTGAGCGGGCCCTTGCTGGACCGCATGGACATCACGCTGGAAGTCCAGGCCGTGCCCGCCGCCGAACTCTCCCGCGCGCCGGCGGGCGAGACGACGCAGCGCATCGCCGCGCGCGTGCATGCGGCGCGCGAAATCCAGCGTGAGCGCTACGGCGCCGATGGCCCGCGCCACAATGCGGCGGCGGATGGCGCCGTGCTGGAGGAGCGCGCGCAACTGACGCCCGAGGCGAAGCAATTGCTGGAACAGGCGGCCGAGCGCCTTGGCCTCTCCGCGCGGGGTTTCGTCCGCATGATCCGCCTGGCGCGCACCATCGCCGATCTTGCGGCGGCGGATTGCGTCTCGCGCGCGCATCTGGCCGAGGCGCTGGCCTATCGCGGGCGGCGCGGTGCCAAGGGCCGCTGAGGGCGCGCCGCGTGACGCGGGCGATTGATCCAGGCTAAAACACCTTCCGTGATCCGCGCGCCCCTCCTCGCCTTGCTTCTGCTCCTGGCCGCGCCGGCCAGCGCGCAGCCCGTGGTGGCGCAGAACCACATGGTCGTCGCCTCGCATCCGCTGGCCGCCGAGGCGGGCCAGGCCATGCTGCGCGCGGGCGGCTCTGCGGTGGATGCGGCGATTGCGGTGCAGGCGGTGCTGACGCTGGTGGAACCGCAATCCTCCGGCATTGGCGGGGGCGCCTTCCTGCTGCACTGGAACCCTGCCTCGCGCGAACTCGCCGCCTGGGATGGCCGGGAGACGGCGCCCGCCGCCGCGCGCGGGGACCTGTTTCAGCGCGATGGCCGGCCCATGGATTTCTTTGAAGCCGCAGTCGGCGGTCGCGCCGTGGGCGTGCCAGGCGTGGTCCGCATGTTGGAGGAAGCGCATCGTGCCCATGGCAAGTTGCCCTGGGCCGAGCTTTTCGTCCCCGCCATCCTGCTGGCCGAGGAAGGCTTCGCGGTTTCGCCGCGCCTCGCCCAGTTGCTGAATGCCTTTGGCGGCTCGCTGCGGCGCGACCCTGGCGCGCGGGCCATCTATTTCACGCCCGAGGGCACGCCGCTGGCCGAGGGTGCGCGGCTGCGAAACCCGGCACTCGCCGCCACGCTGCGCGCCATTGCTCAGGGCGGGGCGGATGCGCTGCATCGCGGCCCCATCGCGCAGGATATCGTCCGCACGGTGCGCGGCCATGCCAATCCCGGCCTGATGACGGCGGATGACCTGGCGGGCTACGCGCCGCATCGCCGCGCCGCGATCTGCCTGCCCTATCGCGTCTATACGCTGTGCGGGCCGCCGCCACCCTCGGGTGCGGCGGTGGTGTTGCAGGTCTTGGGGCTGCTCGGTCATTTCGAAATGGCCGCGCTGGACCCCGTCGGGCTGGATGCGGCCATGCTGCTGACCGAGGCCGGGCGGCTGGCTTTCGCCGATCGCAACCGCTTCATGGCCGATCCCGGCTTCGTCCCCGTGCCGGTCAGCGGCCTGCTGGACGGAGCCTATCTGACGCTGCGCGCGCAAATGCTCTCGCCGGACCGCGCGATCGGCGCGCCGCAGCCGGGCAATCCGCGCCGCTTCGGCCCGCCTCTCGCCAGCCAGCCGCCGCAGCCCGAGGGTGGCACGGCGCATATGTCCATCCTGGATGGCGAGGGGCGCGCCGTCTCGATGACCAGCACGGTGGAGAGCACCTTTGGCGCGCATGTCGTCGTGCGCGGCTTCTTCCTGAACAACCAGCTCACCGATTTCTCCTTCACGCCGGAGATCGATGGCCGGCCCGTGGCCAATCGCGTGGAGGGTGGCAAGCGCCCGCGCTCCTCCATGTCGCCCATGCTGGTCTTCCAGCAGGGGGAGCTTGAGGTTGTGGCGGGCTCGCCGGGGGGGGCGCGCATCATCGGCTATGTGGCGCAGGCGCTGACCGCCATGCTGGACTGGAACCTGGACCCGCAGGCCGCCGCGTCGCTGCCGCATATGGGCGCGCTGAATGCCATGAGCGAGGTGGAGCGCGGGACCGCCGCCGCCGGCCTCGCGCCGGGAATGATCGCGCGGGGCGCGCCGGTGGAAGCGCGGGAGATGAATTCCGGCCTGAACCTGATCCGCGTGCAGCGCCAGGGCGAGGCGCGGCGGCTGCTGGGTGGCACGGATCCCAGGCGCGAAGGGATGGTCGCGGGTGATTGACACGTCATGAGCCGCAGCATCGCCGAATGTCTCTCCGGCCTGGTCCGCGGCGTGACCAGCCTCATGCGCCCCCGCCGGGCCAAGGCAACGCGCGCCCTGGTGGCCGAGATGCTGTTGCAGCGCGTGACGGTTCCCACCCAGGCCGGGCCGCTGCTTGTCGATTGCCCCTCGGCCCGCGCGCTGCATGACCCGCAGGGCTTCGGCCAGGATGAGCCGGAGACGGTGGCCTGGATCATGGCGCTGCCCGCTGGTTCCGTCGTCTGGGATATCGGGGCCAATATCGGTCTCTACAGCCTGCTGGCGGCGCGGCGTGGTTTGCGGGTCCTGGCCTTCGAGCCTTCGGCCTCCAGCTTCGCGGCCATGGTCCGCAACATCGAGATCAATGGCTTCGATGACCGGATCTCGGCCTATTGTCTTGCCTTCGCCGAGGGCACCTCGCTCGTCACGCTGAACATGGCGAGCACGGCGGCCGGACATTCCATGCACAGCATCGAGACGCGCGAGGGCGGCTTCCGCCAGGCCGTGCCGGGTTTTTCCGTGGATGGCTTCATGGCGCAATTCGCACCGCCCCCGCCGGATGCCATCAAGCTGGACGTGGATGGCATCGAGCCCGCCATCCTGCGCGGCGCCATGGCGACGCTGCGCGCCCATGTGCGGGAGGTGCTGGTGGAGATTGACGGCGCCAATGCGGCCGCGGGCGGCAATGGCATTCCCGAACTTCTGGCCGAGGCGGGCTTCGTCGAAGCCAGGATGGATGGCGCCGCGCGCAACCGCCGCTTTGTGAAGCCCACCGCCTGAACCGATTTCAGCCGGCCAGGTTGGCGGCCATGGCATCCGAAAGCCCCACGCTGGGGGCGATGCTGCCCAGGGGGCGGGCCGCCGTCGCGCTCCCGGCCGCCTCGATGGCGCAGCGCAGCCCATCCAGCACCGGCACGGTGATCTGCGGTGCCACCATCGCATCCAGCCCCACCAGCCCCGCGCCGCCCAGCAGGATGACGCCCGCGCCGCGCGCGATCTCGCCCCGCGCTGCCTCGGCCAGCAGGCCGGCCGCACGTTCGGGTTCGCGGGCGATCATGTCGCCCGTGGGCGGGATGGCGGCGACGCGCAGCTTGTCTGGGCCAAGGCCGCGCAACAGAAAAAACTCCTCCAGCATCGGCACCCAGGCAGCGCCGCCGGTCAGCACCGAGACGCGGGGCGCCACCTTGAGCGCGGCGAGGATCGCGCTGTCGGCCATGCCGATGATGGGCAGATGGAAGCACTCCCGCGCGGCCTCCAGCCCGGGATCGCCGAAGCAGCCGATGATGACGGCGTCGTAGCCCCGCGGGTTGTCGTGGCCGATCTCGCTCGCCAGCGCATCCAGCACCGCATGGGCGGCGATGGCCGAGCTTGCGCGGGAGGCGATGTATCGCGCGCCGAAGCGGGCGGTGAGGGGGATGATCTCATGCGCGCACATCCGGCGGGCGGCCTGGGCCATCCGGTCGGTGATGCCGGGATCGGTGTTGCCATTGAGGAGAAGGAGCTTCATCGGCGGGCAGTTGTGCCCGCCCCTTGGGCAAAGGCAAGGGTGGCAGGGGCTGGAAGGGTGGATCAGGCGGCGAGAAGCGCTTGCCTGGGAAGCGGGCTTTGGCGCTAACTGTCGTCAGAGGAAACCGCAGTCAGGGACAAATAACATGCGCTTGCGTCAAATGATCATGGCGGCCCTGCTGCCGCTCAGCCTCGCCGCCACCGGCCCCGCCGCAGCGCAGGGCACGCTGCGAATCGGCATGACGGCGGCCGACATCCCGCTGACCCATGGCCAGCCCGACCAGGGCTTCGAGGGCAACCGCTTCACCGGAATACCCCTCTATGACGGCCTGACGGCCTGGGATCTGAGCCGCGCGGACCGCGCATCCAGCGTCATCGCGAACCTCGCCACCGAATGGACGAGTGACCCGAATGACCGCACGCGCTGGGTGTTCCGCCTGCGCCCGGGCGTGGTGTTCCACGATGGCAGCCCCTTCAACGCCGATGCGGTGGTCTGGAACGTCCGCAAGGTGCTGGACCGTGAGGCGCCGCATTTCGACCCGCGCCAGGTGGGCGTGACGGCCACGCGCATGCCCACGCTGCGCCGCGCCGTGAAGATCGACGAGCTGACGGTCGCGCTCTTTACCAGTGAGCCGGACAGCCTGCTGCCCATCAACCTCACCAACCTTTTCATGGCGAGCCCCGCGCATTGGGAGGCGCTGCGCACGCGCCACCCGACCGCCGAGGCCACATGGAACGCCTTCGCCGCGAATCCCAGCGGCACCGGCCCCTTCCGCCTGACGCGCCTCGTCCCGCGTGAGCGGGCGGAGATGGTGCGCAACGACAATTACTGGGGCACCAAGGCCAAGCTGGACCGCATCGTCCTGCTGCCCATCCCCGAGGCCAGCGCGCGCACGGCGGCCCTGCTTTCGGGCCAGGTGGACTGGATCGAGGCGCCCTCCCCCGATGCCGTGCCGCAGTTGCGTTCGCGCCAGATGCAGATCGCATCCAATCCGCAGCCGCATGTCTGGCCCTGGCAGCCCTGCTTCCTGCCCGCCTCGCCGCTTTCCGATGTACGGGTGCGGCGCGCGGTGAACCTCGCGATTGACCGCGAGGGGCTTCGCACGCTGTTGGGCGGCATGATGCAGCCGGCCATCGGCACCTATACGCCGACCCATCCCTGGTGGGGCAATCCGAGCTTCAACATCCGGACCGACAAGGCCGAGGCCCGCCGCCTCCTGGCCGAAGCCGGCTACGGTCCGCAGCGCCCGCTGACCCTGCGCGTGCAGATCAGCGCGAGTGGCTCGGGCCAGATGCAGCCGCTTTCGATGAATGAGTTCCTGCAGCAGGATCTGCGCTCGGTCGGCATCAATGTCGAGTTCGATGTGATCGAGTGGAACGCGCTCTTTACCAATTGGCGCAATGGCTGCGGCCATGCCTCGGCCCGTGGCGCGCATGCGATCAATGTGAGCTTCTCGGCGATGGACCCGTTCTTCTCGCTGGTCCGCTTCTATGACAGCAGGATGGCGGCCCCCGTCTCGAACAACTGGGGCATGTTCAACGATCCGCGCTTCGACCAGATGGTCTCGGCCGCCCGCAACGCCTTCGAGCCGGCCGAGCGTGACGCGGCCCTGGCCCGCCTGCATGCGGCGGGCGTGGATGAGGCGCTGTTCATCTGGATCGCGCATGATGTGGGTCCGCGCGCGATGAGCCCGCGCGTGCGTGGCCATGTCCAGCCGCAAAGCTGGTTCGTGGATCTGCGGCTGCCGCATATCCAGTGATGAAACTGGGGCCGGTGCCATGGCGCCGGCCTGGTCTGAGACGCGGCGCCGGCCTGGTCTGAGACGCGTTGCGGAGGGTGGGCCCGATGTTTTTCTATCTGATAAGGAGGCTCATCTACGCGGTGCCGATCGCGCTCGCGGTCGGTTTCGTCTGCTTCATGCTGGTGCAGATCGCGCCGGGTGATCCGATCAACGCGATCGTTCCGCCCGACGCCCCGCAGGAAGTCGTGGAGCAAATTCGCCGCGACTACGGGCTGGACAAGCCGCTGCCCATCCAGTTCGGCCTCTGGCTGATGAAGGTGGTGCAGGGGGATCTGGGCCGCTCGCTGGCCACGGGCCGCCCGGTTTGGGACGACCTTCATTCGGCCATCGGCAACACGCTGATGCTGGCCTTTGCCGCCTCGCTGATCGGCTTCGTGCTGGGCTGCATCCTGGGCGGGCTGGCGGGCACCTTCCGCGGTTCGATCCTGGATCGCGTGGCCGTGACCACCGCCGTCGCCGGCGTCTCCGTGCCGCATTACTGGCTGGGCATGGTGCTGGTGGTCATCTTCTCGGTGCAATTGAACTGGTTGCCGGCCATGGGGGCGGGGCCTGGCGGCAGCGCCGACTGGGTCTGGGACTGGGAGCACATGCAGCATCTGTTGCTGCCGGCCATCACCCTCTCCGTGATCCCGATGGGCATCGTGACCCGCACCGTACGCGGCATCGTGGCCGAGATCATGAATCAGGAATTCGTGGTCGCTCTGCGCGGCAAGGGCCTCACCTCCTGGAATGTCTTCATCCATGTGGTCAAGAACGCGGCGCCGAACGCGCTGGCGGTGATCGGCCTGCAACTGGGCTACCTGATGGGCGGCTCGATCCTGGTGGAGACGGTGTTCTCCTGGCCCGGCACCGGCCTGCTGCTGAACAGCGCCATCTTCCAGCGGGACCTGCCGGTGTTGCAGGGCACAATCCTGGTGCTGGCGATGTTCTTCGTGGCGCTGAACCTCTGCGTGGATCTCATCCAGACCGCGCTCGACCCGAGGATCAAGCGGGCATGACCCTCTCCCTCTCCCTCGCGCGCCTTGCGGCGCGACGTATCAAGCGAGCCTGAGCATGAGCACCTCCGCCGCCACCGCCGAGCTTGCCATCCAGGCCAAGAGCGCCGTTATCCGATCCGAGGGTTATTGGGCCGGCGTCTGGAAGCGCCTCAAGCGCGACCCCGTGACGATCTTCTGTGCCAGCGTGCTCATCCTCATGCTGCTGGCGATCATCTTCGCGCCCCTGATCGCGCCGCATGACCCCTTCCAGGGCAGCATGATGCGCCGCCTCAGGCCGCTGGGCACCGAGGGCCACCTGCTGGGCACCGATGAGTTGGGGCGCGACATGCTGACGCGCCTGATCTATGGCGGGCGCCTGTCCTGGTTCATGGGCATCGTGCCTGTCGCGCTGGCCTTCGTGATCGGCACCTTCCTCGGCGTGGTCGCCGGCTTCACCGGCGGCAAG
The DNA here is from genome assembly GCA_947084995.1 of uncultured Roseococcus sp. Taxonomy (GTDB): domain Bacteria; phylum Pseudomonadota; class Alphaproteobacteria; order Acetobacterales; family Acetobacteraceae; genus Roseococcus. The sequence goes on from CAMTUX010000028.1 coordinate 36,451, forward strand.
CTGAACATGCTGATCATGCGCGTGACCGACGTGTTCTACGCTTTCCCCTCGGTGCTGCTGGCCGTCGCCATCTCGGGCGCGCTGGGGGCGGGCATCCTGAACGCCATTCTGGCGCTGACGCTGGTCTTTGTGCCGCCCATCATCCGCGTGGCGGAAAGCGTCACCACCGGCGTCCGCAACCTGGATTTCGTGGATGCGGCGCGGGCTTCGGGCGCCTCGGCCTTCACCATCGTGCGGGTGCATGTGCTGGGCAATGTGCTGGGGCCGATCTTCGTCTATTCCACCTCGCTCATCTCGGTCTGCATGATCCTGGCCTCGGGGCTGTCCTTTCTCGGGCTCGGCACGCGCCCGCCGGAAGCCGAATGGGGCCTGATGCTGAACACGCTGCGGACGGCGATCTATGTGCAGCCCTGGGTGGCGGTGTTGCCTGGCGCCTGCATCTTCGTCACCTCGATCTGCTTCAACCTGGTGAGTGACGGCCTGCGGCAGGCAATGGATGTGAAGGGGTAGCTTTCCCGGCCAGGGCCGCGCCGCGCGAAAAGCTGCATGGAGCGGGCAACCAATCCCATGCGGTTGCGTTCATTGTGCACCCTTGAAGGAACTCGTTCGTTGAACCGTCGTCATATCCTCGCCCATCTCCCCCTGCTCGCCACCCTTCCTTTGCTGGCCCGCCCGGCCCAGGCGGCCACGCGGCGGGAAATTGACGCGGAGGTGATGAGTTCGCTTGAAACCCTGCGCGGCATGGAGAATGCGCGCCCGCTTTTCGCCAGCGCCCATTCCGTCCTCGTCTTTCCGCGCATCCTGAGCGGTGGGTTCATCATCGGCGGCCAATATGGTGAAGGCGCGCTGGTGCGCGGCAACGAGATCCAGGGATATTACCGCATCGCCGGGGCCAGCTTCGGCCTTCTGGCCGGGGCGCAAACTGCCGGTATCGCCATGTTCTTCATGAATGACGCCGCACTGACCGCGCTGATGGCCGCCGATGGCTGGGAGATCGGCATCGGGCCTTCGGTGGTCGCGCTCGACCAGGGCGTGCAGGCCAATGTGACAACGACCACCCTGCGCGAGCCGGTCTATTCTATCACCTTCGGCCAACGCGGCCTCATGGCGGCGCTGGCGCTGAACGGCACGAAAATCACCCGCTTCCAGCCTGAATGATCGGGCTCAGCTCAGCTTCGGCGCCACCTGGCGCTGGAAGTCTGGCCTTTCGCCGATGCGCGCATGCCATTGGGCCAGGTGCGGGAATTCCGGCATGCCGGGTACCCGCATCTCGGGGCCGAACCAGCGCCGGGCGAAGCAGCCCATCACGATATCGGCCAGGGTGAAGGCCCCGCCCTCGATGAAGGGGCGGCCATCACTGAGCTGCGCCTCGATGATAGCCCGGCAGCGCGCGCTATTGGCCACGGCCTGCATGTCGCGCTTTTCCTCCGGCGGGCGGAGCATGTTCCAGAACAGGTCACGCTCGGCGGGGGAGAGGGTGGGTAGCTGCCAATCCAGCCAGCGATCCACATTGGCGCGCGCGCCTGCCTTCTCGGGGTAGAGGCCGCGCGCATCGCCGCCCACCATCATGCAGAGAAGGCGGCCTATGCTGTTGCTCTCCCACAATTCCACATCGTCATGCCTCAGCGCGGGAAAGCGGCCATGGAGTTGAATCACGGGCGCCTTTCTCCTGAAGCACCGGGTATCGCTGGTACCCACATCGTAAATTGAAGCCTGCCGAAATATTCCGACAGGGACACAAGCTCAGGAATTATTCGGGGAGCGAGCATGGCTCGCCCAGGTTGCGGGGCTTCGGCGCCGCACGGCTTTCACGGCAGAACCCTCGGGAGGAGACGCCACGATGAACGACAATCACGATGACGGCCTGGTTCATTCCCATGGCTGGGCCTGCGCCGAACGCGGCCAGCCGGCCCATCGCCGAGCGATCTACGCCCCCAGCGATCGGCGCAGCAGCCAGGCATGCAGCCCCGGCGCGTAATAGTCGCGGCGGGATCCGGCACGCTCGAAGCCGGCCTTGGCGTAAAGCGCCATGGCCGATGCGTTATCCTCGGCCACTTCGAGGAACATCACCTTCGCCCCGGCCGTGGCCACCGCCAGCGCCGCCGCCTCGACCAGCGCCTGGCCGAGGCCCTGCTGGCGATGTTCAGGCTGCACGGCCAGCGTCAGGATCTCCGCCTCATCCAGCACGCGCCGCGCGAGGATGAAGCCCCCCGGCGCATGCAGGCCGATGACGCCATCCATGGCCAGCAGCGTGGCGAGCGTCTCCGCACTCCAGGCCGCGCCCGAGGGGAAGGTCGCCGCATGGATTGCGGCCAGGGCCGGTGCGTGTTCGGTGCTGGCGGCGGCGAGATTCATGTGGTGGCCGGGGGTTCGATGTAGAGCGGCTCCAGCGCCAGGGCGGGCAGGTCGCGTGCCAGCCGCCGCAGCGCGACACGGGCGAGGGCGGCGGCCTCGATCTGCCGCGCATCGCCCAACGCCACCGGCCAGCCGCGCGCCAGCATCCGCGCCGCCGCACGGGGCGCGCCATCGCCCATAATCCAGCTGCGCGTGGCGGGCTGCGGGAGGTCGGCTTCGGCGACGACGCAGGCGGCATCCGTGCCGGGGCGTTCCAGAAACAGTTCGCCCCGGCGGTTTTCCGTCACCGCCCAGGCGGGGAAGGCGGGGTCGCTCATCGCCACCAGCGCCTCGCCCGTCGTCACCGGGATGACGGGAATGCCGCGCGCCAGGCCGATGCCCTGGGCCAGGGCGATGGCGCTTCGCAGCCCGGTGAAGCTGCCCGGCCCCACGCCCACGGCGACAGCATCAATCTCGCCTTGCAGCACGGCCTCCACCAGCGGGGGCAGGGCGGCGGCCTGGCCATGTGCGCCCCCATGCACGCGCTGCATGAGAACGCGCTCCTCCTCGACCAGGGCGGCCAGGCAGCGGGAGAGGGCGGCATCGAGGACAAGCAGGCGCATGCCCCCGCTTGGCACCAAGCATGCCGTCAGGGCAAGCGCCGGAGCCAGGCGCGCAGCGTGATCAGCGCGGTCAGCCAGCCGATCAGCGCCGCGGCGGGCGGCACCAGCGCCAGCAAGGCCCAGGGCAGGTCCAGCAACTGGGCATCGCGCGCGAGGACCACCGGCAGCGCCTGCGTCGCCAGATACCAGAGCGAGGGGATGGCGATGCCCAGCCCCGCCAGCGCCCCCAGCGCGCAAAGCAGCGCCAGCCGCCGCGCGAAGCGGCCGGCGATATCGGCATCCCGTGCGCCCAGCTCATGCAGGATCACGATGGTCTCCCGCCGCGCCGCGACACCCGCGCGCGTCGCCACCATCACCAGCGCCGCGCCCACCAGTCCGATCAGCCCCAGCATGGCGAGCGAGAGCGAGCGCAGCCCATCGGCCAGGTGCATGGCCAGCCGCACCGCCTCGCTCCGCAATTCCAACTGCGCGCCGGGGATGGCCTGCACCGCCTCCAGCAGCGGTTGGTGGTCGGTCTCGGTGGGCAGGGTGATGGCCAGCATGCGGGGCAGGGGCAGGCTCGGCACCTCACCCAGCCAGGGGGCCAGCAACTGGCGCAACCGCTCATCCGGCACGGCGGTGACGGAGGTGATGCCGGGCAGCGCCGAGAGCCGGGCGATGACGGGCTCCAGCGGCGTCTCGCGCGGCAGTTGCAGCAGCAATTGCCCGGCCTCGCCCTGCTGCCAGCGCTCGGCCAGGCGCCCCGCGCCATCGGCGCCGGCGATGGCGAGTGCCGCCAGCAGCGCCATGGCGGCGACCAGCGCAGGCAGCAGCCGGTCCGAGAGGGCGCGGCGCAGCCCCAGCGGATCGCGGCCCTTGAGGCGCCTTCCAGCAGTCCTGGGGCCCTCAGCCATGCGAGGCCAGCCGGCCGGCATCGAGCCGCAATGTGGGGGCGGGGTATTCTTCGGGCAGGGCCTCGCTATGGGTGGCGACGATCACCGTGGTGCCCATGCGGTGCATCTCGCGCAGCAGGGCGATGACGCGGCGCGCCTGGGCGGCGTCGAGATTGCCGGTGGGTTCATCCGCCACCAGCAGCGCGGGGCGGGCCACCACGGCGCGGGCCAAAGCAAGGCGCTGCTGCTCGCCGCCCGAAAGCGTGGCGGGGGGCGCATCGGCCCGCTCCAGCAGGCCGACCCAACGCAGGATCTCGCGCACATCGGCGGTCAGGCGCGCCTCCGTCAGGCCCTGGATCCGCAGCGGCAGGGCCGCGTTCTCGAAGACGGAGAGATGCGGCAGCAGGCGGTAATCCTGGAACACCACGCCGATGCGCCGGCGCAGCGCGGGGAAGGCGCGGCGGGGCAGGCGGGCGATGCGGGAATCCAGCACCTCCACCTCGCCCTCGGTGGCGCGCAGCGAAAGGCTGATCAGGCCCAGCAGGCTGGACTTGCCGGCGCCCGAGGGGCCGAGCAGCCAGGTGAAGCTGCCGGGCGTGAGGGCAAAGCTCACCTCGGACAGGGTCCACGCGCCCTCGCCCTCCGGATAACGCAGCCCGACTCGGGAAAATCGCACCATGGGGCGGAGTTTCGCAGCGGCGTTCAGAATAAAGCAAACAGGCGGTTGCAGGATGGGCCGCGCCTTGGCACATGCGGTACCGACATGGACATTGCCTGCCCGAACTGCGCCGCGACCTATCGCATTCCGGATTCGCTCTTGGCCCAAGGCAAGGCGCTGCGTTGCGCGGCATGCGGCGAGGAATGGGTGCCCGGGATGCCGGCGGCGCAAAGCCCGGCCCTCCCCCTGGCCGAGCCGGTTGCGGAGCAGGCCATGCCCGAGCCAACCCTCGCCGAGCCCCAACCCGCGCCTTCCCTCCCGGCACCACCCATGCCAGCGCCGCTGCGCCCGGCGCCGCCAACCACGCCGCCGCCGCTGACGAGCCGCCGGGCATTGGGCAGCCGGCCCGGCTCGGCGGCGATGTCGGCCAGGCTCCGCCCCGGGCGCGTGCTGGCCCTCGCCTGGCTCGCCAGCGTGGCTGGCGTTCTGCTGGCACTGTTGGCGCTGGTCATGTTCGGGGATGCGATCGCGGCGGCCTGGCCGCCCTTCGCGCGCGTCTCCGCGCTGATCGGCGGCTGACGCAAAACGGCCGGGCGGGCGCCCGGCCATTCGTGTGGAATTCCCTGCGGGGGATCAGGCGGCGCGGGAGACGGCCCCGCGGCCCAGCAGGCGCGAGACGTCCAGCGCATGCGCGCCCGCGCCAAGCCCAGCCTGGACCAGCATCGCCACCGTCAGGAAGGCCGGGAATTCCCAGCCGCCATTCGGCGCCGAGAAGAGCCAGCCATTGCCCGCATGCAGCGCTGTGGCGCCGATGAGGATGGGCAGGCTCAGCAGCGCCGCGGGGCGCACCAGCACACCGGCGATGAGCGCGAGGCCCGCCGCCGTCTCGCCCAGCGCAACGACTGCGCCCAGGATGGGCGGGTAGCCGATGGAGCCGAAGAAGCCCATCGTGCCGGCCAGGCCGAACACGCCAAGCTTCAGCCATGCGCCATGCGCCAGCATGATCGCGCCAAGCGAAAGCCGCAGCAGCAGGGCGGCATAGGGGGTGGTGATCTGGGTGGAAGGCATCGGCGAGGTCTCCTGGGGAGGGGGTTCTGTGCCCGGAGAATTGCGCCTTCCCGCCGCCCCCTTCCAATGGTGGCTTCCAACATGGATCATCACGCTGATGAATGATGGCGGCACCCAATGACCGAACTCTCGCAACTCGACCTCAATTTGCTGCGCGTCTTCGACGCGGTGGCGCGCGAACGCCATGTGACGCGCGCCGCGCAGCGGCTGAATCTCTCGCAGCCCGCCGTCTCCAACGCGCTGGCCCGGCTGCGCGCGGCGCTGGGCGATGAGTTGTTCCTCCGCCGGTCGGGCGGGGTGGAGCCCACGGCGCTGGCCGCCGCCCTGGCCGGGCCGGTGGCCGAAGCGCTGGACCGCCTCTCGGACGTGCTGGCCGTGCAGGCGCCCTTCGATCCGCAAACCGCCCGGCGCGTCTTCACCCTCGCCTTTTCCGAATATGCCGAGGCCGCGCTGGCGCCCCGCATGCTGGAGCGCATGGCGCGCGAGGCGCCGGGCTGCCTGCTGGCCATCCGCCACGCTGACCGCACCAATGCCGAAGCCCTGCTGGAGCGTGGCGAGGCGCAGTTGGCCATCGCCGTGCTGCCCGAGCCCGGCGCGCTCTACACCCGGCTGCGCCTGCTGCCCGAGGCCTTCCTGACGCTGATGCGCCATGACCACCCCCTGGCCCAGGGCGAGTTGACGCTGGAGCGATTCATCTCCGTGCCGCATCTGCTGCATTCGCCCAATGGCTCACGCGATGGCGCCCTGGATGTGGTGCTGGCGGCGGAGGGGCTGAAGCGCCGCCTGGGCGCTGTCGTCGCGCATCTCTCCGCCGTGCCGGAGATTTTGGTGCGGACGGAGATGATCATGACGCTCTCCGCGCGCCTGGCCACGCAGATGGCGGCCGGTGGCGCGCTGATTGCGCGCGAGCCGCCGGTGAATGTGCGGCACACGCGGCTTTCCATGATCTTTCACCGCCGCTTCGAGGCGGACCCAGGCCATGCCTGGCTGCGCCGGCTGCTGCTGGCCGAGGCGCGCGAGGTGTGACGCCGGGAATCAGCCCTTCCGCAACACGCAGCGCACCACTTCCGCCAGGCCCTGGTGGCGCGGGCCTTCATCCAGCCGCACCGCGCCCTCGGTGAGTTCCAGCACCTCCAGCCCCGCGAATTCGCGCTCGATGATGGCGCGGTCCCAGAGCAGCGCCGGCAGCTTCGGTCCGCCTGAGCGGCGGCCCTCCTGCGCGGGTGAGAAGCATTCCAGTACCAGCAACCCGCCCGGCTTCAGGCTGCGGATGGCGCCGGCTGTCGCGATGGCGCGGTCCGCCGGGGGCAGGTGCAGATAGATCCAGGCGATGAGGTCGAAGCGCGCCTCGGGCCAGTCCCATTGCGTGACATCGGCCTGCCGCGCATCCAGCGCCACCCCGCGCGAGGCCGCGAAATCCAGCGCCTTGGCCACCGCCACGGCGGACCAGTCGAGGCTGGTGACGGCCAGCCCCAGCTTGGCGAGCCAGATGCCGTTGCGGCCCTCGCCATCGCCCAGGGCCAGCGTCGCCATGCCGGGGCGGAAGCGCCAGGCCTGGGCGCGGAGATACTCGTTCGGAGCGGTGCCGAACTGGAATTCGCCGCCACTATAGCGTTCATCCCAGGCGAGCGAGGTGCTCATGGGCTGCTCTCCTCGCTGGAAGGGGGTTCCCATCCGGGCGGCGCCATCTCGAAACCGTCGAAGGAAAAGGCCGGCGCCACGGTGCAGCCGCAGAGCACCCAACTCTCCAGCGGGGCGGCCGCCTGCCACCAGCCGCGCGGCACCATGGCGAAGGGGCGCTGCCCGGCCGCCAGATCCGGGCCGAGATGGATGGTCTGCACGCCCGCGCCATTGGAAAGCCGCAGCGCCAGGCCGCCGCCGCCATACCAGTGCCAGGCCTCATCGGCGTCCACGCGATGCCAATGGCTGCGCTCGCCGGGGCCGAGCAGGTAGTAGATCGCCGTGCTCTCGCCGCGCGCGCCGCCCTCGGGCGCGTGGCGAAAGATCTCGCGGTAATGCCCGCCCTCGGGATGCGGTTGCAGGCCGAGGGTCTCGATCAATGCGCGCGGGTCGAGGCGCCGGTCGGTCAGCCTCAACCGACCGGCACCGTCTCGGCGAAGATCGGGTTCGCCATGTGGGCATCGAAGAAGGAGGTGAGCTGGGGCCGGCCCTTCCGCCAATCCTCATCACCGAAGCGGAAATCGAGATAGCCCAGCGCACAGATCAGCGTCAGCGTGCCGATGTTGAGCGTGGCGGGCAGGCCCTCGGCCTCCAGCATGTCCAGCGTGCGGAACACCGCCGCCTTCTGCCGCGCGATGGTGCCCATGCGGGCATCTTCCAGCGGCATCAGGGATTGGCCGCGCCGCAGCACGGCGGCGGTCATGATGCCATCGGCCAGGGCCGCCAGGCGAAGCGCCGGCCAGCGCGCATCGCCGGTGGGGAACAGCTTGGTGGCGCCGCCCAGGCTGTCGAGATATTCGCAGATCACCGGGCTGTCGGGCAGCGTCATGCCGGCATCGGTCACCAAAGCGGGCACCTTGGAGAGCGGGTTGTCGGCCAGCAATTCGGGCGCGCTGGCATGCGGGTTGCCGGGCACATGCTCCAGCTTGATGCAGTGATGCAGGGCCGTGGCCACCACCTTGCGAACGAAGGGGCTGGCGGCGGAATAATGGAGTTTCATCGGAAGCTGTCCTTTCCGGCGCGGCGCGCCGCGAGTTCGGCCACATCCTTGGCCCGCACGAAGGGGTTCACCGCGCGTTCCAGGCCAAGGGTGGTGGGGATGGTGGGCTGCCCGGCCTCGCGCTGGGCCTTGGCCTGCACGGCATAGGCCATCAGCGCCAGGTTGTCCGGCTCCAGCGTCAGGGCGAAGCGGATGTTGGAGAGGGTGTATTCATGCCCGCAATAGACGCGCGTGGCGTCGGGCAAAGGCGCGAAGGCGGCGAGCGAGGCGAACATCTCGGCCGGACTGCCCTCCAGCAGCCGCCCGCAACCCACCGCGAAGAGCGTATCGCCGCTGAACAGCGCGTGATCCGCGGCGAAGCTCCAGGCGATATGGCCGCGCGTATGGCCGGGGCTGTCCAGGATGGTGGCCACGCTCTCGCCCAGCGCGAAGCTGTCGCCCGGTTTCACCGCCACATCGAGCGGCGGCAGGCGCGCGGCATCCGCGGCATTGCCGGCCAGCTTGGCGCCGAAGCGCTTCGCCAATTCGGGAATGCCGGCGATGTGGTCGCCATGGTGATGCGTGATCAGCAGCCAATCGAGCCGCCCGCCTTCATCTGCGATGAATGCGGCGATGGGCTCCACCACGGCGGCGTCCATCACCGCGGTGATTCCCGTCGCTTCGTCACGCAGGAACCAGGCGTAATTGTCATCCATGATGGGGATGGGCTTCACGGTGAGGGTCATGGGCACTCCCTTGGGGCGATGTCTTGCACTATATCCCCCGCATGAGCGGTGAGGTCCACGGTCCGGCGGAATTCTATCGCGTGCCGCTCGGGCGGGTTGCGGCCCGGCTGGTGCGGGCGCGACTGGCGGCGCTTTGGCCTGAGGTCACGGGCGCGGCTCCAGGCTGTGGCCCGAGGCTGGATGTGCTCGGCCTGGGTTGGGCCGAGCCCTATTTGTCGCTCTGGCCGGATCAGCCTGGCCGGCGCATCGCCCTGACGCCCGAGGGGCTGGGCCGCATGCCCGGTTCCGCCCAGGTGCGGGAGCAGCATCTGCCCCTGCCGGATCGCTGCATGGACCGCATCCTGCTGATCCATGCGCTGGAAGCGAGCGAAAGCGCGCACGCCCTGCTGCGCGAATGCTGGCGCGTGCTGCGCGATGATGGGCGCCTCATGGTGGTGGTGCCCAACCGGCTTGGCAGTTGGGCGCTGTTCGACCACACGCCCTTCGGCCAAGGCCGGCCCTATTCGCGCGGCCAACTGGAGGGGCAGTTGCGGCAGCAGATGTTCGCCGTGACCCGGCGGGATGCCGCGCTTTTCGTGCCACCCTTTCCCTGGAGCTTCGCCTTGCGGGGCGCCGCCCTGTGGGACCGGCTTGGCCGGCGCAGTCTGCGGCGGTTGGGGGGCGTCACGCTGATCGAGGCGGAGAAGGATGTCTTCGCGGCCATGCCGGCGGGCGCACCCGCCATGGGCCGCCGCGTGGTGGCCGAGGCACCGGCCGGCTATGCGCGGATCAAAGGAACCGTCCCGGATCGGTGATCCATTCCTCGCGATCCCAGGCCAGAAAGCCGCGCGTCACTCGCACGGCCATATAGACCCAGATCAATGCGAGCAGCGGCTCCATCAGCCCGACGCCACCGGCCGCGAAGGCGCCCGCCACGCCCATCAGCCCCATCCAGAAGGTCCGGACGGCATAGGCATGATGCGAGGACCAGAGCGTGCCGCGGGCCTTGCCCCAGAGATGTGCCAGCAGCCCACCCACCAGCCAGGGCAGTCCCAGCGCCAGGCCGGCGGCAAACAGGATATTGATCCAGAGCACGCGCCGGGCCGGGTTCATTCCTCGCCCGCCAGTTCCAGCGCGCGGGCATAGACGCGCTTGCGCGGCAGGCCGGTGGCCTCCGCCACATGCGCTGCCGCATCGCGCAGGCTCATTCGCGCCATGGCGGCGCGCAGGGCCGCATCCAGCGTATCGCCGGTGGGTTGGGCCGGGGGCGGGGCGGGGCCGACGCAGAGCACCACCTCGCCCCGCGCCTCATGCGCCGCATAATGGGCGGCGAGTTCGGCCAGGCTGCCGCGCCGCACCTCCTCGAAGCGCTTGGTGAGTTCGCGCGCCACGGCGGCGGGGCGCTCCGGCCCCAGGCCTTCGGCCAGGGCGGCCAGCGCCTCGGCCAGGCGGTGCGGCGCCTCGTAGAAGATCAACGTGGCGGCCAGGCCGGCCGCCTCCATGCCGCCGATTCGCGCGATCTCGGCGGCGCGGGCGGCGGCTCTGGGCGGCAGGAAGCCATGGAACAGGAAGGGGTGCGGCGGCAGGCCCGAGAGCGTCAGCGCCATCACCGCCGCATTGGGGCCCGGAATGGCGGTCACATTCACCCCGGCCGCGATGGCAGCCCGCACCAGCCGGAAACCGGGGTCGGAGACCAGGGGCGTGCCGGCATCGCTCACCAGGGCCAGGTTTTCGCCGGCCAGGAGGCGTGCAACCAGCCGGGGGGCCTCGCTTTCCTCGTTATGGTCGTGCAAAGCCAGGAGCGGCGCGGAAATGCTGTGCCGCGCGAGGAGCCGGGAGGTTACTCTCGTATCCTCGCACAGGATGGCGCGGGCTTCGGCCAGGGCCTTTTGCGCGCGGGGCGGGAAATCCGCGAGATTGCCGATGGGCGTGGCCACGAGCGTGAGGCCGGGCGCCATGGCGTGAGGAGGGGGTAGGGATGCGTCGTCGTTTTCCATGGGGGGTCGCCCTGGCCTCCCGGTATCTTGTGCTGATGGCGTGTCTTGTGCCCATCGCCTGCGCCCCGCAAGTCCCGCAGCGGGATTTCCGCCGCCCGGCCGCGGGGGTGCAGCCCTGGACGGCGCCCAGTGGGGGGGGCGGCGCGGCGCCAGCCGGGCAGGGCCTGGCCGTGGGCCTGCTGCTGCCGCTGACCGGCGGCAATGCCCCGCTCGGCCAGGCCATGCTGAACGCCGCGCAACTCGCGCTGTTCGACCAGGGCGACCGGCGGATCGAGCTGCTGCCGCGTGACACGCGCGGCACGCCCTCGGGCGCGGCGCAGGCGGCCCAGGCGGCGCTGTCCGATGGCGCGGTGGCGCTGGCCGGGCCGCTCACCCTGGCCGAGACCGCCCAGGCGGTGGGCGTGGTGCGTGGCCGGGCGCCGGTCTTTGCCTTCACCTCGGACGAGACCCAGGCCGGGACCGGCGTCTGGGTGCTGGGCATCACCCCCTCGCAGCAGGTGCGTCGGATCATCGGGGCGGCGGCGGAAACCGGCGCGCGGCGCTTCGCGCTGTTGGCGCCGGATGATGCCTTCGGCCAGAGGCTGGCGGTGGCGCTGCGCCTGGCCGCGCAAAATCTGGGCGCGCCGCCGCCGCTCATCCTCCTCTCCTCCAATCGGGACGACATGTCGGGCATGGCGCAGCAGCTTGCGGCGAATCCGCCCGATGCGGTGCTGATCGGCTATGGTGGCCCTGGCGCGCGGTCAGCGGCCAATGCCATCGCCGCCGCCTTCCCGGCGCGGGCGCCGCGCCTGCTCGGCACCATCCTCTGGATGACGGATGCCACGCTGGGCCAGGAACCCGCTTTGGCCGGCGCCTGGTTTCCCGGCCCCGATCCGGTGGGCCGCGCCCGCTTCGACCGGCAATATGACAACGCCTTCAATGAGCGCGCGCCCCGCCTGGCCGGCACCGCCTATGACGCGGTGGCGCTGGCCGCCCGTGCCGCGCGGGATGGCGCCCCCCCCACCGGCGCCGCCTTCATGGGCGCCGATGGCCCGATTCGGCTGCTGGAGGCGGGCGGCCTGAGCCGCGGCCTCGCCGTCTTCGCCCTGCGACCGGGTGGCGAGCCCGAGATGGTGCAGCCCGCCCCGCTGCCCGGAGGCCCCGGCAGCTGAGACCGGCCCGCCTCCTCGCCACCACCGCGCTCCTCTCGGGCGTGCCGGCGCTGGTGTTCGGCACGCTCATGGCCATGGGCGTGCTGGACCCGCTGGCCGGGCTGGTCGGGCTGGGCATTTGCGTGGCTGCGGGCTTCGCGCTGGCCTGGTACTGGCTGGCCGGGGTGGTCCGGCTCAATGCCGCCTTGCGCCGCGCCGCCGAGGAGCAGGGCCCCTTCAGCGCGCCCTTGCCCGCGCCCCGCCTGCCGGCGATCGGCGAGATCGAGGAAGGCCTGGCCCGCCTCACGCGCTCGCTGCAAACCCGCGCCGCGCTCGTCGTGCAACTGCGCGCCGCCGATGATGCGATCGTCGAGGCGCTGCCCGATCCGCTGATCGTGCTGGCGGCGGATCGCTCGCCCTTGCGCGCCAACCGCGCCGCGCGCCGCCTGTTCGGCCTGGTGGGGGAGGGGCTTTCGCGCGGTGATCTGGGCGCGCTGTTGCGCCATCCGGTGATGGCGGCCGCCATGGATCGCAGCCTGGCCGATACGACGCCGCAACCCGTCGAACTGGTGCTGCCCGGCGCCGTGACGCGGGATTTGTCAGGCCAGGTGCTGCTCATGCAGCCGCCGCTGGCCGATGGCGGGCGGCTGGTGATCATGCTCAGTGACCGCACGGCGGCGCGCGCGGTGGAGCGAATGCGGGTGGATTTCGTCACCAATGCCAGCCACGAACTCCGCACGCCCCTGGCCAGCGTGATGGGCTTCATCGAGACATTGCGCGGCCCGGCGCGCGATGACCCGGCCGCGCAGGAACGCTTCCTTGGCATCATGGCCGAGCAATCCGAGCGCATGCGCCGCCTGATTGATGACCTGCTCGGCCTCTCCCGCGTCGAGATGAGCGAGCACCAGCCGCCCGAGGGCGAGGTGGCGCTGGACGTCCTGCTGCGCGCCGAGGCAGCGGCGATGGAGCCGCTCTACGCCGCGCGCGGCATCCGCCTGACGCTGGAACTGCCCGAGGCGCCGCTCATCGCCCGCCCGGCCGATGCCGACCAACTCGGCCAGGTGGCGCGTAACCTGCTGGACAATGCGCTGCGCCATGCCCGCGCCGAGGTGCGCCTCACGGCCGAGGCCGCGCGGCTTGGCCCGCGCGATGGCGTCGTCTTCAGTGTGCGCGATGACGGGCCGGGCGTGGCGCGCGAGCATATTCCCCGCCTGACGGAGCGCTTCTACCGGGTGGATAAGGGGCGCGGGCGGGGGGCTGGGAATACCGGGCTGGGGCTTGCCATCGTCAAGCACATCCTCACGCGGCATCGCGGCCAATTGACCATCGAGAGTGAGTTGGGCGAGGGCGCCAGCTTCAGGGTCTGGGTGCCGGGCGCCTGACTACTCCCCCGCCACGCCCTCCAGCACATGGCTGCCCGAGCGGTAGCGATGCGTGGAGGCGCCGAAGGCCACCAGATTGCCAGCCTCATCCTTCACCTCGCCCCGCGCGAAGAAGATGTTGCGCCCGGCGCTGACCAGCCGCCCCTCGGCGATCAGCCGATGGCCGAGCCTGCCCTGGCCGGTGAAGCGGGTGTCGAGGTCGAGCGTGACGGCGTGGCGCTTGCGGCCGGGTGTGGGGCAATAGAGGCCGGCAAAGGCGTTCACCTGGTCGAGCAGGGCCAGCATCACGCCACCATGCACGATGCCCGAGCGGTTGGCATGTTGCGGCCCCGGCGTGCAGACCAGCCGGGCTTGCCCCACCTCCCAATGCAGCATCTCGATGCCGAGCAGGCCATGGAAGGGCGAGAGCGCCTGGGCGCGGATATGATCAGGCAAGTTGTCCATGGCGGCGAAGATGCCCGCCTGCTCAACCGATGGAAAGCTCCTGCAGGGCGGTCTCGGTCTCGGCGAAGCTCGGCATCAGGAAGGAGGGGGCCACCTTGCGGCCCGTCTCGACCGAGACCTGCGGCGCATTGCCATGCAGATGCGCCACCAGCACGGCGCGGATCACCTCGTAATACAGCGCCTCCTCCTCGACCACGCCCTTCAGCCGCGAGGCGAAGGGCCCCATCATGCCATAGGCCAGGAAAATGCCGAGGAATGTGCCGACCAGCGCGCCACCGATCATGCCGCCCAGCACCGAGGGTGGGCTGTCGATCGAGGCCATGGTCTTGATGACGCCCAGCACGGCGGCGACGATGCCCAAGGCCGGCAGCGCATCGGCGGTGCTCTGCATGGCGTGGGAGGGGTGCATCTCCTCCTCCTTCAGCTTCTTCAGCTCGCGCGCCATGGTATCCTCGATCTGGTGTGGATCATCGGCGTTCATGCCGATCATGCGGAGGTAGTCGCAGATCAGGTCTGTCGCGTGGTGGTCCTTCTGGATCTTGGGGAATTTGCTGAAGGCGGGGCTTTCGTCCGGCTTCTCGATATGCGGCTCCAGCGCCATGGCGCCCTTGGTCTGCGCGAGGCGGACGAAATAATACAGCAGCGAGAGCAACTCGGTGTAGTCGGACTTCTTGAAGCGCGGGCCCTTCACGATCTTTCCGAAGCCGGCCAGCGTGTGTTTCACGTCATGCATGGAATTGGCCATGAAGAAGGTGCCGACGGCGGCGCCTCCGATCATCATCATCTCGAAGGGCAGGGCCTTGAGGATGATGCCGAACTTGCCGCCGGCCAGCATGTAGCCGCCGAACACCATGACCAGCACGACGGCGAAGCCGACGATGGTGTTCATCGGGCGGGCTCCGCTTGGCGCAGCAGGGTGATGGCGACGCGCCGATTGCCGGCGGCCTGGGGTTGTTCGGGCAGCAGCGGCGCGCGGTCGGCCATGCCGGTCACGCCCTGGATGCGCGATTCGGCGACGCCCGCCTCGCTCAGCATGCGGCGGGTGGCATTGGCGCGCTCGGTCGAGAGATCCCAGTTGCTGCGATTGCCGCCGCCACGGAAGGGCGTGCTGTCGGTGTGGCCCGTCACCTGGATGGGGTTTGGCAGGCGGGCGGCGGCCTGGGCCACGCGCTGGATCATCTGGCGGGCACGCTCGGTGGGGGCGGCGCCGCCGGTCGCGAACATGGGCTGGCCATCGGCTTCCAGGAGCTGGACGCGCAGCCCCTCTGGGGTGATTTCCACGAGCACCTGGCGGGCCAGATCGGCCAGGGCCGGATCGGCCAGGAAGGTCTGGCGCAGCGCATCGGCCATGTCCTCGAATCGGCCCTGCTCGGCGCGGGCGGCCTCCAGCCGGCGGGTCGCCTCGCCTGTCAGGGGGGGGGGGGGCGGATTCGGGTGACGCGGCCTCGCTGGTCGAATCGGGCTGGGGCGGGGCGACCGAATCGACGCGTGAGGCACGGCTATCCTCATCGCCGGGCGGGCCGGGGACGCGGCGGGTGGGATTTGCCGGGGTGTCGCTCTCATCCTCCTCCATTTCCTGCTCGGTCGGGCGGGAGCCGCGTTCGAGGCGGATGGCGCCGGTATCGGAGGTCATGTTGCCCGCGCTGTGCGGGGTCATTCCGCCAAAGGGCATGCCGGTGCCCGAGGCACCGCTGGCCAGGGCGTTGGATGGGTTGAAGAAATCGGCGAGGCCGCGCCGCTGCTCCTCGGAAGTGGCGTTGAGCAGCCACATGAGAAGGAAAAAGGCCATCATGGCGGTCACGAAATCGGCATAAGCGACCTTCCAGGCACCGCCATGATGCCCATGGCCGCCTTCCTCGATCCGCTTGATGACGGTAATCCCGCCATCCCCCTTGCCACGCTTGGCCAAGCCGAACTCCATCAGCGGCGTCCTGCCGCGCGGCCATTCTGCCGGGCGTTGGTTAACCGCCTGCTAAAGCGAGGGGTGGCGCCTGCGTAACTTTTTGAAGCGCGAAGTGAACGGTCGGCCAGCCGCGTCGGTGGGCATAAATCCCATGTCGCGGGCTTGCCACGCGACGCGGAGCGGCCTAGTCCGCCCTCCACGATCATGGTAACCGGCCCTTGCAACGCCAGAAGCTTGGCGCCAGGGGCTAGACCGGCTTACTCCATCGGACTGATTCCGAGGGACCGCTGGCATCAGGAGAGCAGGTAAATGAGCGAGACGGCCGACAAGGTTAAGAAAATCGTCGTGGAGCATCTGGGCGTCGAAGAGGCCAAGGTGACGTCCGAGGCTTCGTTCATTGACGACCTCGGCGCGGACAGCCTCGACACGGTCGAGTTGGTGATGGCCTTCGAGGAAGCCTTCGGGGTGGAAATTCCCGATGACGCCGCCGAGAAGATCCAGACCGTCAAGGACGCGATCGAGTTCATCGAGAAGCAGCAGGCCGCGGCCTGACTTCCGGGTCTTGACCCCTCGACAGGGATAGGAACGCCAAGTGTTCGCGCAGGGCTTCGCGCCGCGCCGAGTTGTCGTCACCGGCATGGGAATCGCGAGCCCGCTTGGGCTCGGGATTGAAAATGTCTGGCGGCGCCTGCTGAACGGCGAAAGCGGCATCTCCAATATCCGGGTCTTCGACGTGAAGGACCTGCCCGCGCGAATCGCAGGCCAGGTTCCCGCTGGCGTGAAGGCTGATGGCCGCCTCGACCTCGGCGAGTGGATCCCGGTCAAGGACCAGAAGAAGATGGATCGCTTCATCCAGTTCGCCCTCGTGGCGGCGGTTGAGGCGATCGAGACCTCGGGCTGGATGCCCGAGGATGAGGCCGGGCGTTGCGCGACAGGCGTGATGATCGGCTCGGGCATTGGCGGCCTGGAGACCATCCAGGAAGCGGCGCTCATGGTGGCGGCGGGCAAGGTCAAGCGGCTTTCGCCCTTCTTCATCCCATCATCGCTGGTGAACCTGGCTTCCGGCCATGTTTCCATCCGCTATGGCTTCAAGGGCCCCAACCACTCCGCCGTGACGGCCTGCGCCACTGGCGTGCACGCCATTGGTGACGCCGCGCGCCTGATCGCGCTGGGCGATGCCGATGTGATGGTGGCCGGCGGCGCCGAGGCCGCGATCTGCGAGCTGGGCATTGGCGGCTTCTGCGCGGCCCGCGCGCTTTCCACCAAGTTCAACGATAACCCCACGGCCGCCTCCCGCCCCTGGGATGCGGATCGTGACGGCTTCGTGATGGGCGAGGGCGCCGGCGTCCTGGTCCTTGAGGAATACGAGCACGCCAAGGCGCGTGGCGCGACCATCCATGCCGAGGTGATCGGCTATGGCATGAGCGGCGACGCCTATCACATCACCTCCCCCGCCGAGGATGGCGATGGCGGCTTCCGCGCCATGAAGGCAGCCCTGCGTGACGCCGGCATCACGCCCGCCGATGTGCAGTATGTGAACGCCCACGGCACCAGCACGCCCTTGGGCGACGATATCGAGCTCTCCGCCGTGGAGCGCATGTTCGGCGATGCCGCCAAGTCCCTCGCCATGTCCTCCACCAAGTCGGCCACGGGCCACCTGCTCGGTGCCGCCGGGGCGGTGGAGGCGATCTTCTCCATCCTCGCCGTCCGGGACAATGTGGCACCTCCCACGCTGAATCTGGAAAACCCCTCGCGCGAGAGCCCGATTGATCGGGTGGCGAAGGTGGCGCAGGAGCGCAGGATTGACGTGGCGCTGTCCAACAGCTTCGGCTTTGGCGGCACCAACGCCTCCGTGGTGTTCCGCGGCGCGCCCTAGGCCGTGGCCGCGCATTCGATGAACCGATCCGCCGAGGGCCAGTGCGCCGCACCCTGAGTTGGGCCGGCGCCCTGCTTCTTCTGCTGGCCCTGCTGGCGGTGGGCGCGGCATCCTACCTGCCCGGCATCGTCACGCGTGACGGTCCGCTGGCCGAGCCCCGCACCGTCGTCATCCAGCGGGGCGGCACGGAAGCCACCGCCGGCACATTGCGCGAGGCCGGGGTGATCGGCGATCCGCGCATCTTCGCCATGGCCGTCTGGTGGACGCGCGCCGAAGGGCCGCTGCGCGCCGGCGAATTCGCCTTTCCCGCCCGCGTGCCCCTGCGTGAGGTGCTGAGCATCCTGCGCGAGGGACGTGTCGTGCAGCGCCGCCTGACCATCGCGGAGGGGTTGACCGCGCGCCAGATCGCGGCCCTGCTGGAGCGCGCCGAGGGCCTGACGGGCGAGGTGCCGCCCCTGGCCGAAGGCGCTGCCCTGCCCGAGACCTATGCCTATTCCTGGGGCGATACCCGCGCCTCCGTCGCCCGTCGTGCCGTGGCCGCCATGGATGCTGCGCTGGCCGAGGCTTGGGCCAGCCGCGCGCCCAACCTGCCACTCGCCAATGCGCGCGAGGCGCTGATCCTCGCCTCCATCATCGAGCGCGAAACCGGCGTGGCGGCTGAGCGCGCCCTGGTGGGGGGCGTCTTCATCAACCGGTTGCGGCGCGGCATGATGCTGCAATCCGACCCCACCGTGGCCTATGTGCCCGGCCAGGGCCTGCCGCTGGACCGGCCCTTGACGCGCGCCGATCTCGATCAGGCGCACCCCTTCAACACCTATCGCATCCGGGGCCTGCCGCCGGGGCCCATCGCCTCGCCGGGGCGGGAGGCGCTGCGCGCAGCGACCCGGCCGGCGGAGACGGAGTTTCTTTACTTCGTGGCCGACGGCACTGGCGGGCATGCCTTCGCGCGGACGCTGGAGGAGCATAACCGCAATGTCGCCCGGTGGCGGGCGCTGCGGTGACGCGCGGCTACCTGGGCTGATCCCTCCAGGCCCCGGCCGCCGCGCCGAGGATCGCGCCCGCCAGCACCGGCCAGGGCTGGCCCAGCCCCAGCACATGCGAGGCGGTGACAGCCGCGATGGCCGCCACCGCCCAGGGCATCAGCTCGGACCTGCCGCGCCAGAGCGGCACCATCAGCGCAAGCAGCGTGGCGACGCTGGCGAAGAAGATCGGGTGGCCAGGGGGCAGGGCGAAGATCCCGGAAAAGGCATGGCCCAGCCCCGTGGCGATCATCCAGAACAGCCAGAACGTCAGGCCCAAGCCCAGCAGCAGCCCCGCATCCTTCCCGCCGGCGCGCTGATCCGCGATGGCGACGGCAAAGCTGTTATCCACCAGCGTCGCCAGCGTGCCCCAGAGGCGGAGGCCGCGCAGCTTGTCGAGCCAGGGCGCCAGCGCCGCGCCCATCGGCGCCAGGCGCAGATTGATGACCAGGGCGGCGAGCGTCGCGCCCAGGATCGGCGCCGGGTCGGCCCAGAGTTCCAGCGCCACCAATTGGCTGGTGCCGGCAAAGACCAGGGCCGACATCAGCACCGTCTCCAGCAGGGAGAGCCCCCGCGCATCCGCCAGCACGCCGACGATCAGTCCGAAGGGGGCCATGGCCGGCACCATGGGCAGCGAGACGCGGACGCCATTCCAGAAGCCCTGCCGGGTGAAGACCACGCGTGAACCGCTCATCGGGCCTCCGTCAACAGGGTTTCCGCCTCGGCGCGGGGCGTGGCCAGCGCGCGGCGCGCCACCTCGCCGCTGAAGCCGGCGCGGGCCAGGCTTGCGAGCCATTTCTGGCGCAGCGGCGGCTCGGGCGGGGTGGCGGCGAAGGGACCGAAGCGGCGCTTGCGGCAGAGGATCAGGGCGGCGGTGAATTCGCCCGGCATGTCCTCGTGGTCCAGCGCGGCGCGGGCGGTCTCGGTGGCCACGCCCTTTGAGGAGAGATGCGCCAGCGTGGCGCGGGCGGAGCGGCCGGAGCCGCGCAGCCGCCGGGCGCGGGCCTGGGCGAAAGCCGCATCATCCACCGCGCCCGCCTGCGCCAGCCGCGCCGCGATGGCGGCGGCCTGGGCCTGGGCCTGCGCGGCGGTTGCAGCGATGCTCTCGGGCTCCTGCCCCTCCTGGGCCGCCGCGCGCGCCCAGCGGCGGATGCGGTTGCCCAGCACGCGGCGCAGCCCGGCCTCGGTGGTGGCGAAGCGCGCGAGATGGGCCAGGGCCGCCTCACGCAGCGCGGTTTCGGTGATCTTGGCCATGCGGGGGGCGGGGGCGCCCTCTCAGATCACGAAATGCAGGGGCTCGGTCACCGGCCGGCGCATGCCCGCCGCTGCCGCGCGTTTCAACAGATCCTCCAGCGTCAGCGCGCCAAGCCGCTTCGCGGTCGCGGCTTCCAATTCCTGCCAGAGCGGCGCGGTGACCAGGCTGGCGAGCTTGCCGGGTGGTTCGGTGGTGGGCTCGTCCTCGGTGACGGCGGTGATGATCTCGGTCAGTGCCACCTCGCGGGGGGCGCGGGCCAGGCGGTAGCCGCCGCGTGGCCCGCGCAGCGAATCGAGCAGCCCCGCCCGCACCAGGGATTGCAGCAAGGGCTCGATTCCGCGCCGCGCGGCGCCCAGCCGCTCGGCGATTTCGGCGGCGCCCGTCACCTCGCCACCGCGCCCGGCGTGGAAGGCGATGTCGAGTGCGATGTCGAGGGCGAGCAATCCGCGATCCTGGCGCAGAAGCATCATTCGAAATTCTCCCATGGCGCGGCGTAGAATAACGCGAATGCCGAGAAAATCCAATCTCTGGCGGCGTGTCGGGGAGGTTTTTTATGGTAACGATCTGGCATGAATGCCGAATCGCCCCCGCCCCGCCATCGTCTCCGCGCCAGCATCCTGGAGACGGTGGGGGAGACGCCCGCCGTGCTGCTGCCGCGCCTGATGGCGGCGGAGGGCTTGAAGGCCCGCCTCGCGCTCAAGCTGGAATTCTTCAATCCGGCGGGCTCCGTGAAGGACCGTATCGGGCTGGCCATGGTCGAGGCGGCGGAAGCGGCGGGGCAGATCTCGCCGGACCGTTCGGTGATTGTGGAGCCGACCTCGGGCAATACCGGCATCGCGCTGGCCTTCGTGGCGGCCGCCAAGGGCTACCGGCTGATCGTGGTGATGCCGGATGGCGCCTCCATCGAGCGGCGCAAGATGCTGAAATTGCTGGGTGCCGAGTTGGAACTCACGCCGGGCAAGCGCGGCATGGCAGGCGCGATTTCGCGCGCCGAGGAGATCGTCGCCAAGACCAGGGGCGCCTGGATGGCGCGGCAATTCGACAATGGCGCGAACCCCGACATCCATGCCCGCACCACCGCCGAGGAAATCTGGCGGGATACGGCGGGCGAGGTGGATGTGGTGATGGGCGGTATCGGCACCGGCGGCACGCTCACCGGCATCGCCCGCGCGCTGAAGCCGCGCAAGCCGGGGTTGCGCGTCATCGGCATCGAGCCCGCGGAAAGCGCCGTGCTGAACGGCGATGAGCCGGGGCCGCACCGCATCCAGGGTATCGGCGCGGGCTTCTGCCCCATGGTGCTGGAACTGGCCAATCTCGACGGCGTGGAGCGCGTGGCCGAGCGCGAGGCCTTTGCCGCCGCCCGCCAGGTGGCGCGGCTGGATGGCGTGCCGGTGGGCATTTCCTCGGGCGCGGTGCTGCACGCCATGATTCGCCTGGCGCGGGAGCCGGGGATGGAGGGCAAGCTGATCCTGGGCATCGCCGCCTCCTTCGCCGAACGCTACCTCTCGACCGAGTTGTTCGAGGGGCTTTGAGCCTGCGGAGATCAACGCTGTAGCGAAGCGGCTGCCGCCCTGGTATTGATGCCATCCCCCCGGCTTTTCCGGCCCCCCCCGCCCCTGGGGGGAGTCCGGCCCCATTGGCGCATCAACTTGCCGAGGCTCCCATGAGTGATTCCGCCACCGGCTTCAGCCGCTTCGCCTCGCCCGCGGTCAAGCTCGCCATTGCGCGGCGGGTCAATGAAATCCTGGGAATTCTGCTCGGCTTTGCCGGGCTGGCGCTGCTGGTGGCCGTGGGCACGCACCACCCGGGCGACCCCTCGCTTTCCACCGCGACCAATGAGCCGGCGCGCAACCTGGCCGGGCCGCTGGGCGCGCTGGTCTCCGATGTGTTGTGGCAGGCCTGCGGCTGGGCCGCCTATCTGCCGGGCGCGGTGCTGCTGGGCTGGGCGATCCGCATGGTGACCCAGCGCGGCGTCAGCCTTCTGCCGGCGCGCATCCTGGCGCTGCTTCTGGCGACGCCCATGCTGGCGGCGCTGTTCGCCCTGATGCCCGGCGCCGATGCCGGCGTCGCTGGCCCGCTGCTGGCCGATGCGTTGTTGCGCGGGCTGGAGGGCGCCTTCGGACCGCTGGGCCGGCTGACGGCGCTGCTCATCACGGGCGGCCTCGCGGCCTTGCTGATCTATCTGGCCTTCGGTGCCTCGCCGAGTGACTGGCGCCGCGCCGCCCGCGTCACCGCCGATGCCGCGCGCGTCACGGCCGATACCGCCGCCCGCGGCATGGGCGAGGCGGCTGGCTATGGCGTCCGTAAGCGGCATTTGCTGCTGCGCCCCTTCATCGCCCTGGGCGGCGTGTTCCGCCGCAAGCCGCGCGCCGAGGCCGCGTCCGACCTGATGGATGTGCTCCAGGAAGCCGACCGCGTGGCCGCCGCCCCGGCCCACGCCCCCTTCGTGGCGCCACCGCCCTCCGCGCGGCCACCGCTGCGCCAGGAGCCCGAAATCCGCCCCGCCCCGCGCAGCACGCCGCGCGTGGCCACTGCCCCCAAGCCAAAGGCACCGCCCCAGCAGGCGACGCTTGACCTGCCGGTGGAAGGCTGGCGCACCCCCCCGCTCGACCTGCTGGCCCCCACGCCGCCGCGCGTGGCCGGCGGGCCGAGTGCGGAGGCGCTCCAGGCCAATGCCCGCATGCTGGAGCAGGTGCTCAGCGATTACGGCGTGAGCGGCGCCATCACCGAAATCCGCCCCGGCCCGGTTGTCACCCTCTATGAGCTGGAGCCGGCGCCGGGCACCAAATCCTCGCGCGTGATCGGCCTGGCCGACGACATCGCGCGCAGCATGAGCGTGGTCTCCGTCCGTATCGCCACCGTGCCCGGCCGCAGCGTGATGGGCATCGAGATGCCCAATGTTAAGCGCGAGACGGTCTGGCTGCGCGAGATGCTGACCAGCGAGGAATACCAGCGCAGCAATGCCTCGCTGCCGCTGATCCTGGGCAAGAATATCGGGGGCACGCCCATCATCGCCGACCTGGCGCGCATGCCGCATCTGCTGATCGCGGGGACCACCGGATCGGGCAAGTCGGTGGGGATCAACACCTTCATCCTCTCGCTGCTGTTCAAGCACAGCCCGGCCGAATGCCGCTTCATCATGATCGACCCGAAGATGCTGGAACTCTCGGTTTATGACCGGATCCCGCATCTGCTGGCACCCGTGGTGACCGAGCCGCCCAAGGCGATCGGCGCGCTGAAATGGACCGTGCGCGAAATGGAGCGCCGCTACCGCGCGATGAGCCAGATCGGCGTGCGAAACATCGCCGGCTATAATGAGAAGGTGGCCGCCGCCCTGGCCCGTGGCGAGGTGCTGACCCGCCGCGTGCAAACGGGCTTCGACCCCGAGACGAACAAGCCGGTGTTCGAAGAACAGGCCCTTTCCCTCCAGCGCCTGCCGATGATCGTCGTCGTGATTGATGAAATGGCGGATTTGATGATCGTGGCCGGCAAGGAGATCGAGGCCGCGGTGCAGCGCCTGGCGCAAATGGCGCGCGCCGCCGGCATCCATGTGGCGATGGCGACGCAGCGGCCCTCAGTGGATGTCATCACCGGCACCATCAAGGCGAATTTCCCGACGCGCATCTCCTTCCAGGTGACCAGCAAGATTGATAGCCGCACCATCCTGGGCGAGCAGGGCGCGGAGCAGCTTCTCGGCCAGGGCGACATGCTGTTCCTGCCCGGCGGTGGGCGGATGACGCGCGTGCACGGCCCCTTCGTGGCCGATGCCGAAGTGGAGCGCATCACCGACTGGCTGCGTGAACAGGGCGAGCCGGACTACGTCGAGGAAGTGACGGAGGTGGATGAGGATGGCGAGAGCGGTCTCTCGGGCATCGCCGCCGCTTCCGATGCCGACAAGTCGCTGTTCGACCAGGCGGTGGATGTGGTGGCGCGTGAGGGCAAGGCGAGCACCAGCTTCATCCAGCGCCACTTGAACATCGGCTATAATCGCGCCGCCAAGCTCATCGAGCAGATGGAGAAGGAGGGGATCGTCAGCCCCGCCAACCATGTCGGCAAGCGCGAAATTCTCGTCCGGCGCACCAACGACGACTAGAGCTTTTTCCGTTCGGAAGGGCTCACGGAAAAAGCTCCAGATCATTGAATTACGAGCATCTTTATCCGATCAAACGATTCCGTTTGATCGGATGATGCTCCTAACGCAGGACGATCTCGACGCGCCGGTTCTGCGGCTCGCGCACGCCCATCGCCGTCGGCACCAGCGGCCGCTCGAAGCCGAAGCCCTGCACGGTGATCTCGTTGCGTGCGATGCCGCGGCGGACCATCTCGCCCGCCACCGCCTCGGCACGACGCACCGAGAGGCGCTGGTTATAGGCGGCCGTGCCGGTGCGGTCCGCATGGCCCGAGACCTCGATGCGGGTCGAGCCGACAGTGCGGGCATTGGTCGCTGCATCGCCGATGATCTGGCGGGCGCGGTCGGTCAGGTCGGCGCGATCCCAGTCGAAGAAGACGAGATAGGTGCGCGCCGGGGCCGGGGCGGGGGCCGCCACGGGTGCCGGGGCGGGTGCGGCGCGCGGCGTGTTGAAGGCATAGCGCAGGCCCAGCATCACCGAGTGGTTCGCATCGCCCGCGCGCAACTGCCCGCCCGCGATGCTGGCGCCATTGGTCGCGATCAACCGCGTGTTGAAGTCGCTCGGCTGCGTGCCGAAATAGCGATACTCGGCCGTGACCGCGAGGCCGGGGACCGAGGCGACGGGGAAGGCCGCGCCGCCAATGGCCTGGTAGGCGAACTGGCCCTCGATCGCGCGGGAACGCAGGCTTGCCCCGCCCATCGTCGTGGCGGTCACGCCATCCCATTCGCGCCAGACATAGCCCACGCCGCCGCCGATATAGGGGACGAACCAGGGCAGGTTGGGAATGCGGAAATCATACAGCATGTTGCCCATCACGCCGTAGGAGCTCTGCGTGCCCGAGGCCGTGTTACGCAACCCGGCCCCGTTGAAGCCGCCGATCTTTTCCAGATTATTCTGGCGGTAATTGCCCTCCAACTCCACGCGCAGGCCATTGCCGAAGCCCCAGCCGATCGAGCCGAGGCCCGCGAAGCCGGGCTCGAAGATCGCTCTCCCGCGGCCCCGGATGCCGGCCGCGGCAAGTCCCGCCGCCAGGCTGCTATTGGAGCGCAGATCGCTGTTTTCCGAGAAATTGGCGCCAACGCCACCGGCGATATACAGGCCCGTCACCGTCTGTTGCGGTGCCAGGCGGAAATTGTCGAAATAGCCGCTGGATTGGGCCTGCGCCGGCGATGCGCCCAGAAGGGGGGTGCAGGCCAGGGCGGCGCCAGCCATCAGGGTTGTCTTCAAGCTGGTCATGTCACTCTCCGGACAGGTTTGCGTCTGTCATGGGCAACGCTGGAATGGGCCCGCGGTTCCCGCTTCGGCATTGAAGGCGGCCTTGCGTGACAAAAATGTGACATTCGACCCGGTGCGGCTCATCACGGCCTTGGGGAATCAGCCGGGGAGAGGCTTGCGGTGGGGCCGGGGATGCCCCTTCTATCCCTCATGGCGCGCGCGCTTTTCCTCCTGCTGGCTTTTCTCCTCGCACCCCTGGCGGGCCGGGCCAGCGAATCCGCGCCCGTCACCTCGCCCCGCGCGACGGTGACGCTGCTGTCGGACCGCGCCGCCATCGCCCCCGGCGAGCCCTTCCGCCTGATGCTGCACCAGCGACTGGCCCCCGGCTGGCACACCTATTGGCGCAATCCGGGCGATGCCGGCGCGCCCCCCGAGATCACCTTCGAATGGCCGCAAGGGGAGCAGAGCGAGGGCTGGCAGGCGGGCGACCTGCAATTCCCCGCCCCCAGCCGCAAGCCCTTCGGCCCGCTGATGAATTTCGGCTATTCGGGCGAGGTGGGCTTTCTTCTGTCCCTCACCCCGCCCGCCAATCTGCGCCCCGGCGACTATGTGACGCTGACCGCCGATGCCACCTGGCTGGTCTGCGCCGATATCTGCATCCCCGAGGAAGGCCGCTTTACCATCGGCCTCGATGTCGCGGCCGCTGCCACGCCGGCCCATGCCGCCCGCTTCATGGAGGCCGAGGCGGCGCTGCCCCGCGCCGCGCCCTTCGAGGCCCGCTTTGCCTTTGCCGGGCAGCGCGGCGCGCTGACCATTCGCGGGGCTGGCTTTTCGGCCGCCGCCATCCGCGAGGCAAGCTTCTTCCCCGACGTCGCGACCGTGATCGAGAACGCCCCCGAACAGCGCCTCACCGCGAGGGCGGGCGACATCAGCCTGAGCCTGACACGCGGTGCGGCCGAAATCCCGACCCGCCTGACGGGCGTGCTGACCCTGACCGATGCGGCCGGGGTGCGTGGCGCCTACCTGATTGACGCGGCGCCCGGTGGGCCATTGCCGGCCAGCCCCCTGCCGCTCTGGCAAATCCTGGCCTTCGCGGCGCTGGGTGGTCTGATCCTGAACCTGATGCCCTGCGTGTTCCCGGTGCTGGCCATGAAGGCCATGGCCATGGCGCAGATGGGCGGTGCCGCGCGGGGCGCAATCCGGGCCGAGGCGGCGAGCTATACGGCGGGCGTCGTGCTGGCCTTCCTGGCGGTAGGCGGGGCGATGCTGGGCCTGCGCGCGGCGGGCGGCGGTGCCGGCTGGGGCTTCCAGTTCACCTATCCGGCCTTCGTGGCCGGCATGGCCTGGCTGATGCTGGCCGTCGGGCTGAACCTTTCGGGCGTGTTCCGGATCGGTGGGGCCATCGGCGCGGGGCAGGGGCTGGCGGGGCGGAGCGGGCCTGCCGGCAGCTTCTTCACCGGCGTGCTGGCCGTGGTGGTCGCCACCCCCTGCACGGCGCCTTTCATGGCCACCGCGATCGGCGCGGCGCTGGTGTTGCCGGCCACCGCGACGCTCGCGGTCTTCGGCGCGATGGGGCTCGGGCTGGCGCTTCCCTATGCGCTGCTGGGCGTTTTCCCCTCCGCCGGGCGCTTCCTGCCGCGTCCGGGCGCCTGGATGGAGCGGCTGCGGCAATTCCTCGCCTTCCCGATGTATGCCGCTGCCGCCTGGCTGGTCTGGGTGTTGGCGCAGCAATCCGGCCCCGATGGCGTGCTGATGGCGCTGGTGGGCGCGGTGCTGATCGCGCTGGCCGCCTGGGCCTGGGGGGTGGCGCAGCAATCCGACCGCACGCCGCGCCGGTTGAGCGAAGCCTTGGCCCTGGCCGCCATCATGGCCGCCCTCGCGCTGCTGCCCATGCTGGGCACGGCCCCCCCGGCTGCCGCCGCGCTTTCTCAGGGCGAGGCCTGGTCCGCGCCGCGCCTCGCGGAACTCCGCGCCGAGGGGCGGCCCGTCTTCGTCAATCTCACCGCCGCCTGGTGTATCTCCTGCAAGGTGAATGAGCGCGTGGCAATCCATACCGAGGGCGTGCAGCAAGCCTTCTCGGCGGCCGGAATTGTGCAACTCACGGGCGACTGGACGCGGGGCGATGCCGCCATCACCGCGCTGCTGCGCGAACATGGGCGGGATGGCGTGCCGCTTTACCTGCTCTATCCGCCCGGCGGCGGCGCGCCGCTGATCCTGCCGCAAATCCTCACTGAAGGCATGCTGCTGGCCGCGCTGCGCGGATAGAGCGGGATGCGTTGAGGCGGAATCGCCGAAAACGTTGAATCCCGCTCTCAGCAGTGGCGAGACAGTGAGCGCAAGCGAACGCATCATGGTCTGGTGCCACGAGGGTATTGTCAGGCAGCAGGCGCGCGTAAGAACACCGCCGCAGGAGGCAATATGACCCAACTCGACTCCGTCCTCGCCCATATTGATGCCAACATGGACGCCGCGCTGGAACGGCTCTTTGCCGTCATCCGCATCAAGTCCATCTCCACCGATCCGGCCTACAAGGCGGAGTGCCTGGCCAATGCCGAATGGCATGCGGCGGATTTGGAGAGCATCGGCTTCGAGGCCGCGGTTCGCCACACGCCCGGCCAGCCCATGGTGGTGGCGCATGACCGCACGGTGCCGGGCAAATCGGCGCTGTTCTACGGCCATTACGACGTGCAGCCGGTGGACCCGCTGGAACTCTGGGACCGCGACCCCTTCGAGCCAACCATCCAGACCATGGCGGATGGCACCAAGGTCATCACCGGGCGCGGCTCGGCCGATGACAAGGGCCAGTTGATGACCTTCATCGAGGCGTGCCGGGCCTGGAAGGCCGTCACCGGCAAGCTGCCCATCGCCGTCTCCATCCTGCTGGAGGGCGAGGAGGAATCGGGCGGCGAGAACCTGCCGGGCTTCCTCAATGACAATGCTGATGAGTTGCGCGCCGATATCGGCCTGATCTGCGACACCAACATGTGGGACCCCCAGACGCCCGCCATCACCACCATGCTGCGCGGATTGTGCGGCGAGGAAGTGATCATCCACGCCGCCGACCGGGACTTGCATTCGGGCTTCTATGGCGCGGCCGCCGCCAATCCCAACCGCGTGCTGGCGCGCATCCTGGCCGATCTGCATGACGAGAATGGCCGCGTGACGCTGGATGGCTTCTATGACGGCGTGCCCGAGCCGGACGCCGCGCTGCGCGCCCAATGGGACGCGCTGGGCTTCACGGCGGAGGCCTTCCTGGGCGCCGTCGGCCTCTCAGTGCCAGCCGGCGAGAAGGACCGCACCGCGCTGGAGCAGACCTGGTCCCGCCCCACAGCCGAGATCAACGGCATGGGCGGCGGCTATCAGGGCGAGGGCTTCAAGACCGTCATCCCTGCGATGGCCTCGGCCAAGGTTTCCTTCCGGCTGGTCTTCGACCAGGACCCGCACAAGGTTCGCGCCGCCTTCCGCGCCCATGTGGCCGCCCGCCTGCCGGCGGATTGCCGGGCCGAATTCATCCAGCATGGCTCGGGCCAGGCGATCCGTTTCCCGACGGACGACCCGGCCTTCACGAAGGCGCGCGAGGCACTCAGTCAGGAATGGCCGAAGCCCGCCGTCTTCATCGGCGGCGGCGGCTCGATTCCCGTGACGCACCAGCTGAAGCAGTCGCTGGGGATGGATGTGATCCTGGCCGGCTTCGGGCTGGAGGATGACCGCATCCATAGCCCGAACGAGAAATACAACCTGGTCAGCTTCCAGAAGGGCATCCATTCCTGGGCGAGGATCCTGGAGGCTCTTTCGCGGTGACGCGCATGATGCGGGCCTGGAACATCTCCAGGGAAGGCGAAGCATGAGTGACGCCGTCGCCAGGACCCGGATGCGGAAGACCCTCGACACGGTCGAGCGCGTGGGCAACCAGGTGCCGCATCCGGTGATGATCCTTGTCTATCTCATCGGCTTCATCATCGTGCTTTCCACGCTGCTTCCCATCCTTGGCGCCGAGGTCAACTGGCAAGCCTACAACCCCGCCACCACCGCCCCGCTCGCGGCACCGGCCAGTCCGGCATGAATACCGAGCTTGCCCTCGTGCTTCTGCTGCTGGCCGTCGCCATCGTGATGTTCATCGCGAACCGCCCGCGCATGGATGCGGTGGCGTTGCTGATGATCGTGCTGATGCCCTTCACCGGGGTGCTCACCATCGATGAGGCGCTGGCGGGCTTCAGCGACCCCAGCATCATCCTCATCGCCGGTCTTTTCGTGATTGGCGAGGGGCTGGTCCGCACCGGCGTGGCCCGCCGCCTGGGAGATTGGCTGGCCGCCACGGCGGGCAATAGCGAGACGCGGATGCTGGTGCTGCTGATGCTCTCGGTGGCGGGCCTCGGCGCCTTCATGAGCTCCACGGCGGTGGTGGCGATCTTCATCCCCGTGGTGCTTCGCATCTGCCAGAACACCGGCACCGCACCCGCGCAATTGATGATGCCACTCAGCGTGGCGGCCCTGCTGAGCGGCATGCTGACGCTGGTGGCAACGGCGCCCAACCTCGTTGTTCATGCCGAGCTGGTGCGGCAGGGAGTTCCGGGCTTCGGCTTCTTCGCCTTCACTCCTTTCGGGCTGGCCTTCCTGGCGTTGGGCGTCGGCTACATGCTGCTGGCCCGCCGCCTGCTGCCGCGCGCCATGCGGAGCGATTCGCTGCATCGCGCGCCCAACATGCGCGATTGGGTCTCGGAATACGGGCTGACCGGCCGCGCCTTCCGCCTGCGCGTGCTGCCTGGCTCGCCGCTGGCCGGGCAGCGGTTGGAGGAAATTGGGGGGCGGGTGGATGGGGTGAATCTGCTCGCCATCGAAATTCCAGGCCGCTTCGGGGCCGAGGTGATCAGCCCCACGCCCCGCACCGAGTTGCAGCCGGGGCATGTGCTGTTGCTGGATGCTGTGACGCCGGGCGTGGACATCGCGCGCCTCGCCGCCGCGCAAGGGCTGCAAGCCCTGCCGCTGGGCGATTGCGGCTATTTCACCGATCGCTCCCAGGAACTCGGCATGCTGGAGGCGCTGGTGCCGCCTGAATCCAGCCTGATTGGCCTGACCGTGCTGCAGGCGCGCATGCGCGGCCATACGGGACTGACCGTGCTCGGGCTGCGGCGCGGCCGCCAGGTGCTGACCGAGAATCTGCTGGAGACCAGCCTCAAGGCCGGCGACACGCTGTTGCTGACCGGCTTCTGGTCCGACATCCGCAAGCTTCGTTTCCAGATGAATGACCTCGTGCTGCTGCGCCTGCCGATCGAGGAGCGAGAGGTGCTGCCTGCCACCAACCTCGCCCCGCAGGCGGTGGCGGTGCTGGCGCTGACCATCGGCATGATGGTCAGCGGCATCGTGCCGAATGTGCATGCCGTGCTGATCGGCTGCCTGCTGATGGGGCTGCTGCGCTGCGTGGATTTCAACAGCGCCTATGCCTCGATTTCGTGGAAGATCCTGGTATTGATTGTCGGCATGCTGCCCTTTTCGCTTGCGTTGCAGCGCGCCGGCGGCGTGGATCTGGCGGCCGGTGCCGTGACCTCCCTGGCGGGCGAGGCGGCGCCGCATGTGATCCTGGGGCTGCTTTTCCTGATTACTGCGATGCTGGGCCTCTTCATCTCCAACACGGCGACGGCGGTGCTGATGGCACCGGTTGCCATCGCCGTGGCGCAGGAGCTGGGCGCCTCGCCCTATCCCTTCGCCATGATCGTCGCCATCGCGGCCTCGGCGGCCTTCATGACGCCGGTCTCCTCGCCGGTGAACACGCTGGTGGTGGGGCCGGGCGGCTATGGCTTTGGCGATTTCGTGAAGATCGGCGTGCCTTTCACGCTGATCGTGATGGCGGCTTCCCTGGCGCTCGTGCCATGGCTGCTGCCGCTGTGACCTCGGACCTTGGCCCGCTCTCGCGGGGGCACGGTCCGGCCATCGCTGGGATGATGATTCACCGCTTCGGTGAAGTGACCTCAGCGGATCATCCCCCAAGCGACGAATCTCTGCTTAGACCATGATGCGTTCGCTTGCGCTCACTTTCTTTCATGGTCTCGCCACTGCTGAGAGCGGGATTCAACGTTTTCGGCGATTCCGCCTCAACGCATCCCGCTCTAGAGCATCATCCGATCAAACGGAATCGTTTGACCGGATAAAGATGCTAGTGATTCAATGATTTGGATCTTTTTTCGTGAGCCTTTTCGAACGGAAAAAGCTCTAGCACGCGGTCGACGCGAATGAACGCCATGCAATATGATGACAGATGGATCGGCGCGACATTGGGCGCCACGCGGGATCTCACGCCAGGCCTCCGCGAATTCATCCTGCTTCCCGAGGGGGGCGCGCAGGCCTATCCCACCGGCGCGCATCTGCGTATCCGCCTCGATATCGCGGGGCGGTCGGCGGTGCGGCATTACTCCCTGATTGGCGCCGCGCCGCGCGATGGCGCCTTTCGCATCGCGGTGCAGCGCGACGATGCCGGGCGTGGCGGCTCGCGTGCCATGTGGGCGCTGCGGCGCGGCGCGCCTGGGCGGCGGCGGGCCGCCCGCCGGCCAGCTTGGTCTTCGAGACCTTCGGCTCATCCGGCCATGCGGCGCCGCGCGACTTCACCGTTCGGATTCCCCGTCTGGGGCGCGAGGTGTTTGTCCCGGCCGATGTCAGCATGCTTGAAGCATTGGAGGCGGCGGGGATTGGCGTGTTGTCGGATTGCCGACGGGGCGAGTGCGGCCTTTGCGCGCTGGAGGTGCTGGCCCTGGATGGCGAGCTTGATCACCGCGACGTCTTCTTCTCGGACCGCCAGCATGCCGAGAATCGGCGCATCTGCGCCTGCGCCTGCGTCTCGCGCGTGGCGGGCGGCGGCGTCACCATTGATCCGCCCTGGCGCGGCGATGCGCCCCTGACCCCCGGACCGGAGGGCCAGCGCCCGGGTGGTGGAACCGACCTGCCCGGTTGACCTGTCGGGTGTGACGGGGCGCCGCCCTCAAGCGCCGGCGTGTACCGCGCCAACAACATCCGGGCGGAGCAGGAAGCGCTGAGCACGCCGCTGGAACACATCTTGGCCCAGGGCGAATGGAAGGTCGCGGCGCCGCTTTCGCCCGCCGTGAAGCTGGGCAAGCTGGCGTTCGTCTCGGCATCCCCGTCCGTGAAGAAAAGGGTGCCATCCCGGTCGGGGATTTCCCCGCGCAGATGAAGCGGACCGTGGCAACCATCACCGGCATCCTGGAAAGCGTCGGCGCCGGCTGGGATCGCGTGGCGAAGCTGAATGTCCTGCTGACGCGGCGCGGGGATTTCGAGGAAATATCCCGCGCGCAGCACGGCCATCGTCTATTCGCTGCGGTGCCCGAATTTCCCGCTGGAGACCGAATGCGTGGCTGTTCCCGATCAGGGGCGCGGCAGCCAGCGATACCCCGCCATACCGCCCAACAGGCACAGCGCCATGAGGGCGAAGCCGGCGCGATAGCCGGCCTCGCCCGCGCCGACCCATCCCACCGCCCAGCCCACCAGCGCCGGCAACAGCGCCGAGCCGAGAACCTGCGCCAGGTTCACCGTGGTCACGCCACGCCCGACCAGATGCTCGGGGAATAGCGCGCGCCCCTGCGTGACCAGCAGGATGGAATAGGCGGAGAAGAAGCAGCACAGCATCAGCAGCGCCACGGCGGCGGCCAGCGGCAAGGCGGGCCAGAGGGCAAGCACCAGCAAGGTTGCGACCACGATTCCCGCTGAGGCCAGCACCGCGCGCTCCCGCCCCAGCAGGCGTTCCAGCGGCGGCACCGCCAATTGCCCGGCCGGAACGGCAAGGCCCATGGCCAGCAGCACCGTGCCACGCAGCCCCGCATCCAGCCCATGCACGTCAAACAGATACGGCCCGGCCCAGAGTGCCAGGAGCGTCGCCATCGCGGCATAGGCGAAGCCGTGCAGCGCCAGGATGCGCGGCAGCCCCGGCGTGGCCCAGACGATGACCTGCGCGGCCAGCAGCTGCGCCAGGGAATCGCGCGCTGCGATGCGCGGCGGCGCGCCGGGCGGATCATCCGCGGCGAAGCGCGCCCAGAGCAGCCCGATCAATACCATCAGCCCGGCCGAAAGCAGGAAGGCACCGCGCCAGCCGAGCCATCCGGACATGACGGCGAGCGGCGCGCCGGCAGCCAGGATGCCCGCATTGCTCCAGGCGAAGATGGAGCTCAGCGCGCGGGTCAGGCCCGGCCCCTTGTGCCATCGTCCGCTCAGAAAGACGGCTGCCATGAAGCTCGCCCCGCAACCGAGGCCCAGCACGAAGCGCGCTGCCAGGAATTGCGTGCCATCCTGCGCCAGCGCCTGGGCCGCGGCGCCGAGCACGGCCAGCCCGGTCAGCCACAGCACCAGGCGGCGCGGCCCGATGCGGTCCAGCATCACGCCCACCGGGATCTGCGCCACCATCAACGCGCCGAAGAAGGCGGTATTCGCCGCCCCAAGCGCCGCCGGCCCGAGCTCCAGATCAGCCGCCAATTCCGGCGCCACCACCCCCAGCGCCGCACGATGGAATTGCGAGGCACCGGTCATCGCGGCCAGCGCCACGCCGACGCGGGTGGCTGGGCTCACAAGCGCATCCCGAATTCGGCGGAGAGGGCGCGTGCGCCTTCGGGCGTGCAGGTCAGGCGGCGGCGTTGCAGCGTCTCCGTCGCGTCCGGCTCTATGCGGGTAAGCCAGAGGCGGCGCAGCATCATCCCCGTCACCTTGCGCCCCAGGCCGCCGGCCAGATGCGGCCGCCGTTCGGACCAGTCCATGCAGTCACAGGCGAAGCGGGGCGCGCGGCGGGCGGCGGCGAGATCCACCCCGAGGGCGGTGCAGCGGGCCTCGCCGCGCGGCGTCAGCGCCCAGCCGCGGGGCGGCGTCAGCGCCCAGCCGCCGGGTGTGGCTCCGATCCAGCCATCGCCCGTCAGGCGTTCATGCAGGGCCACGCCGAGCCGGCCCGCCAGGTGGCGCCAGCAGAGCCGGCCCTGCCGAAAAGCCTCGCCATGCGGCCAGGGCTTGCGCGCGCTGGCTTGCGGTGGGGCGATGAGTGTTTCGAGTGCGCTGGCGATTTCCTCCCCCGCCAGACGGTGATAGCGGTGGCGGCCCTGGGCATGCAGGCTGATCAGTCCGGACTCGGCCAGCGCCTTGAGTTGCGCGCTGGCCGCCGCCGCGCCGATGCCCGCGATGCGCGCCAATTCGCCGGCCGTCAGCGCCTCGCCCGGCAGCAGGGCCTGGAGCATGGCGGCGCGGGACGGGTCGCCGATCAGGGCGGCGATGCTGGCGAGGTTGGGCATGCGGGCCTCAATTTCAGGGCATCGGAGCCTATCGCACCACAGGCCGCGATGTTTCGGAACCCGCCGAAGCCTCGCGCCCCTGGCGGTTTCCCGGCAAGATGGCGGGATGCGCTTTGTCCTCCTGATCCTCGCCCTCGTCTCCGCCCTGCCGGCCTGGGCCGCCGAACTCAAGATCACCAGTTGGAACATCGCCTGGCTCACGCTGCGCCCGGCCAATGACCCTGATCTGCCGCGCAACCTGACGCCGCGCCAGCCGGGCGACTTCACCCTGCTGGCCGATTACGCGCGCCGGCTGGATGCCGATGTGGTGGCCCTGCAGGAGGTGGATGGGCCGGAGGCCGCGGCGCGCATCTTCAACCCGCGCGATTATGCCTTCTTCTTCCCCGATGAGCGCGACATCCAGCGCACCGGCTTCGCCGTGAAGCGCAGCCTGCGCGCCATCCGCAACGCCGATCTGGCCGCGCTGGACCTCACGCCCCATGCGCGTTTCTCGCAGCGGCGGGGCACCGATATCACGCTCGAGCATGAGGGGCGGATGCTGCGGCTGCTCTCCGTGCATCTCAATGCCGGCTGCCGCGAGGGGCCGATGGATGCCGGGCGCGGGCGGGAATGCGAGACCCTGTCCCGGCAATCGGAGGTCCTGGCCGGCTGGGTCGCGGCGCGGCGGGCCGAGGACACCGCCTTCGCCATCCTGGGCGATTTCAACCGCCGCATCCCCGATGCGCGCGATGACATGCTGGTGCAACTCACCCGCGCGGCACCGCTTACACGGGTGAATGAGGGCTTCTCCAACCCCTGCTGGAGTGACGCGCGCGGCGGGCGGCCCTTCATCAGCCACATCCTTCTGGGCGGGCCGGCGCAGCGCTGGGTGGTGCCGGGCAGCCTGCGCGTCATGGTCTATGCCGAGCGCGACCCGGCCATGCGGGACCGTCTCTCCGACCACTGCCCGGTCAGCTTCCGCGTCAGGATGAATTGAGTTGCACATCTTCCTGCGGATCACCCTGCCGCTCGCCTTCGTGAATGTGCTGAACCAGGCGAGCCGGGCGATGCTGGCGGTGATCGGCCCGCTGCTGGCGCTGGAATTCTCGCTCTCCGCCTCCGATCTCGGGCTGCTGGCGGCGGTGTTGTTCGTGGCCTATGCGGGGGCGCAACTGCCCGTGGGCGTGGCGCTGGACCGCTATGGCGCGCGGCGCGTGCAGACGGCGCTGGCCACGCTTTCGGGCCTGGCCTTCCTGCTCTGCGCGCTGGCCGATGGCGTGATCATGCTGGGCATTGGCCGCTTCCTGACCGGCATCGGCATCGCGGCCGGGCTGATGGCCGTGCTCAAGGCCAATACGCAATGGTTCCCCAGGGCGCGCGTGGCGGCGATGACGGGCAGCGGCATCTTCATCGGCGGCATGGGCGGCATCATGGCGACGCTGCCCTTGCAGGCGATGCTGCCGCTGCTGGGCTGGCGGGGCGGCTTCATGGTGCTGGCGGTGATGTCGCTCGTCATCGCGGTATGGATCTGGTTTTCCGTCGCGGATGCGCCGCCCGGCCATGTGCCGCCCAAGACGCGCGGGCTGCTGAGCGAGGTGAAGGCCTTCGGGCCGATCTTCACCAATCCGTATTTCGTGCGCTTCGTGCCGGCCATCATCGTGCTTTCGGCGCTGAACTTCGTCTATCAGGGGCTTTGGGCCGGGCCATGGCTGCGCGATGTGGCGGGGCTGGATGCGGCCTCCCGCGCCATCGTTTTGTTCGCCTATGCCTGCGGGATGGCCTGCGGCAGCCTGGGCAATGGCCAGGCGGCGAGCTTCTTCCAGGCGCGCGGCCAATCGCCCATGCTGGTGCCCTGCATCGCCATGGGCGTGCAGATTTCCTTGCAGGCCGCGCTGATCATCACGCCGCCGATGGAAATCTGGGCGCTGTGCGTCATCTGGTTCGTCTTCGCATTCTCGGGCTCGGCCGGGCCGATGGGCTATGCGGCGGTGGGGCAGCGCTTCGGGCCGGAATATGCGGGGCGGGTGGCCACGGCCATCAATGGCTCGATGCTGGTGCTGGTGTTCATCCTGCAATACGTGATCGGGGTGGTCATTGATTTCTGGCCGCGAACGGAAGCGGGCGGCTGGGATCGGGCGGGGTATTTCTGGGCGATGGGCGGCACGCTGGGCTTGCAGGCGCTTGTCATCCTCTGGGCCTGGCGGCTGTTTTCGATGCGGAAAGGGGGGCGCGCATGAACGTGAACGACATGGATATCGACGTCGAGAAGATCCTGGCGCGCTACCGCGTCGAGGGGGCGAAGGGCTTCCGCCTCAAGAAGCACGATCCGACCGAGACGGGCGGGCTTGACCTCAACAAGGCGGATGCGAACGAATTGCTCCAATACGGCGTGGACCAGCTGAGCGCGCAGCAGGACATGCTCTACGCGCAGGATCGCTGGTCAGTGCTGTGCATGTTTCAGGCGATGGATGCGGCAGGCAAGGACGGCACCATCAAGCATGTGTTTTCTGGCCTGAACCCGCAGGGTTGCCACGTCGTGAGCTTCAAGCAGCCGGGGCCGATCGAGCTGGATCACGATTTCCTCTGGCGGCACGTGATGGCGCTGCCGACACGCGGGCAGATCGGCATCCACAACCGCAGTTGGTACGAGGAAGTGCTGGTGGCGCGCGTGCATCCGCGCGTGCTGGCCAACCAGAAGCTGCCCGATGTCCTGGTGACCAAGCGCATCTGGGATGAACGCCTGGAAGACATCGCGGGCTTCGAGCAATACCTCGCGCGGCAGGGCGTGGTGGTGCTGAAATTCTTCCTCAACGTCTCGCAGGAGGAGCAGAA
This sequence comes from uncultured Roseococcus sp., assembly GCA_947084995.1. Taxonomy (GTDB): domain Bacteria; phylum Pseudomonadota; class Alphaproteobacteria; order Acetobacterales; family Acetobacteraceae; genus Roseococcus. Next base: position 73,824 of record CAMTUX010000028.1, read on the forward strand.
GAAGCGCTTCCTATCGCGGCTGGACGAGCCCGAGAAGAACTGGAAATTCAGCGCGAACGACGTGGCCGAGCGCCGCCACTGGGCCACCTACATGGACGCCTATGAAACGGCGATCCGCGCCACCGCCAAGCCGCATAGCCCCTGGTATGTGGTGCCCGCGGATAATAAGTGGTTCACGCGCCTGGTCGTCGTCGCCGCCATCAACCAGGCGCTGTCCAGGCTGAAGCTGCATTACCCGGTGGTGACCGAGGCGCAGCGCGCGGCATTGGCCGAAGCGCGGGCGGCACTGGGATGACGCTGTATTTCGGCTATGGCTCCAACCTGGACGCGCCGGATTGGAACGCCTTCTGCGAGCGCTGGGGCTTTGTGGACGCGGAATTGGCGCCGATCTCCACGGCCCTGATGCTCGACGCCGAATTGGCGTTTGATCGCTACGCCGCCAGCCGGCATGGCGGCGCGCTCAATCTCCGCGCCCGGCCCGGCCAGGCGGTGGAGGGGGTGATGTTCCGTGCCAATGCGGCGGCGCTCGACGCGCTGGACCGCAAGGAAGGCGCGCCCGCCCATTACCAGCGCGTGCAGCGCCATGTGGTGCTGCCAGATGGCAGCGTGTGCGAGGTGATGACCTATACGGGACCGAGCCAGCGCTACCATGTGCCGCATGCGGACTACCTGGCCGTGGTGCGCCGTGGCCAGGCGGTGCACGGCATCGGCCATGACATGATGGAGGCGGTGGCGCGCAACGCGGCCGCGCCGCTCAGCATCCGGCACTTGTTCGTCTATGGCACGCTGATGGCGGGCGGGGCGAATGCACATCACCTGGAGGGGGTGGCCCGCAGCCCTGGCGTCGTTTCGGGGCGGTTGCATGATTGCGGCGCCTACCCGGCCCTGAGCCTCGGTGCGGGGGAGGTGCAGGGCGAGTTGGTGCAGCTTCCGCTGGAGCGCCTGGCGGGCATGGACGCGCTTGAGGGCATCCAGCCGGGTGGCGCGCCGGGGGGCATGTACCGGCGCAGCGTGCTGCCGGTGCGGACGGCTTCGGGCGTGGTGCGGGCCTATGCCTATGTGATGGATGACGCGCAGCGCTTCCCGGTGATCGCGGCGGGGGATTGGCGCAGCGTCGGCAACCGGCACCAGGCCTGGGCGGATTATGCGACGATGACGCCGGAGGCGGAGCGGTAGCGGCCGGAGGCCGCGCCACGGCCAGCCAGCGTCACAATCGGCCAGACGGGTGAACGCTGACAGGATCCGGGCCGAATAGGCCCGGCGGATCGCTTCAGCGATCCGAGCCAAGCGGCCGGGGGCCGCGCCACGGCCAGCCAGCGTCACA
>CAMTUX010000029.1:0-74210 GCA_947084995.1 uncultured Roseococcus sp.
CGCCTGGATCAACCGCAACCGCAGGCTCGCCAAGGATTTCGAGGCCTCCATCGCTTCAGCCGAAGCCTTCCTCTACGCAGCCTCCGTCATGCTCCTGCTGCGACGGTGTGCTCGTTGCGAGTGAGATTCGAGACAGATTCTGAGGCTCCTTCGGTTGCCCGGGCCCGGCAGATCGCCTAGCGTTCAAATACAGCAGGCCTCGAATTATCTTCAACATTGCGCGGCACATGCGCCGTGGAAGGAAGAAAAGGATTTCTTGTGTGGCTACTGATATTGCGCCGCAGGCTCCTGTCACACGGGATGACGATGTAGAGCGCCTCGCAGCATTTTTAGCCGGACAACCGCAGCACGGGCTGCAATCAACCATCTTGAACGCTGCTCGGGTGCAGCCCATGCGTGGCCTTTCCGGCGGAGTTTGTCTTGGCAGCGAATGGGATGCATTGAGGCAGCAGAGAGGATGGAAAGCCATTGATAGCTTTGATGACTGCCCCGAGGACGGCTCTATAATCGAGGGGGAATATATCTACGGCGGACCAATGGGCCACCTCCACTTTGGCCACGTCATGGCGGAGTTTGTCCACCGTATCGTGCCCAGCCTTCAGCGGTTTGGTTCAGGGCGCTTCCTTTTCGTTGCTCGTGAAGGCGCGCGCACTGGTTTCGCGGAGCAGCCTAGTTGGTTCCAGGATATATTAGGCTTCTTGGGCCTGGGCGCCCATAACACCTTGATCATCAATGCGGCGTGCCGTGTTGAGCGTCTTCGCATCTGCCAGCAGGGATCATGTCTCGGGGGGCCTTCCGAAAAATCCTATCTCGATCTTCTCCAAGCTTTCTCAGAGCACCGGCTCGCCGAGCTGGGTCACAGCAACTGGGCCAAATACCGTAAGGTCTATGTTTCGCGCTCCCGCGTGCCCCATGGCGGAAATTTTTTGGGTGAGCGATACATAGAGAAGCTGCTGCGCGAGCGCGGCTTCCATATCCTGTATCCTGAGACCGTCCCATTCGTTCAGCAAATCTGGACCTATGCACAAGCACAGCAACTGATCTTCTGCGAAGGATCAGCTGCCCATGGCTGTGAGCTGTTCGGAACCGGATCGTTGAACGAAGTGCTCCTGCTGGGAAAGCGCGAGCTTGGCACCTACACAAGGGTGCTCGCTCCCCGCAGCAAAAATTTTCACGCGCAAAAAGGGCATCGCCTGCTTGGAACACTCCGGCGCGAGGCCAATGGCAAGGCCCTGCCTCATAGGGGAGTGCATCTGTTCGACGTCCCGCATCTTCTGTCGGACCTGCGAGAAAAGATGTTCGCCGACATCGAACCCCTGTTTGACGCGGCAGCCTACGAAGCCACGGTGAAGGACGATCTCTACAGCTACGTGGCGTACAGCCTGCAGCAACCCCGAGCGACCCCGGCGTCTCCAACCGAAATCGCTGAATTTTTACTGGAGTTCGAACGCGCTACTCTGTGAGAATGGGCATTGAGCCGATGAGTGGATTTCTTGTGACGCGCTGCCTTGAACGGGCGCGCCATCAACCGGCGCGATGCAAGTTTGCAGCGATAATGCGTGACCGCACTTCAAGCTGCGGTTGAAGGAGGGGGTGTAGCGCGGCCCTCATTTATGGGCTGGAAATCTGGCCGCCCGGAACGCCAGGTTTTCTGGGGGATGATGGCTCCGGCGGTAGGATTCGAACCTACGACCAACGGATTAACAGTCCGCTGCGCTACCGCTGCGCCACGCCGGAACATCATGGTCGGGGGAACTAGCAGGGCATCGGCCGGAGCGCAACCGCCCCTTCCACTCCTTGCTTTGGAGGGAGATGATTCGCCTTGCATATCGGAAGGCCGCATGCCGGCATGCGGCTCAGATGGCGGGGCTTCCCCCCGGCAATGCCAGGGATTCCGTGCGAAAATGCGAGTCGATCAAGAGGGGCAAAGGCCCAGGCGATGCGGCCGTGGCGCGGCGCTCATCACGCGCGAAGGACCGCCGCGCCCCCCTCTTGCTGATGGGCGGGGGCCGGTTGGTCGGCGATTCGGCTCTGCACGCAGGTGACCGGCGCCGCCTCCGCCGGGGGCACTCAATGGGCATGGATGGCGGGAGGGTCGGGGGGCTCGCAGTCACGGATTTGCTGGTTGCGCTGGGATGACGGGTCGCATGTCCATGAATGCCCGGCCCGGTCGGCAGTCGCCGGCCTGCAAGGAAGCAGTTGGCGGCCTGATTGCGCCAAGCAGGGCGGCGGGCTCGGCCCAGCGCCCCGCCCCAATGCCTCTGACGCTAGAGCATTTTCCGTTCGGAAGGGCTCACGGAAAAAGCTCTAAATCATTGAATTGCGAGCATCTTTATCCAATCAAACGATTTCGTTTGATCGGATGATGCTCTAGGCGGTGGCGAGCAGCACCACGCCCGCCGCGATCAGCGCGATGGCCGCGATCTTCTGCGCGCCCAGCGTCTCACCGAAGAAATACCAGCCGATGGCGGCAATCAGCACGTAGCTTGCCGCCGTGCAGGGCAGCGCCACGCTCATCGGGATGCGCCGCAGCGCCGCGATGTAGAGCATGGCGCCGGCGCCGTAGAAGCACAGGCCCAGCATGGTCTGCCAGCGCAGCATCTGGCTGATGAAACTGACGCCCTGCACCGCCTCCGCGCCCGCCTTCAACAGCACCTGGCCGACCAGCGAGGAAGTGATGGCGGCGAGCAGCGCGCCCCAATACAGCGTCATTCGCCATGCACCCTCTCGCGTGGGGGGATGACGTCGCGCACCACGCCCTGCGGCTTGCCGTTGGCCGAGAGGAAGGCGCGGCCGACATACTCGCCCATCACGCCCAGGATGGTGAATTGTACGCCCGCGATAAGCAGCATGAGCATCATGGAGGAGGCCCAGCCCGAGGGCGTCTCGAAGAACATGGCCTCGATGATGACGACAAGGGCGAGGAGGAAGCCCAGCGCGCCCATGGCGACACCCGCGAAGATCGCCAGGCGCAGCGGCAGCACCGAGAAATTGGTGGCGAGGTTCAGCCAAAGCCGCACCAGCCGGCGCATATTGTAGTTGGAGACGCCATCGGCGCGCGCGTAATGCGCGACCTCGATCGAGGAGATGCGCTGGGTCACCTGCATGATCAGGCCATCAATATAGGGATAGGGGCCGGAGTATTTCGTCACCTCGCGCACCACCATCGCACTCATGCAGCGGAAGGAGGAGAGATAGAGCCCCTTGGGCTTGTCCAGCAGGCTGTCCGCCACATGGTTCGCGAAGCGGCTGCCGAGGTTGCGCCAACCCTCATGCTCCTTCTTGGCGTAGCGCGCATAGACCACGTCCCAGCCGCCCAGGCGGGCATGATCATAGAGGCGGATCACCTCCTCGGGCGGGTTTTGCAGGTCGTCATCCATGTTGATGACATAGGCGCCGCGGGCATGGCGCAGCCCGGTCATCACCGCATTGTGCTCACCGAAATTGCGCGCATGCTCGATATAGGTGAGCGGCACGGTCGCGGTTTCGGCCAGGCGCCGGCAGACATCCCCGCTCTCATCCGGGCTGCCATCATTGACGAGGATGATCTCAATCCCGCCCGCGGGCTTGAGCTGGGAGACGGCTTCCACCAGCCGCCCGATGGTGGACGCCCCGCGATAGACCGGGACGATGATGGAAAGGCCGACGGGATGGTCGCTCATGTCAGTTCCAGGGGGGGCTTGGTCACGTCCAGGGGACGGGTTGCGGTGGTGAGAAGCGATCCGCCGACGGGGAAGCGCAATCCGGCGCCCAGCAGCGCCGCCTCCAACCGGCAGATGGAATAGAGGCTGGCATCGAGCCAGGGCGGGAAGGGCGCGACATCGGAGGGGGCGCCCTCATCGCGCCTCAGGATCTTGCGTTGCAGCACCATGAGCGGCAGCAGCAGCGAGTTCCAATGGCGCGGTGTGGTCTTGGCGAAGCCGGCATCGGATAGCCGCCGGATGGTGCCGCGGCGATCATAGCGCCGCGCCGTATGCACCCGCCGGTCATGGGCCGAGCGGAGCCATTCATGGGCCGGCAGATTCAGCACCAGCAACCCGCCCGGCAGCAGCACGCGGCGGAATTCCGCCAGCGCCGCCGGCTCCTGCACGGCGTCATGGCAAATGACATCGAGGCTGACGACGGCGTTGAAGCTGGCATCGGGGAAGGGCAGGGCGTTGACCGTGCCGGTGGCGACATGCGCGCCGGCCTTGCTCGCCGCGCGCTGGGCGGCGCCCTCGGCATATTCCAGGCCGAACAGCTCGGCCTGCGGATGTGCCGCGCGCAGCTTCGCCAGGAAGCCGCCCGTGCCGCAGCCGGCATCCAGGATGCGCGCCCCTCCTGGCAGCGCGGCCAGCGCATGCAAGGCATGGCCATGCATGGCGCGATACCACCACATGCGGTCCTCGACCGCGTCCATCAGGGCATATTCACCAGCGTCCATGCCGCGGTTCTGGCGGGGTGACATGGCGCTTGCAAGCCCGGAACATGGCGGCGGGATGGCAGATGCGCGGAAAACCCGGTTGCGGCACCCGTGTAACCGGGGAAGGATGCGGCAATGAGCTTCCAGGACTTTCTCGGCCGCACGGAAACCCGTGAGGATCGCCTCGACCCCCGCCTGATCGAGGGGCTCGCCGCCACGCTGGACCGGCCGCCACCGCGGGGCGATGTGCCACCGCTCTGGCACTGGATGCTGTTCCAGGATTGGCGCCGGCCCTCCGGCGTGGGGCCGGATGGACACCCCAGGCGCGGCGGCTTCCTGCCGCCCGTGCATGAATTACCGCGCCGCATGTGGGCCGGTGGCCGGCTGGAATTCCACGAACACGGGCTGCGCGCCGATGACCGCGTCACACGGCTTTCCACCATCGCGGCCATCTCGGAGAAATCCGGCGGCTCGGGCAAGCTCGTCTTCGTCACCGTGCGCCACGAGATCACCGGCCCGCGCGGCCCCGTGCTGAGCGAGGAGCACGACATCGTCTATCGCGGCACCGAGGGTGCGGCCGTTCGCCCGGCCGAGGCGGCGCCCGCATTCGCTGCCGATTCGCGGCTCGACCTCACGCCCGACGCGCTGCTGCTGTTCCGCTACTCGGCGCTGACCGGCAATGGCCACCGCATCCATTACGACATGCCCTATGTGACGGGCGAGGAAGGCTATCCCGGCCTCATTGTCCATGGCCCCCTTCAGGCGACGCTGATGGCCCAGGCCATGCTGGATGCGGCGAATCAGGGTGCCGCGTCCGGCCGGCGCCTCACGCGCTTCACCTTCCGCGGCAAGCGGCCCTGCTTCGCCGGTAATGCGCTGTCGGTGCTGACGCGGATCGAGGGCGACACCGCCCAGGCCGAGACGCGCGACCATGGAGGCGCCACCTGCATGCAGGCCGAGGCCGTGCTTGGATAAGGACCCGCCTGGCCGCTCCACCAGCGGCGAGGCGGCGGTTCGGGGCCTGATGCTGGCGGCTATTGGTTACGCCATCATTTCCTTCGCCGATGCCGCCATCAAATACGCGCTGCCCCTGGTGGGTGTGGCCGGCGCCATGCTCTGGCGTGGCGGGGTGGGGGCCATCTCCATCGCCATCCTCGCGCGTGGGCGGGGGCTCTGGCCGCGCAACAAGCGCCTGGTGTTTGGCCGGTCCCTGCTGCACTGCTCGGTTTCGATCCTCTGGTATTTCGTCTGGATGTCGGGCTTTGGCCTGGCCGACAGCTATGCCGTCGCCGCCGCCGCCCCCTTGCTGATGACGCTGCTGGCCATCCCGATGCTGGGTGAGCGCGTGGGCTGGCGGCGCTGGACCTCCTGCGCCGTGGGCTTCATGGGCGTGATCTTCATGCTGCAACCGGGTGGCGATTTGTGGCGCTGGGAGGCGGGCGTCCTGCTGGTGGCCGTCTGCGGCATGGCGCTCAGCCGGATCTGGACGCGGACGCTGGCCAGCACCGATACGCCGGCCTGCATCTCGTTCTGGCTGATGCTCACGCATATCCCGCTGGGGCTGATGGTGCTGCCCATCTCGGCCTTCTGGCCGGCGCAGGGTTTTCCGGACCTGTTCCCCTCCGGCTGGTGGCTGGTTCTGCTGCTGTTTTTCGGCGCGGCCAATGCCGTGGCGCATCTGCTGTTCGCGCGCGGCTTCGCCATGGCCAACATTGCCTCGCTCGCGCCCTTGGAATACACGCCGCTGCTCTGGGGCCTGGTGCTGGGCTTCCTGATCTGGAGCGAGGTTCCGGCCTGGACCACGCTGGTCGGAGCCGGCATCGTGATCTGCGCGGGGCTCTACAATCTGCATCGCGAGCGGGTGCGCCGCGCGCAGGAAAGGGCGGAACGTGGCACTCCGGCATGATGCCAGGCGCGGCGCGCTGCTGATGCTCGCCGCCACCGCGCTCTTTACGGTGATGGGCGCCGTGGTGAAGCTGGTGGGCAGCCGCATCCCCTTCTTGGAGATCATGTTCTTCCGCAGCATCCTGGCGCTGCCGGTGGTGTTTCTCATCGTCCTGCGCGTGGGCGGCGGCGCGAGCCTCACCACCCGGCGCTTCCCGCAGCACGTCCTGCGGGCCATGACCGGGACGGCGGCGATGAGCTGCTCCTTCTTCGCGCTCACCGTGCTGCCGCTGGCCGAGCAGACGGCGCTGACCTTCACCACGCCCATCTTCGTGACGCTGCTGGCGATCCCGTTGCTGGGCGAAAAGGTGGGCATCCATCGCTTCAGCGCGGTTGCCCTCGGCTTTGTGGGCATCCTGGTGATAGCGCTGGGGAAGGGGGCCTTCATGGGGGCGATGGACCCCTGGATCGTCTTCGGCATGGCGGTGGCGGTGATGCATGGCGTCTTCTCGGCGGCGACGACGCTGCTGGTGCGAAGCCTCTCGGCCACGGAGAGATCGACCACCATCGTGCTCTGGCAATCGCTGCTGATGACCGGCTTCACGGCGCTGACCCTGCCCTTCGTCTGGGTCACGCCCTCCGGATATGAGCTGCTGCTGCTGGTGGTGATCGGTGTGGTCGGCGGTGTGGCGCAGGTGATGCTGACCGAGGCCTTCGCCAGCGCGCAGGTCTCCTCGCTTGGCGCCTATTCCTATACGGGCATTCTCTGGGCCGTTCTGCTGGGCTGGATCTTTTTTGGCGAGCAGCCGGGCATCGCCACCTTTGTCGGCTCGGGCTTGATAGTGCTCGCGGCCCTTTACATCATGCGCCGCGAAGCCATCCGCGCCGTGCAAAAACGAGGAACGCCGCCATGAACATCCCCTTCCTGCGCGACGACCCGTTGGTGCATGGCGATGTGGAACGCATCGCGCCCGGCGTGCGGCGCGTGCTGTGCAACAACCCCGGCCCCTTCACCTATCGCGGCACCAACACCTACCTGATCGGCGGCGGCGCCTCGGTGGCCGTGCTGGATCCGGGGCCGGTGGATGCCGATCACCTGGGCGCCATCCTGGCGGCGACGGCGGGCGAGCGGATCACGCATATCCTTGTCTCGCACACGCATCGGGACCACTCGCCGGGTGCGGCCGCGTTGCAAGCGGCGACGGGGGCCGCCACCTGCGCCCATGGCCCGCATGCGACGCCCGGCGTGGCAAGCGGTGACCACGCCTTCCAGCCAGATGTGACGCTGCCCGAGGGCGTGCCGCTGGAGGGGGGGGACTGGCGCGTGACGCCCATCTTCACGCCCGGCCATTGCGGCAACCATTTGTGTTTCGCGCTGGACGGCACCGGCATCCTGTTCAGCGCGGATCATGTGATGAGCTGGTCCACCAGCGTGATCAGCCCGCCCGACGGCAACATGCGCGACTTCATGACCAGCCTCGCCAAGCTGCGTGCGCGCGAGGGACAGGACCAGCTCTACCTGCCCGGCCATGGCCCGAAGCTGCCGGACCCGATGCCCTTCCTGGACGGGCTGGCGGAGCATCGCCGCCGGCGCGAGGCGCGGATCGTCACGGCATTGCGCGAGGGCGGCGCGATGCCGATCCCGGTGTTGGTCGGCCAGGTCTATGGGCCGCTCGACCCCAAGCTGGTCATCGCGGCGGGGCGCAGCCTCCTGGCCCAGCTGATCATGCTGGAGGAGGATGGCGTGGCTGCCCGGGATGGCGAGGCCTGGCGGCTTGTCTAGAGCATCATCCGATCAAACGGAATCGTCTGATCGGATCTGGGCCTTTTCGGGAAGCCGGTTGTCCCGCCCCTGGATGCTGATCAGCTTGCGCCGCGGCCGCCCCTGTGGTGAGAGCGCCAGCCAGCCAGCGAACTCGTCCAGGATCATGCTGGTGATCTTCGCCAGGGGCTGCGCGTGCAATGCGCTCAGCGCGAAGAAGCGCACCTCCTCCAACTCGCCCGAGCCGCGGATTTCGCCCTTGGCGTAATTCGCCTCGGCCACCAGGAAGCGCGCATGGAAGCGCATCGGCCGGTCGGCGGGGGTGATGGCGCGGGTGAGGTAGTGCAGGGGGGCGAAGTCAGGTGAAACGTGGCCACGCCGGCCCATGATTTCGCCCATGACGAGGCCCGTCTCCTCATGCAGTTCACGGATCGCGCAGGCGCAAAGCGCCTCCGCCTGGGTGGGCTTGCTGCTGATTTCCAGCATGCGGCGCGTCGTAGCCGGCAGGTCACTGATCGGCCTTGCATGGTAATCGGCCAGATCAACGCGCCCACCCGGAAAGACCAGCACGCCCGGCATGAAGCGCATGTCGCGATGGCGGCGGCCCATCAGCACCTCGATCCCGCCTGGGCCGTCGCGCCAAAGGATCAGGCTCGCCGCATCCTTGGGGCGGACGGCGCGCCTGGGCTTACGGCCACCGACATCCGCGCCGCCGGGGTTGTCATCGCCGCGCCTAATCAAGCGCGAAGCCGCGTGAGCGCAGCCAGGCACGGAAGCCGGCGCGTTCGGGGACGGAAAGCTGCCGCGCCACATTCTCCGTCCAGGTGCAGCCCTCGGGCGCCGGGCCGTGGATCTCGGGATAGCGCGGCTTGGCGCGCTCGCGCCGCGCGTCATAGGCGCTCAGCGCCTGCGCCTCGCCCCCGGTGGAATAGCGGTCACGGTGGATGACGATCCCGGGCGGCAGCCGCGCGCTGCGTTCATTGCGCGCCGAGGGCCAGCCGAGCGAGAGCCCGGCGATCGGGAACACGCCCTTGGGCAGCGAGAGCAGCGGCGCCACCTTCTCCAGGTGGTTACGCACATAGGAGATGGGGCAGGCGCCCAGGCCCGCCGCATCGGCCGCCGCGATGCACATGCCCATGGCCAGCGCCGCATCCACCGTGGCGTTCAGCAGCGTGTCGAGGTTATCATTGACGTGCTCGCGCCCCGCTCGCTCGCAGATGTCGCGGTTGCGGCGGATATCGGCGCAGAAGATCAGCAGGTTTGGCGCATCCTTGATCCAGGGCATCGTGCCGATCCAATCCGCGATGGCGGCGATGCGCTTCGCATCCTCCAGCACCACGATGGAATATTGCTGCATGTCGCTCTTGGAGGGCGCCGATTGCGCCGCGGCGAGCACGGTGTTCAGCAGCGGCTCGGGGATGGGGTCCGGCTTGAAGCGGCGCGTCACGCGGCGGTCCAGCAGGGCGGCCAGCGCCGCCGGGATTTCAGCCGGAGGCTCGAAGGGGAGGTGGCCGAATCGCGCCTTGATCAGCGAACGGGAATCGGTCATGCGCGTACCACCCAGGCATCGGCCACGGTAAGGCCCGCTTGATGGATCATCAGCGGGTTGATTTCGGCTTCACGGATTTCCGGCAGGGCCGCGAGGCGCGAGACGGCGACAATGGCCTGCACCAGGCCCTCGACATCGCCGCGCGGCATGCCACGCCAGCCCTTGATGACGCGCAGCGCCCGCACCTCCGCGATCATTTCCCGCGCCTCGGCCTCATGCATGGGGGCCAGGCGCAGCGCCACGTCGCGGTGCAATTCCGCCAGCACGCCGCCCGCGCCCAGCAGCACGACGGGGCCAACCTCCGGATCTCGCCTGAAGCCCAGGATCACCTCGGCCAGGCCCTTGGCCATGGGCTGGATGAGGAAGCCATTGAGGCGGGCATCCGGTTCGGCCTTGGCCACGCGCGCCTGCATCGCCGCCGCCGCCTCGCGCAGGGAAGCGGCGTCGGGGATGTTCAGCACGACGCCGCCCACCTCCGTCTTGTGGGCGATGTCGGGCGAGAGGATCTTCAGCGCGACCGGGAAGCGATGCGCCGCCTCCAGATCGCATGAATAGACGCTGCCCAGGCCGAGTGCGGCGAACAGGTTCCGCGCATCGGCCTCGTCGGGCGCATCGGGGATGGTGATGCCGGGCAGCGCCACATGCGGCGTGGCCAGCGGCGCACGCCAGTCGAGATAGGCGCGCATGGCATCCGCCAGGCTTTCCGGCGTGCGGAAGGCGGGGATACCGGCCTCGGCCAGCAGTTTCAGCGAGGCATCGGCCTGGGGCACCAGGAAGGCCGCGACAGGCCGCACATGCGGGGCGGCGGCCAGGATGCCCGCCACCGCATCCGCCGGGCGGAACTGCGCCGAGGAGCCGATGACGGGAATGATCGCATCCGTATCGCCCGACATGTCGAGCGCGCGAATGGCGGCCTCGATGCGCTCGGGCCTGGTGCCGGCCAGCGTCATGTCCAGCAGGCGGCCATGGCTGTGCATCTTGACCTCATGCAGGGCCGTGCTGGACTTGGCGTCCGGCACGCGGGCCTCGATGCCGGCCACACCGAGCGCATCCACCACCATGGCGCCGCCGCCGCCCGTCGTGGTGAGGACCGAGACGGCGCGGTGGGGATGGGCCAGCGGGCGACGACCCAAAGCGAGGGCGGGAAGCTCCAGGAAGCTCTCCAGCATGGTCGCGCGGAGGATGCCATGGGCGCGGAAAAACGCATCGGCCGCCGCATCCGAGCCCGCCAGCGCACCGGTATGGCTGGTGGCCAACTCCGCCCCGTAGGGCGAGCGGCCGAGCTTGTAGGCGATGAGCGGCTTGCCCGCCTGATGCGCCTTCCAGGCGGCATGGGCGAAATGCTCGGGCGCGCGGATCGCCTCCAGGAACAGCATCACCGCATCCACGCCGGCGTCATCCACCAGCATGGCGGCGATTTCGCCGGCGCTGAGATCGGCCTCATTGCCCGTCGCGATCAAATGGCTGAAGCCCATGCCGCGCGCCGCACCACGCGACATGATGGCCCCCAGCATGGAGCCGGACTGGCTGACGAGCGCCACGCGCCCGGCGGGCAGGCTCTCCGCCTCCAGCGCCGCATTCACGCTGACGGCGATGCGCGCGGGGATGTTGATCAGTCCCATGGAATTGGGGCCGAGCAGCCGTAACCCGGCCGCCCGCGCCGCATCCAGGCAGCGCTGCTGGCGGGCCAGGCCCTCGGGGCCAGCCTCCGCGAAGCCATCGGCCAGGATGCAAGCGACCTTGGCGCCCTTGGCGGCGACAGCGGCGATCTGCCCTTCGACATGCTCGGTGTTGAGCAGGATATAGGCGAAATCAATCTCGCCGGGGATGTCCTTGACGGCGGCATAGGCGCGCTCGCCCAGGACTTCCGGCGCGCGGGGATTCACCGGATGCAGCGCGCCATCATAGCCATGCTTGCGAAGATAGATCTGCGCCCGCGCGGTGAGGCGCGACGGGTCGCCCGAGGCGCCGATCAGCGCGATGCTGCGCGGCGCCAGAAGTTCCTTCATGCGCGGGGTGGCCTTTGCGAGAAGCTCTGGCCAAACACGCCCTCGGCGATGCGGTTCTTCATCACCTCCAGGCTGCCGCCCGCGATCATCCAGCCGCGGGTGCGGCGGACGCAGTATTCGATCAGCAGGTCCTTCGAATATCCGGTGCCGCCCATGACCTGCATGGATTCATTGGAGGCCATCCAGCCCGCCTGGTTGCAGGCGTATTTCGCAATCGCCACCTCCTGCCCATCGGGCAGGCCACGGCCGGCATTGATGGCGGCGCGATACAGCAGCAGCCGCGCGCCATCGAGTGCCACGCGCATCTCCGCGAATTTCCATTGCAGCCCCTGGAACTCCATGAGTTTGCGGCCGAATTGGGCGCGCTGCATCGCGTGCTCGCGCGCTGCCGAGAAACAGTATTCGCCCAGCGCCAGCGCGCGTGTCGTGTTGCCCACGCGCTCCACATTGAAGCCGCCGATCTGCTTCTTGAAGCCGCCGGGGCCGAGCAGCACCATCTCGGGCGGGATATAGACATTGTCGAAATAGAGGGCGCACCACTCCTCATCATTCATGTAGAGGCTGGGCTGGCCGAGGCGGAAACCCTCCATGCCCCGCTCCACCAGCACTGAGCCGATGCCACCTACGCCTGGCCCAAAGCGGCAATAGATGACGAAGACATTGGCCTCGGCGCTGTTGGTGGTGAAGACCTTCTGGCCGTTCAGGCGGAAGCCCTCGCCATCGGGCGTGCAGAAGGTCTTCAGGTCGGTCAGGGCCGAGCCCGCATCGGGCTCCGTCATGCCGACCGCCGCCACGGCCTCACCCGCCAGCAGTGGCTTGAAGAAGCGCTCTTTCTGATAGGGCGAGGCGTATTCGGCGAAGGTGCGGAAGGCCCCGAAATTGCCGGCTTGCAGCACATCGGCGCTGCGCGGGCAAACCTGGGCGATCTGCTCCATGGCCAGCACGGCATCAAAGACGGTGCCGCCGGCGCCGCCATCCGCCTCGGGAAGCATGATGCCGAACAGGCCCTGATCGGCCATCAGCTTCGCAACATCCCAAGGAAAACCGACAATATGCGCGCGTTCGACCGCGCCTTTCGCCAGGTGGCGCTCGGCAAAGCCGCGCACCACCTGTTGAAAGGCTGCTTGTTCCTCGTTCAGTTGGAAGTTCACGTCACACGGGGTCCCAGCTGAAGACATCGCCCGAGCGTTCCATCGGCACGAAGCTCGAACGCAGCGCCGGCAGCGCGACCTCGGCGATCTTCTCGGGCGTCCAGCCGGCTTCGCTATGGACCGAGCGGATGGGACGATTCTGGCTGAACAGGAACAACTCATGCATGCGGGGCGCGAAGATCTGGCCCGTCACTTCCTTGGCAGCGTCAGATGCGAGGAACACCGCCAGAGGGGCGTTCTTCTCGGGGCCCATCTTCATCAGCCGCTCCACGCGCGCCTTCTGCTCTGGCGTTTCGGCCGGGATGCTGCTCGTCATGCGGGACCAGGCGAAGGGCGCCAGGCAGTTGGAGCGCACATTGTAGCGCGCCATATCCAGCGAAATGGACTTGGACAGCGCCACGATGCCCAGCTTGGCCGCCGAGTAATTCGCCTGCCCGAAATTGCCGATCAGGCCCGAGGTGCTGGTGATGTGCACCATGCTGCCGCTTTCCTGCTTGCGGAAATGCTCGGCCGCGGCACGGCTGACGAAGAAGCTGCCATTGAGGTGGACATTGATGACCGACAGCCACTCCTCCGGCGTCATCCGGTGGAAGATCTGGTCGCGCAGGATGCCGGCATTGTTCACCACGATATCCACGCGGCCAAAGGCATCAATGGCGCTCTGGACGATCTTCTTGGCGTTTTCCCACTCCGAGACGCTGTCGGTGTTGATGACGGCCTGCCCGCCCTTCTGCTCGATGATGGCCTTGGTCTGCTCGGCCGGGCTGGCCGAGAAGCCCTCGCCACCCAGCGAGGCGCCGATGTCGTTGATGACGATCTTGGCGCCGGCCTCGGCCATGGCGACGGCGATTTCGCGCCCGATTCCGCCACCCGAGCCGGTGACGATGGCGACCTTGTCCTTGAGCATCATGGGGGCGTTCCTCCGCGCAATTGTTTCCGGGCGAAGGCTAGAACGCCATGCGCCACGCGGGAAGGTGGCCCCCGGCTCCCGCGCTTCGCGGTGGATGACAGGGCGGTTAAACGGGTGTCCAAGAATTGGAATGGCTGGGGCGTGCGATGAACGAAATCTGGTGGCTGATCGCGCTCGCGGCAGCGATGGCGGCAACTGGCCTCGTATCGGGAACGCTTGCCGGCCTGCTTGGCGTGGGGGGGGGCATCGTCATCGTGCCGCTGCTGTTCAACGTCTTTCCGCTCTTTGGCATCCCCGAGGCGATACAGATGAAGCTGGCCGTCGGCACCTCGCTCGCCACCATCATCCCCACCTCCATCGTCTCGGCCCGCAAGCATCGCGCAACGGGTGCCGTTGATGAGGCGCTGTTGCGCTCCATCTGGCTGCCCATGATGCTGGGCGTGGCGCTGGGCACGGCGCTCGCGATCCAGTTGCGCGGCGAGGGGCTGACCGCGGTGTTCGGCATGGTGGCGCTGCTGGTCGCGTTGAACATGGGCTTCACCGGCATTGATTTCCGCGTGGCGGACAAGCTGCCCCATGGCCCGCCGCGCGCGGCGCTGGGCATCGGAATGGGCAGCGTCAGCGCCATGATGGGCATTGGCGGCGGCACGCTGGGCGTGCCCATCCTCTCGATGTTCGGCTACCCGATCCGCTCCGCCGTCGCGACGTCCAGCGTCTTTGGCCTGATCATCTCGATCCCCGCCACGATCGGCTTTATCTGGGGTGGCTGGAGTGATCCGAACCTGCCGCCCTTCTCATTGGGCTATGTCAGCCTGCTCGGCTTTGCGCTGATTGCGCCCACTTCCATCATCGCGACGCCCTGGGGGGTGAAGCTGGCGCACAGCATCCGGCCTATCTGGCTCAAGCGCGCCTTCGCGATCTTCCTCGCGGCCACAAGCCTGCGGATGTTCTACAGCCTCTTTACCTGAGTTTTGCTCAGACGTGGAAGCTCTCGCCGCAGCCGCAGCGGCCCTTTTCATTCGGGTTCACGAAGACGAAGCCGGCGCTCATCGGCTTCACCTCGTAATCCATGATGGTGCCGATGAGGTATAGGCTGGCCTTGCGGTCCACCAGGATGGTCAGGCCCTTATCGGTCACGCGCTCATCGCCCGGCCCCGGCCCATCCACGAAGGTGAGGTCATAGGCCATGCCGGAGCAGCCCTTGGTCTTGACGCCGATGCGGAGCAACTTGCCGGATTCGGCCTTCTCGTAAAGGCGGCGCAGGCGCTCGGCCGCGCCTTCCGAGAGGCTCATCAACCGCGGCAATTCACGCTTGGTACGCGGGGCGGCGGTGGTGGTGCTCATCGCGTCTCTCCTCAGAACATGTTCAGCGCAAGGCGCGCATCTTCGCTCATGCGCGACTGATCCCAGGGCGGATCCCACACGATCTCGACCTCACAATCAGTCACGCCGGGCACCTGGCGGATGGCTTCCTCCGCCATGCTCGGCAATTCCTGGGCCGAGGGGCAGGAGGGGGTGGTGAGCGTCATCTCCACCTTTACCTTGCCGTCATCGCCCATTTCGATCGCGTAGATCAGGCCAAGTTCATAGATATCCACCGGGATTTCCGGATCAAACACGGTCTTGATGGCGCCGATCACGCCTTCCTCCGTCACGCGCGGCAGCGACTCACCCGCGGGGGTCCAGCTGCCATGGGTGGCATTTTCACTCACTGCTGATCTCCTTCACGCCCGAGAGGGCGGCATCCAGCGCGTGCCATGCGAGTGTCGCGCATTTGACCCGGCTCGGGAATTTCTTGACGACGGAAAAGACGGAGAGGCGGGCCAGTTCGTCTGTGCTTTCGTCACGCTCGCCGCTGCGGGCCATGCGGGTCATGGCCTCGCCCAGGGCGCGCGCCTCGGCGGGGGATTTGCCGCGCACGAGCTCGGTCAGCAACGCCGCACTCGCTTGCGAGATTTCGCAACCCCGGCCCATGAACATGACCTCGGTGATGCGGTCCCCTTCGAGATTGAGGAACACCTCCACACGGTCCCCGCACATCGGATTGTCACCCCGCGCCGAGGCCGCCGGGCTTTCCAGCCGGCCGCGATGCTGCGGATTGCGGGCGAGGTCGCGCAGTACCTTGGAATACAGGTCCTGCAATTCCTCAAATCCCGCTGCCGCGCTCACGCAAAAAATCTCCGCGCATCGGTGAGCTTGCTGGCGAGGAAATCAATTTCCTCGCGCGTGGTGTAGAGGCCGAAGGAGGCGCGGGTGCTGCCACCCTCCAGCCCGAAGCGCATATGCAGCGGCTCGGCGCAATGACGGCCCGCGCGGACGCAAATGCCCGAACGGTCGAGATAGGTGGACAGGTCATGCGGGTGCACGCCATCCAGCGTGAAGGCAAAGACGCCGCCACGATCCTGCGCGGCGCCGAGCAGCGCCAGGCCCTCCACCTGCGTCAGGGCGCGCATCGCGTGATCCACCAGGGCGCGCTCATGCGCCTCGATCTCCGGCATGCCGATGGTGTTCACGTAATCAATGGCGGCGTGCAGGCCGACCGCCTCGATGATGGCGGGCGTGCCGGCCTCGAAGCGGGCGGGGGCGGCCGCGAAGGTCGAATGCTCAAGCGTCACCGTCTCGATCATGTCGCCGCCGCCGAAGAAGGGCGGCATGGCGTCGAGCAGCGCGCGCTTGCCATAAAGCACGCCAATGCCGGTGGGGCCGTAGAGCTTGTGGCCGGTGAAGGTGTAGAAATCCACGTCCAGCGCCTGCACATCCACCATGCGGTGCACTGCCGCCTGGCTGCCATCCAGCATGACGCGCGCGCCCGCCTCATGCGCCATACGCACGATGGCGGCGGCGGGCGTGACGGTGCCCAGCACGTTGGACATGTGGGTGACGGAAACCAGCCCGACCTTGCCATCGGCAAGCTTGGCGGAGAGGTCTTCCAAATCCAGCTCGCCGCTCCCGGTCACGCGGACGAAGCGCAGGCCAATGCCCAGGCCCGCATCGCGCAGCATCTGCCAGGGAACGAGGTTGGCGTGGTGTTCCATCTCGCTCACCAGCACGCATTGGCCGGGCTTGAGCATGCCGCGCCCGAAGCTGTGCGCGACAAGGTTGAAGGCGCCCGTCGCATTGCCGGTGAAGATGATCTCCTCCGGCTCGGCCGCGTTCAGGAAGCGCTGGACTGCGCCCCGCGCCGCTTCATGCGCCTCGGTCGCGACTTCGCTGAGGTGGTAGGCGCCGCGATGGACATTGGCATAGGCCGTCTCCATCGAACGCGTCATCGCCTCGATCACCTGGCGCGGCTTTTGCGCGGAAGCGCCGCTGTCGAGGAAGACGAGCGGCTTGCCGCGCATATTCGTGCCCAGGATCGGGAAATCCTGGCGGATGCGCGTGATGTCGAAGCTGGTGGCGGTGTTCGTGTCCATGATCAGGCCGCCTCACGCTCCCACCAGCCATCGGTCGCCTCGGCCAGAGCGGCCTGGGCCAGCGGGTGGCTTACGCCCTCGATCGCCTCAACCAGGAAGGCCTGGACCAGCATGGCGCGCGCCGTCTCGGCCGGGATGCCGCGGGCACGAAGGTAGAAAAGCTGCGCCTCGTCCAGCGCGCCCACGGTTGCGCCGTGGCTGCACTTCACGTCATCGGCGTAGATTTCCAACTGCGGCTTGGCGTCAATCTCCGCATCCTCGGAGAGCAGCAGCGCCTGGTTCATCTGGTAGCCATCGGTGCGCTGCGCGGCCTGGCGAACCAGGATCTTGCCCTGGAACACACCGCGCGACTTGCCGGCCAGCACCGTCTTGTAGGTCTGCCGGCTGGCGCAATCGGGCGCGGCATGGTCGAGGTAGGTGGTGGTGTCCGCATGCTGGCCATCGCCCGCCAGTTGCGCGCCATTCATGTGGCAGGCGGCCTTGGGGCCGAGCAATGCCGTATGGATCTCGTTGCGAACCAGCTTCCCGCCGGCATTCAGCGTGAAATTGTCATAGGTCCCGCCCGCCTGCACCGCCGCCAGCACGGTGGAAAGCTGGAAGGCCGAGCGCCCCTCGCGCTGGATGCGGATATGCGACAGCGTGGCGCCCTCGGCGACCGCGATCTCAAAGACCGGGTTGTGCAGATAGGTCGCGCCATTGGCGCCCAGGCTGGTCTCGATCAGCGTCAGCGATGCGCCAGCGCCCAGGCGGATCAGGTGCCGCGGATGGAAGGCGATGGCGCGCTCGGTGTGGGTGGCGAGGCTGAGCAATTCCATCGCGCCGCCCTCGGCGCCGGCCGGGAGGTCCAGCAGGATGCCATCCTCGAACAGCATGGTGTTGAGCGAGACCACCGGCAGCTTCTGCGCGAGCGAGCCCAGCCAGCCCTCGGCGGCGGCGAGGTTCTGGGCCAGTGGGCGGCACCAGGCCGGCAGGGTGGAGAGCCCCTCGGCGAAGCGGCCATCCACGAAGACGGCGCGATAGGGCGCGCGCATCGGCGGCAGGGCAGGGCTCTCCACCGCGAAGGTCAGCGCCTCGCTGAAGCTGGCCTGCCCGATGGGGGCGAGGTCAGTGTAGCGCCAGGCCTCGATCTTGCGGCTCGGCAGGCCGGCGAGCGCGAAATGCTCGGCCGCCTCGGCACGCAAGGTCGCGATCCAGGGGGTGCGGCCACCGGGGAGATGGTCACGCAGGCCCGCGAAGCGCGCAGCGAAGCCGCCGGAAATCATGGCGTTCATGCCGCCACCTTCGCGTAGCCCTCCGCCTCCAACTCCAGGGCGAGTTCGGGGCCGCCGGACTTCACGATGCGGCCACCCATCAGCACATGGACGCGATCGGGCGTGATGTAGTCCAGCAGGCGCTGGTAATGCGTGATGACAAGGGCCGAGAAATTCGGGCCGCGCATGGCGTTCACGCCCTCGGAGACGATCTTCAGCGCATCAATGTCGAGGCCGGAATCCGTCTCGTCCAGGATGGCGAGGCTGGGTTCCAGTAAGGCCATCTGCAACACCTCGTTGCGCTTCTTCTCACCGCCCGAGAAGCCGACATTCACGTTGCGCTTGAGCATGTCGTCGCTCATTTGCAGGGTCTTGAGCTTGGCGCGGGCCAGCTTGAGGAAGGCCATGGCGTCCACCTCCGGCTCGCCCTTCGCCTTGCGGATAGAGTTCAGCGCGGTGCGAAGGAAATTGGCATTGCCCACGCCCGGCAGTTCCACCGGATACTGGAAGGCCAGGAACAGGCCGGACGCCGCGCGCTCCTCCGGCTCCATCGCCAGGATGTCCACGCCATTGAAGGTCGCGGTGCCGCCGGTGATCTCATAGCCCTCGCGCCCGCTTAGCACATAGGAGAGCGTGGATTTTCCCGAGCCATTCGGCCCCATGATCGCGTGGATCTCGCCCGTCGGGATTTCGAGATCGATCCCCTTCAGGATCTGCTTGCCGTCAATTTCGGCGGTCAGGCCTTCGATACGCAACATCAACCAACACTCCCTTCGAGCGAGATCGCCAGAAGCTTCTGCGCTTCCACGGCGAACTCCATCGGCAATTCCTTGAGCACTTCCCGGCAGAAACCGTTCACGATCAGCCCCACCGCTTCTTCCTGGGTGAGCCCGCGCGAGCGGCAGTAGAAGAGCTGGTCCTCGGCGATGCGCGAGGTTGTCGCCTCATGCTCCACCTTCGCCGTGGCGCAGCGGTTTTCGATATAGGGCACGGTATGCGCGCCGCACTGGTCGCCGATCAGCAGGCTGTCGCATTGGGTGAAATTGCGCGCGCCCGTGGCCTTCGGGCTGATCTTCACCAGGCCGCGATAGGTGTTCTGGCCCTGGCCGGCGCTGATGCCCTTGGAGACGATGGTGGACTTCGTGTTCTTGCCCACATGCCACATCTTCGTGCCGGTATCGGCCTGCTGGCGGTTGTTCGTGATGGCGACCGAGTAGAACTCGCCCACGCTGTCATCGCCCAGCAGCATGCAGGAGGGATACTTCCAGGTGATGGCGGAGCCCGTCTCGACCTGCGTCCAGCTCACCTTGCTGCGCGCGCCACGGCAGGCGGCGCGCTTGGTGACGAAGTTGTAGATGCCCCCCTTGCCCTCGGCATCGCCGGGGTACCAGTTCTGCACCGTGCTGTACTTGATGGTGGCGTCATCCATCAGCACCAGCTCGACCACGGCGGCGTGCATCTGGTTCTCATCGCGCATCGGCGCGGTGCAGCCCTCCAGATAGGAGACGTGGCTGCCGGCTTCGGCGATGATCAGCGTGCGTTCGAACTGGCCGGTGCTCTTGGCGTTGATGCGGAAATAGGTGGAAAGCTCCATCGGGCAGCGCACGCCCTTGGGGATGAAGACGAAGCTGCCATCGGTGAAGACCGCGCTGTTCAGGCAGGCGAAGTAGTTATCCGCCGGCGGCACCACGGAACCGAGATATTGCCGCACCAACTCGGGATGCTCATGCACGGCTTCCGAGATGGAGCAGAAGATGATGCCATCCTTGGCCAGCCGGTCCTTGAAGGTGGTGGCGACCGAGACGCTGTCGAAGACCATATCCACGGCGATGCCCTGCAACCGCTCCTGCTCGCGCAGCGGAATGCCCAGCTTTTCGTAGGTGCGGAGCAACTCGGGGTCCACCTCGTCAAGTGACTTCGGGACGATCTTGTTGGTGGGCGCCGCGTAGTAATAGGCGTCCTGGTAGTCAATCTTGGGGTATTTGACGGCGGCCCAGTTGGGCTCCTCCATCTCAAGCCAGTGGCGATAGGCCTTGAGGCGCCATTCCAGCAGCCATCCCGGCTCATTCTTCTTTGCGCTGATGAAGCGAACGATATCCTCGTTCAGCCCCTTGGGCGCGTATTCCATGGCGATATCGGTCTCGAAACCCCACTTGTAGCCTCCATCGCTGGCGGACTGGACGGTATCGAGGGTCTCTGCAACGGCAGGCATATGCGCTCCTACTCGGCGGCGACGAAGTGATGGGTGGTGGTGGTGGTGGTCAGGGAACTGTCCCCGCAGCCGCCCCCCGCAAGCTCGGCCACGGAAATACCGGCCAGGGCTTCGCGGATGGCGTGGTTCACGGGGTCCCAGCGGCCACGGACGGGGCAGAGATGCTCGCTGTCGCAGCCGCCCATGCCGCCATCCACGCAGGCGGTCAGCGCGATCGGGCCATCGAAGGCGACGATCACCTCAGAGAGGCTGATGCTGCTGAGCGGGCGGGTCAGCCGATAACCGCCACGCGCCCCGCGCAAGCCTTCGACGATTTCGGATTGCGCGAGGATTTTCAAAACCTTGGCGACAGTCGGTTCGGCCAGGCCGGTGCGTGCGGCAATGCCGGGCGCGCTTTGTAGCGGCGCATTATCCTGGCCCATGCGAGAGAGCACGACCACGGCATAATCGGTCAATCTGGAGAGTTTCAGCACCTGCATTCTCCTACTGTCCCAGTCAAATAGGACCAATGGCGTCCGGTTTCCAGCCCCTCCCGCCGAATTATCGTTGCGCGATGATTGCGAGCGGCCCGCCGCCAGCGCATTGGCGGTATAGGCGCGGGTGAAGTCATTCACGCAGCCATTGCCCTCGGTCTTGCCGAGGATCGCCGCCACTTCCTCCGCCCGCAGCGTCCCGGCCTCGAACAGCGCGGCGATCGCGGAAACATCGCCCGGATGGCGCATCGGCAGGCGGAAGGCGAGGGCTTGGCGGGGCACGGAAAACTCCTGGTCAAGGCGCGCGTCCCTTGCGGCACCTCTCCCCGCGACGCAAGCTGACACCCGCGAAAAAGGGAGCCCCGCCCATATGCCCAGCATCCGCACCGAGGATGGCGTTGACCTGCATTACATCGAGGCCGGCGAAGGCCCGCCTTTGGTCTTCGTGCATGAATTCGCGGGCGATGCGCGCAGCTGGGAGCCGCAACTGCGCTTCTTCGCCCGGCGCTATCGCTGCATCGCCTTCCATGCCCGCGGCTATCCGCCCAGCAGCGTGCCCACCGACCCCAAGGCCTATGGCCAGAACCGCGCAACGGATGACATTGCCGCCATCATCAAGGGACTGAACCTCGCCCCCGCCCATGTGGTGGGGCTTTCCATGGGCGCCTTCGCCACGCTGCATCTGGGCCTGCGCCACCCGCATCTGGCGCGCAGCCTGACGGCGGCCGGCGTGGGCTATGGCGCCGCACCCGACAAGCGCACCCAGTTCCAGGCCGAGATTGACGGCTCGGTGGCCAAGCTGCGCGCGGGGGGCATCGAGAAATTCGCCACCATCTACGCCCATGGCCCCACGCGCCTGGTCTTCGAGGAAAAGGACCCGCGCGGCTTCGCCGAATTCGAAGCCCGGATGGCGGAGCATTCGGCCGAGGGCTCAGCCCTCACCATGCTCGGCGTGCAGCGCGAGCGCCCCTCCCTGTTCGAGCTGGAGGCTCAGTTCCGCAAGCTGAAGCTGCCCACCTTCATCATCGCGGGCGATGAGGATGACCCGACGCTGGAGCCGGCGCTCTACCTGAAGCGCAGCATCTCCAGCTCGGCTCTGCTGGTCATGCCGAAATGCGGCCACACGATGAACCTGGAGGACCCCGACGCCTTCAACCGCGCCGTGCTCGACTTCATCACGGCGGTGGATTCCGGCGCCTGGCGGGACCGCATTCCGGGCAGCCTCTCGGGGGGCATCATCGCGGCAAAGCCCTGATGCGGGGCGCTCAGCCGCTGAGCGCCTCGTCCAGCAGGCCGAGCGTGGCCAGCGCGAATTCCAGCATGTTCGTCCAGCGCTCGGCCTGGCCGGTTTCCAGCGTGCGGACAAGCTCCACGGAGCCGGAGATGGCCAGGCATGTGTGCCCCGCCGGATCGCCATAGCGGTTGCCTGTCGGCCCCGAGGCGCCGGTTTCCGCCAGGCCCCAGGTGGTGCCCAAGCGTTCGCGCATGGTGCGGGCCAGCAGCAGCGCATAGGGCTCGCTTGAGGAACGCAGGCCCGCCATCTGCTCCGCCGTGATGCCGACCAGGGCGCCGCGCGCCGTGGTGGTGTAGGTCACGGCGCCGCCCACGAAATAGGCCGAGGCACCGGGCAGGGCGAGCAGCGAGGCCGAAACCAGCCCCCCGGCCGAGGATTCCGAGATGGCGATGGTCTCGCCCCGCGCCCGCAGGCGTTCGCCCAGGCCGGCCGCGCGGTCGAGCAGGGGCTGCATCATGCCGCGCGCTGCCCGAAGATCCGCGCCATGTGGTCGGCGGGATGGGCGCCCGAGAACATCACCTGGCCATCAAGCGCGAAGCTCGGCACGCCGTTGATGCCGATGCGGCGGAACTGCGCGTCCTCGGCGCGGATTTCGGCATCATGCTCGTCCGACGCAAGGAAGGCCGTGGCATCCAGGCCCAGCGTGGCGGCGATGGCGGCCAGCATCGCCCGGTCGCCGATATCCTGGCCATCCTGGAAATAGGCCTGGAACAGCGCCTCGGCCATGTCGTTTTGACGCTCACCGGCCCAGCGCAGCAGGCGATGCGCGGCGATGGTGTTGGGCGTTCGCAGCATCCTGTCATGCCGGAATTCAAGCCCCACGGCGCGGCCGGCCGCGGCAACATTGGCGTCCAGCTCCGCGCCGCGCTCCACGCTGCCGAACTTGGCGGCGCGATAGGAGGCGCGCTCGACGCCCTCGACCGGCATGTCGGGGTTGAGCTGGTAGGGACGCCAATGGATGGTGAAGGGCTGGTCCAGCATGGCCAGCGCCCGCTCCATCTGCCGCTTGCCGATCCAGCACCAGGGGCAGATCGCGTCCGAAATCACATCAATGCGCCGTGCCTGGTCCATCGCTCGCCCCCGTTGTCTTCCGGTCCATTCTGCGCCATTGCCCAGGCGGAGGGTAGCGGGGTTTGGCCATGCGAACACAAGTCGGCGTCTTGGGCGCTGGGCCGGCCGGGCTGCCGCTCACCCATCTCCTGCTCCGCGGGGGCCTGGCGCATGACGGCATGGCGCTGCGCTTCAACGACCAGTCCCGCCGCATTAACCTGCACGGGCTGACCGGCCGGCGCGTGACAATCTATGGCCAGCAGGAGGCGGTGAAGGACATGGTGGCCGCCCGCCTGGGCCTGGCCGAGCAATATGTGGGATTGCCCTATGAATCATGAACCTCTGAAACTCGGCATCATCGGCCTAGGCATCATGGGCGAGCGGCTGATGCGCGCGGCCCTGGCGCATGGGAGCACCCAGGTCACGGCCGTATGGGACCCCGGCGCCGAGGCCGTCGCGCGGCTCGCCTCCATCACGCCGGCGCTGAGCATGAGCGCCGATGCGGCGGCCGTGATCGCGAAGAGCGACGCGGTCTACATCGCTTCGCCCCCGGCGTCGCATATCGCGCTCGGGCAGCAGGTGCTGGCGGCGGGAAGGGCGCTGTTCCTGGAGAAGCCGCTGGCCTCCGACCTGGCTGCCGCCCGCGCCTTCGTGGCCAGCGCCAAGGACCAGCGCGCGGCGGTGAACTTCCCCATGGCGTCCTCGCCCGCCATCGCGCAGCTGCAAGCCTGGCTTGCGGGCATTGGGCCGATCCGGAAGCTGGAGATCACGGCCGCCTTCGCCACCTGGCCGCGCGGCTGGCAGCAGGGCGCCGCTGCCTGGCTCTCGCAGCGCGCCGAGGGCGGCTTCACGCGTGAAGTCGTGTCGCATTTCCTCTTTCTGGCGCAGCGCCTCGTCGGGCCGCTCACGCTGGATGAGGCGCGCGTGAGCTATCCGGCGGGCGGCGGAAGCGAGACCGCCATCGCGGCCCGGCTCTCGGCAGGGGATGTGCCGGTGACGATTTCGGGCGGCGTGGGCATCACGCTGGCCGATGACCACAACATCACCCGCATCCAGGGCACCCTGGGCGCCCTTCGCCTGCGCGACTGGTCCTTCGCCGAGCGGCTCTCGCCCCTAGGCACATGGCACGCGGCGCCTGACGCGCTGCCGAATGAGAAGATGCGGCCAATGACGCTGGGCGGGCAATTGGACAAGCTGGCCGCCTTGACCCGTGGCGAGGCAGTCAACCTCGCCACGCTCGATGAGGCGTTGGCGATCCAGACGGTGGTCGAGGGGATTCTCGCCGCCTGAACTCTATGCGGCGCGGGCCGTGGCCAGGAGCGCGTCGCGCAATGCCGCGTCAACCTCGATCAGTTGAACCCGCACGGCCCCGTCGGCAACATTCATCACCCTGCCGCACAGCGGCCTTCCGGCGATGTCGCCGCTGATCTCTTGCCCGACCAGTGCCGAACCGCGCACCGCGAAGCCGCCAGCCGAAACGTTGAGCAACTCGCAGGAGGCGGGCGCAGAATTACCAATCCGCAGTCGCAGGCTTCCGCTGGCAGGGTGTCGTTCTTGCTCGCGCCGATCCACCTCGGGTGTCGCCGTGCGGACAATGCGAATCAGGGTCTGGCGCATCTCGGCCAAGGGCATGGGCACGCCGGAGGAACGCGTGGCCCATGTGCTGGAATCGCGCCCGGATATCTGCTCGCTCGACATCGCGACGATGAATTTCGGCCCCACCGTCTTCGTGAATACGCCAGCCCACCTCGCCGCAATGGCGGAGATGATTCGCGAGGCGGGGGTGATGCCCGAATTGGAAATCTTCGACCTCGGCCATGCCATGCTGGCGGCCGATTTGCTCCGGCGCGGCTTGTTCGAGGTGCCGCCCTGGTTCCAGCTATGCCTCGGCATCGCCCGGGGCGCGCCGGCCACCACCGAGGCGATGCTGGCCCTGAAGCTGTTGGTCCCGTCAGGGGGCATCTGGTCCGCCTTCGGCATCAGCCGCGCGCAATTCCCGGTGGTGGCACAGGCGGTGATCCTGGGCGGGCGGCGGCCTCACCGGCCGAGGCCCGGTCATTTAGCAGCCATATCAGGGTGGCGCCGGCCAGCAGCCCCCAGAAGGCGGCGCCGATGCCGGCCACGCTCAGGCCGGAGGCAGCCACCACGAAGGTCACGATCGCGGGCACGCGCAACATCTCGCAGGACATGGCCGTGGTCAGCGCCCCGGCCAGCGCCCCCAGCAGCGCCAGCCCAGCCACGGCCTGGATCAGCAGCGGCGGCGCGGCTGCCACCACGCTCGCCGCCACGCCTGCCACCAGCGCGAAGCCCAGATAGCCGAGGCTCGCCACCAGGCCGGCCACCCAGCGGCGCTTCGGATCGGGGTGGGATTCCGGCCCGGCGCAGAGGGCGGCGGTGATGGCTGCCAGATTGACCAATTGCCCGCAGAAGAACGCACCGAGAAAGCTGCCGCCGCCGGTGGCGAGGAAGACGGAGCGCATCTCCGGCTTGTAGCCATTGGCCTGCAACACCGCGTAGCCGGGCAGGTTCTGCGAGGCCATCGTCACCAGGAAAAGCGGCAGCGCGATGCCCACCATCGCCCCCCATTCAAAGCTGGGCGTGACCCAAACGAGGCGCGGCGCCTCCCACGCCCCGGCGCCGGGCAGCCCGGGCCCCAGCAACAGGGCGGCCACGGCCACCGCCACGGCGGCGGGCACGGCCCAGAGCTGGCTCAACCGCAGCGTCACAGCCCAGGCCAGCACGACCGGCAAGGCGAGCCAGGGCAGGGTGCCCATCGCGCGCACCGGGGCCAGGCACAAATCCAGCAGCACGCCTGCCAGCATGGCCGCGGCGATGGGCGGGGGAATGCGTTCCACCGCGCGGGCGAAGGGCCGCCACAGCCCGGCCACCACCAGCAGCAGCGAGGCTGCGAGAAAGGCGCCGACCGCCGCCGGGAAGCCGCCATCGGGCATCCCCGTCGTGACCAGCAGCGCGGCTCCGGGTGTGGACCAGGCGATCGAGACGGGCATCCGCCACACCACGGAGAAGCCAGCCCCCAGCACGCCCATCAGCACGCAGAGCATGATCAGCCCGGATGCCGCCTGCTCGGGCGAGGCGCCCATCGCGGCAAACCCCGCCAGCACCACCGCGAAGGATGAGGCAAAGCCGACAAAGGCGGCCAGCAGCCCCAACAGGACAGGTTGCAGCATGGGCGTCATGGCGTGAGGCGAATGGTGGCGCTGACTGGCGCGGCTTCGCGGCCGAGCCGCCACATCCCCCCGATCCGCCAGAATTCCAGCAGATCGCCCCAATGGCGCGAGAGTGGATGCCCCGACTGGCCGGTGCCAATCATGGCGAAGCTGGTATCCGCGGCACCCAGATCGGCCACGAAGCGCAGCCCCGCGCCATGCAGGGCCTGGAAGGGCGCGGCCCCGCCGCCGCGCAAGCCTTGCCGCTGCACCGTCTCGCCATCGCCACCGACCGGGACACTCAGCGCGACCAGCCGGTTCACGCCGGGGATGAAGCGCAGCAGCGGGTGCTCGAACCGCGCCTGATGCGCCTGGCCCCAGCGCCACGCTGCCGGATCGGCGCCATGGACCGCGCTGAGTTCCGCGACCGACTCCGCAAGCGCCAGCGCCGCCATCGCCCGGCAGTCACCGGCACACCACCAGCCGGCGTCGGGCGAGGTGAGCAGGAAGCGCAGGAACTCGGCGCTGCCCCGCGCCTCGGGGATGCGCGCCTGGCGCAGAGCGAGGGCCGACATGCGGCGGGCGAGGGCATTCCAGATCAGCGGTTGCGGCAGTTCCGCGCCCATCTCGCCATCCCATTCCGCCAGCAGCGCCTGCGCCTGGCCGAGCGCGCCCGTGCCGCGCGGCAGGTTGTTCATGAAGGGCAGCGCCTCGCGCGCCAGCAGCGAGACGGCATCCATCTGGATCGCGGCGAATTCCGCCGGGCCGTGAACTTCCTGCGCTTCAAGGCGCTGATGGATGCGGCGGAAGCGCCAATCCGCATACCATTCGCGCGAGAGATGCACGGGATGCCCCTCCGGGCTCACGCGGTTATTTGCGTTCACGAGGACGCCGCTTTCGGGGTTCTCGACATGCGGCAATTCATCGAAGGGCACGAAGCCCCGCCAGGGCTGGTCACCCGGCAGGGGCAGGCTGCCATCGCCGCTGGCACGGATGGGCGTGCGGCCGGTGAGATACATGGCGATGCCGCCCGCGCGATCCGCCGCCATCAGGTTTTGCGCCGGCGAGGAGATCAGCGCCGCCGCCGCCCGCGCCTCGCCGATGTTGCGGGCGCGATTGAGTGCCAGGAAGCCGCGGGCGGTGCTGTCATTCGGCTCCAGATTGGCCATGCGGACGCTGAGCAGGCGGCCATCCGGTCGCTGCCTCTCATCGAGGTCGGAAATCACGGGGCCGTTCGCGGTCTCGCGCACCACCATCGTGACGGGTTCTCCGCCGCGCACGGCGATGATCTCCGTGCGAGTGCGACGCACCGCATCCGGCGTCTCGATGAAGACGTCCTGCGTGTCGGAATGAGTGGTGGTGAAGCCCCAGGCGAGATCGGCGTTGCGGCCTATGATCATCAGCGGCGTGCCGGGCGCCGTGGCCCCAGCCAGCATCCGCCCATCGCCCAGTTCCACCCGCGCCAGATACCACAGCACCGGCGCGCCATATCCCAGATGCGGATCGGCGGCGAGAAGCGGTGCGCCCGATGCGCTGCGCCATCCGGCCACCGCCCAGGCATTGGAGGCCGAGGCGGGCAGGGGGGCGTCTTCGCCAAACACCGGCAGCGCGGCGATGACGCGCGCGAGGTGCGACGAGTCCGGGACCGCGGCCAGGATATGCTCCAGCCCCGACAGGGCCGCCATATCTGCCCGGCCCGCGCTGCGATCGACAGGCCAAAGATCCCAAAGGCGCTCGGGCGGCAGGATGGCGGCGAGGCGCGCACGCTCAAGTTCAGTGCGCCAATTTCCCGAAAGCCACAGCCCCATCACCTTGGCCCAGAGCAGGGAATGCTGCGGCTGCCACGGCTCGGGCGGGCCGAGTGCCAGGAATTCCGGCGCGGCGAAGCGCCCGCGCTCATTGATTCGGGCGTTGACGCCCTGGGCATAGGCTTCCAGCAGGCCGCGCGTCTCGGCATCCAGCGCCGCGAAATCCGCCTCCGCGCGCTGCTTGAGCCCGAGTGTGCGGCTGAATCGATCCATGCGGAGCGAGGCTCTGCCCGCCACTTCCGAGAGCCGGCCCTCCGCCCCGCGCCGCATCATCTCCATCTGGAACAGCCGATCCCGTGCATGGAGGTAGCCCATGGCAATGGCCGCATCGCGCTCATTGACCGCCTGGATGCGCGGGAGGCCGGCCTCGTCCAGCGTGATGCGGACGGGGGCGGCCAGCCCCTCGATCCGCAAATCGGTCGCCTCCGGGGGAAGCGTCCATCTCACCAGGCCATAGGCGCCCAGCGGCAGGGCGAGCAGCACGGCCAGCAGGCCGAGTGCCAAGCGGCCCCATAAGCCGGTTTTGCGGCGCCTGCGCGGCATTCTATTCCGGCTCTATCCCGGCGCCGCGGATCATCTCGCCCCAGGCGGCGATCTGCTCCACCACGAAGCGGTTCAGTTCCTCCGGCGTGGAGACGAAGCCGTCAAAGCCGAGATCAGCCAGGCGCGCGCGATATTCGGGGCGCGCGCCGATCCGCAGCATGGCGGCGGAGAGGGTGCCCACCACTTCCGGCGGCATGCGGGCCGGGCCGAACAGGGCGGCGAAGCTTTGCAGGTCAAACCCTGTCAGCCCCTGTTCATCCAGCGTCGGCACATCGGGGATCAGGACCGAGCGGCGCTTGTTGGTCTGCCCCAGCGCGCGCAGCCGCCCATCCCGCACATGGCCCAGCGTGGGGGTGAGGTCCACGACGATGGATGTGACGCGCCCGGCCAGCACATCGGTCAGCGCGGGCGGCGTGGAGCGATAGGGCACATGCAGCATTTCCACGCCCGCCAGGCGCGCGATGGTCGCCCCCGCCACGATGCCCGTGCCGTTCCCCGAGGCATAGCTGATCTGCCCGGGCCGCGCGCGCGCCAGGGCGATGAACTCCTGGAAGTTGCGCGCAGGCACATCGGCGCCGACCGTCAGCCAGAAGACGTATTGGCCCAGGCGCGAGATCGGCGTGAAATCGGCGATCGGATCGTAATCCAGCCGCTTCAGAAGCCAGGAATTGGCGCCATGCGTCGTGTTGGTGGTCACGAATAGCGTGTGCCCGTCAGGGGGCGCGCGCATCGCTGCCGCCGCCGCGATGGTGCCATTGGCCCCGGCGCGGTTGTCCACCGTGATGTTCACGCCAAGCTCGGCGCCAAGCATCTGCGCCAGCACTCGCGCCACGGCATCCGTGCCGGAGCCGGCCGCGAAGGGCAGGATGAAGGTGATGGGCCGGCTCGGGCGCCATTCGGCCTGGGCCAGGGCGGGCTGGGCCAGGGCGGGCTGGGCCAGGGCGGGCTGGGCCAGGGCGGGCTGGGCCAGGGCGGGGGTTGCAATTCCGGCAGCGATGAGGCTTCGGCGCAGCATCATGCAATCTCCATTTCAGCGATGGCGAGGATGGTGGCGAGGCTCGCGCGCATGCCGCGCAGCGATTCCTCGATCTCCACGTCAATCCATTCCTCCAGCGAATGCGCCCGCCCGCCCGTGCCGCCCGAGCCGATTCGCAGCGCCGGGATGCCCAGGCTCATCGGGATATTGGCGTCGGTGGAGGACCATTCGAAGCTGGGTGCATAGCCCTCGGCGGCCACGGCGGCGGAGGCCAGCCGCGCGATGGGTGAGCCATTGGGCGTATGCCCCGCCGGGCGATCCCCAACGGGGAGCAACTCGGCCACGATCTCGCCCTGGCGTGCCGCGTTCTCGGCGGTGACGGCGGCCTGGACGCCGTCGAGGAATTGCTTCTCCAGCCGCGCCAACTGGTCGGCGCTGGCCGAGCGCAGATCCACCTCCATCGTCACCGTCTCGGGGATGGCGTTGATCGAGGTGCCGCCGGCCACCACGCTCACGCAATGCGTCGTCACCGGCTCACGCGGGACCTTGATGGCGGCCAGGTGCTGGGCGGCCTGCGCCATCGCATACATCGGGTTCACCAGGCCGAAGGCGGCATAGCTGTGCCCGCCCGGCCCGCGGAACGTCACGCGGTAGCGGCGGGAGCCGATGCCGCCCGTCACGATGCGATCCACATCAGGGCTGTCCACGGTGAGGAAGCCGCGGATGCGCTCGCGCCTGGGGTGGTGTGCAAAAAGGTGGCGGGTGCCGCGCAAATCGCCCAGCCCTTCCTCTCCGACATCGCCGACGAACAGGATATCATGCCGCGTGCGGAGGCCCGCCGCATCCATGGCACGCAGGAAGGCCAGGTTCACCGCCAGGCTGCGCGTGTCATCGCCCACACCGGGGGCAAACAGCTTGGTGCCTTTGCGCCGCACGCGCACATCCGTGCCGGCGGGAAACACCGTATCCAGATGCGCCGCGACGACGATGATATCGCCATTGCCGAAGCCGCGGCGCAGCCCCATCACATTGCCGACTTCATCCTGCCGGACTTCCTCCAGCCCATGGGCGCGCAGCATCTCCAGATAGGCGCTGGCGCGCTTCTCCTCGGCGAAGGGGGGGGAGGGGATTTCGGTCAGGGTGATGATGTCCTGCACGGTTCGCTCATGCTCGGCGCGCATCGTCTCGCAGGCGCGCAGATAGCCCGCATCGGCGCGGATGGCCGCAATGGCCTGGTCAGTCGTCATGCTCAATGTCGCCGTGCCCCGGAAAGCCGGACCAATTCGCGCCAGCGTGGCGCTTTGTCCTGGATGAAAGCCTGTGTCGCCGCCGGGCTGTCGGAAAGCACGGCGTCGGGAGAGAGGGGGCGCAAGGGCCGGCGCCGCGCCCGCGAGGGGAGAGGATGATCATTCAGATGATCCGGTTCACGAGGTCTTCGCGGCCGGCCTGGAGGCGCGCGATATTCTCCATCATCAGGTCCAGTACGTTATCCTCATAGGCGCATGTCTCGCCCGCCGTGTGCGGCGTGAGAAAGGCGTTGGGCAGCGTCCAGAGCGGGGATTCCGGCGGCAGCGGCTCGGTCGCCATCACGTCGAGGCCGGCACCGCGGATCGTGCCGTCTTGCAGGGCGGCGATGAGGGCTTCCTCATCGGCCACCTTGCCGCGCGCGCAATTGATCAGGTAGGCGGTGGGCTTCATGGCGGCGAGCGCGGCGCCGTTGATCAGCCCCGTCGTCTCGACTGTCAGGGGGCAGACCAGCACCACGAAATCGGCGCGCGGCAGGATTTGCGGCAGGCTGGCCGTGGAATGCACCTCATCGGCGCCCTCCGCCCCGGCGGTCGGGTTGGCGCGGACGCCGATGACGGTCATCTGCAACGCCTTGAGCACGCGGATCACCCGCTTGCCGATGGCGCCCATGCCGATGACCACGGCGGTCTTGCCGTTCAGTTCATCCTCGCGCTGCGTGAAATCGCCCTTCATGCCGGACCAGAATTTCTTGTGCTGGTCATCGCGGGCGATGAACAGCTTGCGGGTAATGCCAAGCATGAGGCTGACCGCATGCTCGCTCACCGCCGCCGCATTGCCGCCGGCGGCCGAGGCCAGGGCGATGCCGTGCTGCTTGAAGGTCGGCCGGTCATACTGGTCCGTCCCGGCGGAGAGCGACTGCACGAATTTCAGCCGGGGCGTGAGCGCAGGCAGGGTATTGCGCCAGAAGCCGCTGACCACCAGCACATCGGCCTCGGGGATGCGGGCCTGGAGTTCGTCCAGGCTGCGAACCTCGAAATGCGGGAAGGGCGCGCCGCGCGCCGCGAAACGGTCGGCGCAGCGATAGGCCACATGGGCGAAGCAGATGGTCGGGTTGGCCGGAAATTGGCTCATGCAGCGGCTTCCTCAAGAAAAACCTGGACGGCCTGGAACAGCGCGCCGCGATGGCGCTCCATCCACATGCCATGCGTGCCCTCGCCCAGGATGACGAGGCGCTTGCCGGGGGATGCGGTCATCAGGGGGAACAGCGTCTGCGCCATGTAGGGCGGCGTGTCCTGGTCCCATTCGCCCAGCACCAGCAGGGCGGGGGCGGTGATCCTGGCGGGGTCGAAGAAGGGGCGGCCCGCGCCCCAGTATTCGCGCCCATCCGCGATGACGCCATTGGGGGCGCGCAGCGCGGGCGGATTGCGGCGCAGGCCCTCGGGGTCGGTCGCCCAGGTCACGCCGGCCCAGTGTTCGAACCAGCCGGGGGGGACGAGGCCTGCGCGCGCGGCCTCCGGCACGCCGGCGCCACGGCGGGCGCGCGCCTGCTCCTGCGTCACGAAGCGATAGGCGCCGATCGGCCCGCCCTGATCCACGAGCGAGGGCGTCTGACGGTTCCAGATGGGCGCGTAGAGCACCAGGCGCTCCACCGCGGCCTGATTCCCGGCAGCGAAGCGGCCCATGAGTGCCGTGCCCCAGGAATAGCCCAGATGCACGCATCTGGGGATGCTGCGGCGGCCACGCACGAAGTTGGAGACGCTGAGGATATCAGCCACCGCCGTTTCGCCCCGCACCAGCGGCGGATTGGCCTCGGGCGGCTGGGACATCTCGGCCGGGCGTGTGCTGCGGCCATAGCCGCGAATGTCCATGCACCACACATCGAAGCCGCGCCCGGCGATGTAGTCCATCCAGGAAAGCCCGCCGAGCGGCAGGTCGAAGGTGGTATGCGCCGGATAGGTCGCGCCATGGACCATGATCAGCGTGCGGCCGGGCGTGAAGCTGGTCATGCCTTCGGGCCGCTTGTTGCGAACGAAGATCTCGATCCCTGCATCGCTGGCCGGCACCATGAATTCCTCGGTGATGATGCGCGCGGCAGTCCCCCCCCCTTGGGCTTGCGCCTGCACGGAGATCAACGGCGCGGCCAGAGCGGGCGCGGCAAGCAGGACACGGCGTTGCATGCGGGAGTCTCCCTCGGGGTTGCGGGTAGAGTAACCAAGCCCGCGCAACTCCGCGAGGGGGCGATCAGGCCCGCCGTATCGGCGTTACTTCTCGCAACGGATGAAGAGCGTGCTGCGATGCGTGATCTCGCCCACATCGGCGGTGTTGCGGTCGGCGCCGGTGCTTTCCGCCAGGCGCGGCTCCACGCCCGCGCGTCGGGCGAAGGCCAGCGCCGCCTGGCCCTGGACGGCGAAATTCACATTCTGCGCGATATCGCCCGTGCGGCGGCTCACCGCCTGGGCGTTCAGCTTGGAGACGACGACTCCCACCACATGCCCCTGCATGTCCACCAGCGGCCCGCCCGAATTGCCCGGCTGCACCTCGGCGCTGATCTGGTACTGGTTCGGATTGTCGCCGATGCCGCGCAGACCATTCACCTCGCCCCGCGTCAGCTTGGGGTCGGAGCTGAGCAGCCCGGCCAGCGGGAAGCCATAGGCCACCACGCCCTCACCACGCCGCACCGTCGGGCCGCTGCGAAAGGCCAGGGGCGGGCCCACCAGCCCCGGCACGTTCAGCACGGCGAGGTCAATAGCGGCATCCGCCCGCAGATAGCCCGTGGAGGCGAGCCAAGGGCCGGCCGGCGTGCGAAGGATCACGCGGTTGCAGCCGGCGATGACGTGCTGGTTCGTCATCACCCGCCCATCTGCGATCAGGAATCCCGTTCCCGTGGAGACCTGGCGCGCCTGCTGGTTGGGCTGGGCCAGTGGCGTCTCGCGACTGGCCGGCGCTGCCATGGGGAGGGGGCGGGGGGTGGCGGGCGTGGCTGGGCGCGCGGCGCTGGCAAGGTCAATGTTGCGGTTCACGCAAATATCCTGGTCGCGCAGCACGGCCTCCCGCCCGTCATTCAGCACGAGGCGCAGGTCGAATCGGCAGCCGGCATCAGCTGCGGGGTTGACCCGGAAGCCGCCCCCTTCGGTCAGTGGGCGGTCGGGGCGCAGCAGGTTGCCGCCCCAATCGCCCTGGCCGCCACGCGGGCTGCGGACCGCGAAAAACTGGGTCGCATCCGTGCCGGTTCGGTTCACGATCCGGAAGCCGGCCGGCTCGGCGGCGTTCTGGGCCTGGGCCGCGAAGGGGGAGAGAACCAGGAGGGAGAGGAGCGGGACGATACGCATTGACGCGATGTGGACAGCAGTTTGCGCCAGCGCAAGGTGCCGGCCCCTTGACCCTGCCATTATGGCAGGTGCCTCCTCGGAGCCATGATGGATCGTCACGCACCCCCGCCGCATTTTTCCCTGCCGGTCTCAGGCATGAGCTGCGCGTCCTGCGCCGGGCGCGTCAGCCGTGCGCTGGAGGCTGTGCCAGGCGTGGTCGGCGTGCAGGTGAACCTCGCCAGCGAGATGGCCGAAGTGACCGGGAGCGCCAGCCTGCCCGACCTCGACGCCGCGCTGCGCGGCGCCGGCTATGGCCTGCGCGAGCAGGTGATGGAGCTACAGGTCACGGGAATGAGCTGCGCCTCCTGCGTCGCCCGGGTGGAGCGTGCCTTGCAGGCGGTGCCCGGCGTGCTGGCCGTGGCGGTGAACCTCGCCTCCGAGCGCGCCACCTTGCAGGTGCTGGCGGGCACCCCCCTCGAATCGCTCGAAGTCGCGCTGGAACGCGCCGGCTATGGCATCGCCTCCAGCGCAACCGGGCAGCGCTTCCCGCGTGCCACGCTGGAACTGGCGCTGGCCGGGTTGCTGGCGGCTCCCTTCCTGATCGGCATGCTGGGCATGGGGTTGGGGCGCGACTGGATGCCAGGCGCCTGGTGGCAACTGGCGCTCGCGACTCCGCTGCAATTCGTGTTCGGCGCACGCTTCTATCGGGGCGCGCTGGGCGCCTTGCGGGCGCGCACGGGCAATATGGACCTGCTGGTGGCACTCGGCACCACGGCGGCCTATGCGCTCTCGGTCTGGCAATGGGTTGCGGGGCATCATCACCTCTATTTCGAGGCCTCCGCCCTCATCATCTTCTTCGTTCTGCTGGGCAAGCACCTGGAATCCCGCGCCAAGCAAGCGACGGCGGGCGCCATCCGGGCGCTGCTGGACCTCAAGCCCCGCACCGCCATGCGGCTCGATGCAGGGGAGGAGCGCGAGGTTCCGGCCGCCCTGCTGAGGTTGCAGGATATCGTGGTGATCCGCCCCGGCGAACGCGTGCCGGCCGATGGCGTAGTGACGGAAGGCGAGGCGGGCCTCGATGAAAGCGCCCTGACCGGCGAGAGCCAGGCCGTGGCCAAGGCGCCCGGCTCCCCCCTCTCGACCGGCACGGTGGTGCTGGATGGGCGCCTGGTGATGCGCGTTACCGCCGTGGGCGAGGAGACGGTGCTGGCCCGCGTGGCCGCGCTGGTCTCGGCGGCGCAGGCGAGCCGCGCGCCGATCCAGAAGCTGGTGGATCGGGTTTCCGCCATTTTCGTGCCGGTGGTGATTGTCATCGCGCTGCTGAGCCTCGCCGGATGGCTGCTGGCGGGCGCAGGCATGGAGGCGGCGCTGATGCATGCGGTCGCCGTGCTCGTCATTGCCTGCCCTTGCGCGCTGGGCCTCGCTACACCGACCGCCATCATGGCGGGCACGGGGGCGGCGGCCCGCGCCGGCATCCTGGTGCGCGATGCCGAGGCGATCGAGCGCGCGGCCGGCATCACGCTGGTCGCCTTCGACAAGACCGGCACGCTGACCGAGGGCAAGCCGGTGCTCGCCGCCCTGCGAGAGGTCGAGCCTGGTGCCCTGCGCCTCGCCGCCGCCTTGCAGGCCGGCAGCGAGCATCCGCTGGCGCGAGCCGTTCTCGCCGCGCATGGCGCGCCGCCCCCGCCCGTTGCCGCCTTTCGCGCCCTGCCGGGGCGCGGCGTGCAGGGGGAGGTGGGGGGCCGCCGGCTCAGCCTGGGCTCGCCGCGCCTCCTGGCCGAATCGGGCGCCGTGCCCGATGCCGCGCTGACTGACGCGGCAGCCGCCGAATCCGCCCAGGGGCGGACGCTCGCCTGGCTGCTCGAGGATCGGCGCATCCTGGCGCTACTCGCCTTCGAGGATGCGGTGAAACCCGGCTCGGCCGCGGCCGTCGCGGCGCTGAAGGAGATGGGGCTGCGCGTCGTGGTCCTCTCGGGCGATAGCCAGGCCGCGGCTGGCGCGCTTGGCGCGCGGCTGGGGCTGGCCGAGGTAGAGGCGGCGCTGCTGCCCGCCGATAAATCCGCCCGCATCGCCACCTGGCAGCAAGCGGGCGAGCGCGTGGCCATGGTGGGCGATGGCGTGAATGACGCGCCGGCCCTGGCCGCCGCCGATCTGGGCATCGCGATGGGAACGGGCACGGATGCGGCGATGGCGGCGGCGGGCATCACCCTGTTGCGCGGGGACCCGGCGCTGGTGCCGCAGGCGCTGGAGTTGATGCGGCGGACGCGGCGGAAGGTCCGCCAGAACCTGTTCTGGGCCTTTGCCTATAACGTCGCCGGGCTGCCGCTGGCGGCCATGGGCGGCTTGTCACCTGCACTGGCGGGGGCGGCCATGGCGGCCTCCTCCGTCTCGGTGCTTGGAAATGCCCTGTTGCTGGCGCGTTGGCGCCCGGCAGGACATGCGAGGGAGAAACACACATGAACATAGGCGAAGCAGCCGCAGCGAGCGGCGTGAGTGCCAAGATGATCCGGCATTACGAAACGCTTGGCCTCGTCACACCGCTTCGGCGGGCCAACAACTACCGCTCCTATACCGAGCAGAATGTGGCGATCCTGCGGTTCATCCGCCACGCGCGGGACCTGGCCTTTCCGCTCTCCGAGGTGAAGCGACTGCTCGCCCTCTGGCAAAATGACGGACGACAGAGTTCCGAGGTGCGGCGAATTGCCCTCGGCCACGTTGATGCTCTTGAGGAGAAGGCGCGCTCGCTGCGGGCGGTGGCGGATTCGTTGCGCCACCTGGCGCAGTCCTGCCAGGGCAATGCGCGGCCGGAATGCCCGATCCTCGACCATATGGAGGGAAAAGCCGATGCCCGTGCTTGAGATGAAGGTCACCGGCTTGTCCTGCGGGCAATGCGCGCAGGCCGTGACCAAAGCGATCCAGGCCCGTGATATCCATGCGCGCGTCCG
Source organism: uncultured Roseococcus sp. (assembly GCA_947084995.1). Classification (GTDB taxonomy): domain Bacteria; phylum Pseudomonadota; class Alphaproteobacteria; order Acetobacterales; family Acetobacteraceae; genus Roseococcus. The sequence continues at coordinate 37,355 of CAMTUX010000029.1, forward strand.
GGTTGACCTGGCCTTAGGTCTGGTCAGCGCTGAGACCGCACTGAAGCGCGCCAGCGCGATCGAGGCTATTGAAGCCGCCGGCTACAAGGTGCTGCCCTGCACGCGGGACTGAGCTGGGGGCACAACAAAAACCCGGCGGATCGCTCCGCCGGGTCTCGTGTCGTATCGGCTTTTTGCCGGATCAGCCTTGGTTGCGGTTGCCCATGAAGGACAGCAGCAACTGGAACAGGTTGATGAAGTTCAGGTAGAGGCCCAGCGCGTCCATCACGCTGCGCTTTCCAGCCTCATCCGTGCCTTCGGCGTAGGAGTGCTCGATGTAGTCATTCTTGATCCGCTGCGTGTCATAGGCGGTGAGACCGCAGAAGATGATCACGCCCAGGACCGAGATGGCGAAGGCCAGCGCCGAGGAGGCCAGGAAGATGTTGACCACCGAGGCGAGGATGATGCCGATCAGGCCCATCAGCATGAAGCTGCCCATCTTCGTCAGGTCCCGCTTCGTCGTGTAGCCGATCAGGCTCATCGAGGCGAAGGTGGCCGAGGTGATGAAGAAGGTGCTGGCGATGGAAGCGCCCGTGTAGATGACGAAGATATTCGCCATGCTGGCGCCCATCACGGCGCAGAAGGCCCAGAACAGCGCCTGCACCGTGGCCTTGCTCATCCGGTTGATGCCGAAGGAGAGTGCCAGGACGAAGGCCAGCGGCGCGAACATCGCCACATAGCCCAGGATGGTCGGGGCGGTGGCGAGGCCACGCGGCGTGCGGACAACGGAGAAGAACAGCTCGGACACGGCGGGAACGGAGGCGACGGCATAGGCGACGATCGCCGTCAGCAGAAGACCGGACGCCATCCAGTTATAGACGCGGAGCATGTAGGTGCGCAGGCCGGCGTCAATCGCCGCGGCGTCCACACCCGCGGTGCGGCCCCAGCCTTGGACGGGCTGCGTCCAGCGCGATTCGGGTTGCAAAGCCATGGTGTCTAATCCTCCAAAAAGGCCGAAGCCTGGGCGAGAGCCCGTGTGGATATCATATTGAACGTCTGTAATCCGATTCAACGGTAATCGGAAGTGCGGGGCCCGAAATCACTCATTCCGCAGCAGCGGCGCAGGCCTGACACGCAGCGCCATGGCCGTGCCGGCATAGCCAAAGGCCAGCACCAGGACCATGCAGCCGAGCACCGTCAGCGCCAGCGTGCCTGGCAGGAAGACCCATTCCTGCCGCATGATGCCAACCACCACGCCCCAGGCCGCCGCGGTGCCGGCGAGTGCGGCCAGCAATCCGGCAAAGACGCCCAGCACGCCGAACTCGACCAGGAAGGCCCGCAGGATCTGCCCCCGCGTGGCGCCCACCGTCTTGAGCAGAACGGCCTCGCGGATCCGGCGCTGTTGCCCGGCGGCCACGGCCCCTGCCAGCACCAGCGCCCCGGCCATGAGGGTGAGTGAGCCCACAGCCGTCAGAGCCGTGCCAATCCGGCCCAGCAGCACGCCCACCTGCTCCAGCGCCTCACGCACGCGAATGCCTGAGACATTGGGCAGGGCATCCGTGATCCGGCGCAGCAGATTCTGGTCCTGAGCGGGATCGCCGCGCACCGTCGCGATATGGGTATGTGGCGCGGAGGAAAGCAGTCCGGGCGAGGCGATCAGCGTGAAATTCATCCCCAGCGAGCGCCATTCCACATTGCGAAGGTTCGCGATGGTCAGGTCCATTTCACGCCCCAGCACGTTGACGGTGATGGTGTCGCCCAGGCCGATGCCCCAGCCGCGCGCGAGGTTGGCGTCGAAGGAAACCAGGGTTGGGCCGTCATAATCGGCGGCCCACCAGGCACCCTCGGTGAGGCGCGTGCCCTCGGGCATGCGGGCGGAATAGGTCAGGCCACGATCGCCGCGCAGCGCCCAGGCGGTCTCGGGCGTTGTCCGCACCTGATCGGCCGGCGTGCCGTTCACGGCCGCGATGCGGGCGCGCAGGCTTGGCACGCGGCGCACCTCGTCCACGCCAGGGGTTTCTCGGGCGAGGCTGTCGAAGCGGGCCACTTGGTCGGGCTGGATGTCTATGAAGAAGAAATTCGGGGCCCGGGCGGGCATTTCGTTGCCGATGGCCGCACTCAGATTGCCCTGGATCTGCGCGATGGCGGCGAGCGTGGTCAACCCCAGGCCAAGCGCCACCAGCATGATCGGCGTGGGTGCACCGGGCCGGTGCAGATTGGCCAGCCCCAGCCGCCAAGCCGGGCGGCGAATGCCGCGCAGCGCGCGGGCCGCGGCCATCAGCCCCCAGGCACCCAGGCGGAACAGCAGCATTGCCGCCGCCGCCCCGGCGCAAAAGGCGATGGCGAAGAAGCGCTGCTCAGCCGTGGCGATGACCAGCGTGACCAGGGCGGTGGCGGCCAGCGCATTGGCAATTCCTACGCCCCAGCCCGGCCAGAAGCCGCCCGCGCCCAGCACGTCGCGGAACAGCGCGGCCCCTGGAATGCGTCCGGCGCGGCCCAGCGGCCAGAGCGCGAAGGTCAGCGCCGTCAGCAGTCCATAAAGCGCGGCCAGGGCCAGGGGCGTCGGGTAGAGGCCGATCCGGGCGGGGACGGGAAGGGCGCCACTCAATGCCGTGGCGGCCAGGGCTGTCAGCCCCCAACCCGCCGCCAGCCCGACCAGGATGCCGAGGAGCGACAGCGCCAGCACCTGGAGCAGATAGGCCGAGAAGATCGCCGCTGTCGGCGCGCCCATGCAGCGCAAAGTCGCGATCGTGCGGCTGCGCGCATCGAGCCAGGCGCGCACGCCGGTCGCCACGCCAATGCCGCCCACGAGCAGCGCGGTCAGCCCCGCCAGCGTCAGGAAGGAGGCGGCGCGGTCCAGGAAGCGATTCACGCCGGGTTCGGCCTGATCCGCGCGGCGAATGCGCCAGGGGGCGGAAGGGAAGGCCGCGCGTAATTCGGCGCCAAAGACCTTGGCCGTCACGCCTTCCGGCAGGCGGATGCGGTATTCATGGGTGATCATGCTGCCCGGCTGCGCGAGGCCGGTGGCGGGCAGAAGCTCCAGCGGGATGATGGCACGCGGGCCGAAGACGGTGGGGGTGGCCACGCGGTCCGGCTCCTCCACGATGCGCCCGGCGAAGCGAATGCGTGCCTCGCCCAGCCGGACCTCGTCACCGGGCGAGAGGCCCAGGCGCTCGGCGACCGAAGGCTCGGCAACGATGATGGCGCCGCGCAAGGGCTGCGCCGGATCGAGCGTCAGGGTGCCATAGAGGGGATAGAGCGTGTCGGCGGCCTTGACCTCCACCAGCTTGCGCTCGCCATTGGGGGCGATGAGCATGGCGCGCAGCAGCGCTACCTCGCTGATCACGCCGCCACGGGCGCGGACCCAGGCGAGGGTTTCCGCACTCGCCGGCTCATAGCCCGCGCGAATTTCGAGGTCACCGCCCAGGATGCGCGCGCCGTCGGCCTGCAAGCCGGCATCAATGCCCGCCCGCAGCGTTCCCACCGCCGCTATGGCCGCCACACCCAGCGCCAAGCAGGCCAGCACGATGCGAAGGCCCTTCACGCCGCCGCGCAGCTCACGCCGCGCGAGCTTCATGCCCAGCAGGAGGTTCTTCATTCGGCGGCAACGGGAATGGCGGTGGTATCGCTGCTGATCAGCCCATCCTCGATGCGGATCTGCCGCTCGCAGCGGGCGGCCAGCGCCGGGTCATGGGTGATGAGGATCAGCGTGGTGCCGTATTTTGCCCTCAGCTCGAAGAGCAGGTCCATCACGGCCAGGCCCGTCGCGCGGTCCAGGTTGCCGGTGGGCTCATCGGCCAGGATCAGGCGGGGCAGGGCGACGAAGGCGCGCGCCACGGCAACGCGCTGCTGCTCGCCGCCCGAGAGTTGGCCGGGGTAGTGCGTGAGGCGATGGCCGAGGCCGACCGATTTCAGCGCGGCCTCGGCGCGGGTGAAGGCGTGCTCGTCGCCCGCGAATTCCAGCGGCATGGCGACGTTTTCAACCGCCGTCATGGTGGGTACCAGGTGGAAGGACTGGAAGACGATGCCCACTTCCTCACGTCGGAAACGGGCCAGTTCATCCTCGCTCATCCGCGCCAGGCTGCGGCCGGCCACGGTGAGTTGCCCGGTGGTCGCCCGCTCCAGCCCGGCCAGCAGCATGAGCAGGGAGGTCTTGCCTGAGCCGGAGGGGCCGATGATGCCCACTGCCTCGCCCTCGCCAATGTCGAGGCTCACGCCCTTCAGGATGTTGACCCGGCCGGCTGAGCCCCCCACTTCGAAAGTGAGGTCACGCGCCGTGATCAGTGGGGCGGAAGAAATTGAGGCATTGTCCATGATTGTCGCATATGGGCGCCGCGCTGCGCTGCAAAAGGGCCTGTTGCTGTTTGCGACAGGCGCTTATGCACAAACATCCGCCCCGATCCGCCTGCTGGTGCTCGGGGATTCCCTGACCGCCGGCTATGGCCTGCCCCGCGGGGAGGGCTTCGTGCCGCAACTCCAGGCGGCGCTGGTGGCGCGTGGCCGCGCGGTGCGCGTGCTGGATGGTGGGGTTTCCGGCGATACCATGGCGGGTGGCGCGGCACGTCTGGACTGGGCCATGGCCGACCGTCCCCAGGCCGCCATCGTGGCGCTGGGCGGCAATGACGGGTTGCGCGGCCTGCCGCCCACCCGCATGGCCGAGGCGCTGGAAAGCATCCTCGCCCGCCTGGAGGCCCGCCGCGTGCCCACGCTGCTGGCCGGCATGCATGCGCCGCCCAACCTGGGCGCCGATTATGGCCGTGCTTTCCACGCGGTCTTCACAGAGGCCGCCAAGCAACGCCCCCAATTGATTTTTATGCCATTCTTCCTGGAGGGTGTCGCAGGGAATCGCGCCCTGAGCCAGGCCGATGGCATCCATCCGAATCCGCGCGGCGTGGCCGAAATGATCCGCCAGATCCTGCCTGTCACGGAACAACTTCTGGACCGTGTGGCCCCTGCAACGGCAGGATAGATGGGCGAATCCGGGAAGGTGGCTTGGCCCATGCGTCTCTTCGTCGCTCTAGAACTCCCTGAGGTCGTGAAAGACCGCCTCGCCTCCCTCACCGGAGGCCTGCCCGGGGTGCGCTGGGTTCGTCCCGAGAATTACCACCTCACGCTGCGCTTCATCGGCGAAGTGCCGGGGCATCTCGCGGAGGAGTTGGACCTGGCGCTGGCCCATATCCGCGCCAAGCCCTTTGCGCTGACCCTCTCGGGCCTGGGCACCTTCGAGAAGGCCGGGCGGGTGCAGTCGCTGCATGTGGTGGCCGAGCGCAGCCCCGGCCTCGCGCATCTGCAATCCAAGATCGAGACCGCCTTGCAGCGCTGCGGCCTGCCCGCCGAGCGCAAGCGCTTCGCCCCGCATGTGACGCTGGCGCGGACCGATGGCGCCGCCCTGCCCAAGCTCGCCGGCTTCATCCAGGCGCATAACCTGTTCCGCACCGAGCCCGTGATGGTGGAGCGCTTCGTCCTCTACTCCTCGCAACTCGGCAAGGAGGCGGCGGTCTATACGCCCGAGGTGGAATACGCCCTGGCGGCTTGAGGCTTTTGCGTGCCCGGCGTAAAGCTTCACCCGTGGCAAGGTTCCGTCCCTTCCTGATCCGCCTTCTCGCGGCCGTGCTGCTGTTGCAGTCGGGCGTTGCGGTCGCGCATTGCCTGCGTGACATTGCGGCGGGCGAGGGCATGCTGGTCGAGATATGCTCGGCCGAAGGCATTCGGACCATCCGCCTCGGTGTCCAGGGCGAGCCTGTTTCGGAGCCGGACGGGGAGATGGCGGGCGGTTTTTGCCCGATCTGCCACGGGCTGCCCGTGGTCATGCTGCCTGAGCCGCCCGGCTTCGCTACGCGGGCCTGGCTTGATGGCATCGCAAGCTGGCGGGGTTTCGGCACGGATGCGCCGCCCAGCTCTGCCCGCGCGCCGCCCTATACGACACGCGCGCCCCCCGTCATCGCCTGAACATCCGCTCGCGCCGCCCGCCATGCGGGCGCGGTTGCCCATGCTCATTCAGCCTCATCCCTGGCGCGCCTGCGGGCGCGTCCCTCTGCACATATCCATATCAGGACATCCCAACATGACGCCCCGACGCATTCTGCTTCTCGCCGCCGCCCTCACACCCATCGCCGGCGCGGCCTTCGCCCGTGACAGCATCACCGAGGCGGGCGCGCTTCGCATCGTCAATCCCTGGACCCGCGCGGCGGGGCAGGGGATGCAGGGTGGCGGCTTCCTGGTGATCCGCAACACCGGCGCCACGCCGGACCGGCTGCTCTCCGCCTCATCCCCGGCCGCCGGGCGGATGGAATTGCATACGCATATCCGGGACGGGGATGTGATGCGCATGCGCCCTGTGAATGACATCCCGGTGCCTGCGAATGCCGAGGTCTCGCTCCAGCCCGGGGGGCTGCATTTGATGCTGATCGGGCTGACCCAGGCCATGAATGCGGGGCATACCATCCCGGTCACGCTGCGCTTCGAACGCGCCGGCGATGTGACGGTCCAGCTTGCGGTGCAGGCCGCCGGCGCACGGCAACCGGCGCATCGCCACTGAGAGCAGGGAGAGCAGGCGGGGTTCCGCCCGGCTGCCTTCACTGTATCCTGCCCGCCGCCGATCAAGGGGAGAGCGGGCATGAACATCCAGGCAGCCGAGGCGACCACGCCTTTGCTCACCATCCAGGGCGCCTGCGCCACCATCCGTCTCAACCGGCCGGCCGTGCATAACCGCATCGAGCCGGCCGACCTGCTGATGCTCGGCCAGCATTTCGCCGCGGTCGAGGCGAACCCCGAAATCCGCGTGATGGTGCTGACCGGCACCGGCAAATCCTTCTCCTCCGGCTACCACCTGGGCGACATGGCCGAGCGGCCCAATGCCGAGGTCACGGCGCGGGCCGATGCGCCCTCCTTCGAGGGCGTGGCGGATCAGTTGGAGCGGCTGCGCGTGCCGACCATCTGCCGGCTGAATGGCGGCGTCTATGGCGGCTCGACCGACCTCGCCTTGTGCTGCGACTTCCGGATCGGCCTGGATACGGCCGAGATGTTCATGCCGGCCGCGCGGCTTGGCCTGCATTATTATCCCTCGGGCATGGTGCGCTATGTCAGCCGCCTCGGCCTGAACGCGGCGAAGAAGCTGTTCCTGACGGCGGAGAAGATCCACGCCGCCGAAATGCTCGCCATCGGCTATCTGACCGAGATGCTGCCCGTGGCCGAACTCGATGCCCGCGTGGATGCGCTGGCCGAGCGGCTGGCCGCCATGGCGCCACTCGCCGTGCAGGGCGTGAAGCGCAGCCTGAACGAGATCGCGCGGCAGGAATTCGATGTGCAAACCGCGCTGGAGCGTGCCAGGGCCAGCCAGGCGAGCGAGGATCTGCAGGAAGGCCTCGCTGCCTTCCGCGAGAAGCGGGAGCCAGTTTTTCGCGGAAAGTAATGGTTTTCGCCGACAGCCATGAGTTTCGCGGGCAGTCGTGCCGCGTGAAGCGGCAGCCTTGGCGCGGGGCGGCAAAAACAGCGAATTCATTGTCTGCCGGTGCCGGGAAACCTGCGTATAAGCAGCGCAGGTTTCGCTTTGGGAATATCCGCGAGCATGTCCATCCACGCAGCCCTCACGCATCGCACCAGCTACCGCTATGACAGGCCCGTGGCGCTGGGGCCACAAACGATCCGGCTGCGCCCCGCGCCGCATGCCCGCACGCCCATCCTCGCCTATTCGCTGAAAATCGAGCCGCAGCCGCACTTCATCAATTGGCAGCAGGACCCGCAGGGCAATTTCCAGGCCCGCGTGGTCTTCCCCGAGCGCGTCACGCATTTCGACGTGACGGTGGACCTCGTCGCCGACATGGCGACCATCAACCCCTTCGACTTCTTCCTGGAGCCCGAGGCCGAGCACTATCCCTTCGCCTATGAGCATGTGCTGGATGAGGAACTGGCACCCTTCCGCAAGCTGGCCGCCCCCGGCGCGCTGCTGAAATCGCTGCTGGCGGAAATCCCGCGCGAGAAGGCGCGGATGGTGGATTTCCTGGTCGCCATCAACCAGATCGTGCAGTCGCGCATTTCCTACATCGTGCGGATGGAGCCTGGCGTCTGGGACCCCGAGCGCACATTGGGCGAGGGGCGTGGCTCCTGCCGGGATTCCGCCTGGCTGCTGGTGCAGGCGCTGCGCCATCTGGGCTTCGCGACCCGCTTCGTCTCCGGCTACCTGATCCAACTGGTGGCGGACCAGAAGCCGCTGGATGGCCCCGAAGGCCCCAGCGAGGATTTCACCGACCTGCACGCCTGGGCCGAAGTCTACCTCCCTGGCGCCGGCTGGGTCGGCCTCGATGCCACTTCCGGCCTGATGGCGGGCGAGGGGCATATTCCGCTGGCGGCGACGCCCGAGCCCGCTTCCGCCGCGCCGATTTCCGGCCTGATCGAAAAGGCCGAGACCGAATTCGATTTCGAGATGGCGGTGACACGCATCCTCGAAACACCGCGCGTCACCAAGCCCTACACGGATGAGACCTGGGCCGCGATCCGCGCCGCGGGGGACCGCGTGGATGCGGCACTGAAGCGCCAGAACATGCGCCTGACCATGGGCGGCGAGCCCACCTTCGTCGCCGCCTCGGACCGCGAGGCGCCCGAATGGAACACCGATGCGCTGGGCCCCACCAAGCGCCTCTACGCCAACCGCCTGCTGCGCCGGCTGATCCCGCTCTGGTCCAAGGGCGCGGTCATCCACACCGGCCAGGGCAAGCAATATCCGGGTGAGCCGCTGCCACGCTTCGCGCTTTCCGCCCATTGGCGACTGGATGGCGAGCCGGTCTGGCGCAACCCCGACCTGCTGGCCTCCGATGACGACAAGGGTGACGCAACGCATGTGAGCGCCGCGCATTTCGCGGCGAGCCTGGCCGAGCGGCTGCAAGTGCCACCCGAACTGGCCCAGGCAGCGCATGAGGATGTGCATTACTATCTCTGGCGCGAAAGCCGGCTGCCGGCGAATGTCGTGGCCGAGGACAGCAAGCTCGCCGACAAGCTGGAGCGTGCTCGGTTTGCACGTCTGTTTCGTGCTGGCCTCACCACGCCCACGGGGACGGTGCTGCCGCTGCGCCGCGTGGTGCAGGGCGGCCAGCGGCGCTGGCAGTCGGGCCGCTGGTTCTTCCGCGACAACACCCTGTTCCTGACACCCGGCGATGCGCCCATGGGGCTGCGCCTGCCACTCGCCTCGCTGCCCTGGATTGATCCGGCGGAATTGGCCAGGGAGCTGGACAGCCCGGCCGATCCCTTCGCGCCCGAGGCGGCGCTGCCGTTGCCCAATCAGATTCGCGCGAAGTTCCGCACGGCCGGCCAGGCCGGAGAACTCCGCGCCGACCAACGCCCCACGCCGCAGCCGGCGCCGGAAGTGGGCATGGATGACCCCGCCCAGATCCGCACCGCGCTCTGCGTCGAGCCGCGCGGCGGCATGATCCATGTCTTCCTGCCCCCGCTCTACGCGATCGAGGATTGGCTGGAACTCATCGCCGCCATCGAGGACACGGCGGCCGAGACGGGCCGCAAGGTCTTCATCGAGGGCTACCAGCCGCCCGAGGATGCACGCATCCAGAATTTCTCCGTGACGCCAGACCCCGGCGTGATCGAGGCCAATATCCACCCCGCCACCTCCTGGCCGGAAATGGTGGAGCGCACGGAGCAACTCTACGAGGAAGCCCGCCGCATCGGTCTTTCCACCGAGAAGTTCATGCAGGATGGCAAGCATGTCGGCACGGGGGGCGGCAATCATGTGGTGATGGGTGCCGCGCGGGCCGAGGATTCGCCCTTCCTGCGCCGGCCCGATCTGCTGCGGAGCCTGGTGTCCTTCTGGCACAACCACCCCTCGCTCAGCTTCATGTTCAGCGGGCTTTTCATCGGCCCCACCAGCCAACATCCGCGCGTGGATGAGGCGCGGATGGACGCGCTGCGCGAGTTGGACATCGCCTTTGGCGAGCTTGACCGGATGGGCGGCAACCCGCCGCCCTGGATGACCGACCGGCTGTTCCGCAACATCCTGGCCGACATGACGGGCAACACGCACCGCACCGAATTCTGCATTGACAAGATGTTCGACCCGAACTCCGCCTCCGGCCGCCGTGGCCTGGTGGAATTCCGTGCCTTCGAGATGCCGCCACACGCCCAGATGAGTGCGGCGCAGATGCTGCTGATGCGCTCGGCCTTGGCGGCTTTCTGGGGTCAGCCTTATCGCCGCTCGCTAGTGCGCTGGGGCACCTCGCTGCATGACCGCTTCATGCTGCCGCATTACGCGCGGGAGGATCTGCACGGCGCGCTGGAGGAACTGGGCCAGATGGGCTTCGGCCTGGATGCCGGCTGGTTCGCGCCGCATGTTGAATTCCGCTTCCCCAAGATCGGCGAAGTCAATGTGGGGGGCATGGGCCTGGAACTGCGCGAGGCATTGGAGCCCTGGCATGTGCTTGGCGAGGAACAGGCCGCGGGCGGCACGGTCCGCTACGTGGATAGCAGCGCCGAGCGCGTCCAGGCCCGCGTGACGAACTGGGTGCCGGAGCGCTTCATCCTGGCCGCCAATGGCGTGGCCGTGCCCATGCAGCCCTCCGGCCGCGCGGGCGAATTCGTGGGCGGCATCCGCTTCAAGGCCTGGGACCCGCCCTCGGCCCTGCACCCCTCCCTGCGCGCCCAGGCGCCCCTGGTGCTGGATGTGCATGACCGCTGGACCGGGCGCTCGCTGGGCGGCCTCGCGCATCACGTCGCCCATCCGGGTGGCCGCGCCTATGAGGATTTCCCGGTCAACGCCAATTCGGCCGAGGCGCGTCGCCGATCGCGCTTCTTCGCCCATGGGCACAGCACGGGGCCGAAGCAGGTCGCCGAGCCGCGCCCGAGCCTCGAACACCCCTGCACCCTGGATTTGCGGGCCTTTGCCGCAGGGGGCGCGCATGGCTGAGTTCCCCGCCGGCGGATCTGACGAAATGGTCTCCGGCGATGGCCGCATCCGGCCGCATTGGCGCGGCATCATGGGCGTGGTGGGCAGCCTTGGCCGCGCGGGTTTCGCGGAGCGCGCGGAGCGCCTGACCCGCGCCATGGCCGATGATGGCGTGGCATCGCTGTTGCCTGGTGCCTCGGGGGCGGCGCTGTGGCGGCTTGATCCGCTGCCCTTGCCCATCCCGACCGAGGAATTCGAGGTGCTGGCCGCCGGCATCGCACAGCGGGCGCGGCTGCTGGATTCCGTGCTGGCCGATCTCTACGGCCCGCAGGATTTGCTGGCGGGCGGGCATATCCCCGCATCGCTCGTCTTCGCCAGCCCGGCCTTCCAGCGCGCGGCGCGCCGCGGCAAGGGGCCGCCACGCCACCCTCTGCTGCATCTCTATGCGGTGGACCTGGTGCGGGGGCCCGATGGTGGCTGGGTGGTGCTGCAGGACCGCACGGGCCTCGCCTCAGGCCTTGGGCAGATGCGTGAAAATCGCCGCCTCATCGCCACCGCCATGCCCGAATTCGCCCGCGCCGCGCAGCCCCGCAGCATCTCGCCCTTCTTCGACCTCTGGCAGGAAGCGCTGAACCATCTTGGCCCGCATGGCATGAACGACCCCGCCATCGCGCTGCTCTCGCCCGGCACGCATGATCCGCATTGGTTCGAGCATGTGGTGCTCTCCCGCGAATTGGGCTGCGCGCTGGTCGAGACGGGGGATCTCACCATGCGCGGTGGCGCGCTCTTCCTGAAGACGCTGGGCGGCTTGCAGCCGGTGGATGTCGTGCTCTCGCGCGTGGATGCGGCGTCCCTCGATCCGCTGGACCAGCCCGAGGCCCCGGCCGGCAGCGGCGTGCCCGGCATGCTGGATGCCGTGCGCCATGGCGCGCTGACGCTGCTCAACGCGCCCGGCGCCGCCCTGGCGGAAGCGCCCGCCCTCGGCGCCTGGCTGGAGCAGCTTTGTCCCCGCATCCTGGGCGAGAGCCTCGCCCTCCAGGGCCTGCCGACGCATTGGCTGCCCGATCCCATGACGCCGACGCCCGCCTTGCCCGAGGGCTATGCCCATTGGGTGTTCCGGCCCGACGGCCAGGGCAGCATCTCGGAGTCGCCGGAGCGGCCCAGGCAAGGCGGGGTTGCCGCCATCGCCTTGCCGAACCTGCCCGTCGCACCGGCGCTGGACCAGGGCGCGCTGATGCCCGCGCCCTTCATCCTGAGGATGTTCGCCGTCTCGGGCGGGGCGGGTTGGCAGGTGTTGCCGGGAGGCATTGCGCGCCTCGTCACCTCCGGCGCCAAGCTGACCGGACGCCTGCCGGGAGGGGGCTGGTGCAAGGATGTCTGGGTGCAGGCCGACCCCTCCGAGGCGATCATCGGCCCCGCCGCGCAAAGCGGCCCACCCATTGCCATCCGCCGCACGGCCGGCACCATCCCATCCCGCGTGGCGGATAATTTTTTCTGGCTGGGCCGCTATGTGGAGCGGCTGGATCGTGCGGCACGGCTGATGCGCGCCGCCATCACCAGGTTGCGACGCGGCGCGCCCCTGCCGCGCGAACTGGCCGAGCTCAGCACCCTCGCCATCTGCCTGAGCGAGGCGCAATTGCTGGAGGAGGAAGCCCGCCCCAGCGCCGGCAGCCTCTCGGCCATGGCCGCCGCGCTGGACGCAACCGCCAGGCCAGCCGTGCGGCAATTGCAGGGCACGATCGGCACCCTGGCGGAATCCGTGCGGGACCGCCTGACGGCCGACATGCACGCCACCCTGACCCAGACGCTGCGCGCGGCCGAGGAAGCGCTCGACAATTCCACCGCCGAATTGCCCGACCTTGCCCGCGCGCTGCTGCCCTCGCTGCGCTTCGCCAATGCGGTGGCGGGCATCGCCTCTGAGAACATGGTGCGCGGCGGCGCGCGGCTTTTCCTGGAACTCGGCCGGCGAATGGAGCGCGCCCATGCGGTGGCGAGCGAGGTGGCAGTGGCACTCGACGCGCCCGCCGCGCGCATCGAGGCCGGGCTGCGCCTGACGCTCGAATTATGCGACAGCGTGATCACCTATCGCAGCCGCTACCTCGCCGTCCTGCAACCCGCACCGGCGCTTGACCTGGTGCTGGCCGATGTCTCCAACCCGCGCGGCCTGGCGTTTCAGCTGCACGCGATCGGCGCCGCCCTGCGCGAAGTCTCGGGCGAGGGGGAGACGGACACCACGCGCGAAGTGAGCCGCCTGCTGGCCGAGGCGGAGGCCATCACGCCCCGCCTGCTGGCCGCAACTGATCAGGCCGAGGCGGCGACATCGCAACTGCCGCGCCTGTTGCGCGACATGGCCGGCGAAGTGGCGGCCCTTTCCGACCAGGTGTCGCGCCGATACTTCGCGCTGCTGCCCCCGGCCCGCGCGGTGGGAGTGGATATGGGCGAGCCGGCCGTCATCCTGGCATGATCAGAGGTTCCGCCCGGTAGGCGCGCGGGGCCGCATCCGGCACAATAGGATGGATGATCTACTGGCTTCGACATCGTACCGCCTATGACTATGCCCAGACCGTGGATCTCGCCGCGCATCTGCTGCATCTGAAGCCGCGCGCCCTGCCCGGGCAGCGCGTCCTATCGTCCCAGCTCACCTGCATGCCGCGCCCGGACCACCACACCGAGACGCATGACCATTTTGGCAATGCCGCGACCCGCCTGTTTCTCGTGGCCCCGCATACCAGCTTCGAAGTCCTGGCCGAGAGCCTGGTGGAGGTGGATTTCCTCCCGCCGCCACCCGCCGGGGAGACGATGCCCTGGGAGTCGGTCGCGGCCCAGGCCCATGGCGCCGAGACGGCGGATTTCGTACTGCCCACGCGCCATGTGCCGATCCTGCCCGAGGCCACCGCCTATGCGCGCATCTCCTTCCCGCCGGGGCGGGCGTTGCTGGAGGGCCTGCTCGATCTCAACCGCCGCATGCGGCAGGAATTTATCTTCCAGGCGGGCGTCACCAGCATCACCTCGCCGATTGACGAAGTCCTGCGTGACCGGCGCGGCGTGTGCCAGGATTTCACCCAGGTGATGCTCGCGGCGCTGCGGGGCCTGGGCCTGCCGGCGCGCTATGTCTCGGGCTATGTCCGCACGCGCCCGCCGCCAGGCCAGAAGCGCCGACGCGGGGCGGACCAGTCGCATGCCTGGGTTTCAGCCTGGCTGGGGCCGGATGCCGGCTGGGTGCAGCTCGACCCCACCAATGGCATCGTGGTGCGTGATGAACATGTCATCCTCGCCTGGGGACGCGATTTCTCGGATATCTCGCCCCTGCGCGGGGTGCTGCTGGGTGGCGGCGACCACCGGCTGAGCGTCAGTGTGGACCTGGAGCCTGATGGCGAAGCATAGCCGCGTCAGGGCCCGCCCGAGATAAGACCTGGACGCGCCAGCCCATTCCCATCGTCAAACCGCGCCGCCACGCCATCGCGCTCGGGGGGCGTCATGTGCAGGCCGAGCTTGGTGCGGCGCCACAGGACATCATCGGCGGCGCGGGCCCATTCCTCGCGCCGCATCCAGTCGAGTTCCGCCTCGGTCAGTCCGGCACCCAGCGCTTGCCCGGCATCGCCGTCCGCAAAGACGCCCGGCAATTCGCCGCCATGAGTGCGAACCAGGCGCGGGATGGAAGTGGGGTCGAGGAAGGGCAGGGCGCGCGCCATCTCGGCGGCGAAGGCTTCGCGGCTTTTGCCGCCCAAATCGCCGCCCGGCAGGGTGGCGCCGGCGGTCCAGGGCGTGCCCTCCCGCCCCAGGGCCTTCGCGATCCGGCTGCTGGCTTCCTCGGCCAGGCGCCGGAAGGTGGTAATCTTGCCGCCATAGATGCTGAGCAGCGGCGCCGCGCTGTCATCCAGTTTCAGCACATAGTCGCGCGTGACGGCGGAGGGGTCATCCGCGCCATCATCGAACAGCGGCCGCACGCCGGAATAGGACCAGACGATATCCGCCGGCGTAATCTGGCGGCTGAACTGGCGGGAGACGGCAGCGCAGAGATACACCGCCTCCTCCGGGGTGCAATGGGCGGTGGCGGCATCGCCCTCATGCGGCACGTCGGTGGTGCCGATCAGGCTGAACTCATCCTCATAGGGGATGACGAAAACCACGCGCCGGTCGTCATTTTGCAGGATGAAGGCGTGGTTGCCCTCATAAAGCCGGGGCAGGACGATGTGGCTGCCACGGATCAGCCGGACCGCGCCGGGCCGTTCCGTATGCGTGCAATCCAGCGCGCGCTGCACCCAGGGGCCGGCGGCGTTGACGATGCCGCGCACATGGATGTGCTGGCCCAGGGCCTCGGGGCCGCGCAGCGTCACCTCCCAATGACCGGGATGGCGGGTGGCTTCCTCGAAGCGGGTGCGGGTGCGGATATCGGCACCGCGGCGCTTCGCATCCAGCGCGTTCAGCAGCACCAGGCGGCTATCCTCCACCCAGGCGTCGGAATAGGCGAAGGCATGGGTGATCTCGGACTTCAGGGCTGCACCCATCGCCTCCTGTGACGTCAGGAAGGATTGCGCGCCAGGTAGAGAGACGCGGCGCGCCAGGTTGTCATAGAGGAACAACCCGGCACGGATCATCCAGCGCGGCCGCATCTCGGGCCGGTGCGGCAGCACGAAGCGCAACGGCCAGATGATGTGCGGCGCCATTTTCAGCAGCACCTCGCGCTCGGCCAGCGCCTCGCGCACCAGGCGGAACTCGTAATGCTCCAGGTAGCGCAATCCACCATGGATCAGCTTGGATGAGGAAGATGAGGTGGCCTGCGCCAGATCCCCCTGCTCGGCCAGGATCACGGAATAGCCGCGCCCGCTGAGATCACGGGCGATGCCTGCGCCATTGACGCCGCCACCCACCACGAGAACATCAAAACTCTGCATTGCCATCCGGTCAGATCAGTTTCGCACGGATGCGCGTGACCAGGATTTCCGCCACCACGACAACCGCGAGGATAGCCAGCAAGATGGTGGCGACCCTCTCCCATTGGAAGAAGTTGATCGCATCATCCAGCACGACGCCGATGCCGCCCGCGCCCACCAGCCCCAGCACCGCGGATTCGCGCACATTGATGTCCCAACGGAACAACACGATGCCCCAGAAGGCCGGCTGCACCTGCGGCCAGATGCCCTTGAGCATCCGATGCCGCCAGGGCGCGCCGCTGGCCTCCAGCGCCTCCACCGGGCCGGGGGCGGATTCCTCGATCGCCTCGGCCAGCAGCTTGCCGATAAAGCCGATGGAGCGAAACGCGATGGCGAAGGTGCCCGCCGCCGGGCCGGGGCCAAAGACGGCGACAAAGATCAGCGCCCAGACCAGGCTGTTCACGGAGCGCGATGAGACGAGGATGAACTGCGCCAGCGCGTTCAGCAGCATGTTGCGGCAGATATTGCGCGCCGCCAGCAGCGCAACGGGGATGGCCAGCGCCACGCCCAGCAGCGTGCCCAGGCTCGCGATGTGCAGCGTCTCGATCATCGCGGCATGCACCGAGGGGTAGTAATGCGCGAGGTCGGGCGGCCACATGCGGATGAACAGGTCGGCCATCTGCTCAGGCGCATCGGCCAGGAATTCGGGGATGATCTCGATGGAGCGCACCGCCCAGACCACCGACGCCACGAAGGCGAGCCAGAGCGCGTAGCGCAGCAGGCGCTCGCCGAATGAATGCCGCACCCATTCCCTCGGGATAGCGCCCGGCCGATTCAGCTCGCCGCGCCCCTGGGCGCTCCGATCATCGGGCGGGGCACTCATCGCAGCGCCTGCCGGATACGGCCTGAAATCACCTCGGCGGCGAAGATCAGCGCGATGATGGTGAGCAGGATGGCGCAGACGAAATCATAATCGAAGCGCTTGAAGGCCGCGAAAAGCGTGCCGCCAATGCCGCCCGCCCCTACAATCCCGATCAGCGTGGAATTCCGCAGGTTGGAATCCAGCAGGTAGATCCCGAAGCCGATAAAGCGGGAGGCCACCTGCGGCACCACGCCATAGATCAGCACGCCGGCCGGCGAGGCGCCCGATGCCCGCACCGCCTCTACCTGCTTCATGCTGATTTCCTCGATCGCCTCGGCAAACAGCTTGGCGATGAAGCCCATCGAGGCGACGGTGAGCGCCGCCACCCCCGCCAGCGCGCCGAAGCCCAGTGCCTTCACGAAGATGATCGCCACAATCACGTAATGCAGCGAGCGGCAGACCGCGATGAAGCCGCGCGTGGGGGCCGCCAGCCAAAGCGGCGCCAGGTTGCGCGCCGCCATCAGCCCCAGCGGCAGCGAGAGCAGGATGCCGAGCGCCGTGGAGAGCACGGCGATTTGCAAACTCTCCAGCATGCCTTCCAGCAACAACTCCCAGCGTTCGAAATTCGGCGGGAACATGCGGGAGAGGAAGCGACTGGCTTCGCCGAAGCCGCGCAGCAGCCGCTCGCCCGTGATGCCGAGTTGCGCGCTGGCATAGATGAAGTAGCCCAGCGCCAAAGCCGCGCCGAAACGGGCGGGCCAGTTGGGCGGGAAGGGGTTGCGTGTCGCGCTCACAGCCAGTCTTCGCCGCCATAGATCTGACGCAGATGGTGGCTTTCCAGCGCCTCGGGCGGGCCGTCGAACACCACCTCGCCGCCGGTCATGCCGATGATGCGGATCGCGAAGCGGCGGGCCAACTCCACATTGTGGATGTTGACGATGACCGGCACGCCGGCCTCGCCCGTCAGGCGGGCCATGAGTTCCATCACCTCGACCGCCGTTTTGGGGTCGAGGGAGGAGGTCGGCTCATCGGCCAGCAGCAGCGCGGGGGATTGCATAAGCGCGCGCGCGATGCCCACCCGCTGGCGCTGCCCGCCCGAGAGCGCATCGGCCCGGCTGGTCGCCTGGACCGGCAGGCCCACTGCGTCCAGCAGCGCGAAGGCGCGGTCAATATCGGCCTGCGGGTATTTCCGCAGCCAGGCGCGCCACAGCGGCACATAGCCCAGGCGGCCGGTGAGGACATTCTCCATCACCGTAAGCCGCTCGACTAGGTTGTACTCCTGGAACACCATCCCGATTCGCCGACGGGCATTACGCAGCGCGGCGCCGCGCAGCTTCGCCAGGTCCTCATCGCCCATCATGATGGCACCGGCGCTCGGCTCCACCAGGCGGTTGATGCAGCGCAGCAGGGTGGATTTGCCGGTGCCCGAAGGGCCGATCACCGCGGTGATTCCCTGCGCGCCGATTTCCAGGTTGATGCCCTTCAGGACTGGCTTTCCAGGGGTGTAGGATTTCTCCAGCCCCTGGATGCGAAGGATGGGGGTGCGCAGGATGGGCGTCACTGTGGGCGCGCGGGCGCGGCGGGGGCGGTCTGCTGCTGCGCGGCACGGCGGCGGGCCTCGGCCTCCAACTCGCGGCGGCTCTCCTGGTCGAAGGCGGCGCGGGTATAGGGGGCGTTCACCGCATCGGCCACGGCGCGGACCGGTGCCCATTCGCGCTGGTAGGTGGCGGGCCAGAAGCGGTCATTGCCGCCCAGGTCGCGCGCCATAGCGGGGGGGAAGCGGAAATCGTAGAAGCACTGGCGAATGCGGCCCGCCAACTCCGGCTGCAAGTCATGCGCGAGGGCGAAGCTGCTGGTGGGGAAGGGGTCGCTCTCCCAGATGGTGCGGAAATTGGCCGCCTGCACCTGCCCGCGCGCGATCATGCGATTATAGACATCGCTTGCCACCGGGGCGGCGTCGAAATCGCCCGCATTCACGCCCATCACCGAGCGGTCATGCCCGCCCGAGAAGACCACGCGATAGTCGGTATCCGGCGTGATGCCCGCCGCCGGGAACAGCGCGCGCGGCGCAAGATTGCCGGAGTTGGACGTGGCGGAGGTATGCGCCACCCGCCGCCCGCGCAGATCGGCCAGGGTGCGGATATCCGAATTGGCGCGGGTGATGACGACGACGCGATAGCTTTCGAACGCCTGCTCATTGCCCTTGACCGCAAAGGGCACGGCACCCGCCAGGTTCACGGCGAAGGCGGTGGGACCGGTCGAGAAGCCGGCAATATGCAGCCGGCCAGAGCGCATGGCCTCCACCTGGGCGGCGTTGCTCGTTACCTGGAAATACACCACCCGCCTGCCGGTGCACTGTGTCAGATAGTCCAGCAGGGGACGGAACTGGCTGGCGTAGAGCGCCGGATCCTCGACGGGGGTATAGGCGAAGACCAGGGTGCTGGGGTTGCGAAGCCGGCTCGCATCCGTCGGCGCATCGGCCACGAGGTCACGATTTTCGTCGCAATAGGCGTCATCCAACGCGCCGCGATGCGAGCAGGCGGTTCCCTGCGCGGCGGCGAAGCCTGGCAGCAGGGCGATGGCGGCGCTGGCCAGAAGCATCCTGATCATGGCGAATCGGTTCCCGGACTTGTCGTTGAAGGGCGGTGGCAGCCCCAAATTCTTCGGGGGCTGCCATACCCATCTCCCATAGCGCTCCGGGAGAGCGCTGTCAGCGGGCCATGTCACGCATGGCCTACCGGCCCCATCGAATCCAGGCTGGTGGCCCGTACGACAGAAGCGAAGAGGCGCAGCGCATCCGGTCCGCCACGATCGCGCAGTGCGCCATCCTCCATTTCCAATGCGAGCAATTCGGCATGTTCGGCGAGCGTCTCAGCCGCTCGGCGCAAGGCTTCTCGCGCCAAAACGAGCTGCAATTCGTCCGGCATGTCCTTCCAGTCGGAGGGCGGGGGCATGGGATCATTATCCGCTTGCCCGCCCTTCTGGCGGTGGGTTTCGTTCCGGCTGAACACCGGCTTGAAGGTTTTACGTGGATTCGCGTTAACAGAGCCTTGCGCCGGGCAAGCCGGATCAGGTGAATTTCACGCGGACTTCGCCGAGACCCTCGAACACCACGCGCACCTCGCAGGGGCCATCCAGCCAGATGGGCGGCGTCACCGAGCCGAGCCAGACCACCTGGCCCGCCTTCAGCCCGCCAAACACCTCCGCCGCGCCCGAGCCCGCGAGCCAGGCCAGCGCCTCCATTGGATGGCCGAGCAGGTCGCGCCCATGCCCAGCCCCGCGCGCGGCGCCATCCACGAATATCTCGCCGCGCATCGCGCCGAGATCGAGGCCGCGCCAGCCCTCGGCGGGCCGCCCCAGCACGCCCGAGGCATGGAATACCTGATCCGCGATCAGCGTGGGCGTGCCGAGTTCAGCCAGATCGCCATAGCGCTTCTCGACGATCTCGATGGCGGGGAACACCTCCGCCACGGCCGCTTCGGCCTGGGCGCGGGTGGTCGGGCCGAAAGGCAGGTCTGCCGCCAGGCGCACCCCCACTTCGCATTCGACGCCGAGGCCCAGGAATTGGGCATAGGGCGCGGTCAAGCCATCGGCGTTGAGGCTGGCGGCCGGAACGAATCCGGCGGCCGGATGTGGCAGCCCCAGATAAGCCTGCATCTGCTGCGTCGTGGCACCAATCTTGAAGCCGGCCGGCGGAATGGCACCCAGCGCCGAAGCCATCGCATGCTGCACGGCATAGCCGGCCGCGACATCGCGCGGTGCGTCAGCACCCAGCGGTGCCAGGATGCGCTTGGCCTTGCGGGCCTCAAGGATGAGCTTGGCAGCGTGGTTCATGGCATTCACTCCCGGGCCAGTTCGTAAAGCGCCACGGCTGCGGCGGCGGAAACATTGAGGCTTTCCATCGCCGCATGGATCGGCAGACGCACCAGTTCGTCACAGGTCTCGCGCGTGAGGCGCCGCAGGCCTTCGCCCTCTGCGCCCAGCACCAGCGCCACGCGCCGGCCGGTCAGGCCGGATTGCGCGAGGGTGACGGGGCCCGCGGCCTCAAGCCCCACGACCCAAAGGCCGCATTTCTTCAATTGCTCCAGCGCGCGGGCCAGATTGACCTCGCGCAGGATGGGCACGACCTCCAGCGCGCCGGAGGCCGCACGGGCCAGCGTGCCGGTTTCCTGCGGCGCATGGCGCTCCTGCACCACCAGCGCCGCTGCGCCAAACGCCGCCGCCGAGCGCAGGATGGCGCCGACATTGCGCGGGTCCGTCACCTGGTCGAGCACGAGGACGGGGCCGGTGGTGCTCTCAAGCAGCCGCTCCATGGGGGGGGAGGTCAGGGGCTCCACCATCAGCGCCGCGCCCTGATGGATGGCATCGGGCGGGAGAAGGGCATCCAGGCGGTTACGCTCCACCGGCTCGGGCGTGATGCGCCAGGGGGGGGAGAAGCGCTCGGCCAGTTCCTGCTCGGCGCCACGCGTGACCAGAAGGCGGCGCAAGCGGCGGGCAGGATTGGCCAGGGCGGCGGAGACGGCGTGCAGGCCGTAGAGCCACACAGCGCCCCCATCGGCTGCGGGGGTGGAATCCTGGGGGCGGGGACGGTGTCGTTGCTGGCGCATTTCCCCATGAAGCCCGCGCCGCGCCCGCTGGCAAGCGGCGCGCGCCTGTCCTAGATTAGAGCGACGCGCCGGGTTAGCTCAGGGGTAGAGCAACCGCCTTGTAAGCGGTAGGTCGTCGGTTCAAATCCGACACTCGGCATTCCCCGCCTTGGCGCTGGCGGGAACCCCGCACCCGAGGCGGCGTTTCCTCCCTGCCTGCGTGGTTGATGCGGAGCCGACACATTTCCTCACGCGCACGGAGCATCTTGGGCATGCTTGCGTTACATTGAGGGCGCATCTTTCCTGCAACGGAGCGACAACCAAGCCGTCTCCCGCAACCGGAGAATACAGATGAAGCACGCAGCGACCCTCGGCCTTGGCCTCGCATTGATCGGCACGGGCTTCGCCTTCGCTCAGCCGGCCACGCCGCCCGCCAGCACCGCCCCGGCCACCACGGAAACCCGCTCCGAGCGCGGTCCGCGCGGTGATCGCGGCGCGCGGATGTTTGAAATCTTCGACGCGAATCGTGATGGCAGCGTCACCTGGGATGAAGCCTGGACCGTCGTGACCACACGCTTCGCCACGGCTGATGCGGATCGCAGCGGCGGGCTCAGCCTCGAGGAATTCGGCACGATGCGCCTGCGTCCCGGCAATGCGCCGGCGCCGCGCCCGGAATACGCGGGCCGGATGGAGCAAATGCGCGGTGCCATGTTCCGCGGCATTGACGCGGACCGCAACGGCCAGGTGACGCTCGTGGAGATCCGCCCCATGGTCGAAGCCCGCTTCCGCGCCGCCGACGCGAATGGCGATGGCTCAGTGGCGCGCGATGAACTGCCGCAATATCACGGCCATCATGGCGGCGGTCATCGTGGCGGGCATCACGGCGGCCCGCGCGGTGAGGCCCCGGCTACGCCGCCGGCCCGCTGAGACTGAGCCGTTCCGCGATCAGGAAGGGCTGACCCGGCGCGGCCTGCGTGAAGACGCAGACCGTGCCGACCACGCGGGGCTGTTCCACCAGCCCCGCGAAATGCGCCTCCGCCAGGGGGCGGATGCGCGCCGCCTCCCCGGCTGGCAGGCGGTGGGTGAGCGTCACGTGGAATTGCCACTCGCCCAGGACGTAGGGGTAGCCCCAGCGCTCCAGTAGCGCCTCATGCGCGGCACTCAGCCCGGCCTTGCGGCGGCGCGCCAATTCTTCCTCGGTGGGTGGTGCGCGGTGGTGATCCAGCGCGCAGACCGCCGAATCGGCCAGGGCATGCATGGCCGAACAGGGCGAGGTTTCGCGCAGGGCCAGGAAGCCCTTGAGGTCCCGGACGGAGAGCGGCGGCAGGGTGAAAGGCGCGATGCCCGCCGCCCAGCGCGCCGCTTCCGCGATGAAGGCGGGATAGCTGGTGGCAAGCCGGAAGGGCGGCTTCAGCGTGGCATGCAGGCCATAGCCGCGCGGATCGCTGGTAATTTCCGCAAGGCCCGGAATGGCCGGTTGCGGCAGGCGCGCCGCCGTCTCGGCATCACGGCCAAGCCAGGCGCTGCCCGCCGCATGCAGCGGATCATCGAGTTCCGGCGCCCAATAGACGGCCACCCGCATCCCACTCAAATCACCCGCGCTCCGCCGCGCCAGACCTGCCGCACCACTGGCATGGCGCCGTAATGGCCGACTCGCACGAGATCGGCCCGCAGCCCCGCCACCAATTGGCCGCGATCGGCCAGATTGCACATGGCCGCCGGCGCGCTGGTGATGGTGGCGATGGCGCGCGGCAGGCCTATCCCGGCGGCGATCAGGAAAGCCGCCTCGATCAGCGCGGGCGGCACATAGTCGCTCGCTAGCACATCCACCGCGCCCGCGCGCACCAGGTCCATCGCCGCCACATTGCCTGAATGGCTGCCGCCACGGACGATGTTGGGCGCGCCCGCTATGACGCCCACGCCGATTCGTGCGGCCTCCAGCGCGGCTTCCATCGTCACCGGGAATTCGCTGACGCGGATGCCGTCCTCGGCATTGCGGCGGACTTCGCTCGCATCCTCGTCATCATGGCTGGCCAGCGGGATGTTGCGGCCGGCGAAGCGGTCAATCACCAGGCGGCGCTGGCGCTCGCGCAGCTCCGCGCGCTGGGCCTGGAGCTTGAGGATGCGGACCTCCACCTCGGCATCGGTCATGCGGGTCTGCTTGATCCGCATGGCGCGATACCGCGCGAGGTCCCGGTATTGGCCCACGCCGGGCGAGTGATCCATCAGGCTGACCATGGCGATCAGCGGATGGTCCGCGACACCCTCCAGCAGGCTCGGCATCTCGCGCGCGGGGAGTTCGCAGCGCAGATGCAGCAGATGCTCGGCCTTCATGAAGGGCTCGGCATGCAGGGAGGTCAGGTCGCGCACGCCGTCACGGAAGGTCTGGTCGCGGCCCTGTTCGAAGCCGAGATCACCCAGGCAAAGCGCGTCCAGCACGGTGGTCACGCCGGCCGCCGCGCATTGCGCGTCATGCGCGAGGAAGGCCGAGACCGAGGGCCAGCGCGCATTGGCGCGGGGCTGGACCTGGCGTTCCAGATTGTCGGTATGCACATCCACGACGCCGGGGATGATCACATCGCCCTCGCAATCCAGGGCAGCGGCGTGATGGGCGCGGCCAGGCTGGATATCGGCGATGCGGCCGCCGCGCAGGGTTATCGTGCCCTCGATTTCCGCATCCGGCAGGATGAGGCGGGCATTGGTCAAAACAGTCTCTGTCATGCGGCGTCTTCTAGCGGAAGGATGTCACGCGTGCGATCCGCCACGCGGTCGCGAACTTCGATGTCATGGAAAATTCCCACCAGCGCCGCGCCGCGCGCCTTGGCCTCGGTGATCAGGCCGATCACCACTTCGCGGTTCGCGGCATCCAGGCTGGCGGTCGGCTCGTCCAGCAGCAGGATGGGGTAATGCGGCGCGAAGCCGCGCGCGAGGTTCACCCGCTGCTGCTCGCCGCCCGAGAAGGTGGCCGGCGGTAGCCCGTGCAGGCGTGGTGGCAGGTTCAGCCGGGTGAGCAGGGCGGTGGCGCGCGCCTCGGCCTCGGCACGGGGCGTGCCGCGCGCCAGCAAGGGCTCGGCCACCACATCGCGGGCGGAGACGCGCGGGATCACGCGCAGGAATTGCGAGACATAGCCCAGCGTCTCGCGCCGGATTTCGCGGACGAGGCGGGCATCGGCGGCGGCCAGATCCACGTCGGCACCGCGATGATGGAGCCAGATATGCCCCGCATCGGCGCCGTAATTGCCTTGCAGGCAGCGCATCAGCGTGGATTTCCCCGCGCCCGAGGGTCCGGTCAGCGCCACGCATTCGCCGGGCATCACCGTCAGCGCGGCATCGCGCAGCACCTGGAAGCCGATCCCGCCTTGCAGATGCAGGGTGAAGCCCTTGGCCAGGGCCTCGATGCGGATCGCGGCCCTCATGCCGAAAGCACCGAGGCGACGAGGAGTTGCGTGTAGGCGTGGCGCGGATCATCCAGCACGCGATCGGCCAGCCCCTGCTCCACGATGCGGCCATGCCGCATGACGATGATGCGATGCGCCAGCAGCCGGGCGGCCGCGATGTCATGCGTGACGAAAAATACGGCGAGGCCGAGTTCCGCCACCAGCCCTCGGATCAGGTCGAGAAGCCGCGCCTGCACGCTGACATCCAGCCCGCCGGTCGGCTCATCCATGAAGACGAGGCGCGGTTGTGTGACCAGGCAGCGGGCGATCTGCAAGCGTTGCTGCATACCGCCCGAGAAGTTGCGCGGCGCTTCGTCAATCCGCGCCGGGTCCATTTCCACGCGGGCCATCCAATCGGCCGCCGCCGCGCGGATTTCCGCGTAGTTGCGAGTACCGGCCGACATCAACCGCTCGCCGATATTGCCCCCGGCCGAGATGCCCATCCGCAAGCCGTCGCGCGCATTCTGGTGGACGAAGCCCCATTCGCTTCGCATCAGGCGGCGCTTGGCGGCCTCACCCAGCGCGCCGATCTCCCGGGCGTCGCCCACCGCGTCGCGATAGAGCACGCGCCCCGCCTGGGCCGCCATGTGCCCGGCCAGTACCCGCAGCAGCGTGGATTTGCCCGAGCCGCTTTCGCCGACAATGGCGACGACTTCGCCCGGATGGATCTCCAGCGCCACATCATCCAGCGCGCGCACGGCGCCGAAGCGCAGATGCAGGCCGTCAGCTTCCAGCAAGGCCGCGCTCATCGCCGCTGATTCTCCCCACAGTGATCCGTATCCGAGCAGACATAGATGCGCCCGCCCTGGTCATCGGCGATGATCTCATCGAGGTAGCTGGTGGTGCTGCCGCAGGCCGAGCAGGCATGGGGCGCGCGCATCGGCTTGAAGGGATGGTCGTCGAAATCCAGGCTCTCCACCGTGGTGTAGGGCGGCACGGCGTAGATCTTCTTCTCCCGCCCCGCGCCGAACAGCATGATGGCCGGCGAATTGTGCAGCTTCGGATTGTCAAAACCCGGAATGGGCGAGGGCGACATGAGGTAGCGCCCGCCGACCATGACCGGGTGGTTATACGCCGAGCCCGCCTCGCCCTGGTGCGCGATATCCTCATAAAGCTTCACCTGCGCCAGCGAGTAATCGCCCAGCGCATGCAGCCGGCGCGTCTCGGCCAGGCGCGGTTCCAGCTTGAAGAGCGGCTCGGGCATCGGCACCTGGAAGACCATCACCTGGCCCTCGCGAAGCGGGCGCTCGGGGATGCGGTGGCGGGTCTGGATGATGGTGGCATCGGCCGTATGCGTCGTGGTGGCGATGCCGGCGATGCGGGCGAAGAAGGCGCGGATGGAGACGGCGTTGGTGGTGTCATCCGCGCCCTGGTCAATCACCTTCAGCACGTCGCGGGGCCCCAGAATGGCGGCCGTCACCTGGATCCCGCCCGTGCCCCAGCCATAGGGCAGCGGCATTTCGCGGGTGCCGAAGGGGATCTGGTGGCCGGGTATGGCCAGCGCCTTGAGGATGGCGCGGCGGATCATCCGCTTCGTGGCCTCGTCCAGATAGGCGAAGTTGTAGGCGGTATCTTGCCCGGTCGATTCACGCCCTCGGGCTTCGCCCTCCGGCGATCGGACGGGTTGCCCGGCCGATTCACGCCCTCGGGCTTCGCCCTCCGGCGATCGGACGGGGGCGGGCGCGTTGCGGGGCGGGATCACGTTCATGCCTGTGCCTCCCAGGCGGCGCGGATGCTGCGGAGCTTTTCCAATTCGCTCTGGAAATCCACATGGTGCGGCAGCTTCAGATGCTCGACGAAGCCGGTCGCTTCCACGTTGTCAGCGTGGAGCAGCACGAATTCGGCGTCCTGGGCGGGAGCCGTGACATCCTCGCCCAGTTCCTGCGCCATCAGGGCGCGGTCCACCAGGGCCATCGCCATGGCGCGACGCTCGCCATGGCCCATGGCCAGGCCATAGCCGCGCGTGAATTGCGGCGGCGTCTCGGCGCTGCCGGCGAATTGGTTGACCATCTGGCACTCGGTCACGGTGATGTCGCCAATGCTGATGGCGAAGCCGAGTTCAGTCGGCGCCAGCATCACCTCCACCTCGCCCATGCGTAGCTCGGCCACGAAGGGGTGCGCGTTGCCGTAGCCGCGCTGGGTGGAATAGCCGAGGCCGAGCAGAAAGCCTTCATCGCCGCGCGCCAGGGATTGCAGGCGCAGCGGGCGCGGCGTGGGGAAGGGCAGGGGCTCACGCGTCAGATCGGGCGGTGGCGTGCCGTCATCGGGCACATCGCGCGCCATCAGCCCCTCGCGCGCCAGGAGTTCGGTCACGCGCGGCATGGTGGCCTGCACGGCCTCGGCCTCCTGCGGGGTGTGGCCCTCGGCCGCCAGGGCGAAATCCAGCAGGCGATGCGTGTAGTCGAAGGTGGGGCCGAGCACCTGACCGCCGGGGAGGTCCTTGTAGGTGGCGCTGATGCGGCGTTGCACTCGCATGAGGCCGGTATCCAGCGGCTCGCAGGCGGCGAAGCGGGAGAGGGTGTTGCGATAGGCGCGGAGAAGGAAGGCGGCTTCGATCAGATCGCCCCGCGCCTGCTGGATGGCCAGTGCCGCCAACCCGCGGTCATGGCAACTGCCTTCCGCCATGACGCGATCCACCGCCAGGCCCAGTTGCTGCTCGATCTGCTGCGGCGTGAGCGCGGGAAGCGCTTCGTCGCCGCGCCGGCGCTCGGCCAGCCACGCATGGGCGGCCTCGATGGCGGCCTCACCGCCCTTCACCGCGACATACATCAGCTGTGCTCCGCAAGACGGGTGGTGCGTGGCAGGGCCGCGAGGCGCGTGCCGGCGCAGAGAATGAGGTCCACCCCACGCGGGAATTGCGCGCGGTTGGCGGCCCATTGCGCGGGGAAATCCGCAGGCAGGCCTTGGGCGGCCAGCCGATGCTCGTGCTCGATGCCGGGGCCGGTCAGGTGCCAGCCTTTGGCGTCATCCAGATGCGGCAGTTGCAGGATCAGCGTCGCACTCTCCTGCGGCGTCTCGTCGCTGCCCTGGTTGAGCTTGGCGAGACGCGGCATGCCCCGCGTGGCGAGCAGGAATTGCGCATGCGCCACATCCACGAAGGGCGCGCCGGTGTGGAAGGCGATCCAGTCGCGCGCCGCATCTTGGGCATCGGTCCAGAGGGGGGTCTCCGCATCGGCCAGCGTCAGCAGCGCGGCGGCGGCGGCGGGTTCCAGGCCAGCCGGCAGGTCACGCAGAACGGCGCAATCCTGGATGCGGCCGGGATGCGCCATGGCGTTCATCAGCGCGGAGAACCCCTCCTGCGCGCCGAAGACGGGGTCGGCAAAGCCGGGTTTCATGCTGTTTGCCTCATCGCATCGTGGCCAGGGTGGCGAAGCGTACCTCGGTGGCTGCCGCGCGGCGGGCAGTGAGTGCGGCCGCCGCCTCCTGCCGCTCGCGCAGGGGCGTGATGACGGAGGCCAGCAGGATTTCCCGCCATTGCGGCTGTTGCAGGCAGGCATCCAGCAGGGCCGCGATTTCGGCCGCGCGCTTGTCGCGCCCCAGCCGCCAGCAATGGCCAAGTGTGCCATCCCCCAAGGAGACGGAGCAGCGGGTGAGGGTGGCCTCGCCCAGGTTGAAGGCCGCGCCATCGCCGCCCGCCCGGCCGCGCAACATGCTCAGCCCGATCTCGGGGCCGCGAATGACGCGATGGGCGGGCAGCGGCGGCGTGGCCAGCAACTGAGCCTCCAGCTCATCGGCGGAAGCGCGGGCCAGGGTGGCCATCCATTCTGGGCGAGTCATCATTGGTCTAGACAACTATATATCCGCTTGTTTATGGTCAAGCCCTTACTGCCACCCTGGAGCCCCGGCTTGGTTGAAACTTCCGTGACGTTCGGCAGCCACGCCCTGGATCGTGGCGCGGGGATTGCGCTCTGGCGGCAGATCGGCGCCGCCATCGAGGCCGCGATCCGTGAGGGCCAGCATTCCCCCGGCCAGCGCCTGCCGACAGAGGCCGAATTGGCGCAGCGCTTCCGCGTGAACCGCCACACCATCCGCCGCGCGATGGAGGAGCTGGAATCGCGCGGCGTGGTGCGCGTGGAGCAGGGGCGCGGCAGCTTCGTGGCCGAGGATGTGCTGGACTATCCGCTGAATTCGCGCACCCGGTTCAGCGAGATCATCCGAGCGCAAAATCGGGAGCCGGCTGGCCGCATCCTCCGCCTCGCGGAAATTCCGGCCGAGCCGCGCATCGCCGAATTGCTGAAAATCCGGCGTGGACGGATGGTGGCGCTGGCCGAGCGCATCGCCATGGCCGATGGCCGGCCCGTCGCGCTCGGCGCGCATCATTTCCCGGCGGATCGCTTTCCCGGCATCCTGGAGCTGCTGCGCGAAAATTCCTCCATCACCCATGCGCTGGCCGCCTGTGGCGTGCCCGATTACCGCCGCCGCGTGACGCGCATCACCGCCCAGATGCCGAGTGCCGAGGAGGCGGAGCTGCTCCAGCAATCGCGCAGCCGCCCCGTGCTGGTGAGCGAGGCGGTGAATGTGGATGGCGCCGGCAAGCCGGTGGATGCGACGGTGACGCGCTATGCCGCCGGGCGCACGCAAATGGTGGTGGAGTTCTGAACATGTCCTGGAACATCTCGGGCGGCAGCGTGCTGCGTGGCGGCGCGCTGGGCGGGGGCGATGTGACCCTGGCCGGGGGCCTTGTCGCGCCGGGCGTGCAGACCGCGCGGCGCTTCGATGCCACGGGGCTCCTGGTGCTGCCTGGCATCGTGGATATCCATGGCGATGCGCATGAGCGCGCGCTGCAACCCCGCCCCAATGTGGATTTCCCGGCAGGCTTCGCGCTGCGGGATGCGGCGGCGCAATGCCTCGCTTCGGGTATCACCACGGCTTATCTCGGCATCACCCTCTCCTGGGAGCCGGGGCTGCGCTCGCTCGCCAGCTTCCGCGCAACGCTGGAGGCGCTGCGAAG
Organism: uncultured Roseococcus sp.; assembly: GCA_947084995.1. Taxonomy (GTDB): domain Bacteria; phylum Pseudomonadota; class Alphaproteobacteria; order Acetobacterales; family Acetobacteraceae; genus Roseococcus. The sequence goes on from CAMTUX010000029.1 coordinate 66,929, forward strand.
CCCGCCACCTGGCCCAGAATTGCGGGTGCATCTGCGCTTCGAGGCCGATAATTTCGCGGCCGAGGCCGATGCGGTCGCCGCCATGGGGGCCGGCCAGGTCCATCTGCTGGGCTTCAATGACCACACGCCCAGCATCGTCAAGAAGCTGAAAGACCCCAGGGAACTCGGCAAATATGCCGGCCGCGCTGGCGTCAGCGAGGCGGAACTGGTGGCCCTGGCCCAAGCCGCCTTCAGCCGCCGCGCCGAGGTGCCGGCGATGCGCGCCCGGATGGCCCAGGCCGCCCACGCCGCCGGCATCCCCATGCTGAGCCATGATGACGCCATCCTGGGCGACCGCGCCCTGTTCCGCGAACTCGGCGCCTCCATCTGCGAATTCCCGATGGCCGAGGATGTGGCCGAAAATGCCCGTGCCGCAGATGAAGCCGTGGTGATGGGCGCGCCCAATGTGATGCGCGGCGGCAGCCATCTGGGCTGGGCCAGCGCCGCACCCCTGGCCGAGCGCGGCCTCGTCACCGTCCTGGCGAGCGATTACCACTGGCCCGCCCTGCTGGCGGCGCCCTTCCGCATGGCGGCGCGCGGCGTGCTGGACCTCGCGGCGAGTTGGGCGCTGGTCTCCAGCAACCCGGCTGATGCCCTGGGCCTCACCGATCGGGGCCGGATCGCGCCCGGCCTGCGCGGGGACCTGGCGCTGACGACGCCGGAGGGCGCGTTGGCGGCCTGTTTCGTGGCAGGGAAATTGTGCTGGCTGGCGCCTGGCGTCGCGTCCCGCATGCAAGGCGCCTGATCCCGTGCGGCGTTGATCGGCGGGGATGCGGGGCGCAGACTGCCCGCAACACATCCAGGGGAAGCACCATGCTCGGCTGCCAGCGCGATGCCTTCGACATTCCGCGCGACGTCGCCTACCTCAACGCCGCCTCATGGAGCCCGCTGCCGCATGCCGTGCAGGAAGCGGGCCGTGCGGGCATCGCGCGCAAGGCGCAGCCCTGGGGCATTACGGCCGAGCACATGTCGGGGCAATTCGCCCGCGCCCGGACCGCCGCCGCCCGGCTGATCGGCGCGGCGGCCGAGGATGTGGCGCTGATCCCCTCCATATCCTACGGCGTTGCTGTTGCCGGCCGCATCCTGCCGGTGCCGGCCGGCAGCCGCGTGCTGGTGCTGGGTGACGACCATTCCTCGCCGGTGCTGGAATGGCTGCAGCACGGCAAGGCGGGCGGATACACGGTCGAAGCTGTGGTCGCGCCCCAGGATGGCGACTGGACGCAGGGCATCCTCGCCGCGATCCGCCGGCCTGGCGCCGCGCCGCTTTCGCTGGTCTCCATCTCCTCCGTGCATTGGGCGGATGGTGGGCTGGTTGACCTGGAGGCGGTGGCCAGGGCGCAGCGCGCGGCGGGCGCCATGCTGCTGGTGGATGCCACGCATCATGCCGGCATCCTGCCGCTGGATGTGGCGGCGCTGGACCCGGATATCCTGATCTTCCCGACCTATAAGTGGGTGCTCGGGCCTTATGGCCGGGCCTTCCTCTATGTCGCGAGGCGCTGGCAGGATGGCGTGCCGCTGGAGCAGACCGGCTCCTCCCGCCGCCGCGTCTCCTCCGAGGCCACGCCCTACATGGCCGATCTCGGCTTCACCGATGGCGCCAAGCGTTTCGACATGGGCGAGCGTGACCACCTGATGGGGCTGGAGATGGCCTCGGTCGGCATGGAGTTGATGGCTCATTGGGGCGCCGCGGCGATTAGCGCCCGGCTGGGCTGGCTGACTGGCTTGCTGGCCGAAGGCCTCGCGGGCACGGGGGTTGAGATCCCGGCCCAGCGCTTGCGCGCGCCGCATGTGCTGAGCCTGGGCTTTCCCGGAGGCATGCGCCAGGGGCTGATCGAGGCGCTGGCGGAGCGGAAGGTGCATGTGGCGCCCCGGCTCGGCCGCATGCGGATCAGCCCGCATGTCTATAACGACGAGCAGGACGTCGCGGCGTTCCTGGCAGCATTCCGTGCCTTGGTGTGATGCACGGTGAATGGAGGCGATCGCCTTGGGGATGCCTGGGGTCCGGGAGCTGCATGCTGTGGCGGATGAGGTGGGATTCGGTACAGGCGGTCTCCAGGCTGGAGCCTTGGAGAGTAGGCCGATGGGCGGAAAGGGCCGGAGCCACAACATGCTCCCTTGCCCACCTTCATTCAGCCTCCCAGTCTTCCATCAGCAGCCCGGGGACTCTCGCGAACTCGTCCGTGTTGCGTGTGATCAGCACCAGGCCGCGGGCGCGCGCTTGCCCCGCGATCAGCACGTCATACGGCCCGATCGGAGTGCCCTTTGCCGCAAGCATTGCCCGAACCTCGCCAGCATCGCGGGCGTCCTCGCGGCTGAACTCCAGCGCGCCGAAGCGCAGTCCGTCGATCAGCGCGACATTGCGCTCGGTCCGCGCGCTCTTGAAGGCGCCGTAGAACAGCTCGTGCAGGACGATCGAGGAGACGAACACGTCGGCCGGCTGGCACAGCCGCACACGCCGCCCGATTGGCGTGTCTGCGTCCTTCAACAAGGCAATGACGGCGTTGGTATCCAGCAGATAGGCCATCAGCGAAACAGGGCATCCAGCGCTGGGCGATCCTGCTGCCCAATCTGCTCCCCCGCAGCCCGGGCGGCGTCTTCGTCCAGTTGTCCCACGGCGGTGTTGAGCCATGCCCAGTCCGATGCGATCGGCTCCAGGATCACCGCGTCGCCATGCCGACGAATGCGGACTTCCTCACCCTCAAAGCGAAACTCCTTGGGCAGCCGGACCGCCTGCGACCGGCCCGTCCAGAACAGCTTGGCGGTGTCCATGTGTGGCGCCTCCATTGATACCTACCAAAGATAGATATTTATCGGCCCCAGATCAAGGCCGGCGCTTCACCGATGTCGTTCATTTTGAGGGCTGGAACCGCCGGTCACGATGCCTGCGTGGATCGTGCCCTTTTCAACGCCGTCCAGGCCATCATCATCGCGCGGTCGCAGCGTATGTCGAATGATGAGATGCTGGATGGCCTGCGTGGCCTGTTGACTGCCGAGGGCACGCTCTCAGGACTCATCATCGATGAGGCTGAGGGCCTGCCATCGAGCAGCGTCTACCAGTCCCGTTTCAAGGGCCTGCTGCGCGCCTATGCGCTGATCGGGTACACGCCCGAACGCGACTACAGTTACGTCGAGATCAATCGAACGCTCCGGGCGATGCACCCCGACATCGTTGAGAAGACCATTGCGGGAATCGTAGCCGCTGGCGGCACCGTGGCGCGCTCGAAGGAAACCGGCGTCCTGACGGTGAATGGGGAGTTCACCGCCTCCATCGTCCTTGCGCGCTGCCACGAGACAGGTGCCGGAGCGCGACGCTGGGCCATCTGTCTCGATGATGCGCATCGGCCCGATCTCACCATCGCGGTCCGCCTGGATAGCGGAAATGCGTCGATTCTCGATTTCTACCTTCTGCCCCGCCGCGCCGCATCGCTGTTCAGCATGCGCCTGTCCGAGGCCAATGGCGTGTTCCTCGATGCATTTCGGTTCGACACCCTCGACGCCCTGTTCGAGATGACAGGCCGTGTGGATGTTCTGGAGGTCGCAGCATGAACGCGCCAGCGCCCGACAGGATCCGCATGATACCCATCAATCGGATCGATATCGTGAACCCGCGGGTACGAAGCCGGAAGGTCTTCCTCGAACTCGTTGAGAGCATCGCCACCGTTGGCCTGAAGCGCCCCATCGCTGGTGCATCGAGGACAGTTTCGAGACCGCCAAGAACGAGCTTGGCCTCGATCACAACGAGACCCGCTCCTGGCATGGCTGGCATCGGCATGTCTCGCTGGTGATGCTCGCCTTCGCCATGATGGCGATCATCCGCAACAAGGCCAATGCGGTTGCGGCCACGCCGAAAAAAACACCGGCGAGGCGGATGCCGCAGACCCGCCTCTCCTCCGCTGGTCGGTCCAGGAAATCCGGCGCATAGCAACACGACTCGCCCGACGACGCATCCAACCCGCACACCTTGTCGCGTGGTCACTCTGGAGATGCGCCCACCAGGCCGCCGCTCAAGCAGCGCACTGTCGGAAATCGCAACTGTAGTGCTAGGGAAAACCCGCGGCGGCGCGCACCGCCCCCGGGCTCATGCCACTTGCGCGCATGGCGCGCAGCGTGGGCGCCTGGTCGCGCTTGGCCAGGCGCTTGCCTTGCGCGTCGGTGAGGAGGGGGTGATGCGCGTAGCGTGGCTCCGGCCAGCCCATCAGCGCCTGAAGCAGGCGGTGGATGTCGGTCGCTTCCAGCAAATCCTCGCCACGCGTGACCAGCGTGACGCCCTGTTCCGCGTCATCCTGCGTGACGCAGAGATGGTAAGAGGCGGGGATGTCCTTGCGGGCCAGTACCACATCGCCCTGCGCCTCTGGCGTGCAGCGGCGCGGGCCATGGATCCGGTCGGTGAAGGCGAGGGGGCCGGTCTCGGCCAGGGCGCGGGCGGTGCTGAGGCGCAGCGCGTAGGGCTGGCCCCGGGCGATGCGGGCTTGGGCTTCGGCGCGGGGCAGATGCAGGCAGGTGCCGGGATAGATCGCGGCGGAACCACCCATTGGGCCATGGGCGGCGGCGATGGCGGCGGCGATGTCGCCGCGCGTGCAGAAGCAGGGGTAGAGCAGGCCGCGCCGGGCCAATCCGTCCAGCGTCGCCCGGTAATGCGGCATGCGGGTGGATTGCACGCGCGGCGGCTCGGCCCAGGTGAGGCCGAGCCAGGCCAGGTCCTCCAGCAGGGCTTGCGCGAATTCCGGGCGGCAGCGGGTCGCGTCAATATCCTCGATCCGCAGCAGAAAACGGCCGCCAGCCGCCGCCCGGGCCGCGAAAAGCGCCGAATGGGCATGGCCCAGATGCAAGAGCCCGGTGGGGGAGGGGGCGAAGCGCGTGGTGCAACCGGAGGGCATGCGGCGAATCCAGGAAGGGACGCTCTGTGACAGGGGGATGAAAGCCGCCATTCCTGTCTTGCGGCAATGCGGCAAGGGTGCGATGCAGTATAAGCATTAGTAAGGCGGCGAACCGAATCCGGGGGCCTTGCCGCACCCGGACCGGAACTCTCCACCTGCCTGGCATGGAGGAGTTTGGTTTGCCCGACGGCAGTCTCATCCCCCAGATCACTGGCCCTGGCGGGTTTCCCGCCCTGGTGCTGAACGCTGATTTCCGCCCGCTCTCCTATTTCCCGCTCTCGGTCTGGTCCTGGCAGGATGCGGTGAAGGCGGTGGTGCTGGACCGCGTCTCGGTGCTCAGCGAATACGAGACGCAGGTGCATTCGCCCTCCTTCGCCCTGCGCCTGCCCTCGGTGATCGCGCTGCGCGAATACATCCCGGCAGCGCGACGGCCGGCCTTCACGCGGTTCAACGTGTTCCTGCGGGACCGCTTCGGGTGCCAGTATTGCGGGGATGACCTGCCCGCGCAGGAACTCACCTTCGACCATGTGATCCCGCGCTCACGCGGCGGGCGGACCAGTTGGGAGAATGTCGTGGCCGCTTGCGGGCCGTGCAATCTCCGCAAGGGCAGCATGCTGCCCAAGGAATGCCACATGCTGCCCCGCCAGGTGCCGCGCCAGCCCACCAGCTGGGAATTGCAGGAAAATGGCCGGAGCTTCCCGCCCAACCATCTGCATGAAAGCTGGCGCGACTACCTGTATTGGGACAGCGAGTTGGAGCAGGGTTAGAGCATCATCCGATCAAACGGAATCGTTTGATCGGATAAAGATGCTCGTAATTCAATGATCTAGAGCTTTTGCCGTGAGCCCTTCCGAACGGAAAATGCTCTAGTCTTGCCGTGTCACAAGTGGCGTGGTGGTGGAAGCCCCGCCAGTCTCGGCCTTCGTGGTGACCACGCCCGACTTCCTGCTTGAGGTCCTGGTAATCCCGCTCGATGCGCCAGCGTAGTTTCGCGGCATTCACCAGGGCGCGGCATGGGCCTGGCTGCGCTGCGTTGGGGGATGCTGGATCTGCCGCGGCGCACGGCGCGGCTGCCGGGAATTGGCTGTGCGCCCCGTGTCGTCCTGTGTGACCACTGTTGTCACGCGGGAGTATCGCGTCATGCGCGAGGTTCAGTTGCGCGATGCCAAGGCCGGCTTCTCGGCGGTGGTCGATCAGGCTGCGAATAGGCGTGGAAAAGGGACCCCGTTAGAGCGGGATGCGTTGAGGCGGAATCGCCGAAAACGTTGAATCCCGCTCTCAGCAGTGGCGAGACCATGAAAGTGAGCGCAAGCGAACGCATCATGGTCTAGCACGCGGTCGGATTGGAACTTTTCATGTAATTTTTTGCCTGCGATTGGCTGCGCTCCGGAAATTTTCGGTCTTTTTTGGGCGCAACGGGGTCACAGCATTACGTTTGAAGCTGTTTTTCGGCCTGAATCCGACAGCCTGCTAGCGGGGTAATCGGCGTTCAATCGCCCCCCCCTGGCGATGGGGTTCAAGTTGGCTCTCGTGATGATCGAGGGCTGGATTGGGATGTTGGTTGTGGAGACGATTGCGCGGATCCGTCGGGCTCATTTTGTCCAGGGGAAGTCGATCGAAGCGATCTGCCGCGAGCGGCGCGTCTCGCGCAAAACCGTGCGAAAGGTGATCCGGTCCGAGGCGACGGAGTTCCAGTATGAGCGCGAGCACCAGCCGATGCCGCGTCCTGGCGCCTGGCGCGAGCAGTTGGATGCGGCTCTCGCGTCGAACGAGGCCAAGCCCGTGCGCGAGCGGCTGACGCTGATCGGGGTGTTCGAGGCGTTGCGCGGCCTGGGGTTCACGGGCGGCTATGACGCGGTCCGGCGGTATGCCCGAGGCCGCGACCGCGCGGCGACGATTGTGCCGCTGAGCTTCGCGCCGGGCGAGGCCTGCCAGTTCGACTGGAGCCATGAGGTGGTGCTGATCGGCGGTGCGACGGTTACGGTGAAGCTGGCCCATCTGCGCCCGTGCCACAGGCCGGATGTTCTTCGTCCGTGCCTTCCCGCGTGGGACGCACGATGGTGCCGATATCGGCCTCGGAGGACCAATCGGACGGCGTCTGTTGCTTCAGCAAGCTGAAGCAGTTCCGTCGCGTCGCAACGTGCTTCGAGAAGGCAGCAAGGAACCACCTCGCTATCGTCACCCTTGCCGCGGTCAATCCTCTGATTGAGGTAAGTGCCCGCAGAACCTAAGCAGAGACTCTTGCCTTGGCCAACGGATCGACATTGCGCTCCCTGTTCAGTGCGTCGACGCCGTGGTGGATGCTGCGGTCGAGAGCGTCGGCGTCGGTGAAGGTCTGGTGAGCGAGATGATGCGCCTTGAGGTCA
>CAMTUX010000030.1:0-22936 GCA_947084995.1 uncultured Roseococcus sp.
GAGATCTACACGTCCTGGATAACACTCTTTCCCTACACGACGCTCTTCCGATCTCCGCCCACGCCGCCGCGCCCCACGCCGCCCTTGCCGCTGCCGCCGCCCCCCATGCCGCCGCCGCCCGAGCCTGCGCGCACGCCCGGCACCAGCCAGACGCCCCCCGTGGCCCGGCCTGAGGAGCGCAGCCAATCCGTGCTGAACACGCTGGAGCGCCTGCGCCAGCAACAGCAGCAGCAAACGCCGCCCACGGCGCGGGCCAACCCCGCCCCCGGCGCCCCCCAGCAGGGCGGCGGCGCGCCGCAGGGCACGGCCAATCTGACGGCGGCCGAACGCGCGGGCCTGGCCGACAAGATCGGCGAATGCTGGGCCGTGGATGCCGGCGCGCCAAATATCCAGAGCATCATCGTGGAATTGCGCGTGGTGACGGATGCGGATGGCACGGTGCGGCAGGTGCTGCCCAATGGCGGCGTGCCGACCGAGCCGCGCGCGCGCATGGTGTTCGAGGCCGCGCGCCGCGCCCTGCTGGACCCGCGCTGCAACCCGCTGCCCCTGCCGCGTGAGCGGCTGGATGCGCTGCGGAACACGGTGTTCCGCTTCAACCCGCGCGAATTGGGCCTGCGCTGAGGCGCTTCAGCCTGCCGAGCAGCCCAGGAAGCGCAGCGCCATCGTGCTGCCGGCGAGCGACCCGCCGAAGGGGTGGAAGCCCTGCAGCGTCGCCTGCTGGCCGGCGGCGATCACCCCGGAGATGTTACCCGATTTGCGCTGGTTATTGCCGGTCATGGTGACCTCGGCCGTCACACGCACGGCGGCTTGGGCGCGGTTCGCCACGACAAAGCGCACCGAGCTCAGCGTGTTGCCGGAATGCGTGACCTCGACCACGCGCAGGTCGCAGCCATTGCTGCGATTGCCCGAGATGGAGAGGCTGGCGCCGGTCCAGCTCGTCTGCGCCTGGGCGGTGCCGGCGAGCGGTGCGATGAAGCTGGCCAGAATGCCAGCGGCAATGAACTTGATCATGGGAAATATCCTCCTGCGAAGATATTGTGCAGAGTATCGGCGGCCGCTCAATCGGGGGATGCCGATCCGCGCGATCGGCCCGGCCGATCATGTCCACTCGGCCCGGCCGATCATGTCCACCTGGTCACGCAAGGAGAGATTCACCTTTTGCCAAGAATCGGGCAAAAGCTCCCTGAGTTCGGAGTTAGCCTCGCATGACCACGATCAACCGCCGTTCGTTCCTCGCCGCCGGCCTCGTCGCGCCTGGAATCTGGGCCACGCCCTGGCCGGCGGCCGGGCAAAGCGGCCAGCCGACCATCGTGGACATCACCCGCGCCCGGACCGAGCCCATTCCCATCGCCATCCCCAACATGGCCGGCACCGGCGGCGATGGCGCGCGGCTGGGGGCGCAGATCGCGCAGGTGATCACCAACAACCTCCGCAGCTCTGGCCTGTTCCGCCCGGTGGAGCGCGCGGCCTTCATCCAGTCGGCCGAGGCTGCCGCCGCCACGCCGCGCTTCCAGGATTGGCGGGTGATCGGCGCCGCGGCGCTGGTCACCGGCCGCGTGGATGCGAGCGGGGACCGGCTGCGCGTGGAATTCCGCCTCTGGGATATCCTGCCCGAGCAGCAGGCGCTCGGCACCGCCTATAACGCGACGGCCAGCAACTGGCGGCAGATCGCGCATATCATCTCCGATGACATCTATAAGCGCATGCTGGGCGAGAGCGGCTATTTCAACACCCGCATCGCCTATATCGCCGAGACCGGCCCGCGCGACCGCCGCATCCGGCGCCTGGCCATCATGGACCAGGATAGCGAGAATAACCGCTTCCTGACCGATGGCCAGTTCCAGGCGCTGACGCCGCGCTTCCACCCGAACGCGACGCAGATCGCCTTCATGTCCTACCAGCGCAACGAGCCGCGCGTGTACCTGTTCAGCCTCGAATCCGGCCGGCAGGAGGTCTTGGGCAATTTTGGCGGCATGACGCTGAGTCCGCGCTTCTCGCCCGATGGGCGCAGCGTGGTGCTCTCGGCCATTCGTGGCGGCGATGCCAATATCTTCCTGGTGGATCTCGGTTCGCGGCGGGAGCGGCAGCTGACCAATTCGCCCGGCCTCGACGTCTCGCCCTGTTTCTCGCCGGATGGCGCGCAGATCGTGTTCAACTCGGATCGTGGCGGCGACCAGCAGCTTTATGTGATGGATGCGGGCGGTGGCGGCGCGCGGCGCATTTCCTTCGGCAATGGCCGCTATGCCACTCCGGTCTGGTCGCCGCGCGGCGATCTCATCGCCTTCACCCGCATCGCGCGCGGGCAATTCGCCATCGGCGTGATGCGGCCCGACGGCTCGGGCGAGCGGATTCTCTCCGAGGGCTGGAGCATGGAGGGGCCGACCTTCGCGCCCAATGGCCGCGTGCTGATGTTCTACCGCGAGACCGCCTCGCGCGATCAGCGTGGTACCGGCTATTCGGCCCGCCTCTCCTCGATTGACATAGCCGGCTTCAATGAGCGCCAGGTGGTGACGCCGACCGACGCGACGGACCCGAGCTGGTCGCCATTGATCAGTTGAGGTGCGGCATGTCACGAATAGTCACCATGCCGCCGGCGCACAGCTTTCGCCTTGATTGCGCCATGTGGCGCGGGTAGGGGAATGCTTCGGTATGCTGCGGGTGCGAAGAAAATCGTGCGCCGGAGTCTGAAAGCCAGCAAGGAGATGACCATGGCCGCCACGAAAACCCTTCTCGCCGCCCTCGCGGCCGCCGGCCTGCTCGTCGCCTGCTCGTCCGATCCGGATAATATGGCCAACACGGCCGGTGCGGGCGCCGGCGCTGGCAGCGCCCGTCCAGGCAGCCAGGAAGACCTGGTGGCCAATATCGGAGATCGCGTCCTGTTCGACACGGATCGCAGCAGCGTCCGCGCTGACCAGCGCCCCGTGCTGGAGCGCCAGGCGCGCTGGATGGGCCAGTTCCCCCAGGTGCAGGTGATGGTCGAAGGCCATGCCGATGAGCGCGGCACGCGTGAATACAACCTGGCGCTGGCCCAGCGCCGCGCCAATGCAGCGCGTGATGTGCTGGTGGCGAGCGGCGTGGCCGGCACCCGCATCCAGACCATCAGCTACGGCAAGGACCGCCCGGAATCGCTCGGCTCGAACGAGCAGGCCTGGGCGCAGAACCGCCGCGCCGTCACCGTCGTTCGCTGATCAGGCGGGATTGGGCGGGCGTGGTTGCATCCCTGGCTGATCGCGGTTTTCCCATCCGCCCGCTGATGCTGGCGGTTGCCCTGCTCGGCCTCGCGGGGCCGGCGGCAGCGCAGATGGACAGCCGCGAGGGCATCGCCCTGCAAAACCAGATCCTGCAATTGCGGCAGGAAATGGAGCAGTTGCGTGGCCGGGGCGGTGCCGTCGCCCCGCCGGTGGGCCGCGCGCCTTCGGGCAGTGGTGAACTCATTGGCCAACTGCTGGACCGCGTGAACACGCTGGAGGAGGAAGTCCGCCGGCAGCGTGGCCGCGTGGACGTGCTTGAGAACCAGAACCGGCGCTTCGCCGAGGATCTGGAAAAACTGCGCGGCGACATGGATTTCCGGCTCGGCCAAGGTGGTGGTCCCACTGGTGGTGGGGCCGCGGCTGCGGTCCGCCCGGCCGCCCCGCCCACCGCCAGCACCGGCGCTGCGGCACCCCGCACGCCAGACCGCGCCTTGGCCGAAGGCCAGGCGGCGCTTGGCCGGCGTGATTACGCCACCGCCGAAGCCGCCGCCCGCGAGGCGCTGGCCGCCCGCTCCGGCGCGCCCGTCGTGGCGGGCCACCTGCTTCTGGGCGAGGCGCTGATCGGCAGGCGCGATTTCGGCAATGCCGCCATCGCCTTCAACGAGGCCTATACCCGCGCCCGCACCGGCCCGCGGGCACCCGAGGCGCTGATCGGCCTGGCCACCTCCTTCCAGGGCCTGGGGAACCGGCGTGAATCCTGTGACACGCTGAACGATCTTCGCAGCCAGTTCCCCAATCTCTCCGGGCCGATGCTGGAGCGCGCCAATGCGGCGCGGCAGCGGGGGCAGTGCCGGTAGGGGATGACGAGGGGTTCCGCCCCTCGCCCCCGGCGAGAACCTCAGGTTCTTGCATCTCCGATTTTGAATTTGCCGAACTCATGGCGCCGTTGGGGCCGTTTACGCCGCTGCTGGCCGTGGGGTGTTCGGGCGGGGGGGATAGTCTTGCGCTGACCCGGCTGGCGGATCGCTGGGCGCGGGCGCGCGGGGGGGGCATCCTCGCGCTCATCGTCGAGCATGGACTGAGGCCGGAATCCGCCGATGAGGCACGCGCCACGGCCATGGCCTTGGGCCAGCGGGGCATTGCCAGCCGCGTCCTGCCGCTTGGCCTGCCCGCCGGGCCACGCCTGCAGGAACGCGCCCGCGCCGGGCGCCGCGCGGCCTTGCTGGCCGCGTGCATGGAGGCGGGGACGCCGCATCTGCTGCTTGCCCATCACGCCGAGGACCAGGCGGAAACCATCCTGTTCCGGGCGCTGCGTGGCAGCGGGGCGAGGGGCCTTGCGGGGATGGCCCCGGTTTCGGTGGCAGCCGGGGCGCTGATCCTGCGGCCGTTGCTGGCCATGCCCAAGGCGAGGCTCGCCGCCAGCCTGGAGGGCTGGGGCCTGGCGCCGCTGGAAGACCCATCCAACCAGAATCCCCGCTTCGCCCGCGGCCGGCTGCGCGAGGCGGGTGCCGGCGGGATTGACCCCGCCCCCTTCGCGCGCCGCCGCGCCCGCCAGGCGGCGGAGGTCGCGGCGCGCATGGCGCTGGCGGTGCGCCTCTTGCCTGAGGGCTGCGCCGAGATCACGCCCGGGGCGCTGGGCCGGGATGCCACGGCGCAGCGGGTCATGGCGGGGCTGATCCGCGCCGTGGGGGGCAGCGCGCATGCGCCGGGCGAGAGCGCCGTGGCGGCCCTGCTGGCGCGGGGGTTCGGCACATTGGGCGGCGCCCGCTGGCTACGCGGCGGGCGCTGGCTGGTGCGCGAAGCCGCGACCGGCGGCTGGCAGGCGGGGCTTTGGGATGGCCGCTTCCGCTGCCCAGCCCCGCCGGAGGGCTACCAGCTTGGCCCGCTTGGCGCCGATGCGGCCGCGTTTCGCGCCCGGTTCCGGCATCTGCCCGCCGCCGCGCTGGCAGCGCTGCCAGCCCTGCGAAGCCTGGGTGATGCAAAGCTGGCCCTGGTGCCCCATCTGTTCTACGATGCATGGGAATCAGCGATCTTCTATCCGCTGGACTTCGCGCCGCTCGCCGGGCCTGTCACGGAATGTCACCCTCTGGGGTGATTTTCCTGACAACCGGGCATTACCTCGGGTGGTTGCGATACCATGTTCACCAAATGCCGGCCCAATGCCCGGCGAAGGGGAATGCGACACGTGAGCAATTTCGGCCGCAACCTGGCCTTGTGGGTGATCGTAGCGCTGCTGCTTGTGGCGCTGTTCAACCTGTTCCAGCCCTCGGGCCCGAACAACCGCGCCCAGATGCAGGTGGCCTATAGCGACTTCCTGAACGAGGTGAATGCCGGCCAGGTCCGCGATGTGGTGATCCAGGGACGCACCGTCTCGGGCCAACTCGCCGATGGCCGCAGCTTCTCGACCTTCACGCCCGAAGATCCCGCGATGATCTCTCGCCTCACCGAGAAGGGCGTGCGCGTCGTTGCCCGGCCGGAGGAGAGTGAGGTGAACCCGCTGTTCCAAATCCTGATCTCCTGGTTCCCGATGCTGCTGCTGATCGGCGTCTGGATCTTCTTCATGCGCCAGATGCAGGGCGGCGGCGGCCGTGCCATGGGCTTCGGCAAGTCCAAAGCGAAGCTGCTGACCGAAAAGCACGGCCGCGTGACCTTTGAGGATGTCGCCGGCATTGACGAAGCCAAGGCCGAGCTTGAGGAGATCGTGGACTTCCTCCGCGACCCCGCGAAGTTCCAGAAGCTGGGCGGCAAGATCCCCAAGGGCGTGCTGCTTGTCGGCCCCCCCGGCACCGGCAAGACTCTGCTGGCCCGCTCCATCGCGGGTGAGGCCAACGTGCCCTTCTTCACCATCTCCGGCTCCGACTTCGTCGAGATGTTCGTGGGCGTGGGTGCATCCCGCGTGCGTGACATGTTCGAGCAGGGGAAGAAGAACGCGCCCTGCCTGATCTTCATTGACGAAATCGACGCGGTGGGTCGCCATCGCGGCGCCGGCCTCGGCGGCGGCAATGACGAGCGCGAGCAGACGTTGAACCAGATGCTGGTCGAGATGGACGGCTTCGAGAGCAATGAGGGCGTCATCATCATCGCGGCCACGAACCGCCCCGATGTGCTGGACCCCGCGCTGCTGCGCCCGGGCCGCTTCGACCGCCAGGTGGTGGTGCCCAATCCCGACGTGAACGGGCGCGAAAAGATCCTGCGCGTGCATATGCGGAAGGTTCCGCTGGCCTCCGACGTTGATCCGAAGATCATCGCGCGCGGCACGCCCGGCTTCTCGGGCGCCGATCTCGCGAATTTGGTCAACGAGGCCGCACTGCTCGCCGCCCGCACCGGCCGCCGCACCGTCGGCATGGCCGAGTTCGAGGCCGCGAAGGACAAGGTGATGATGGGTGCGGAACGCCGCAGCCTCGTCATGTCCGATGATGAAAAGCGCATGACGGCCTATCACGAGGCCGGCCACGCGCTGGTGGCGATGCATGAGCCGGAGTGCGACCCGGTGCACAAGGCCACCATCATCCCGCGTGGCCGCGCACTGGGCCTGGTGATGAGCCTGCCGGCGGGCGACCGCTACTCCAAGCATAAATCCAAGATGAACGCCGAACTCGCCATGGCGATGGGCGGCCGCGTCGCGGAGGAGGTCGTCTTCGGCTCGGACAAGGTGTCCAACGGCGCCTCGGGCGACATCAAGATGGCCACCAACATGGCCCGCATGATGGTCACGGAATGGGGCATGTCGGACAAGATCGGCATGGTCGCCTATGGCGAGAACAGCCAGGAAGTCTTCCTCGGCCATTCCGTCACGCAATCGAAGAACCTCTCGGAAGAAACCGCGCGGATCATTGACAGCGAAATCCGCAGCATCATTGACAAGGCCTATGCCCGCGCCACCCAGATCCTGACGGAAAACCGTGAGGAATTGGAGCGGCTGGCCAAGGGCCTGCTGGAATACGAGACCCTCTCGGGCGACGAAATCCGCACCGTCCTGCGCGGTGAGCCGGTGATCCGCAGCCGCCCCGATGAGCCGACTTCGGCTGGCCGTGGCAGCGTGCCGAGTGCCGGGCGCAACCCGCGCCCCGATACCGGCGGTGGTCTGAACCCGCAGCCGGTGGGGTGATGTCCTCCGAGTGGTTGGAGCCCTTGGCCCTGTTGCAGGGGCCAACGGCCTTTGCCGCTATGCGTGATGGGCTCGCCCTGCCGTTGCAGGGTGGGCCTTTTGCGTTCTCGCTGCTGCGCGAACCCGCCGGCGCCATCATCCCGCCGCCCGAGGAACACCCGGCGCTGGAGCGGCTGACCCGCCCTTTGCAGCCCTTCGCCGGCATTGAGCGCCATCGCGCAAGGCCGCTCGTCATGGGCATCCTGAACTGCACGCCGGACAGTTTCTCGGGCGATGGGCTGCACCTGGCGCATGAGGCGGTCATTGCGCGCGGCCATGCCATGCTTGCGGCGGGGGCCGACATTCTCGACATCGGCGGTGAGAGCACCCGGCCCGATGCAGCCCCGGTGACGCCGGAGGAGGAGCAGGCGCGCATTCTTCCCGTGATCCGCGCCCTGGCGAAGTCGGCACCGGTCAGCGTGGATACGCGCCATGCCCGGACCATGGCCGCCGCGCTGGAGGCGGGGGCGGAGATCGTCAATGACGTCAGCGCGCTGCGGCATGATCCCGATGCCATCCGCGTGGTGGCCCAGGCGCGCTGCCCGGTCATCCTGATGCATATGCGAACGCTGGACCCCCGGACCATGCAGCGCGAAATCGCCTATGAGGATGCGGCGCTGGAAGTGGCGCGTTTCCTGGAGGGGCGCGTGGCGACGCTGGAGGCGCTGGGCATTGCGCGCGGCCGCATCTGCGTGGATCCTGGCCTGGGCTTCGGCAAGCGGATCGCGGATAACCTGGCGCTGGTCGCGCGGTTGCCGCTGCTGGCCAATCTGGGCTGCACCATCCTGGTTGGTGCCTCGCGCAAGGCCTTCATCGGACGCATCTCGGGCGAGGCCGCGGCCGGGCAGCGCGTGCCGGGAAGCCTTGCCATGGCCCTGGCGGCGGCGGCGCAAGGCGCCCATATCCTGCGCGTGCATGATGTGGCGGAGACAGTGCAGGCGCTGAAATGCGCCGAAGCCCTCGCCCTGGGCTTTGATGAGGGCTGACAATGGCCGATTGGCTGCCCCTTGGGGGTTTCTTCCTTGCCTGCTTCGCCACCGCCTGCTCGGGCGCGATCTTCACGCCCGGCACATGGTATGAGCGGCTGAAGAAGCCCTGGTGGCGGCCACCCAACTGGCTGTTCGGGCCGGCCTGGGGCGTGTTGTTCATCATGATCGCCTTCAGCGGCTGGCTGATCTGGCAGGAGGCGGGGTTTGGCCTGGCCACGGTGCTCTACGGCATCCAACTGGTGTTGAACTTCCTCTGGTCGGCTTTCTTCTTCGGGATGAGGCGGCCGGATCTGGCGCTGTATGACCTGATGGCGCTCTGGGTTGCCATCCTGGCCTGCATCATTGTCTTCGCGCCGATCAGCTTCTGGGGCATGGCGCTGATGCTGCCCTACCTTGCCTGGGTGACCTTCGCGGGCTGGCTGAACTTCACCATGCTGAAGCTGAACGGGCCGCGTCCGGCCTGATACCGGCAATGCCGGCCCCACGCCGGCATTGCGCCTTGTGCAATTTCCCTCGTGGCCAGCCTGTTTCTGGCCGCCCCAGGCCGCGCCGGAGCGCTTCCAGCAGGGGCGCGGCTTGCAGCGGACCGGCCAGATCAATCCGCTGACGCTCCAGGCCCTGGGGCTCGATCCGAACAACCCGGCGGGCCAGCCGAGATAATCGTCAGAGCTTGACGAAGCGGGCGGCGAAGAAGCCATCCATGCCGCCCTGCTCGGCCCAGAGATCTGGCCGGGTGCGGAGGTAGCCGGGCCCGGTCGCGCCGATGCCGGGCAGTTCGGCATCGCGGATCGGGTCCAGCCGCAGCCCGTCGGGGATATGCGCCAGATGCGCCTCGCCTTCCTCGGCCTGGAGCGAGCAGGTGGCAAAGACCAGCCTGCCGCCCGGCTTCAGCAGCCTGGCCGCCGCCGCCAGGAGGTTGCGTTGCTGCGCCGCCAGCACCGCCACATCCTTGGGGCGCTTGAGATGCGGCACATCGGGGTGGCGGCGGATCGTGCCGGTCGCGGTGCAGGGGGCGTCCAGCAGGATGGCGTCGAACAGCGCATCGGGCTTCCAGCCGATCACGTCGGTATTGGCCAATTCGGGCGTGAGCTTCAGGCGCAGCATGTTCTCGCGCAGGCGGGGCATGCGGGCGCCCTCGCGCTCCACCGCGACCACATGCGCGCCGGCGGCGGCCAGTTGCGCGGTCTTGCCGCCCGGGGCGGCGCAGAGATCGGCCACACGCTCACCGGGTTGCACGTCCAGCAGGCGGGCGGGAAGGGAGGCGGCGGCGTCCTGCGCCCAAAGCTCACCCGCGATGAAGCCGGGCAATTCGGTGATGCGCGTGCCGGCCGGCATGCGGGCCGTGCCATTGGGCAGCAGGATCGCGCCCTCGGGCAGGGCGGCGCCGGGCTTGAGCGAGAGATCCAGTGGCGCTTCCAGCCGGTGCGCGGCGGCGATGGCCCGCACCGAGGCGCCATGCGCCGCATGCCAGGCGGACCAGAGCCAGGTGGGCGTGTCCAGCCGCTCAGTATCCAACTCCTCCAGCGCCTTGGCCCCATGCTCGGCCACGCGACGCAGCACGGCATTCACCAGGCCGGCAAGCGGCTTTGGCACCAGCGATACGGCAGAGGCGACGGCGGCATGCGGCGGCGTGCCGAGCAGCAGCAATTCGGCCGCGCCAATCCGCAGCGCGCGGAGCGCCGGGGCAGGGGGGCTGCGGCGCAGGAAGGGTTCCATCACCGCATCCAGGCTGCCCGTGCGGCGCAGCACGGCGGCGGCGATCCGGTGGCCGGCCGCTTTGTCACGCGGCTCGATGGCGGCGGAGATACCGTCCAGCGCCTCCTCCAGCGCGCGGTGCTGTTCCAGCACGGCTTCCAGCAGGAGATCGGCGACGCGGCGTGCAGGTGAAATGCTCATGCGGCGCTTTATGGCCGTGCTCGCCCCCCCGTGCTAGACGCGCGGCGACATGACGACCCTCCCGCCCCAATCCCTGGCCCGAATGGATCGCTGGATCACCGCGATCAGCGCCCGCGCCCAATCCTGGCCGCGCCTGGTTCTGGTGCTGCTGTGCCTTGGCCTTTTCCTGCCGGGCTTCTTCGTGACGCCCGCCACGGACCGCGATGAAAGCCGCTTCGCCCAGGCCACGCGCCAGATGGTGGATACGGGCGACTACATCCATATCCGCGTGGGCGATGAGGAGCGGAACAAGAAGCCCGTCGGCATCCATTGGGCGCAGGCGACCAGCGTGCATCTGCTGGAAGCCACGGGCCTGGGCACGCGGCGTGACATCTGGGCCTATCGCATCCCCTCGCTGCTGGGCGCCATCCTGGCCGTGCTGGCCACCTTCCAGTTTGGCCGCACGCTGGTGGGGCGGCGCTCCGCGCTGCTGGCCGCCGCCATGCTGGCGGGCTGCATGGTGGTGATGGTGGAGGCGCATATCGCCAAGACCGATGCGGCCCTGCTGGCGACCATCACCGCCGCCATGGGCCTCTTTGGCGCCGCCTATCTGCGGCCCGAGCAATTCGCCGCGCGCCACGCCGCCGCCTTCTGGGTGATCCTGGGCGTGGGCGTGCTGCTCAAGGGCCCGATCGCGCCGATGGTGCCGCTGCTGGCCGGCATCACGCTCGCCATTTCCGACCGCCGCGCCCCTTGGTTCCGCCCGCTGCGCCTGCATTGGGGCGTGCCGCTGATGGCCCTGATGGTGTTGCCCTGGATGGTGGCCATCGGCCTTGCCACCGAGGGCCGCTTCTTCACCCAGGCCATTGGTGACGACATGTTGGGCAAGGTCGGCTCGGGCGATGAAAAGCATTGGGGGCCGCCCGGCTTCTACCTGCTGAGCTTCCTGATCGCGGCCTTCCCGGCGGGTTTCCTGGTGGTGCTGGGGCTTTCCACCGCCTGGGCGCAGCGCCGCCAGCCGGTGACGCGCTTCCTGCTCGCCTGGGTCATCCCGACCTGGCTGGTATTCGAGGCGGTGGCGACCAAGCTGCCGCACTACACCATGCCGACCTATCCGGCGCTGATGCTGCTGGGCGCCGTCTGGGCGATGGACCCGCTGCGGCGCGAGCCGCCGCGCTGGCTGAAGCGCGCCATGAAGGGCGCCGTGGCGGGTGTGGCCTTCGGCATCGGCATTGTCGCGCTGGCTGTGCCCTGGTTCGTCACGGGGCATGAACCGCTGGGCGCGCTGCTGGCCCTGCCCTGCGCCGCGCTGCTGGTCTGGCTGGTCTGGCGCGAGATGGACCGCGCGCATTGGGCGCGGGCCGCGGTGCTGGGCGTGGTGGCTGCGATCCCGCTCTACACCAGCATCATGCAATTCACCTTCCCGCGGATCGAGGCGCTGTGGATCGCTCCGCGCCTCGAAGCCGTGCTGGCGCGCGAGGCGCCAGGCCTGCCCGCCGCGCGCTTCGGCATCACCGGCCATGCCGAGCCTTCCACGCTGTTTCATATCGGCGGCGCGCTGCGACTGCTGCGCCGGGGCGAGGATGCGGCGCGCTTCCTGGCCGAGGAACCTGGCCGTGTCGTCGCCGTGGGCAATCGCGCGATGGATGATTTCCGCCGGGAGGCGCTGGCGCTTGGCCTTACGCCGCTGGAAATCGGCCAGGTGGCGGGCTTCAACTACACGCGCGGGCGGCACATCACGCTCAGCATCTTCAAGGTCACGAACCCATGATTGATCTCGTTATCTCCTGGGTTGCCGCCGCCGGCTATCTCGGCGTCTTCGCGCTGATGTTCCTGGAGAATCTTTTCCCGCCCATCCCCTCGGAACTCATCATGCCCTTCGCCGGCTTCGCGGCCGCGCGGGGCGAGTTGTCGCTGCCTCTGGTGATCGTGGCGGGTGTGCTGGGCACCCTGGCCGGCAATGTCGTCTGGTTCGAACTGGCCCGCGCCTTCGGGGCGGAGCGCACGCGGTGGCTTTGCGAGAAATATGGCCGCTGGGTGGGCGTGCTGCGCGAGGACCTGGACAAGGCCGAGGTCGCCTTGCGCCGCTGGGGTCCGCTGGCCGTATTCCTGGGCCGCATGATGCCGGGCATCCGCACCGTGATCTCCATCCCCGCCGGCCTGATCGAGATGCCGCGCGTGGTGTTCTACACCTGGACGGCGCTGGGCAGCATCATCTGGGTCGGCGCGCTGGCTCTCCTCGGCTACGTCCTGGAGGAGGGATACGAGCATGTCGAGGCCTATGTGGACCCGATCGGCAAAGTGCTGATCGTGCTGGTGGGCGTGTTGTTCATTTGGCAGATCGTGCGGATCTGGACGCGCAAGACGCCGACCAAGCCGGGCTGACGCGCCCTCACACCTGCCGCGTGCAGCGGAAGTTGCAGCGGCTGGCCCCGCCCATGATGGTCTGGGTGCGTTCCAGCTTCAGCTTCGGGTCATAGCCCTCGCAGAAGGCGCCATCGCGGTTGCAGGAGAGCACGGCGCCGAGCTTGGCCAGTCCCGTTTCGCGAGGGCTCTCGGCATAGAGCTTTTGCCGTGAGCCCTTTCGAACGGAAAAAGCTCTAGAGCATCATCCGATCAAACGGAATCGTTTGACCGGATAAAGATGCTCGTGATTCAATGATCTGGAGCTTTTGCCGTGAGCCCTTTCGAACGGAAAAAGCTCTAGTATTCCCGCTCCCAGGTAATCCCCAGCCTGTCCCCTGCCGGACCGGTGCTGGTCTCGGCTTCCAGCCGCAGCCGGGGGGCGAGTTCCACCTGCACGCCCACGCCCGGCGTGCCGCCCGCCGTGCCCTGCCGGATGCCGAGATAGACGCCGGGCGCCACATAGCCGCCCGCCTGCACCGCCGAACGTCCCCCCCCATCGGAGCCGACGCCGAGGTGATCCAGTCCCAGGCCGCGCCGCAGCCGGTCCACCGCGCCCAGCCCCGGCGTGGGCAGGCCCGCGAGCTGCGCCGCCGCCTGGGTGATGGTGAGGATTTCGAAGGGCGAGAGCCGCCCCGTCTCGCGGTCGAACAGCAGGCGCGCCAGGGCTTCGTCCTGCGGCAATTCGGGCTCGGCCGTCACGTTGATCCGGGGGGTGGCAGGGGTGCCGGTGATGGTGAGGTTGATGGTGTGGGTGCGGCTGCGCGCGCTCGCCAGGAAGTCCAGGCTGGGCGAGAAATTGGCGGAATCAAAGCCGATGATGCCGCGGCTGAATTCCAGCCGCCGTCCCGCCAGGTCGTAGCTGCCGCGCCGCAACCGGAACCCGCCCGAGGGGATGGGCGCGGCCACCGTGCCGCCCAGCTTCAATTCGCCGCTCAATTCGGCCTCCAGCCCGCGCCCGCGGATGAAGATGGCGCGTGGGGCGGTGATGGTGACATCCAGCGCCATGGGCAGCCGGGGCGCCGTGACGGCAGGCGGCGGCGCGGCGGGTGCGGGGCGGCCGGGCGGCAGCGGCCCGATCTGCCGCACGGGCGCCAGGCTGGGCACGCTGGAGGCGAGGCTTTCGGGGATCCGCAACTCCGCCCGGCGCAGATTGACCCGGCCCGCGAGGCTGCCGCCCGAGAGCAATGGCCCGTTCACCTGCAACTCCGCATCCAGCACCGCATCGCCCAGGGCGCCACCAAGGGGCCGCGCTGCCTGGGCGCGCAGCTGGAACTCCGCCGGCAGCCCCTCGCCAAATGGTTCGACCCAGCCCTGGAGCGAGACGGTGCCGCCGCCCCCCGTGCGGCCGGTGAAGGATTCCACCACCAGCCGCCGCCCCTGGGCCGTGAAGCGCGCCGCGATGCCATCGATGCGCGTGCCGTAGATGGGGTTGGCGTAGCTCGCCTCGCTCAGCGTCGCCCCGCCGGTCAGCGCCGGTTCGGAAGGTGTGCCACTGGCGCGGAGGTCGAGCGCCACGCGCCCGGCCACGCGATCAGCACCCGCCGCCAGATAGGGCCGCGCCAGCACGCCGAGGTCGAGCCTTCCGCGCAAGGCGGCCTCGAAGGGCTGGCTCGCGCCCAGGCCGCGCGGCTGCTGCGCCGTGAGATCCAGCTGCACGGCCGGCCCGGCGGTGAGCCGCGCTTCGGCCCGCAGCGCGCCACCTTGCAGAGTTTGGCCTTGCAGCCGCGCCGTGGCGGTGAGCTGCGCGGGGGGCAGTTGCGGTGCGGCGCTGGCCCGCAGCCCCTCCACCCGCAGATTGGCCTCGACCTGCGGCGCATCCAGGCGGCCCGAGGCCACCACCTGGCCCGAGGCGGTGCCCGTGGCCCGCCCGCCGCTCAGCGGCCCCAGCGGCACGGCGGCGAGATCGGCCCGCCCATTCACCTGTCCGCCCTCAACCCGACCCTGGAGCGTCAGCGTGCCGCCGCGCCGGCTGGTGAGGCGCGCCGGCTCCAGGGCGACATCCCCCGCCTGGTTCACCCGGATATGCGCGAGGCCGGCGAGGGTCAGCGCATCCGCGCCCGCGCGGGCTTCAAGCCGGCTCAGGGTGATGCGCGCTTCCTCGCCCACCAGGCCCAGATCGCCCGCCAGGTTCACCGCGCCTTCCGGCATGCTCAGCCCGAGGCGGAAGGCGAGGGCTTGCAGGCTGCCCTCCGCCTCCGCCTGAAGGTCGGCGCGCAAAGCCGGGGAGCCGACGCCGGTGCCCTCCAGCCGCAGCCGCAGCCCCTGGGCGGCGGGGCCTGTGGTGCCCGCAATGGCGGTGGCTGCCAGTTCGGCGCTCAGCCGTCCCGCCAGCCCGAGTTCCAGCCGCGCGAGATCGGGCGCATCCAGCCGCAGCGCCCCGGTGAAAGGGCCGGCGGGCAGGCTGCCCTGGCCGGAGCCGGCGAGCGTGACCTCCGCGAAGCGCGCCTCCAGCCGGTCCAGCCGCAGCATCTCGCCCTCGCGGCTGGCCTCGATGGCGAGGTTCAGCAGGCGGGACTGGAAATTGCCCCCCCCCTCCACCCGGACGGCGTTGAGCGAGGCATTGGCCGTCAGCCGGATCGCCTCGAAGGCCAGGCCCTGGCCTTCCAGCCGGTCGGCCCGCAATTCCGCCAGCAATTGCGGGGCCTCGGCGGTGCCGGTGAGGCGGCCCTCGGCCGTGATCGCGCCGCTGAGGCCGGGCGGGTCGCGGAGCATGAGAGTGAAGGCGAGGTCGAAGGGCGGCAGGATGGGGCCGGCGAGCGTCGCTTCCAGCCATTCGCCCACCAGCCGCGCCTCGATGCGGGCGGGGGTGATTTGAGCTTGCAGGCGGAGGGTCTCGCCCAGCAGGGCATCGGCCTCGCCCAGCCCGCTCGGGGCCTCGGCCTGGAGGGTCACGGCAAGGGCGGGGGCGGCCAGCGTGCCGGTCACCTGGCCCTCGGCCTTGATGGCGCGCCAGGAGAGGCCGGGGGGCAGCCAGGCCGCGAAATTCTCGGACGCCCCGGCCTGGAGCCGGAAGCTGGCGTTGAGTGCCGCATCCGCGCCAAGCCGCCCCTCGGCGGTGAGTTGCCCGGCGGGGAGGGCGAGGGCCAGGCGGTCCAATGTCAGCCCGCCATCCGGCGCAGCGTGCAGCCCTGCATCCATCGTGACCGGGCCGGCGAGTGGCAGCAACCCGGCCGGCGTGGCGCTGCCCGTGAGGCTCAGCGCGGCCACGCCCTGGGGGGAGAGGCTGGCCTCCCCCGTGAAGCGGGCATGCGCTTCGCCCAGCGTGGCATCCAGGCTCCAGGCCGCGCCGCTGGCCGGGCCGTCCAGCGTCAGGTCCAGGGTGAAGGATGCGTCGGGCATGCCAGCCAGGGCCGCCACAAGCCCACCCGCCGGCTCGGCCGCGTTAAGGCGGGCGGCGAGAAGCGCGCGATCCAGCGCCAGATCCAGCCGCGCGCTGCCGGGCTGGTCCAGCCTTTGCAGCGCGAGCGAGGCCGAAAGCCGCGCCGCCTCCAGTGCCAGCGAGCCACCCAGCGACAGCGTGGCCGATTGCCCCAGCACGTCCTCGCCCAGCTCGATCCGCGTGAGGTCGAGCTGCCCGATCCGGATGGCCAGCGGTAGATGCGGCAGGCTGGGCAGCGCCAAAGGCGCGGGCCCGGTGGTGGGCGCGGCGGGCGGCAGGCGATGCAGCGCGAGCCGCCGCGCCGCCACGGTTTCCAGGCGCAGCCGCCCGGCGAATACCTCCCGCCAGGCGATGCGGATTTCGGCG
This sequence comes from uncultured Roseococcus sp., assembly GCA_947084995.1. Lineage (GTDB taxonomy): Bacteria > Pseudomonadota > Alphaproteobacteria > Acetobacterales > Acetobacteraceae > Roseococcus. Next base: position 16,354 of record CAMTUX010000030.1, read on the forward strand.
CCCTCAACTTCCAGCCAGGCACCGTTGCCGTCGCTCAGGCTCAGGCGCTCGACGGCGAGGCGGGCGGGCAGCGGGCCGGAAATCCCCTCCACCCGCAGCCCCGGCACGAAACCCGCCGCCAGGCCCAGCCCCCAGGGCGTCAGCAATACGCCCAGCAGCAGCACGGGCAGCAGCACGGGCAGCGCCATCAGGGTGAGGAGGATGAGCGGAAAGCGCCGCATCAGAAGGATTGCCCAATGCCGACATAAAGCCCGAAGGCGCCGCTGCCCTGCTGCCGCACCAGCGGGATGGCGAGATCGGCGCGGATGGGCCCAATGGCGGTGTAATAGCGAAAGCCAAGCCCGGCACCGATACGCAGCTCATCCGTGGGCGCGAAGGAACTGCTACCCACCGCGCCGACATCCACGAAGGCGACCGCGCCATAGCTCTCGCCAAAGCGTTGCCGCCATTCGATGGAACCTTCCAGCAGGCTCGACCCGCCGGCGGGCTTGCCCTGCGCGGTCCGCGGCCCGATGGACTGGAAGTCATAGCCGCGCACCGAGCCGCCGCCGCCCGCATAGAAGCGCTGGCTGGGCGGCACATTCGGTGCGGTGGTGTTCACCAGGCTGCCCATCGCCGCGCGCAAGGCCAGGATGCTGCGCCCATCGCCGCTGATGTCGAGATAGGTGGAACCACTCAGGCGCAGAGGCAGATAGGCCGTGCTGTCCTGGAACGCGTAGGAGGGGGTGACGCTGCCCTGCGCCCGCAGCCCAGAGCGCGGGTCAAGCAGGCTTTGCGTGCTGTCGAAGCGCGCCCCGAAGGCCCAGCCGGCCAATTGGTAAGGCCTGAGCGCGCCGCCCGGCTCGCCGCTCTCCCCCAGCTCAGCGATGGGGCCGGTGGAGACGGTCCAGCGGTCGCCCAGGCGGCGTTCATGGCCCAGGTTGAAGATGAAGGCGTTGCGGTCATAGCTCTCCAGCCTCTCTCGCACCAAGGAAGGCCCGCCGACCAGCGTGCCATCCCAGCCAAAGGGCAGCGGCTGCCGCCAGATGACGGCGGCGCGGGCATTGAGCAAATGGGGGTCCGTGCCGATGCGGCTGGCTTCCAATTCCACGCGAAGATTCTCCGCGCCGCCCATCAAATTGCGATGCTGCCAGCCCAGCCGCACCGAGGCGCCGAAATTGGTTTCATAGGCGGCCGAGGCGCTCATCACCCGGAAGGGGCGCTCGCGCAGATTCACCGTGACCGGCAGGCGGCCCTTGGCATCCAGCGCCTGGCCCGTCTCGATCCGGACGGAGGCGAATGGGCCAAGTGCTGCCACATCGGCGCGGGCGCGGGCCAGGCGCTCGGGGCTGTAGCTTTGCTCGGCCAGGCGCAGGGCGGCGACGCGGCGGACCACTTCGGGGTTCACGCGCTCGGTGCCCGTCACTTCGGGGTTGGCGAAATCGGCGCGGGGGCCGGGGGCGATGGTGAAGGCGAGATCCATGGCGCGCGCCGGGTGATCCACGGTGACGACCCGCTCGATGCGCGCCAGCGGGTGTCCGTCGCGCCGCAACTGCGTGAGCAGGGCCGCCTCGGCCCCCAGCACATCCTCGGCCCGGGCGGGGGCGCCGGGGGCGAGATCGGGGGCGGGGCTGCCCTCCACGGCGATGCGGCGCAGCGTGTAGCGGGGGCCGGGCGTCACGCGGATTTCCACCTCGGTGCCGTCGCGGCTGATGGCGATTTGCGCGGCCCAATAGCCCTCGGAATCCAGCACGGGGCGCAGGCTGTCCGGCTCGGCGGCGATGCGGGCGGTCAGGCCCTCGGCATCCGTGGGCGCCACATCCTGCAGCGCGATGAGGTTGGAGGTGGCGCGCAGCAGGGCATCGAGCGTGGCGTCGCCGGTATCGGGGATGCGGGCGCGATAGGGGGTTGCCGCCGGCTCCTCCAGCGGGGTGTCATTGACGGGTTGGGGCAGGGAGGGCGGCGCCAGCAAAAGCGCCAGGGCCAGGATCGCTCCGCGTTGCCAATATGGTCCCCAGCGCAAGCGGTTGTTCCATGAGGAGTTGGCGGCTGTCGGACATATGCACATGGCGGGGCGCTTTTGTCTCCCGCTCATCAACGCGCGGCGGCTTCCCCGGATGCCGGGCGCCGCATCAGCACGATCCCCACCACCAGCGCCGGCAGGCCGCAAATGGCGAAGCCCAGCCCATGGCTGCCGCTGAGCCAGAGCAGCAGCGCATAGATCAGCGGCAGCAGCAGCCCGCCCATCTGCCCGAAGGAGAGCACGCCCCCGTCGCGCCGCTCCGCATGCCGGGGGGTGCGAGCCGCGCGCCCTCCTGACGCCGCCGCATGGCCGATCGCATCCGGGACAGCGTGGCCTTCTTCGCGCGGGATGGCTTCTCCCGCACGCGGGTGATGACGGTGGCGCTGCATCCGCATGTGATCGGCGTGCCGCGCCGGATGGAATCATTTACCGCCATGATGCAGGAACTGGCCGCGCATCCCGAGGTCGGCTTCGCCACATCGAGCGCGATCGGCGACTGGTATGCGGGGCTGCATCCGGTGCCGTTCAGCGCGTGAAGTGGGGCTTCAGATTGGCCCGCACGCGTTCCAGCACCGGGCCCTCGCCCTCGGGCAGGGCGAAGCGCTGGCCGGTGATGGTCTCGAAGGCTTCGATATAGACGGCGGCGGTGCCGAGGATCAGTTCCTCGGGGATTTCGGGGATGTCGTCGTGATAGGGGTCGCAGCGGGCGGCGACCCAACTGCGGACGAAATCCTTGTCGAAGCTCTCGGGCTTCTCGCCCGCCTCGAAGCGCTGCTGGAAGCTGGCCGCGCGCCAGTAGCGGCTGCTGTCGGGGGTATGGACCTCATCAGCCAGGATGATGCGGCCTTGGGCATCGGTGCCGAATTCGTATTTCGTGTCGGCCAGGATCAGCCCGCGCTCGGCGGCGATCTTCTGGCCGCGGGCAAACAGCGCCAGGGCGTAGGTGGAAAGCTGTTCCCATCGGGCGGGCGTGAGCAGGCCGCGCTCCAGGATTTCCGCTGGCGTCAGTGGTGCGTCATGCCCGCCATCGAATTCCTTGCTGGTGGGCGTGATGATGGGGGTAGGCAGGCGCTGATTGTCGCGCATGCCGTCCGGCAGGGTCACGCCATACATCTCGCGCTGGCCGGCCTTGTAGAGCGTGAGGATGGAGGTGCCGGTGGTGCCTGCCAGATAGTCCCGCACCACGATCTCGACCGGCAGGATGTCCAGGCGCTTGCCGATGACGACGTTCGGATCAGGGTAGGAGAGGACGTGGTTGGGGCAGATATCGGCGGTCTGCTCGAACCAGAAGCGCGCCGTCTGCGTCAGCACCTGGCCCTTGAAGGGGATGGCGCAGAGGATGCGGTCAAAGGCGCTCAGCCGGTCGGTCGAGATCAGGATGCGGCTGCCATCGGGCAGGTCGTAATTCTCGCGCACCTTGCCGCTGTAGTGGTTCGGCAATTCGGGGATCGCCGCGTCGCGCAGGACGCGGTGGGCGTGGGGGCGGAGGGCTTCGATATCCATGGGCGCCGTTTAGCCCATTCGCCTCAGCCTGTCAGCGTGAAGCCCTCATAGCCGTGCGCCGCCACATCGGCGCAGATCTTCGCGTAATGCGCCATCCCGCCGGCATAGGGCATGAAGACGCGCGGCTTGCCCGGCACATTCGCGCCCAGATACCAGGAACTGGAGGCCTGGGGCAGCAGCGTGGCCTCGGCCGCGCGGTTGACTTCCGCCACCCAGGAATCGGCCGCTTCCGCCTTGGCTTCGATGCGCGTGATGCCCTGCGCGGTCATATGCGCGATGCAATCGGCGATCCATTCGGCGTGCTGCTCGATGGCGACGGGCATGTTGCACAGCACGGAGGGGCTGCCCGGCCCGGTGATGGTGAACATGTTGGGGAAGCCCGGCACCTGCAGCCCCAGATGGCTGCGCGGCCCCGCCGCCCAGGCCTCGCTGAGCGCAAGCCCGTCCCGTCCCTCGATATTGAGGCGCAGCAGCGGCCCGGTCATCGCGTCGAAGCCGGTGGCGAAGACGAGGATGTCGAACTCGTATTCGGCGGCGCTGGTGGCGAGGCCGGCCGGCGTGATGCGCTCGATGGGGGCGGCGCGCACATCCACCAGCGTCACATTGTCGCGGTTGAAGGTCTCGAAGTAATGGCTGTCAATCGGTGGGCGCTTGGCGGCGTAGGGATGGTCGATATCGGCCAGGAGTTCCGCCGTGGCAGGGTCCTTCACGATGGAGCGGATCTTGCGCTTGATGAATTCGGCCGCCGTGGCGTTGGCGTCGAGGTTGGAGAGGATGTCGCTGAAGGTCGCGCGGAATTGCAGCCCGCCCTTGGCCCATGCCTTTTCGAACAGCGCCTCGCGCTCGGCCTCCTCCGCATCCAGGGCGGAGCGTTCGGCGATGGTGAAGGGATGGCCATTCGTGTTGCTGGTCATCACCGCGCGCAATTGGTCGTAATTGTCGCGCACCCATTGGCGGAACTCGGGCGTCAGGGGCGCGTTATGGGCGGGCACGCTGTAATTGGCCGTGCGCTGGAAGACCGTGAGGTGCCTGGCCTGCGCCGCGATGACCGGCACCGCCTGGATGCCGGTGGAGCCGGTGCCGATCTGGCCCACGCGCTTGGAGGTGAAATCCACGCCCTCATGCGGCCATTCGCCGGTGTGGTACCACTCGCCCTGGAAGCTCTCGAGCCCCGGAAATTTCGGCACATTCGCGGTAGAGAGGCAGCCCACCGCCGTGATCAGGAAGCGCGCGGTGAAGCTGGCGCCGCCCTCGGTGCTGACCTGCCAGAGATTGGCCGCCTCGTCATAGCGCGCGCCGGTGACGCGCGTGTTGAAATGGATGTTGGGCTTGAGGTCCAGCTTGTCCGCCACGAAATTCATGTAGCGGATGATTTCGGGCTGTTGCGGATAGCGCTCGGACCACTCCCATTCCTGCTGGAGTTCCTTCGAGAACATGTAGCAATAGGAATGGCTCTCGGAATCGCAGCGCGCGCCGGGATAGCGGTTCCAGTACCAGGTGCCGCCCACGCCCCCGCCCGCTTCCAGCACGCGGATATTCATGCCCAGCCGGTCCCGCAGGAGATGCAACTGGTACATGCCCGAGAAGCCCGCGCCGATGATGATGGCGTCGAGCGCTTCGGGCTGGATCATGGTGTCGGGCATGGCTTGTGTCTCCTTGGCCAGCATGGTTTTGCCGTGGGCGCGCCGCGTCAAGTGCATGCAGCGCGGGTCAGACCTGGAGGCAGCGCGCCTGCATCTCGGGGTCGGCACGAAACTGCTCCACGCCGCCAAAGACCTCGCGCAGGCCGCGCAATTCCAGGTGGCCCGTCTTGAGGTGGCCCGTCTTGAGGTGGCCCGTCTTGAGGTGGCCCGTCTTGAGGTGGCCCGTCTTGATGTAGCCCGTCTTGAGGTGCCCCGTCATGGCTGGTTGCCCCGCGCCGGCGGCAGCCCGCCATAGGTCGCCCAGGAGCCGGCGACCAGCCAGCCCGCATCCACCGGCAGGTTGATGCCGGTGATGCAGCGCGCGGCATCGGAGGCCAGGAAGCACACGGCTTCGGCGATATCCTCGGGCGTCACCATGCGGCCCATGGCGCTGCTATTCTCCAGCAGCCTCGGATCGCGCTCCCCCGCCGCGATGGCGTGGGCCAGCGCCGGCGTCAGCGTGAAGCCCGGCGAGACGGCATTGACCCGCACACCCGAGCGCCCCCACTCGGCGGCCAGGCAGCGCGTCATCTCGATCACAGCGGCCTTGGCGGGCGAATAGGCGTGCAGCGGCATGGAACGCTCGCCCGCGATGGAGGCGATGGTCAGGATGCAACCCCGCCCATGCCGGGCCATGCGCGTGCCGAAGGCGACGGCGGAATTCCAGGTGCCGATCTGGTCTATCCGCACCACCTCCTCGACATCGGCCTCGGTCAGTTTCTCCGGCGGCAGCGGGCGTTGCAGCACGCCGGCCGAGGTGACGAGGATTTCCACGGGGCCAAGCCGTGCCTCGATCTCGGCGGCGGCGTCTTCATTGGCGGCGCGGCTGCCGACATCCAGCGCCATCGCCGTGCCGCCGATCTCGGATGCCAGGGCTTCGGCGCGGGCGATGTCGCGGTCGGCCACCACCAGCTGCGCGCCGCGCGCGGCCAGCATGCGGCAGCAGGCGGCGCCGATGCCGCTGGCGCCGCCGGTGATGACGGCGATGCGTCCCTGGAAGCTCATGACTGCCTCTCCTTGCGGGCGCGCCAATGCTCGACCACGAATTCCGCCGTCGTGTCACGCCCATAGGCGTAGTCGGGCGGGACGGTCATGCCGCGGCGCCGGGCGCGGCCGGGACGCCACGCCGGCGCAAGCCCGCTTTGGTGCTTTCGGTCATGGTTCGTGTCTTCCCTTCTTTTCGCAGCCCTTTGGCGGGTCGTCTTGATTTTCTGCCGGTTCGCCGTGCGCCGGATCATGGGTTGGACGCCGAAACGCTAAGCAGACTCCGCCACCTTGACCAACGAATCGAGGGTGTGATTCCGTCCTGGCACCGATTCGGGAGGGGGCCATGGCGGGGAAGTCACCGATAACGGCGAACGGGGAGCAGCAAGCGGCATTGCGAGCGTTGGCCGGC
>CAMTUX010000031.1:0-29423 GCA_947084995.1 uncultured Roseococcus sp.
AAACCCCAACGCCTGCCTCCAACCTTCGTCCGCCATTCCAACGCATGCCGCTCACCTCAGGGTGAGCCGCATGCGAAAGGCAAGTCCCGTCCAGCCGTCAGAGGCTTCCTATGCAGCAGCGCCATGAATAAGAGCGGTTAACCCCTGCACCGGGCGCGGGACGACGATCCGTGGCCTGGCTGGGCTGCTTGGCGTGGCTGCGTCACGCATTCCGTTCATGCAGTTCAGCGCGCGGCGTGCCACGGATCGCCGCTCAGTGCCGGGTGAGCCCAATGAGGCGATCCATGTGCCGGGCGTGGAGGCCGGGATGGAGTTGGAAGCCGGGCTTCGCAGCCTGTTTGCCGCCCCCAAGCCGGAGGCGGCGCAATGGGCCAGGCGCGCGCCGACGGCAGAGCGGCCCGCACGCATCGCTACGCTGTCGGCCAAGGCGCCCCGCGCCGCGCACCGCCCGGACCCCGCTGCCATCACGGCGCTCAGCCGGGCATAGCCAGGCTTCAGACCCCTCAGGCAAGGTGACGCCGAGGCCTTCAAACCGGAACTTCCCCGGCCTGCTTCAGCGTGGCGAGGACGAAACTGCTGCGGGTTTCCTTCACGCCGGGCATCCGCAGCAGGCCGCGCGTGGCGAAGTCGCCGAAGGCTTCCATATCGGGCGCCAGAACATGCAGCAGATAGTCCATCTCGCCACTCATCGTATAGGCGGCGATGACCTCGGGCCGGGCTGCGAGCGCCGTATGGAAGCGCTCGGCCACCTCCTCCGAATGGCTTTCCAGCGCCACCTGCACGAAGGCCTGGAGGGGCAATCCCACCTGGGCGGGGCTGACCCGCGCGGCATATCCGGCGATGACGCCCGCCTCCTCCAGGCGCTTCACGCGGCGCTGGCAGGGGGTGGCGGAAAGCCCCACCTGCTCGGCCAGGGCGGTGACCGGCAGGCGGCCATCGCGCTGCAAGGCGCGCAGGATGCGGCGGTCCGCGGCGTCCAGGGAGATCTGGGTGGATTTCGCCATTTTTCTGCCGCCTGAGAGTGAATATGTAGAGATATTGCACCGGATATCAGGGTTTTCGGTGAGTTTCACCCTGGCTGGAGCGATAGCTTGCCATATACCAGAAAGGAAACGCCCATGGACATCCCGCCCGACCGCACCGACATCGCCGGCCGCATCAGCGAGGCCAATCCGATGGGCACGGATGGCTTTGAGTTCGTTGAATTCACCGGCCCCGACACGGAACATCTGCGCGATGTCTTCGCCCGCCTCGGCTTCACCATGGTGGCGCGCCATCGCAGCAAGGATGTCACGCTGTGGCGCCAGGGCGATGTCAACTTCATCCTCAATGCCGAGCCCGCCAGCTTCGCCCAGGGCTTTGGCCGCGTGCACGGCCCTTCCGCCTGCGCCATGGCCTTCCGCGTGGCCGATGCCGCCGCCGCCTTCGAGCGCGCGCTCAGCCTGGGTGCCCGCCCCTTCCATGGCCGCGTCGGGCCGATGGAGCTGAACATCCCCGCCATTGAGGGTATTGGCGGCTCGCTGATCTATTTCGTGGATCGCTATGGCGCGCGCGGCAACATCTATGATGTGGATTTCCGGTGGCTGCAGGGTGTTGACCCGCACCCCAAGGGCCATGACCTGACGGTGATTGACCACCTGACGCACAACGTTCATCGGGGCCGGATGGACGCCTGGGCCGGCTTCTATGAGCGCATCTTCAACTTCCGCGAGATCCGGTATTTCGACATTGAGGGCAAGCTGACCGGCCTGAAATCCAAGGCGATGACCTCCCCCTGCGGCCAGATCCGCATCCCGATCAATGAGAGCAGCGATGACAAGTCGCAGATCGAGGAATATCTCCGCGCCTATGGCGGCGAAGGCATTCAGCACATCGCCATGGGCACCACCGACATCCATGCGAGCGTGGAAGGCCTGCGCCGCGAGGGCGTGGCCTTTCTGGAAACGCCCGACACCTATTACGAACTGCTGCCCCAGCGCCTGCCCGATACGGGGGAGGATTTCGCCCGCATGCAGCGCAACCACATCCTGATGGATGGCTCGCCCTCCGGCGGGCGGCTGTTGCAGATTTTCACCAATACGATGATCGGGCCGATCTTCTTCGAGCTCATCCAGCGCAAGGGCGACCAGGGCTTCGGCGAGGGCAATTTCCGCGCGCTGTTTGAAAGCATCGAGCTCGACCAGGTGAGGCGCGGCGTTCTCAAGCCCGCCGCCGAATAGGCGGGGGGTGCCGAACGGCGCCGCTGAGGCAAGCCTTGTTCTCAAGCCCGCCGCCGAATAGGCGGGGGGTGCCGAACGGCGCCGCTGAGGCAAGCCTTGTTCTCAAGCCCGCCGCCGAATAGGCGGGGGGTCAGCCGGCGCGGGCTTGCTGGCCGCTTGCGGAAAACACCCAACCCCCGCGCAGCGCGATCCGGCAGGATGCGCCGCGCTGCGTGAGTCTGGCATCGGCCATGGCTTCCAGCGTGGCTTCGCCCAGCGCCACCAGCACCCGGCCCTCCGCTCCACCCAGCCGGGCGCGCAGCAGCGCCGGGCCTGGCCCTGCCTCGACCCAGACATCAGCGGGGCGCAGGAACAGCCGGGCCGGCCCATCGGGCAGCGCCACGGCGATGGGCTCCAGGCCGCCCATCTCCAGATGCAGCCGCTGGTTTCGCACCATGCCTGTCAATTGCGTGGCCTCGCCGATGAAGCCCGCCACGAAGGCGCTTGCGGGCGCGTCCAGCAATTCCCGCGGCACGCCGATCTGCGCCATTCGGCCGGCCTGCATGACCGCGATGCGGTCGGCCATTTCCATCGCCTCCTCCTGGTCATGGGTGACGAGGATGGAGGTGATACCCAGCCGCTCATGCAGGCCGCGCACCCAGCGGCGCACCTCCTTGCGGATCACGGCATCCAGCGCGCCGAAGGGCTCATCCAGCAGCAGCAGCGCGGGCTCGATCGCCAGGGCGCGGGCGAGGGCGACGCGCTGGCACTGGCCGCCGGAGATCTGCTCCGGATAGCGCTGGGCGAGTTGCGGGATTTGCACCAGCTCCAGCAACTCCATGACGCGGCGCCGGATTTCGGCGGCGGCCGGGCGGGTGCGGCGCGGGCGGACGCGCAGGCCGAAGGCCACGTTCTCGAAGACGCTCATGTGGCGGAACAGGGCGTAGTTCTGGAACACCACGCCGATGCGCCGCTCCCGCGCGGGCATGCGCGCCATGTCCTGGCCATGGACGCGGATTTCACCCGCATCGGGCAGGTCGAGCCCGGCGAGCAGGCGCAGCAGCGTCGTCTTGCCCGAGCCGGAGGGGCCGAGCAGCGCCACGAATTCCCCGGTTCGCAGCGAGAGGGAGACGCCATCCACCGCCGCCACCTCGCCGAAGCGGCGCGAGAGGCCGTGCAGTTCCACGCTCACAGCGCGCCGCCCTTCAGCAGGCGGTGCCCGGCCCACGCTTCCAGCAGCGCCTTGGCCGCCAGGGTCACGACGCCCAGCAGCGCCAGCAGCGCCGCAACCGCGAAGGCGCCGACGAACATGTACTCATTATAGAGGATCTCGACATGCAAGGGCATCGTGTTCGTCTGCCCGCGCACATGGCCCGAGACAACGGAAACCGCGCCGAATTCCCCCATGGCGCGGGCATTGCAGAGCAGCACGCCCGCCAGCAGCGCCCATTTCACACTGGGCAGCGTGACGCGGAAGAAGATGCTGAAGCCCGAGGCGCCGAGCGTCAGCGCCGCCTCCTCCGCCTCGCGCCCCTGTTCCTGCATCAGCGGGATCAGCGTGCGGGCCACGAAGGGGAAGGTCACGAAGATGGTGGCCAGCACCAGGCCGGGCAGGGCAAAGATGATCTGGATATCGTGCGCGCGCAGCCAGGGGCCGAAGAAGCCCTGCGCGCCGAATAACAGCACATAGACCAGGCCCGAAATCACCGGCGAGACGGCGAAGGGCAGCTCGATCAGTGTGATGAGCAGGCGCTTGCCGGGGAAATCGAATTTCGCGATGGCCCAGGCGGCGGCGACGCCCCCCAACAGGTTCACCGGCACGGCGATGGCGGCCACCAGCAGCGTGAGGCGGATGGCGGCCAGCGAATCCTCATCCGCGATGGCGGCCAGCGCCGGCGCCCAGCCGCGCCGCAGCGCCTCGGTGAAGATGGCGGCCAGCGGCAGCAGGAAGATCATCAGCGCCAGCAGGAAGGCGGTGCCGATCAGCGCCCGGCGCAGCCAGGCGGGCTCGGCTGCCGTCGGGCGGATCATGCGCGGCCCCGGCGCAAGCGGCGCTGCCACAGGTTGAGCAGCAGCAGGATCAGGAAGGACAGCGCCAGCATGCCCAACCCGATGGCGGCGGCGGCGGCGTAATTGAACTGCTCCAACTGCACGACGATGAGCAGGGGGGCGATCTCGCTCACCATGGGCATGTTGCCGGCGATGAAGATCACGCTGCCATATTCCCCCACCGCGCGGGCGAAGCCCAGGCCGAAGCCAGTGAGGATGGCGGGCCACAGCGCCGGCAGCACCACCCGGCCCAGGGCCTGCGCGCGGGTGGCGCCGAGCGTGGCCGCCGCTTCCTCCGCCTCCAGCGAGAGGTCGCGCAGCACCGGCTCCACCGTGCGGATGATGAAGGGCAGCGCCACGAAGACCAACGCCACGATCACGCCGGCCGGCGTGAAGGCGATCTTCCAGCCGAACAGCGTGTCCAGCGGGCCGCCAAGCCAGCCATTCGGGGCGAACAGGGCGGTCAGCGCGAGCCCGGCCACGGCGGTGGGCAGGGCGAAGGGCAGGTCCAGTACCGCATCCAGCACGGGGCGGCCCGGGAAGCGATAGCGCGTGATCACCCAGGCAAACAGCAAGCCCACCGGCACGCTGACCAGCGCCGCCAGCAGGGCGCCGCCGAAGGAAAGGCGGAACGCCGCCAGCACCCGCGCATCCCCCAGCACATGCCACACGCCAATCACGCCAAGCTCCCAGGGCCGCATCACCAGCGCCGCCAGCGGAATCAGCACGATCAAGCCGAGCCAGAGCAGCGTGACACCCATGGCCAGGCCAAAGCCGGGCAGGGCGGCGGGGCGCCTTCGCGACGGGGTGCTCAGGGCCACTCCACTCAACGGCCGGGCCGGTAGATGCGGTCAAACACGCCGCCATCCGCGAAATGGACGCGATGCGCTGCCGCCCATCCCTGGAAGGCCTCGTCAATGGTGACGAGCTCGATATCGGGGAAACGCTGCACCTGCGTCGCCAGCAGCCCTGCGTCGCGCGGGCGATAAAAATGCCGGGCGGCGATGGCCTGGCCCTGGTCGGAATAGAGATGCTGGAGGTAGGCCTCGGCCAGGCTGCGCGTGCCGCGCCGGTCCACATTCTGGTCCACCACGGCCACGGGCGGTTCGGCCAGGATGGAGAAGGGCGGATAGATGATCTCCAGCCCGGCCCGTGCGAATTCCTGGAGTGCCAGATGCGCCTCGCTCTCCCAGGAGAGCAGCACATCGCCCTGGGCGCGCTGCACGAAGCTGGTGGTGGAGCCCCGCGCACCCGTGTCCAGCACGGGCACCTGGCGATAAAGCTGCGCGATGGCCTGTTCCGCTGTGCGGGCATTGCCGCCGGGCTGGCGCAGCGCCCAGGCCCAGAAGGCCAGGTAATTCCAGCGAGCCCCGCCCGATGTCTTGGGGTTGGGCGTGATGACGGCGATGCCGGGCTTCAACAGGTCCCCCCAGTCGCGGATGGCCTTGGGATTTCCGCGCCGGACCAGGAAGACGATGGTGCTGGTATGGGGCGCGCTGTTCTGCGGCAGGCGGGCCTGCCAGTCCCGCGCCAGCAGGCCGCGCCCGGCCACCGCATCAATGTCATGGGCGAGGGCGAGGGTCAGCACATCGGCGGCCAGGCCATCCATCACGCTGCGCGCCTGGCGGGCCGATCCACCATGCGAGGTGTGGATGGTGGGGCGGGCATGGCCGCGCGCGGCCCAATGGGCGGCGAAGGCGGCGTTGAATTCGCGGTAGAGCTCGCGCGTCGGGTCGTAGCTGACGTTCAAAAGAGGGGGCACCTGCTGGGCCGAGGCCGGCAGGGCGAGGGGAAGGCCGGCGAGAAGCGCGCGCCGGGGGAGGGCGGAGCGAATCATGCCGAAAGCCTCCCGCATTCCCGCGGGATTTGGAACCGAAATCAGCGCAAATCCTGCATGGAGCGCGAGGCGGCCGGGCAGTTCGTCTCTTGTCCCGCGCGAGAGCCATCAAATTGGCGGCGATTTCATGCAGGGGCACCTTATGAACATGGAGGGATGCGCGCCAGACACGCAGCGCCAAGCGCGATTCGCCCTTTTCGCGGGCAGCCTGCCCTCATCGCCCTTGCCACCTCACGCCCCCTCCCCTTGCGGGCCGTGAAGCAAGGCCGCATGAATCGATCATGACTTGGTCCCTCCTGGCCCGCGATCCGCTGAGCGGAGAACTGGGTGTCATCATCGCCACGCGCTTCTTCGCGGTGGGCGCCCTTTGCCCGCGCGTCGAGGGGGGTGTGGCCGTGCTCGCGACCCAGGCCTTGATGAACCCGCTCTACGCGCCGCGCGGCATGGCCCTTCTGCGCGAAGGCGCGTCCCCCACCAAGGCGCTGGAAGCGCTGCTGGCTGCCGATGCCGGGCGCGCGGCGCGGCAATGCCACATCCTGGCCGCCGATGGCCGCATCGCTCAGCACACCGGCGCCGACTGCGTGCCCTGGTGCGGCGCGGTGAGTGCCGCCAATGTCTCCGTCGCCGGCAATATGCTGGCCGGGCCGCGCGTGGTGGAGGATACGCTGGCCGCCTTCCTGGCCGCCGAACACCTGCCGATGGCGCTGCGAATGATCCATGCGATGGAGGCGGGCGAGGCCGCTGGCGGCGATGCGCGCGGCAAGCAATCCGCCGCGCTGGTGGTGGCCTCCGGCAATCCATACCCCGATCTCGACCTGCGCGTGGATGACCATGCGGACCCACTGGCGGAGTTGCGCCGCCTGCATGGCGTGGCGCAGGAGCGCTTCGTGCATTTTCGCCGCTTCCTGCCCGGCGCGGATCATCCCGGCGTCTTTGACCGCGCGGTGATCACCGCGGCGCTCAAGGCGGCGGGTGTGGCATGAACGCGCTGGAGGTCGAGGGGCTCTGCATCGATTTCCACACCGAGCGCGGCGTGCTGCGCGCGGTGGACCGGCTTTCCTTTTCCGTGGCACCCGGCAAGACGCTCGCCATCGTGGGCGAGAGCGGTTGCGGAAAATCGGCGACGGCGCTCGCCATTCTCGGCCTGCTGGCGGAAAACGCCGAGGTCTCGGGCAGCATCCGCCTGGCTGGCCGGAACCTGACGCAAGCCGCGCAGCGCGCCGCGCGTGGGCGCGAATTGGCGATGATCTTCCAGGAGCCCATGACCAGCCTGAACCCCGCCTTCACCGCCGGCGAACAGGTGGCCGAGGCGCTGCGACTGCATGAAGGCCTGAATGCGCGCGCCGCCATGGATCGCGCCATCGCCATGCTGGAGCGCGTCCGCATCCCCGAGGCCGCGCGCCGCGCGAAGCAATACCCTCACCAGCTTTCAGGCGGCATGCGGCAGCGCGTGATGATCGCCATCGCCCTGGCCTGCAAGCCCAGTCTGCTCATCGCCGATGAACCCACCACCGCGCTGGATGTAACGGTGCAGGCGCAAATCCTCGCCCTGCTGGATGAGCTGAAGCGCGAGACCGGCACTGCCGTGGTCCTCATCACGCATGACCTCGGCGTGGTGCGGGACCATGCGGATGACGTGGTGGTGATGTATGCCGGCCGCGTCGCTGAATGCGCGCCGACGGCCGGGATCTTCGCGCAGCCCGAGCACCCCTACACGATAGGCCTGCTGGGTGCCGCGCCCCGCCTGGATTCCCGCCGCGCGCGCCTCGCTTCCATCGAGGGCACGGTGCCGGATCTGCGTGACCCACCGCCCGGCTGCCGCTTTGCCCCGCGCTGCCCCTTCGTCATCGCCGCCTGTGCCGAGACGCCGCCCCTGGCCGAGACCGCGCCGGGGCACCTGGCTGCCTGCCATCGCGCGCCCCTCGCCGCATGACCCCCCTCCTTGAAGCCCGGGGGCTGGTGAAACACTTCCCCTTCCGCGACAGCCTGGGCCGCGCGCGCGGCGCGGTGCGCGCGGTGGATGGCGTTTCGCTCAGCGTGCCCCGCGGCCGCGTGCTGGCCATTGTCGGCGAGAGCGGCTGCGGCAAGTCCACCCTGGGTCGGTTGCTGCTGCGTTTGATCGAGCCCGATGCCGGGCAACTCCGCTTCGATGGCGAGGATGTGCTCGCCCTGCCACCCGCCGCCATGCGCGCCAGGCGGCGGGACATGCAACTCATCTTCCAGGACCCCTTCGCCAGCCTGGACCCCCGCATGACGGTGGAGGCCGCGCTCACCGAGCCGCTGATCCTGCACAAGCTGCATCGCGGTCGGGAACGCGCGCGCGTGGCGGAATTGCTGGAGCGCGTGGGCCTGCGCCCCGAACTCGCGCGCCGCTGGCCGCATGAATTCAGCGGCGGCCAGCGCCAGCGCATCGCCATCGCCCGCGCGCTCGCTTCCGAGCCGCGCATGATCATCGGCGATGAGCCGGTGAGCGCGCTGGATGTCTCCGTGCAGGCCCAGGTGGTGAACCTGCTGGGCGATTTGATCCGCGATCTCGGCCTGACCTTCGTGCTGATCAGCCATGATCTCGGCGTGGTGCGGCAAATCGCCGATGAAGTGGCGGTGATGTATCTCGGCCAGATCGTCGAGCAGGCGCCGGCCGAGCACCTGTTTCACAACCCCCGCCACCCCTATACGCGCGCCCTGCTGGCCGCCGTGCCGGGCCAAGGGGGCGCGCTGAAGCTGCTGGAGGGCGATGTGCCCTCGCCCGTCTCACCGCCCTCGGGCTGCCGTTTCCACACGCGCTGCCCGCATGTGCAGGATCTCTGCCGCGCGGCGGTGCCGCCCTTGAGCGGAACATCCCATCTGGCCGCCTGCCATTTCCAGGACAGCCTGCCCGCCGCCACCCCGATCCGCGAGGCCGCGGCTGATGCGCGCCTCACCCGCCTGCAAGCCTATTTCACGGAGCACACCCCATGATCCGCCGCACACTTCTTGCCGCCTGCGCCGCCATCGGCCTCTCTGCCGGAATCGCCGAGGCCCAGACGCAAAACCTCCGCATCGGCCTGCGCGAAGACCCCGATATCCTCGACCCCACGCTGGCGCGCACCTTCGTGGGCCGCATCGTCTTCGCGAGCCTCTGCGACAAGCTGTTCGACATCAACGAGAAGCTGGAAATCGTCCCGCAGCTCGCCACCGGCTACAGCTGGGAGGACCCGCGCACGCTGCTGATCACGCTGCGCGAGGGCGTGCGCTTCCATGATGGCGATGTGATGGATGCCGAGGCGGTGCGCTACAGCCTCAACCGTCACCTCACGATGCAAGGCAGCTTCCGCCGCAGCGAGATCAACACCATCGAGGCGATGGAGGTGGTCGGCCCGCTGCAAATCCGCATCCGCCTGACCGGCCCCTCCGCGCCCTTCCTCAGCCAGCTGACCGACCGCGCGGGCATGATCGTCAGCCCCCGTGCCGCCGAGGCGGCGGGCCGCAATTTCGGCAATCGCCCAATCTGCGCGGGTCCCTTCCGCTTCGTGGAGCGCGTGGCGCAGGACCGCATCGTGGTGGAGCGTTTCCCGGAATACTGGAATGCCGCCGCGGTGCACCTCAACCGCATCACCTATCTGCCGATCCCGGACAGCACGGTCCGCCTCGCCAACCTGCAATCCGGCGCGCTGGAAATGGTGCAGACGATTGACCCCGATGACGTGCCCGCGGTGCGGCGCAACTCCCGCCTGCGCGTCTCGGTCAGCGATGAGCTCGGCTACCAGGGCATCACCATCAACACCGGCAATGGCGCCCGCGCCCAGACGCCGATGGGCCAGAACCCCCGCGTGCGCGAAGCCTTCGAGCTGGCGATTGACCGCGATGCGGTGAATCGCGTCGTCTATGAGGGCATGTTCGTGCCCACGGCCCAGCCCGTGCCGCCGGCCAACCCCATGCATATCCGGGACTTCCGCCCCGAGCCGCGCAATGTGGAGCGTGCCCGCGCCCTGCTGCGCGAGGCCGGCATCACCACGCCGCTGCGCGTGGAAATGACCGTCCCCAACAACCCCGATCTGCGCCAGGTGGGCGAGGTGATCCAGGCCATGGTGCGCGAGGCGGGCTTCGAGCTGCGCCTGAACGCCACGGAATTCGCCACCTCCCTGCAAGCGGCGGCGCGGGGCGAGTTCGAGACGTTTCTGGTGGCGTGGTCGGGCCGGGTGGATATTGACGGCAATTTCTGGGCCTTCACCCATTCGCGCGGCGCGCAGAATGATGGCCGCTACGCCAATCCCGAGGTGGATCGCCTGCTGGATGCGGCGCGCATCGAGTCCAACGCGGATGCCCGCCGCGCGCTCTACGCCCAGGCCTACCAGATCGCCTTCCGGCAGGACCGCCACCGCATCTACCTGTGGCACCGCAAGAACATCGTGGCCCATACGGCGCGGCTATCGGGCTTCGTGAACGTGGCCGATGGCCTGATCCGGCCGCAGGGCATCCGGCTGCAATAGAATGTGGCTCTGGCTCCTTCGCCGGCTCGGGCAGGTCATCCCGACGCTGCTGATCCTCTCGGTGCTGGTCTTCGCCTTGCAGCAATTGATGCCCGGCGACCCGGCGCTGATCCTGGCGGGCGAGGAGCGCGGCGACCCGCAGGTGCTGGCGCAGATCCGCGCCGAGCTGATGCTGGACCGGCCTCTGCATGAGCAATACCTGCATTGGCTCTGGCGGGTGCTGCACGGGGATTTCGGCTTCTCCTGGCGCATCCGCATGCCGGTGGGCCAGCTGATCCTGGAGAAGCTGCCCGTCACCTTCCAACTGGCGGCGATGAGCTTCGTCATCGGCGTGGCGATCGGCGTTCCGGCGGGCGTGATGAGCGCCGTCTGGCGGGACAAGCCCTCGGATTGGGCGATCAACGGCATTGCGTTGTTTGGCATTTCCATGCCGAATTTCTGGCTCGGCATCATGATGATCCTGCTGTTTTCCGTGCAGCTCGGCTGGCTGCCGCCGAGTGGCTATGTGCCGCTCTGGGAAGACCCGGTCATGAGCCTGCAAACCACCATCATGCCGGCCTTCGTGCTGGGCACCGGCGTGGCGTCCGTGCTGATGCGCCACACGCGGGCGGCGATGCTGGGCGCGCTCAGCCAGGATTATGTGCGGACGGCGCGAGCCAAGGGCCTCTCGGAGACGTTCGTCGTCGGCAAGCATGCGCTGCGTAATGCGCTGATTCCGGTGGTCACGCTGGGCACCATCGAATTCGGCCGCCTGCTGGCCGGCGCGGTGCTGACCGAGCAGATCTTCAGCATCCCCGGTTTCGGCAAGCTCGTGGTGGATGCGGTCTTCAACCGGGATTACCCGGTGGTGCAGGGCGTGGTGATGGCCACCGCGCTGATCTTCGTGACGCTCAGCCTGATCGCGGACATGCTCTACATGGCGATCAACCCCAGGCTGCGCACGGCATGAGCGGCGCGGACATCGAATCCGGCGAGAGCCCCGGCCGCCGTGCGCTGCGCCGCTTCGCGCAGCACAAGCTCGCCATGTTCGGCCTCGTCATCGTCGTCATCTTCGTTCTGGCGGCGGCACTTGCCCCCTGGATCGCGCCCTTTGACCCGATGGAGACCAACTGGTCTCGCCTCCGCCAGCCGCCCTCCTGGACGCATCCCTTCGGCACGGATGAGAACGGGCGGGACGTGCTGAGCCGCGTGCTCCATGGCGCGCGGGCCAGCATGATGGCGGGCGTCATCGCCGTTGGTGGCGCGGTGCTGATCGGCGTGCCCATCGGGCTGCTGGCGGGGCTGGGCGGCAAGTGGATGGACATGGTGATCAGCCGCGTGGCCGATGCGATGCTCTCCATCCCTTTCCTGATCCTCGCCATCGCGCTCGCGGCTTTCCTGGGCCCGGCGTTGGAGAATGCGATGCTCGCCATCGCCATCTCCGCCTCACCCATCTTCGTGCGGCTGGCGCGGGGCATGGCGCTGGATGCGCGCAACACGGATTGGGTGGAGGCGGCGCGCGCCATGGGCAACCCGCCCTGGCGAATCGGCTTGCTGCATGTGCTGCCCAACATCCTGCCGCCATTGCTGGTGCAGGCGACGCTGGCCATTGCCGAGGCGATCATCGCTGAAGCCTCGCTGAGCTTCCTGGGGCTGGGGCAACAGCCGCCCAATCCTTCCTGGGGCTCGATGCTGAATTCGGCGCAGCGCTTCATCGAGAGCGCGCCCTGGCTCGCGATCTTTCCGGGGCTGGCGATCTTCCTGGTGGTGCTGGCCTTCAACCTGGTGGGGGATGGGCTGCGCGACGCGCTCGATCCGCGAAGCCAGAAGCGTTAGATGCTGTTCCAGCACGACAGTTGGCCTGACGGATGAACTCTGGATCGATGCGTGACCAGGACTCGATTCGGAGGTCGTGGTGTCGGACGCATCGATTGAGACGATGCCGGGGCTTTGGGCCGCATCGCCGCGGCGGCGCCCTGAAGGCGAGCCTCGCGCCGGGGCCGAGGCCGGCGTGCCGTCACGCCGTTGACGGAGGCGCCGGTGCATCTCGCTCCGAGCGATATGCTGCCCGGTTTTGGCGGAGATTTCGGGGTCATTTTCCAGCCGGTCCAACTGGCGGCGCAGCAGCCGGAGCGCCTGCGACTCCAGGGCATGGGCGTTCTTCAGGCCGGTGATGTAGGGTTCAGGCATGGTGGCATCCGCCGTCTTTGAGGGTGCGTCGCGGGGAAACGGCCCGGGCGCCGCCGGGTTCCCCGAAACTTGCCTGGCGCCAAGCTTGGCGCTCCCCGCCGGGCGGCGCATAACGCACCGCCCATGGCCCCCATCTCACCCCGCCTCCTGCTGCCCGATGCCCCCGCCCTCGTGGCCTCGCATGGCCGCGCCACGCTGCTGACCCCCGATGGCGAGGTGCTGACGCTGACCGGCGCGCGCATCGCCGAGGCGCTGGCCGAATACCCGCCCCCCTTGCTGATCCATGCGCCCTCCACCGCGAAGCGCCTGGATCTGCCGCGCTTCCTCGACGCGTTCGACCTGCTGGAGCTCTTCGCCTTCGCCCTGCCGGCCCGCAGCGCGCCGCCCACCCCACGCGGCCTGGCCCTGGTGCTGGACCTGCCACCACCCGAGGATGACGAGGCCGCGGCCGCCCTCCTGCCCGAGATCGCCTCCCGCCTGCTGCGCGCGCTCGCCGATGAAGCCCGCACGCCCTCAGGCAAGGAGGCCGCGGGCATGGCCGCGCAACTGGCGGGCGCCGCGCATTGGCCCTGGGTGCCCAGCATATTGGCGGCGCTGGGCGTGCCGGATGCCAAGCCCGACCGCAGCGCCTTCAAGACCTGGCGGCGCCTCGCCGAATGGGAGGAAACCGCCCCCCCGCCGACACCCGCCAGCCATGCCGTCAGCGGCGCCGATGCCCGCCGCCGCCTCGCGGACATGCTGGGAGGCGGGGCCGAGCAGCGCCCGCAACAGGCCGATTTCGCCTCCGCCGCCGCCGGCGCCTTCGCCCCGCGTGAGGCCGAGGGCTCGCCCCACATGATCCTGGCCGAGGCCGGCACCGGCACCGGCAAGACGCTGGGCTACATCGCGCCCGCCAGCCTCTGGGCCGAGCGCAATGGCGCGCCCGTCTGGATCAGCACCTATACCCGCAACCTGCAACGCCAGATCGACCAGGAACTGATGCAGCTCTTCCCCGACCCGGAGGAGCGGCGCGAGCGAGTGGCCGTCCGGAAGGGACGCGAGAACTACCTCTGCCTGCTCAACCTGGAGGAAGCGCTGGGTCAGTCGAGCCTGCGCCAAATGGCGCTGCCCCTGGCACTCGTGGCGCGCTGGGCGGGGGCCACGCGGGATGGCGATATCCAGGGCGGCGATTTCCCCGGCTGGCTGGGCGAATTGTTCATGCCGGGCGCGCTCATGGGCCTCGCGGACCGTCGGGGCGAGTGCATCCGCTCGGCCTGCGCGCATTACCGGAAATGCTTTGTCGAGCACTCGATCCGCCGCGCCCGCAATGCGCGCCTGGTCATCGCCAACCATGCATTGGTGATGGTGCAGGCGGCGCTGGGCGGCGGCGAGGATGGCCGGCCCACGCGCTATGTCTTCGACGAGGGCCACCACCTGTTCGACGCCGCCGACAGCGCCTTCTCCTCGGCGCTGACCGGGGTGGAGACGGCGGAATTGCGCCGCTGGCTGCTGGGCGCCGAGGGCGGGCGTTCCCGCGCCAAGGGCCTGCGCGCCCGCATCCAGGAACTGGCCGGCGACATCCCGCAATTGCTGACGTCGCTGGATGAGGCGCTGCATGCCGCACGCTGCCTGCCGGGCGGCGGCTGGTATGCACGGCTGGCCGATGGCGCGCCGCCCCCCGATGACAACGCGACCGAGGCCTTCCTCTTCGCCACCCGCGCCCAGATCCTGGCCCGCGCCGTGGAGGATGACGGCATCTATACGCGCGAGGTGGACCTCCATCCGGTGAGCGAGGCCGTGGCCGAATCCGGTGCCGCGCTCGCCACCGCCCTGCACGCGCTGGAACAGCCGCTGACCCGGCTGCGCGATGCGCTGGCCGCCAAGCTCGAAGCCGCCGAGGAGGATGAGGAAGCCGAACCGGGCGAGCGCATCCGCCTGGAGACAGCGATGCGCGGGATCGAGCGCCGCGCCCTCATGCCGCTCGGCGCCTGGCGCGCCATGTTGGGCCAGCTTGCCACCACCGAGGCCGAGCCGGGCACGCGGCCCGTGATGGTGGATTGGCTGCAACTGGACCGCCGCGAGGGGCGCGACGTGGATGCCGGCCTGCACCGCCACTGGCTGGACCCGACCATCCCCTTCGCCCAGGTGGTGGCCGCGCCCTCGCACGGGATGCTGATCACCTCCGCCACCCTCACCGATGCCGCCAAGCGCGACGACCCCGAGGGCGCCTGGCGTGAGGCGGAAGCGCGCACGGGTGCCGTGCATCTGCCGCTGCCAGCGATCCGCGCGGCACTTCCCTCGCCCTTCGACTACGCGGCCAATACGCGCACCTTCATCATCACCGATGTGGATGCGCGGCAATCAGGCCCCATCGCCGGCGCCATGCAGCAATTATTCCTTGCCTCGGGCGGCGGCGCGCTGGGGCTTTTCACCGCGATTCGGCGGCTGCGGGATGTGGCAAGCCGCATCGCCCCCGCGCTGGAGGCGCGCGGCGTCCCGCTCTACTCGCAGCACGTCGATGCGATGGACAATGCCACGCTGGTGGACATCTTCCGCGCCGAGGAAAATTCCTGCCTGCTTGGCACGGATGCGATGCGCGATGGCGTGGATGTGCCGGGCCGCGCGCTGCGCCTGCTGGTGTTCGACCGCGTGCCCTGGCCACGCCGCACCATCCTCCACCGCGAGCGCCGCCTGCATCTGAGCGAGGGCAACCCGCAGGGCCATGACGACACCCATGCGCGCCACAAGCTGCGCCAGGCCTTTGGCCGGCTGATCCGCCGCGCGGATGACAAGGGCGTCTTTGTCCTGCTGGACCGCGCCTGCCCCTCACGCGTGCTGGCCGGCCTGCCGGAGGGCGTGACGCCCCGGCGCGTCACCCTGGCCGAGGCGGTGGCGCAAACGCGGGAATTGCTGGCACCGTAGCAGGCGTTTCACCGGCAGCGACGACGCTCAACCATATCCACCGCCTCAACGCATTTTCCGAGCCGCCTTGCAAAGCTGCAAAGTCTGGAAATGCTCTGGCTTGCATCGGCGCGTGGATGCGCCAGACTTCGCGCCATGCAACGCCCCGTCCCGGCGCTCGGCGCCACGCCCTTCGCCCCTGGCGGATACCGCTTCCTTCCCGGCCGGCAATTCTCCGGCGGCGTCGCGGCCGAGCCGGGCTTCGCCCTGCGCCGCCTGCGCTTCCGCCAGCCGCTGCCGCTGGCCCAGGGCCTCGCCGCCGCGCGCGCGATATTGGACGCGGCGGGGCGCCCGCCCGAGGCGCTGGCCGCCTGCGAATTGCGCTCCCCCTTGCCGCTGCCGATTGAGGAATTCGTGGCCTTCAACGAGGGTTATCTGGCGGCGTTGCGGGCGAATGGCTTTGCTGCCCACCCGCCCTACCCGATCGGCCGCAGCAACCTCGCGCCCATCCTGGCGCCGCCCGCCAGCGTGGTATTGTTCGCCATCACCTTCACCGTGCCCGCGCAAGTTCCGGGTGGCGCGGATTTCTTCATCTCCGGCAAGCCCGAGAACCGCCCCGCCGCCAGCTTCGAGGCGGGCATCGTCGGCGGCGGAGATGTCTCGGCCGAGGGGATGCGGATCAAGGCGCGCTATGTGATGGGCGAGTTGCGCGCCCGCATGGCCGAGCTTGGCGTGGATGCGGGCCGCGTCACTGGCACCCAGGCCTATACGATCCATCCTCTCGACCCCGTGCTGGAGATCGTGGCGGGCAGCCTGCCGCTGGCCTGGGGCGGTGTGACGCTGGTGCCGGCGCATCCGCCCGTCACCGGCCTCGCCTTCGAGGTGGATTTGCGCGCGATTTCCGAGGAGGGGCTCGCCTGAGCAGGGGCTGCAAGGCCCGGAATGCCTTATCCCCGCGCGTAGCGCAGCATGATTCCGCCGCCATCCGGGCCCCAGCGCCGGACATGGATGCCAGGCTCCGCGCCGGGCTGCTGGCTGAACCAGGCGCCGTAGAGGCCTTCCAGCACCGCACCCGCCCAACTTCCCGTCAGGTCGGCATGGGTGCCCACCAGCGGCGCCGCGACATGGCGCAGCAGCAGCGTGCGGTTGTTCACATCCAGGTTGAGCTGCACATAACCCCAATCGGCGGTGGCCAGCGTGTCATTCATCCGGGCTTCCAGTTCGCCCAGCGTGGCGCAGGGCGGCAGCGGCATGAGGGCGGCCATCCGGGCGCCAACCATCCGCAGCAGGCCCTCGCGCGCGCCATGGTCGAGGTGGCCTTCGAGCGTTTCCATCATGGCGCGCAGGAAAACGCGCCATTGCTGCGCCACGCCGCGCCGCGCGAAGTAGGTCAGGGCATCGGGATCGGCGGTCTGGTCCTGCACGCGGGCGCCTTGGGGTTGGGGCATAAGGTTGAAGGCCCTAGCCTATACATCAGGAAACCGCACCCGGAAAATCCGTCGCGGGCCGCACGATCCGAATCAAATTCCATGCCTCACCGGCTGAGGGCATTGCCGAATCAATTCTCACAATGATAATCCGATCCAGCATTTTTGGACAGATCGGGAGGAGGTGATGGGCTGCGCCACTCGGCCTTATCGCCCCACCGCACCCGGTTCTGGCCGCGCGAATCCGGAAGGCGTGACGGCATGATTTTCGCCTCGTTTGAATTCCTCTTCCTGTTTCTTCCGCTGTTTTTCTTGTTGTATTTCCTGACGCCGGCGCAGTTCCGCAACTGGACCATCCTGCTGCTCTCCTGGGCCTTCTACGCCTGGTGGCGGGTGGATTTCCTGGCGTTGCTGGGCGGCGTGACGCTCTTCACCTTCTTCATCGCCCTGCGCGTCGCCGCATTGGCCGAGGGGGCGGATTCCAGGTTCCGCTGGATGATGACCGGCCTCATCGGCAATCTGGGCGTGCTCGCCTATTTCAAATACGCGAATTTCGGCGTGCAGAGCTTCAACCAGGTCGTCACCGCGATGGGCCTCACGCCCACCCCCTGGCAGGAGATCATCCTACCCATCGGCCTCAGTTTCTATGTGCTGCAATCGGTCAGCTACCTGATTGACGTCTGGCGGCGCGACGTGCCGGTCAGCCGGAACTTCGTGGCTTACGCGGCCTACAAGGCGATTTTCAGCCAGCTCATCGCCGGGCCCATCGTGCGCTATGCGGAGATCGAGCATGACCTGAAACGCCGGGTCCATACATGGGAAAAGTTCGGCCTGGGCGCGCGGCGCTTCATGATCGGCTTCTGCATGAAGGTGCTGATTGCCGATACCATCGCCCCCATGGTGGATGTGGTCTATGCGCTGCCCAACCCCTCGATGGCCGATGCCTGGGCGGGGGCGATCGGCTACACGCTCCAGTTATTCTTCGACTTCGCGGGGTATTCCGCCATGGCCATCGGGCTGGCGCAGATGTGCGCCTTCCGCTTCCCGGAGAACTTCAACAACCCCTATCTCTCGGGCAATATCCAGGAATTCTGGCAGCGCTGGCACATGACGCTGAGCCGCTTCCTGCGCGACTACCTCTACATCTCGCTCGGCGGCAACCGCAAAGGTCCGGTCCGCACCTATGTGAACCTGTTGATGACCATGGTGATCGGCGGCTTCTGGCATGGAGCCAACTGGACCTTCATCCTCTGGGGCTTCTGGCATGGCGGGTTGCTGGCGCTGCATCGCTACTGGCGCGCGACCGGCAATGGGCCGATGCCCTTCATCCTTGCCAATGCCCTGCTGATGCTTGCGGTGATCCTCGGCTGGGTCGCTTTCCGCGCGCATGACGTGACCAGCGCGTTTGCCATGTATGGCGCGATGTTCTGGCCTTCCAGCATCGAGCTTTCCGACGCGCTGGCATGGCAGGTCACGCCAGACCAGTGGTGGTGCGTGCTGATCGGCGTCGTGCTCATCTACCTGCCGCTCGCGGGCGAGCGCCTGCCCTGGCAGCGGCCAGTGGAGGCGATGACCCCGTTTTGGCGCCTCGCCTGGTTCTGGGCGCCGACGGCGGGCTTCATCCTCGGGATGATCCTGCTCTACAGCCGCGCTGCCGTTCCCTTCCTCTACTTCCAGTTCTGAGGAGCGCCATGATGGAGAACTGGATCAAGCGGATGGCGACCCTCCAGGCGGCGGTGATCATCGCCCTGCTGGGCTGGGGCGCCTGGCAGGGTGTCGCGGCGATCAGTTCCGCCCCGGCGCAGCAAAGGCTGCGCCCGACCCTGACGATGGAGGCCTTCCTGGCCGGGCGCTTCACCGCCGCGGTCAACTACGTCATGGCGCATAGCCTGCCGGTGGATCCCTATGTGCGGGCCGCGGGCGGCTTTTTCCGCTGGCGCCTGTTCGATTCCGGCGGGCCGCAGGTGCGCGTCGGCTGCGATGACTGGCTCTTCCTGACCGAGGAGTTGCGCCCCTGGCCCGATGCCAGCGCGGCGATGGCCGAGCGCGTGGCCGGCCTGGTTCGCATCCGGGACCGGCTTGCGGCGCAGAACATCACCCTGCTCGTCGCCATTGTGCCCGACAAGGCGCGCGTGCATGCCGAGCAGCTTTGCGGCGCGCCGCTCTCGGCCCAGGCCAAAGGTCGCTACGCCCAGCTCACCGCCACCTTCGCCGCCAGCGGCATCACGCCCATCCCGCTGCTGGAGCCGCTGCGCGCCCTGGCCGCTGAGCGCCCGGCCTATTGGCGCACCGACACCCATTGGAGCCAGGATGGCGCGGCGCTCGCCGCCCGCCGCATCGCCGAGGCCGCGCATGGCCTGAATTTCGACCGCCCCGGCGGCTTCACCACGAGTTTCGCCGCCGAGGAAAGCAATGGCCCGGGCGACCTGCTGCGCCTGATGGGCCTCGACGTCATGCCCGATGGCTGGCGCCCCGCGCCGGATCGCCAGCGCCTGGCGACCACCACGGCCCCCGCGCCCGCGGCTGGCGGGCTGCTGGATGACGATGCCTCGCCCCAGGTGGCGCTGATCGGCTCATCCTACTCGCTCAACGCCAATTTCCATGGCTTTCTCCAGGAGGCGCTGGGGGCGGCCGTGACGAATCTGGCCCAGGCGGGCGGCGGCTTCGCGGGTGCCGCGCGCAGCTATTTCGCGGGCGCCACCTTCCGCGAGGCGCCGCCGCGCGTGATCATCTGGGAGGTGCTGGAACGCGCCATGGCCCAGCCGGTGGGCGAGGAGGAGCGGGCCTTCCTTGCCCGGTAAGCCTCGGAAGCGCATCCCGAAGCTGGTGCCGGTGATGCCGTCATCGCCGCAGAAATACCGGGCGATCAGCCGCTCGCGGCCGGGATTGATGCCCGCCGCACCGAATTCGTGCCGGCCCACATCGAACTCGCCCCCGTCGCCCGGCTTCACCGACCAGCCAAAGCCCAACGTCTGGCGCTGATCCCCCGGACAGATGGAGCCCGCACCGTCAATCAACTGGCGCACCGATCGCCCGAAGGCTTCCATGCCGGTCGGTCCGCGATACCGACCCCCGGATGCCCAGCGTGCGGGCGGTGGAGTTGCCGCTGATCTCATCCGGGGTGTCGCCAGGCGCAGCGGCGTGTAGCGCAGCTCCACATCAATGTGCCGCGCCGGCCTGTAGTCGTAGCAGGCCGGCAGCAACGACCCGCCGCCGGAAGGCTACTGGCGCAGCATGGGTGTGCGGCGGAGGCGGCCCTTCAGGCGATGCGCCCCGCCTGCACATCATCGAAACCGGGCATCATGCGGCGAATCTCCGGGGGTCGGTGGGGGCGATGGCGGCGAGCAGGTCGGTATCCGGCGCCTCGCCGCGCACCAGCTGCGCCAGTAGCCTTCCGGCGGCGGGCGCGGTCTGGATGCCATAGCCGCCCTGGCCGCAGAACCAGAAGAAGCCCGGTGCGGCACAAGGCCCGATGGCCAGGCCACGATCCGGCGTGAAGCTCCGCAGCCCGGCCCAGCGATGCTCGACGCGGTGCACGGGAATGTCGAGCGCCTGCTGCATGCGGTCCACCGCGATGGCGACATCCAGCTCATCGGGCTGGGCGTCGCAGGGATCGCTATCGGTCTCGTCGGCGGGGCTGAGCATCAGCTTGCCGCGCGCCTCGGGCCGCACATACCAGCTGTGGTTCATGTCACCCACCAGCGGCCAGTCGGCGCTGCGATAATCGCCGGGATCAATGATGAGCGCGGTGCGGCGCTTGGGTTGCAGGCCGATCTTCTGAACGCCCGCGATCTCCGCCACCGCATCGCCCCAGGCACCGGATGCGTTGACCAAGGCGGGCGCGGTGAAGACCTCGCCGCCGCTGGTCTGCGCGTGCCAGAGCCCCTTCGCGTACCAGATGCGCTCCGCCCTCCGGCGCAGCGCCAGCACGCCGCCCGCGCGCTGCAACTGCCGCAGAAAGCCCTGGTGCAGCGCCGCCACGTCAATGTCGAAGGCGTCCTGCTCGATCGCCGCGGCGACGGTCCAATCGGCGCGGATCGCGGGCACCAGGGCACGGGCTTCCCCGAGCGCAAGTGCGATGCGTCCCGCATCGAGCGATGCCGCGAGATCATCCGCCTGCGCCGCATCGGCCAGGGTCAGCACGGGGCGCGGATGGGCGAGCGCCACATCGGTAAAGCCGGGCGGCGGCGCCTCGAAGAACCCGCGCGAGGCGGCAGTCAGGAGGCGCGCATCGGCGCTGCCATAACTGAGGATCCAGATGGCGGCGGAGCGGCCGGTGGCGTGATAGCCGGCGGATTCCTCCGCCTCCAGCAGGGCCACGCGATGGGTGGTGGCCAGATGCGCGCCGGCTGTCGCGCCGGCGATGCCCGCGCCGATGACGAGGGCGTCGAAATGAAGGATGTCCATGGGGCCCCATCCTCATCCGCGCAGCGCGGCGCGGCAAGTCGGTTGCTTTTCATTCGTCGGGGTGCGTAACATTCCGGATAGCGGCGGAGACCGCGCGGAAACATCCAAAGGAGAGCAAGAATGTCCAACAAGGATCTGTCGCGTCGCACCGCTTTGGGGGCTGGCGCGGGTGTCATCGCCGCCGGGACCCTGACCTCGCCCGCCGTCTTTGGCCAGCCCACCACCACCTTGCGCTGCGCCTTCTGGGACCACTGGGTTCCCACCGGCAATGGCGCGCTGCGGCAATTGGCGCAGCAATTCGGCGAGCGCAATCGCGTCAACGTCAATCTCGACTTCATCACCACAGTGGGCAACCAGCTTCAACTGACCGCCGCCGCCCAGGCGCAGTCGCGCAGCGGGCATGACATCCTCTCGCTCTCGCCCTGGGATATCGGTGCCTATGCCGACCAGCTGGAGCCGGTGGATGACGTGATGGGCCGCCTCATCGCCAAATACGGTCCGCCCAACCCGGCGGCCGAATTCCTGGCCAAGCATCGCGGTGCCTGGCGCGCCATCCCCGCCACCTCGGGCACGCAGAACAAGCCCGCCTGCGTCCGCTTCGACCTCATGCAGGAACATGCGGGCATTGACGTGCGCGCCATGTGGCCGGCCGAGAACCGCGCCGGCCCCACCGCCAATACCTGGACCTGGGACACCTTCCTGCGCGCTGCCGAGGCCTGCCACCGCGCCGGCTTCCCCTTCGGCCTGCCGATGGGCCAGTTCACCGATTCCGTGGATTGGGTGGGCGCCCTGTTCGAAAGCTACGGCGCGCGCGTGACCGATGAGCGTGGCAACCCCACCATCCGCGGAAACCAGCAACTGCGCCAGGTGATGGACTACGCCGTCCGCCTCTCGCGCTTCCTGCCGAATGACGTCTGGGCCTGGGATGACGCGGCGAATAACCGCGCGCTGATCTCCGGTCGTTCGTCACTCATCTTCAACCCGCCCTCCGCCTGGGCGGTGGCCAAGCGCGATGCGCCGCAGGTGGCCGAGCGCTGCTGGACCATCCCGATGCCGGCCGGCCCGCGTGGCCGTTTCCTCGCCTACCTGCCCTGGAATTCCGGCATCTGGAGTTTCGGCCGCAACAAGAACGTGGCCAAGCAATTCCTGGAATTCATCAGCCAGCGTGAGGCGGCGGAACTCACCACCAACACCTCCAACGGCTACGACATCCCGCCCTTCGGCACGATGAGCGACTTCAAGATCTGGGAGACCGAAGGCCCGCCCGTCGGCACCGTGTTCAACTACCCGAACAAGCCGCACCACCAGGCGACGGCGCATATCGCCTTCGCCCCCGCGCCGCCGGAACTTGCCAGCCAGATGTATATCCAGGCGCTCAACACCAAGGTCATCGCGCGCGTTGCCCAGGGTGGCGAGACGATCGAGCAGGCGCTCTCCTGGCTGGAGCGCGAGATCACGAACATGCGTCGCGGTGGCTGATACGGCGCGGGCGGGGGCACTCCCCGCCCGCCTTTCGCAGTTTGGGAGGAATAGGGCGAGATGGCATTGGACGCCACCGAAGGTCGGCTTGCCGTGGCGCGGGCGCGCAAGCCAGGGAATACCCTGCAACGCTTCGCACGGCGGCGATCCACCATCGCCTTTTTGATGACGCTGCCGCTGATCGCGGTGATCGGCGGGCTGGTCGCCTGGCCGGCCATGTATGCGATGTATCTCTCCACCCTGAACCGGCGGATGACGACCTTCATCGGGCTGGAAAATTTCAGAATCCTGCTCGATTCCGAAACCTTCCGGATGGTGATCTGGCAGAGCTGTTTCTTCGCCGTTACCGCCGTGCTGCTGAAGGCGCTGATCGGCTTCTGGCTCGCGCATATGCTGCACCACATCCCCACCAAGGGGCAGCGCAAATGGCGCGGCATGCTGCTGGTGCCCTGGGTCATTCCGCCTGCACTCTCCACGCTGGGCTGGTGGTGGATGTTCGAGCCTTCCTATTCCAGCATCAACTTCCTGCTGAACGTCTTTGGCGTGCCCTCCGTGCCCTGGCTGGGCGAGCCCTGGTGGGCGCGCATTTCCGTCATCATCGTGAATGTCTGGTATGGCGCGCCCTTCTTCATGATCATGTATCTGGCCGCGCTGAAATCCGTGCCGGAGCAGCTCTATGAGGCGGCGGCGATTGACGGTGCCACAAGTTGGCAAAGGCTGCGCTACGTGACGCTGCCCATGATGCGCAACATCATCTCCATCACGGTGCTGTTCAGCCTGATCGTCACCTTCGCGAATTATGACATCGTCCGCGTGCTGACCAATGGCGGCCCGCGCGACCTGACGCATGTCTTTGCCAGCTATGCCTTCCAGGTGGGCGTGCTCTCGGGGAATATTCCGCGCGGTGCCGCCGTCAGCCTGTTCATGTTCCCGCTGCTCGCTGTCATCGCCTATTTCGTGCTGCGAGGCATCAACCAGCGCAACAAGGAGGAGGCGTGATGTCCGCCGCGACGGGCCGGGCCATCCCGGGCATCTACCACAAGGCGGGCAGCCTGCGGGCCGAACGCCGCTGGGCGCTCTGGAGCGCCTATGCCTCACTCATCTTCGCCGCCATCATCATGCTGGCGCCGCCCTTCTACATGCTGCTGACCAGCCTCAAGACCAGCGCGGAGGTGGCCGATCTCGGCGCCAATCCCTGGATCGTGCGGAACCCGACGCTGGAAAATTACTGGGCGATCATCAGCAATCCGATGTTTCGCGGCTTCATGTACAACAGCATCAAGATCACGGTCGTCGTCGTGTGCCTGACCATGGTGATCTCCATCCTCGCAGCCTTTGCGCTGGCGCGGATGCGCTTCTGGGGCAGCCAGATGCTGGCCACCGGCGTCTTCCTCACCTACCTGGTGCCGGACACGCTGCTGTTCATTCCGCTCTACCAGATCGTGGGCAGCCTCGGCCTGCTCAACTCCACCTGGGGGCTGGTGCTGGTCTATCCGACGCTGACCGTGCCCTTCTGCACCTGGATCATGATCGGCTACTTCGCCTCCATCCCGAAGGAGCTGGATGAGGCGGCGCTGATTGATGGCGCTTCCTGGTCGCAGATGCTGCTAAAGATCTTCATCCCCGTGGCGCTGCCCGGCATCATCGCCGCCACCATCTTCGCCTTCACGGTGAGCTGGGCGGCCTTCGTCTATCCCACGGCCTTCATCACGCGGCCGGACGAGATGCCGCTGACCATCGGCGTGGTGAGCCAGCTGATCCGCGGCGATACCTTCGCCTGGGGGCAGTTGATGGCTGGCGCGCTGCTCGCCGCGCTGCCGCCGGTGATCGTTTATGCGTTCCTCATGGACTATTACATCGCGGGGCTTACCGCTGGCGCGACGAAGGGTTGAAAGGGCTTTGCCCTCTCAGACTCTCCCAGCAGGGAACACGTTCCCTGCACCCGTATTGATCCGAATTTTCTGCCGGGGCGTTTGAGGGGCAGAGCCCCTCAAGGCCCATAACGCAAAGGACGAGACATGGCTGAGTTGTCGCTGCGCAAGATCGTCAAGGAATACGAGGGCGGCGTGCAGGCCGTGAAGGGCATTGACCTCGACATCGCCGACCAGGAATTCGTCGTGCTGGTGGGGCCCTCCGGCTGCGGCAAATCCACCACGCTGCGGATGATCGCGGGGTTGGAGGAAATCAGCGGCGGCGACATCTCCATCGGCGGCACCATCGTCAATGACATTCCACCACGCGACCGTGATATTGCGATGGTGTTCCAGAATTACGCGCTCTATCCGCACATGTCCGTCTTCGACAACATGGCCTTCGGCCTGATGCTGCGGAAATTCCCCAAGGAGGAAATCAAACGCCGGGTGGACAATGCGGCGAAGATCCTAGACATCGTGCCCCTGTTGGACCGCAAGCCCAAGGCACTCTCCGGCGGGCAGCGGCAGCGTGTCGCGATGGGCCGCGCCATCGTGCGCGACCCCAAGGTGTTCCTATTCGACGAGCCGCTCTCGAACCTCGACGCCAAGCTGCGCGTGCAGATGCGTACCGAGATCAAGAAGGTGCACCAGACTGTCCGCACCACCACCGTCTATGTGACGCATGACCAGGTGGAGGCGATGACCCTGGCCGACCGCGTGGTGGTGATGAATCACGGCATCATCGAGCAGGTCGGCCCCCCGCAGGAGCTGTATCACAACCCGGCCACGCGCTTCGTTGCCGGCTTCATCGGCAGCCCGGCGATGAATTTTCTCCACGCGCGCGTCGAAAATGACGCGGTCATCCTGACGGATGGCACGCTCCTGCCCATCCCGGAATCGCGGCGCGCGCGCTATGCCGGCGCCGCTGGCCGCAGTCTGCTATTCGGCATTCGCCCCGAGCACCTGACCGACCATCGCCCGCATTTGCACAACCGCGCCGACCTCATCATCACGCCCGAAGTGATCGAGCCCATGGGCATGGAGACGATGGTGCATTTCCACCTGGGCGATGCGCGCGGCTGTTGCGCCCGCTTCGAGCCGACCGTGCATGTGGAGCCGAACGTGCCCATCACGCTGACAGTGGACATGAACAACATGCACCTGCTGGATGAGGCGACTGGCAAGGTCCTATAGGCGCCACCGATCCGGGCCATCGCTTGGGTGGCTTGGACGTAGCGGCATGCTCAGGGCATTCTTGGCTCGGCCGGCAGGCCAGGCGCAGTCGGCCTATAAATGGGAGGGGCCGACCCTGCTTTCGGCCGGGCTCATCGCCATGGGCTGCAATTTGTGCGTGCCGCAGGCCACGCATGGCGGCAGCCTCGGCCTGAACAATATTTTCGTGACGGTGCAGAATCGGGGCAGCGCCGCGGTGCGGATCACCGCCGATGTCGAGCTTTCGGGCAATAACTCCCGTAAGGCCGGCTCCATCAGCGGCATCATCCAGGCGAACCCGAACAGCGCCTCGATGCATGTCAATCGGCGTGCAAAAGGGACCCCCGTTCCAACGTTCATCGCCCCACGGTGTCGCCCGGCGCGGAGCCGTAGGCGCAGCGGCGGGCGACACCGTGGGGCGGCCCTCCTTCACACCCGGTTCTTGAACCGCCAGCTCTCGTTGCCGGTCTCGACGATGTCGCAGTGATGCGTCAGCCGGTCGAGCAACGCCGTCGTCATCTTCGCCTCGCCAAACACGCTCGGCCATTCGCCGAACGCCAGATTGGTGGTGGCGATCACCGAGGTCTGCTCGTAGAAGCGGCTGATCAGGTGGAACAGCAACTGCCCGCTGGACTGCGCGAATGGCAGGTACCCCAGCTCGTCGAGCACTACGAAATCCATCCGGCAAAGATACTCCGCCATCCGGCCCTGCCGCCCCGCCTTCATGCCGGTCTTCATCGAGGGGGCGAAGCGCAACCTGAGCCCCTACCGGGACCGCATCCTGCCCGTGAGGGACGAACAGCCCGTGGCACCCGGCATCGTGGCGCTGGCCACACCATCGGCCATCACGTCTTCGCCATCACCAGCACCGGGCAGACGGTGGTCAATTCGGGCGATCTCGCGCATCATCAGGCCATCATGCTGCGCCGCTCCGCCTGGGAATTCGCCTTCGACAGCGACCCCGCGCAATCCGTCCGCAGCCGAGCCCGCATGCTGGACCGCGTGGCGACGGACCGGCACGCGATGCTCAGCTACCATTTCCCCTGG
This sequence comes from uncultured Roseococcus sp., assembly GCA_947084995.1. Classification (GTDB taxonomy): domain Bacteria; phylum Pseudomonadota; class Alphaproteobacteria; order Acetobacterales; family Acetobacteraceae; genus Roseococcus. The sequence goes on from CAMTUX010000031.1 coordinate 27,088, forward strand.
CCCGGCCTGGGCCATGTGGCACGCCAAGGCGAGGGCTATGCCTGGGTGCCGGCGCCGACAAACCTCACATGATTTTCGGAATCTGGACCAGGCCGGACCGCCTCAGCCCTTATCTTTCAGGGCGTTGAGCTCGGCCTTCAGCGCGGCATTCTCGCTTTTCAGCGCCTCCAGTTCGCTGCGGCCCTGGAAGGGGGAGAACAGGCTCATCGCGCGCTCCATCATCGTGATGTTGCGCTGGCTGATTTCCTCCAGGCTGAAGGGCTTCAGCGCCTGTTCCATGCCACGGCGCATCTCCTCCTGCTGACGGGAGAAGCCGGTCATGGTGGCTTCCAGGTAGCGCGGCAGGACGCCCTGCAGACTATCACCGTAGAAGCCGATCAACTGGCGCAGGAAGCTCTCCGGCAGCAGGTGGCTGCCCTTGGATTCCTCCTCGACGATGATCTGCGTGAGGACGGAGCGCGTGATGTCGTCGCCCGACTTCGCGTCATAAACCACGAAATCCCGGCCCACCCGCACCATCTGGGCCAAATCCTCCAGCGTGACGTAGCTGCTGCTCTCCGTGTTGTAGAGCCGGCGATTGGCATATTTCTTGACGACCACGGGCGACTTGATCGCCTTGGTCTCGGCCGATTGATCGGGCATTGGGGGCACCCCAGTCTGGCTGTGGTTGAGGGTCTGGCTGTGGTTGAGGGGCTGGCGTTTGTTGCAGTGCAAGCGTAGCACAGGCGCCATGGGAAGCGACATGGCTTCGCGCTATGGTGGATTTTCGTTCAACACATAGTCACGGGCATGGATGAACCCCCCCGAGGATCTCGACCGTCTCGCAGCCGATTGGATCGCCCTTTGGGAGAGCGAACTCACGGGCCTGGCACAGGATGCGGAACTGGCCGAGGCTTGGTCCGCCTCGGTGGCGCTGACGGCTGCCTTCTGGCGCGCACAAGCCGCCCAGAAGGCAGCGGCGGCGAAATGGCACGCGCCGCATGACCCCCCCGCGCCGGGGCCCGCGCCCGCTCAACCTGCACCTGATCCTGGGTGCCAGCCGGGGCATGGCGGCGCTGATGAATCCGCTGCCCAATCCGCTGTCCTTTGGGCCCGGCTCGCCGAGCTGGAGCAGCGGCTGGCCGCGCTCGAAGGCGGGCCAGGCGGAAGCGGCGCGGATCGCCGCAAGCCTCGGTCCCCTCGGCGCAAGCCCTGAGGCGTTTCGCGCTGCGGTGCTGCGCCACCTCTGGCGGGAGGATGCTGCCCTGCTGCATGGCCTGGCCGCCTATCGCCGCCACCCGCATGCCCGCCGCCTGGTGGAGCCCGCGCTGCTCTGGCAGGAAGGCTCCGCCCGGCTGCTGGATTATGGCGGGACGGGCCGCCCGGTGCTGTTCGTGCCCTCGCTGGTGAACCGGGGATATGTGCTGGACCTGGATGAGGGCGCGTCCCTCATGCGCTTTCTCGCGCGGCATGGCCTGCGGCCGCTGCTGCTGGATTGGGGCTGGCCTGGTGCCATCGAGCGCCGCTTCACCCTGACCGACCACATCGCCGGCCGGCTGGAGCGCGTGCTGATGGCGGCACCCCAGGGCCTGGTCCTGGCCGGCTATTGCATGGGCGGGCTGCTGGCCCTGGCCGCGGCCCTGCGCCGGCCGGATCGCGTCGCGGCCCTCGCGCTGCTGGCCACGCCATGGGATTTCGCGGCCAACCCCCAGGCGGCGGGGCTGGCCCGGCTGCTGCCGGGGCTGGAGCCGATGATGGCGCCCATGAACGCGCTGGGCGTGGACATGCTGCAAAGCCTTTTCGCCATGCTGGACCCCTATTCCATCGCCGAGAAATTCCGGGCCTTCGGGCGGCTCGACCAGGGCTCCGCCCGCGCCAGGCGCTTCGTGGTGCTGGAGGATTGGCTGAATGACGGGGTGCCCCTTGCTGCCCCGGTGGCGCGGGAGACGCTGGGCGAATGGTATGGCGGCAATACGCCGGCCCGCGGCGAATGGGCGGTGGCCGGGCTGCCAGTCCAGCCCGCCGCCTGGCGCGGCCCCAGCTTCATCGCCATCCCGGCGCGGGACCGCATCGTGCCGCCCGCCTCCGCCCTGCCGCTGGCCACCGCGATTCCGCAGGCGCAAGTACATCTGGCGCGCGCCGGGCATATCGGCATGGTGGCCGGCGAAAACGCCGAGGCCGCACTGTGGCGGCCGATGCTGGATTGGGTGAAGGGTCTCTAGCCGCTCTTATTCATGGCGCTGCTGCATAGGAAGCCTCTGACGGCTGGACGGGACTTGCCTTTCGCATGCGGCTCACCCTGAGGTGAGCGGCATGCGTTGGAATGGCGGACGAAGGTTGGAGGCAGGCGTTGGGGT
>CAMTUX010000032.1:0-81483 GCA_947084995.1 uncultured Roseococcus sp.
CCGGCCAACGCTCGCAATGCCGCTTGCTGCTCCCCGTTCGCCGTTATCGGTGACTTCCCCGCCATGGCCCCCTCCCGAATCGGTGCCAGGACGGAATCACACCCTCGATTCGTTGGTCAAGGTGGCGGAGTCTGCTTAGAAAACCTCTCGCGAACGGACTGGATCAGGGATCGACGCAACAACCGGACCACCTGCTGTCATGGATCGCGACCACCGCTCCTTGACGATTGACCCGCGCAGCGGCTTTCACCGCCGGGTAAACCCTCATAGCCTTGGTTTTCATGTGCCCCCGATTCGGGCGGCACGGTCGGAAGCCCGCGATTGTCGGAAGGGATGTGGTAAGGAATGGTCCGCAAGCCGCCGGCAGCACCAAGGACGCAGCCTCCGCTGCTCCCCGGGCTCGCCGACCTGCCGGAGCCGCTGGCGCCGGGTCCTGCTGCGCCGACCGTTCTGGACTGGCTCGACCGCATCGTGCCGCTGCTGGACACGATCACCCCTGCGGCCTGGCCGGTGGCCGAGGCCGGCCTGCGCGCCCATCCCGCCGAGCCGGCCTTGCTTGCCTCGGCCGCCATCGCCGCGCTGCTGGCCGACCGGCCGGATCGGGCGATCGGCCTGCTCAAGCGCTTCGAGCGAAAATACGGGCAGGATCCCGCCATCACCCTGCTGAGTGCGATCGCCCTGGCACACCAGGGCCACGTCGCGCATGCCGCCCAGCTGCAGGCGCCGCTGCCCGCCGACACCGGCTTGACCGTCATCCGGCGGCTCGGCGCCGGTCGCACCCTGCTGACCTGGCTGACCGCCCAGCGCGCCCGCATTCGCCCGGCGAATGGCAAAGCGGCCCGGCCCGGCACGCCGACCATCCCGGTGAACTCCAGGGCCCCTGCCGCCGGCCCCGGCCAGATGGCGGGACGCGGCAGGACCGCCGCCGCAGGGGCCGCTGCGGCCAGGCTCGCGAAGGCGCCGAAGGTCGGGACCGCCCCCGGCACGGCCACGCCGGGCCCTGGCCGCCCCAGCGCTGCCGGCGCCCCCGTATCGCCGTCCTCCGCCCCCCCGCCGCGCCCCGCGATTCCCGCCCACCCGCGGCTGGAGGTACCGCTCAGCCTGACCTTCGATTTTGCCGCGGCCGACCTGCCGCCCGCCGCCGCCGCGGCGCCGCATGATCCCACCTGGTTCGGCCTGCGCGCCGAACTCGCCCAGCTCGGCCTGGTGGAAGGCTTCGACGAGTTGCTCTGCCTGCCCACGCTGACCGGCGTCGAGGCGCACTGGTACCAGATCGAGACGGTCCGCAAGGTGCTGAAGCAGTATCGCGGCCGCGTGCTGCTGGCCGACGAGGTCGGCCTCGGCAAGACCGTCGAGGCCGGCATGGTGGTGAAGGAATACATGCTGCGCGGCATGGCCGACCGCCTTCTGGTGCTGGCCCCGGCGGCGCTGGTCGGGCAGTGGCGCGAGGAGATGGCGCAGAAATTCAGCATCGACTGCGCCACCACCCATGATCCGCTGTTCCGCGCCGACCCCGATGCCTTCTGGGCGCAGCCGCGGCTGATCGCCTCGATCGCCGGCGCGCGCCGCAAGGAGCACGCCGAGCGCCTGGCGCTGCACACCTTCGACGTGGTGGTGGTGGACGAGGCGCACCACCTGCGCGACCAGGCCAGCGCCAGCTACCGCCTGGTCGGCGCGCTGCAGAAGCGGTTCCTCCTGCTGCTCTCGGCGACGCCGGTGCAGAACAACCTGATCGAGCTGTACAACCTGCTGACCCTGCTGCAGCCGGGCATCTTCCGCACGCCGAAGGATTTCCGCGCCGCCTACATGGTGCCGGGCAAGCCGCGCGAGCCGGCCAACCGCGACCGGCTGCGCGACCTCATGCGCGGCGTCATGGTGCGCAACACCCGCGCGCTGGCGGCGTTGCGGATGCCGCGGCGCCATGCTTCCACCATCCGCGTGACACCCGGGCCCGCGGAAGCTGCGTGCTACGAGGACCTGACGGCGATGGTCCGCCGGGCGGCGCAGGACGGGCAGGCGCGGCTGGCCGTGCAGCACCTGCTCGCCGCCGCCGGTTCCTCGCCCGCCGCCGCCGCCGCCGCACTCGCCCGCTTCGCCGAGCGCCACCCCGGCGCGCAGGGCTGGGCCGCCCTGCGGCAGCGCTATCGCGCGATCGGCGCCGGCGCCAAGCAGGACGCGCTGATCAGGCTGCTGGCGCAGAATCCGGCCGAGAAGAAGCTGGTGTTCATCCACCATCGCGACAGCATGACCCAGCTCGCCGGGCTGCTGCGCGCCCGCGGCCTCGATCCGCTGGTCTTCGACGGCAGCATGTCCGGCCCCGAGAAGGACGAGGCCGTCGCCGGCTTCCGCGACCGCGCCAGCCTGCTGCTGTGCAGCGAGTCCGGCGGCGAGGGGCGCAACCTGCAATTCTGCAACACACTCATCAACTTCGACATTCCGTGGAACCCGATGGCGATCGAGCAGCGCATCGGGCGCATCGACCGGCTCGGCCAGACGCGGGAGGTGTTCGTCTTCAACCTGGTGGCCGCCGGCACCATCGAGGACGCGATGCTCCGCATCCTCGACGAGAAGATCAACATGTTCGAACTGGTGGTCGGCGAGGTCGGCGCCATCCTCGGCGAGATCGACGACCAGGTGGAATTCTCCTCGCTCGTCCTCGATGCCTGGCTGCAGACGACACAGGAGGCGCGGGCCCTGGCCTTCGCCGCCCTGGAGAAGCAGGTGCTGGAGGCCCAAAGGCAGTACGAGGACGCGAAGCAGCTCGACGATGCATTGTTCGGGAACGATCTGGATGCCGCTTGAGGAAGGCCGCATGCAGCGCTTCGTGGCGGCGCTGCTCAGCGAATCGGGCGCGCTGGTCGAGCCGATCGCACCGGACGGGCTGGAAGTGCTGGCCGGGCCGGAATTGCAGCAGACACTGGGCATCGGCGAGATGGTGCGCCTCGGCTTCGGCCCGACCTTGCCGGAACGCGCGCGGCGCATCGGCATCGAGGGCGACTGGCTCGGGCGCTGCGCGCAGCTGATCGGCGAGCGTGGCCGTCATGCCCGCCGGCTGCTCCGCCCCGACACGCGCAAGGCGCCGGATGCCGAACGTGTGCTGGAGCAGGAATTCGTGCTGGAGAATGCCGTCGCCCGCCTGGTCGGGGAGGCGCCGGCCTGGACCCGCTACATCGTGCCATCCTTCCGCTTCACCGCGCTGTCGGACGAGAAGCGGGAGGGGCTGCTCCGCCTGCCGGTCAACCTGACGACCGGGGCGATGCCCGATGCCATGCTGGCGCGGCTCGATGACCTGCCCGAGGCGGCCGAGGATGATGCGGGGCCGGAGGCGGCAGCACTGCCCGGGGACTGGCCGGCGGCGCGGCTCGCGGCGCAGTTGCGCCACGCGCTGCCCTGGCGCGTGGAGGCGGCGCTCGCCTCGTTCCTCAAGGGCCTGCGGCGCCGGCTGGATCGCGACCTCGACCGGCTGCATGGCTACCACAGCGACCTCCATCGTGAGGCTGCCCTGCGCGCCGACGTGCTCGCCGCGGGCGATGCGGCGCGGCTGCGCGAGGAGCAGCGCATGGCCGCGATCATCCGCGACTACCGCGCGAAGCTGGATGATCTCGGCCGCCGCTATGCGCTGCATGTCAGCGCCGCCTGGGTGCAGACGCAGGACATCGTGTTGCCGGTGCGGCGCCTGACCGTGCAGATCCGGCGCCGCAAGGCCGAGCGCGTGATGGTGATGGACTGGAATCCGCTGACGCGCCGGTTGGAATTGCCGCCCTGCGAGGCGACGTGGTCCGCCGAGCGGCCTCGGCTGATCTGCGACGAGGCGCTGCACCTGGTGGCGCCCGCCGGCCTATCCCCCTGTGCGGAGTGCGGCCGGAGCTACTGCCGGGCCTGCCACGCGGCGGCCTGCCCGAAATGCGGCCATGCCGGCCGACCGGCCGCTTTTGCCAGACCCCCAGCGCCCTGAACCATCTGCTGGCGAAGCTCGGACCAACCTCAGGGGAATCGGGTGCACCCCTCGTTCTCTGGTTCCGTTCATCTTAGCCTGCGTCAATAAATCCGAGGGAACCGCTCCATGAAAGCCGCTGTCGTCACCGCCCAGGGCCTGGTCTTGCAGGATGTTCCCGTGCCCAAGCCGGGGCCGCAGCAGGTTCTCGTCAAGCTGCGCGCCATCGGGCTGAACCGCGCCGATCTCGGCGTGGCGGCGGGGCACCAGCATGGGCCGGTGGGCGGCCCGGGCACGATCCCCGGCCTGGAAGGGGCGGGCGAAATCGCCGAATGCGGCAGCGAGGTGCCCTCGCACCTCAAGCCCGACATGCGCGTGATGGCCAGCATGGGCGCGACCTACGCCGAATACGCCCTGGCCGATTGGGGGCGCGTCAGCCTGGTGCCCGACGCCAACATGTCCTGGGAGGTGGCGGCGACGCTGCCCATCGCGCTGCAGACCATGCACAATGCCGTGGTCACCCACGGGCTTTGCGCGCCGGGCTCGGCCATCATGATCCAGGGCGCCTCCTCGGGCGTCGGGTTGATGGGCTTGCAGATCGCCCGGCTGATGGGGGCCAGCGTGGTGGTGGGCAGCTCCACCAACCCGGAAAAGCGCGCCCGCCTGGCCGAATTCGGCGCAACTCTGGCGGTGGACACCAACGACCCGGCCTGGGTGAAGCAGGTGCTGGACGCGACCGAGGGGCGGGGCGTGGATGCCGTGGTGGACCAGATCAGCGGCCCGCTCGTCTCGCAGACGCTGGCGGCCACGCGCGTCCTGGGGCGCATCATCAATGTGGGCCGGTTGGGAGGCGCGGTCGCGGATTTCGACTTCGACCTGCATGCCGCGCGGCGCATCTCCTATATCGGCGTCACCTTTCGCACCCGCAGCAATGAGGAGGTGCGCGAGATCGTCCGCCTGATGCGCCAGGACCTCTGGGCGGCGCTGGAGGCCGGCACGCTTGCCTTGCCGCTGGACCGCGTCTTCCACCTGGATGAGGTGCATGCGGCGCTGGCCCATATGAAGGCCAATGCACATTTCGGGAAAATCGCCATGGTGACGGGCTGAGTGGAGGGCCAATCGGGGGGGGGTGGACATCCCGATTGGCAAGTGACGCGTGTAAAGGTTAATGACACACGCCACGCGGGAGCTATCCGATGCTGCGACTTTTGCCACTCGCCGTCCTGCTCGCCCTGCCGGCCACGGCGCGGGCGCAGATGGCGAGTTTTTGCGGCGGGGGCATCGTCGCCGACCTGTTCGACACGCGCGTGACCCCTGGCCCCACCACGCGCGCCACCTATGCGGTGACGTTGCGAAACACCCAGTCGGTGGTTCGCCGCCTGCAGATCAATGTCACGGCGGGCCTGATTGACCGGCCGAGCGGGGCGCCCATCACCATCAATCCCGGCCAGCGTCTCGTGGTGAAATTGGGCTACCAGACCATCCTGCCCGGCGCCCAGGCCTTGCGGGGCGAGCGATTGGCGAATGTGACCCGCGTCAGCTGCGTGTGACGGGCAGCCAGGCCCCGCTGTAGCGGGCGGGCATCAAGAAGCCGATCCGCCAATTTCCGCCCGCGGTGTTCTCGCCGAAGATATAGGCGGCGCTGCGGGCCGCCACCTCATCGCCATGCACCTCCATCCCGGCCACCAGCCGCACCGGATGGCGGCGGCTCTCGACTTCGCCGATCCGGGCCTGGGGGGAGAAGGGAGGTTCTTCGGCGCCGTCGCCCATGCCGACGCCGCGACGGGGGGAAGGAAGCGAAGCCTCGGGGCGTCATTCACGCCCCGAGATGTGGTCCGCCGGGCGTGATCTTCAATCGGGCTGCATGCCGGTGCGGCGAATCACGGGCGCCCAGCGCTCGGCATCCTCGCGCAGCTTGGCGGTGAGCGCCTCGGGCGGCGCATCCACCGGCTCGATGCCCAGCGCCGCCAGTCGCTCCCGCACCTCGGGGTTTCGCAGCACTTCACCCACCGCACGATTGATGCGCGTGACCGTGGCCGCCTCCGTGCCGCGCGGCGCCACCAGCCCATGCCAGCCCGAGACGGCGATGTTGGACACGCCCGCCTCGGCCAGGGTCGGCACCTCGGGCAGGGCCTGGGTGCGCGCGCTGGTGGAAACCGCCAGGCCACGCAGCCGCCCGACCTGCACATGCTGCGTCACCGCGCCGATATTGATCATGACGCCCTGGAGCGAGCCGCCCAGAAGGTCATTCACCGCCAGCGCGCCGCCGCGATAGGGCGCATGCGTCCAGCGCGTCTCGGTCGCCTGCTGGAGCAATTCGACCAGCAGGTGCGAGAGGCTGCCATTGCCCGGCGTGCCGACGGCGAGCGGCGAGCGGCGGCTGAGGGTCACGAAATCGGCCAGGCTGGCCGCCGGGAAATCCGCTTTCACGACAAGGATCTGCGGCACCGAGGTCACTTGCGCCACGGCGGCAACATCCTCCACCGGATCGAAGGCCAGGCGGCGGAACAAGCCCTTGTTGATCGAGAGCGAGTCGGAGCCCGCGATCAGCGTCAGCCCATCGGGCCGCGCGCGGATGCCCATCTCATAGCCGATATTGCTGCCCGCGCCGGGGTGGTTCTCGACGATGATGTTCTGGCCCAGCGCCGGCCCCAGGTGCCGCGCGATGAGGCGGGCCACGATATCCTGGCTGCCGCCGGGGGCGACGGGGACGATGAGGCGGATGGGCCGGTCCGCCTGGGCGAAGGCGAGGGAGGGGAGAATCAGGGCGGGGATGGCGAGAATTCCACGGCGCTTCATGTGTAAAATCTCCAGGCGAGAGGGAAATGGCCGGCCGATCCAGGTGTTAAATCTCCGATTTCGAAAGTGAGATATGATGCAATTGCGCGTCAGTCAACGTGAAATATCCGTCGCCGCCGCATGATCCCCCTGCGTCACGCACATTGCTCGTGGGGCAACTCTTGTTTCACGCGGCGAACGGGATGATATGCCTGCCCCATGAACGCCATCGCACCCGCACCCGTCCCCGGCCTCATCGGCGCCATCGGCAATACGCCCCTGATCCGCCTGGCCCGCGCCAGCGCCGCCACCGGATGCGAGATCCTCGGCAAGGCGGAATTCATGAATCCCGGCGGCTCGGTGAAGGACCGCGCGGCGCTGGCCATCATCGAGGGCGCGGAATCGAGGGGTGAGCTGCGGCCCGGCGGCCTGATCGTCGAGGGCACGGCGGGCAATACCGGCATTGGCCTCACGCTGGTGGGCAATGCGCGGGGCTATCGCAGCGTCATCGTCATGCCGGAGACGCAAAGCCAGGAGAAGATTGATTTCCTGCGGATGATCGGCGCTGACCTCCGCCTCATTCCAGCCAAGCCCTTCAAGGACCCCGGCAACTACGTCCATTATTCACGCCGGCTGGCGGAAGAATTCAACGCCGCCAATCCGGGCTCGGCTCTCTGGGCCAACCAGTTCGACAATCTGGATAATCGCGAGGGCCATCGCCGCACCACCGGCGCCGAGATCCTGTTACAGGCGGGCGGCCGGGTGGATGCCTTCACCTGCGCCTGCGGCACGGGCGGCACGCTGGCCGGCATCGCCATGGCGCTGAAGGCGCATGATGCCACCACCCGCGTGGTTCTGGCCGACCCCATGGGCTCGGCGCTTTACGCCTGGCGCAAGACGGGTGAGCCCGTGATGAGCGAGGGCGGTTCCATCACCGAGGGCATCGGCCAATCCCGCGTACCGGGCAACCTGGAAGGCGCGCCGATTGATGACGCGTTGCAGGTGACGGATGAGGAGGCGCTGGAGCAGGTCTTTGACCTGACGCTGCATGAGGGGCTGTGCATCGGCGGCAGCGCCGGCATCAATGTCGCCGCCGCGGTGAAGCTGGCGCGGATGATGGGGCCGGGGCATCGCATCGTCACCATCCTCTGCGATGGCGGGGCGCGCTACCAGTCCAAGCTGTTCAACCCGGAATTCCTTCGGTCCAAGGGCCTGCCCGTGCCAAGCTGGCTGGCATGACACTCGAAATCATCGAGCTCGGCCGCTCCATCCGGGAGCGCGATCCGGCGCGGCCCTCCTGGCCGGAGGTCATCTTCTCCTATCCCGGACTGCATGCGGTGCTGTGGCATCGCCTGGCGCATTGGCTCTGGACGCGGGGCTTGCGCGGCCTGGGCCGTTTCACCTCGCATCTGGGGCGGATGCTGACGGGAATCGAGATCCATCCCGGCGCGCGGATCGGCCGGCGCTTGTTCATCGACCATGGCATGGGCGTCGTCATCGGCGAGACGGCGACCATCGGCAATGACGTGACCATCTATCACGGCGTGACGCTGGGCGGCCTCTCGCTCAAGGCGGGCAAGCGCCATCCCGATGTGCTGGATGGCGCGGTGCTGGGCGCCGGCGCGCAGGTGCTGGGGCCGATCACGGTGGGGCGTGGCGCGCGCGTCGGCGCCAATGCCGTGGCCGTCGCTTCCGTGCCCGACGGCACCACGGTGGTGGGCATCCCCGCCCGCTGCTCCGGCCCCGATTGCCCCGAGGGGGTCACCGTCGGCTACGGCCTGCCCGCCCAGGAGATTGATCCGGTGGGCGAGCGCCTGGCCGCTTTGGAGAGCGAAATGCGCGCACTTCGCGTCGCGTTGGAGCAGCGCCGGGCCGGTTGAGTTTTGCGCCGCGCGAATTTCGGGTGAAGCTTTGGCCGGGAAGTGCGATGTAGAGCTTCCAAGCCAGGAGTTTACCCCAGCGTGACCACCCGCATCACCCGCCGCGCCGCCATCGCCGGTGCCAGCCTTCTGCCCACCGCCCTGGCCCAACCCGCCCTGGCCCAACCCGCCCTGGCCCAACCCGCCTGGCCCTCGCGCCCTGTCCGCATCGTCGTCCCCTTCGCGCCGGGCGGCTCGGTGGACACCATGGCGCGCGCCATCGCGACCCGCATGGGCGAGCGCACCGGCCAGACCGTCACGGTCGAGAATCGCGCCGGCGCCAATGGCACGGTGGGCGGCATCGGCGTCTCGCAAGCGGCACCCGATGGCTACACGCTGCTGGTCTCGGCCTCGGTGCAGACCATCGCGCGGCTGGTCATGCGCGCGCCGGGCTATGACCCGCTGACCGACCTCAAACCCATCGCCCGCGTGGGCGAGGGGCCTTGCCTGATGGCCATCAACCCATCCCGCCCGCAAACCACCATGGCGGAGATGGCCGTGGCCATGCGCGCCAATCCGCGCGACTGGTCGGCCGGGGTTTCGGCCTTGGGCTCGGCGGGGCACCTGGCTTCGATCGAATTCGTCCGTCAGGTGGGTGCCGACATCACCTTCGCGCCGTATCGCGGCACCGCGCCGATCCTGATTGACCTTCTGGGCGGGCGGCTCGGCTTCAACACCGACCCCATGCTGGCCATGCTGCCGCCGGTGCGCGCCAACAGCCTGCGCGGCATCGCACTGACCGCGCCGCAGCGCAGCGCCGCCGCGCCCGAAATCCCCACCACCGCCGAATCCGGCTTCCCGAGCGTGGACGCGCATTCCTGGTGGGCCATCTGGGGCCCGCCGCGCATGCCCGATGGCATCATCGCGCGCATCAATGCCGAGGTGCAGGCCATCATGGGCGAGGAGGCGATCCGCACCCGCCTCTCGGGCCTGGGCATCGTGCCCTTGTTCCAGGCGGGCGCCGCGCTTGATGCCTACATCGCGCGGGATTTCGACAAGGCGCAGACCCTGCTGCGCCTGGCCCGCGTCGAGCCGGAATAAGGCGGTTCAGCGCACCAGATACAGCGTCAGCGCCGGAAAGACGCTGAGCAGGACCAGCACCACCGCCGTCGTCACGCAATAGGGGATGGTCCAGAGGAAGATCTGGCCCGGCTTCATCTTCGTGACGGCGGCCGCGATGAACAGCGCGATGCCGACCGGGGGCGAGACCAGCCCCAGCACCAGGTTGATCGAGACCACAACGCCGAAATGCACGGGATCAATCCCGTAGATGTCGGTGGCGATGGGCAGCAGGATGGGCACCACCATGATCAGGCCGGGAATGCCGTCAATCACCGTGCCGATCACCAGCAGGATCAGGTTGACCAGCAGCATGAAGGAGACGGGGCCGGTCGCGATGGTCTGCATCCAGGCGGCGATATCCTGCGGCACCTTGCCGAAGGTCAGCACCCAGCCGAACACGGCCGCCGTCGCCACCATGAACAGCACCACCGCCGCGTTCCGCCCGGCCGCCAGCAGCATGCGCGGCAGGTCGCGGTCATGGAATTCGCGCGTGACGAAACGCCCGATCAGATAGGCGGCGACGCAGGCGACGGCGGCACTCTCCGTCGCGGTCGCGACCCCCGTGGTGATGCTGCCGATGATGACGAGCGGAATGAGCAACGGCATGCCGCCATCGCGCAGCAGGCGCAGGCGGTCGCGCCAGCTCAGCGGGCGCGGGGTGGGGAAGGGGCGCACCAACCCCACGCAGAAGATCACGAGGAAGAAGCCCGCCGCCATCATCAATCCGGGGATGATGCCGGCCAGGAACATGTCGCCCGTCGCCACGCGCGCCAGCACGGCATAGACCACGAACATCATCGAGGGCGGGATGATCGGCGCGAGCAACCCCGCCGAGGCCGTGGTGGCGACGGAGAAGCGGCGATCATAGCCCTCGCGGTCCATCTCAGGGACGATGACGCGACTCATGATGGCGATCTGCGCCGCGGCTGAGCCCAGGATGCTCGCCATCAGCGCGTTGGAGAGGATGTTGATATAGGCCAGGCCGCCGCGCACCGTGCCGACGAAGGCGCGGGCCAGGCCGATGAGGCGTGTGGTGATGCCCGCCCCGTTCATCACCTCGCCCAGGATCAGGAACAGGGGGATGGCCAGGAGCCCGTAATTCTCCACGCCGCTGAACATCTGGATCGGGTAGGAGCCGAGCAGCACCTGGTTGTTGCTCGCGAAGATGTAGGCCGCCGCCGAGAGCGCCAGCACGATGCCGATGGGCGCGCCAATGAAAAGCAAGGCGGCGAAGGCGATGCCGGTGATCAAATCTCGGCCTCCTGGCGCTCGGCGAAGGCGTCGCCCGAGAGCATGGCCGACACATCCTCAACCAGGTTTGCCGTGGCGTGGATGGTGGTGGTGAGCGAGAACCAGGGCATCACCAGGAAGAACAGCCATTTCGGCAGGTTCACCGTGGTGGGCCGGTCCATGTAGATGCCGTTGAAATTCACCTCGAAGAAGGTCTGGAGGTTCCAGCCGCTGGCGATCAGCGTCGGCAGGTCGAACCACCACCAGCACAGCACCAGCATCAGCACGCCGAAGCCCAGCACCAGCGCATCCACCACCACGCGCGCCGCATGGCGCAGGCGGCCGGGCAGGGGGTCGGTCAGCAGGGTCACGGCGAAATCCATGCGCTGATGCACAAGCAGGGATGCGCCGATGAAGCAGCCCCAGATCATGGCGAAGATCGCCGCTTCATCCACCCAGAACAGCGAATAATCCAGGCTGCGGGTGATGACGTTGAGCAGCACGAGGCCCAGGACCAGGGTCATGCAGATGACGAGGGCCGCGCGCTCGACGGCGGCCAAGCCAAGGCTGACGCGCCGCATCAGGAAGCCGAGGCTCCGCCCGGGGTAGCGTGAGGGGGCAGCGCCCCCTCGTCATCAGCGCCAGCCACCTCAGCCGCGCGGGAAGGCCGCGCGCAGCTGCGCCAGCGCCGGCGCCCGCGGGCCCCAGGCCCGGTCGAACTGCGCTACCGCATCGCCGAAGAATTCGGGGCCGGTCGGGCGGACCTGCATGTTGCTCGTGCGCAGCAGGGCGCCCTGCCGCGCCTCGCGCTCCGGCATGGAATCGCACAGCGCGTCCAGCGCCTCGGTCATGGTGCCGCGGATCAACTCGCGGTCGGGCGGGGCCAGCGTGCCGAAGACGCGGGCCGACATCATCCCGACGGCCGGGAACATGAAGTGGTTGGTCAGCAGCATCGTCCGGCACAGCTCCTGGAAGCGGTTGTTGATGATGCTCTCGAAATCCAGGTCCACGCCGTCAATCTGGCCGTTGGACAGCGCCTCGAAGATGGCGGGCAGCGGCAGCGGCGTCGGCGCCGTGCCGATCAGGTTGAAGAAGTCGCGCGTGGGTGCCGCCGGCGTGATGCGGATCTTCTTGCCGCGCAGGTCCGCCAGCGTGGTCGTCACGTCGCGCGTGCTGAGCTGGCGCATGCCGACCATGCCGTAGCGGAAGCCGACGCAACCCGTGCTCTGCGGCAGGCCGTTCAGGAGGCCGAGCGCGATGGGGTGGCGCAGCATCCGCACCGCCTCGTCAATGTCGCGCGCGATGAAGGGGGCGAGCAGCGCGCCAAAGGCATCCACGCGGTTGCTGATCTCGGAGACGGTGAGCAGGCAGAGGTCCAGCGCGCCGGTCTGCATCTGTTGCAGCATCGCCGCCTCATTGCCCAATTGGCCCGAGGGGAAGAGCGTGACGGAGAAGCGCCCGCCCGAGGCATCGCGCAGCCGCGTGCCCCAGGCTGTCAGCTGCTGGTTCCAGGTATGGGCGGGCGGGGTGATGAGGCCCATGCGGAATTCGCGCGGCGCCTGGGCGCGGGCATGGTTGGCGGGCAGGGCCAGGGCGCCGGCGCCGGCCAGGGCGGTGAGGCTGGCGCGGCGGGTCAGGGAACGCGTCATCGAATCTCTCCGTCCGTATCAAATGAGCCTAGGGATGTGCGACATGCATGGCAGCTTTGCAAGCCTGTCCGAGATCATTCCACCTTGATGACGAGCTTGCCGAAATTCTGCCCCTTGAGCAGCCCGATAAAGGCGTCAGGGGCCGCAGGCAGCCCCACCACCACATCCTCGCGCCATTGCAACTGGCCGGCGCGGATCAACCCCAGCATCACCGCGCGGAACTGGCCATAGCGCTGCCAGCCATGGTCGCTGACGATGAAGCCCTGGATGCGAAGCCGCTTGCGGACCACGGGGCCGAGATTGGGGCCGGGTGGGGCGCCGGCCGCATCGGCGCCGGGTGCGATGTTGTATTGCGCGATCATCCCGCACATCACCATGCGGCCGAAATCGCGCAGCCGCGGAAACACCGCCGCCTGCACATGCCCGCCGACATTCTCCCAATAGACGTCAATGCCTTCGGGGCAGGCGGCATCAAGCTGCGCGTCGAGGTCGCCGCGATGATCCAGGCAATCGTCAAAGCCCAGTTCCTCCTTCACGAAGGCGCATTTGGCCGGCCCGCCCGCAATGCCGATGACGCGGCTGCCGCGCGCCTTGGCGATCTGTCCGGCCACCTGGCCCACCGCACCCGAGGCGGCGCTGATCACCACCGTCTCGCCCGGCTTGGGCTCGCCGATATCCTCAAGCCCCACCCATGCGGTGAGGCCTGGCATGCCCAGCACGCCCAGATTGGCCGAGAGCGGCACCTCATTCACATCCACGCGGCGCAGGCGTCCGCCATCCATCACGCAGAAGCGCTGCCAGCCCTGGCCGCCCATGACGGTATCGCCGGGCGCGAAGGCCGGATCATCGGAGGCGACGACCTCGCCCACGGTCGCACCTTCCATCACGCCGCCGAGATCCACCGGCTTGGCGTAGCTTTTCGCGTCGCTCATCCGGCCACGCATATAGGGATCGAGGCTGAGGAAGCGGTTGCGGATCAGCACCTGGCCACGGCCAGGCAGCGGCACGGGGCGTTCGACAATCTCGAAATCCTCCCGCACCGGTTCGCCCACCGGGCGGCGCTTCAGCAGGACCTGGAGGTTGTTCTCGCTCATGGCTCGCAGCCTTCCTCGGTAAGGAGCGCGCGGACCATCGCTTCGGTCACGCCGCTTTCGGTGAATACATCGCCTGGTGCGCGCAGCAGCACGAAGCGCATGGCGCCGTCGCGTGCCTTCTTGTCGGCCCGCATGCGCGCCATCAGGCGCTCCACGCTGAAGCGGCGGGGCAGGGCCGCGATGCGGTTGGGCAGCCCCACCTCGCGCAGGTGTTCGCGCACACGGCCGGGCATTTCCTGGGAGCACAGCCCAAGCCGGGCCGAGAATTCGGTGGCGAGGCCCAATCCGATGGCCACCGCCTCGCCATGCAGCAATTCGCCGCCATAGCCGCACTCGGCTTCCAGCGCGTGGCCGAAGGTGTGGCCGAGGTTGAGCAGGGCGCGCCCGCCCTCGGGCTTCGTCTCGAATTCATCATCCACGACGACGGCGGATTTCAGCTTGCAGCTTTCCAGCACGGCATGGGCCAGCGCCGCGGCATCGCCCTGCATGGCGCGCGGCCCCTCGCTCTCGCACCACTCCCAGAGCGGACCTTGCAGGAGGCCGTGCTTGGCGACCTCCGCCCAGCCCGCCCGCAATTCGCGCGGCGGCAGGGTTCGCAGCGTGGCCGTATCGGCCAGCACCAGCTTGGGTTGGTGGAAGGCGCCGAGCAGGTTCTTGCCGTGGCTGGTGTTGATGCCGGTCTTGCCGCCGACGGAACTATCCACCTGGGCCAGCAGCGTCGTCGGGCATTGCACGAAGGGCAGGCCGCGCAGCACCGCGGCGGCGGCGAAGCCGGCGAGATCTCCCACCACGCCGCCACCGAGCGCCACCACGCAAAGCCGGCGATCCGCCTCGGCCGAGAGGATGCCATCCACCAGCCGCTCGAACTGGGAGAAGCTCTTGCTGGCCTCTCCGGGTGGCACCAGGAATTCAGCGGCGATGGTAAAGCCGGTATCGGCCAGGGATTCGCGCAGCGTGGGCAAGTGCAGCGGCGCCACCGACTGGTCGCTGACGATGACGACGCGCCGGCCCTCCAGCCTTTGCGCCATCTCGGTGCCGGCGCGCTTCAGCACGCCCTCGCCGATCACGATGTCGTAGGCGTTGCGGGAGAGGGCGACGCGCAGACGCTCCGGCGGGCGGTGGGCGGCCAGGGCCTCGGCCACGCGGCGCGTGGTCACGTCGGGGTGTTCATCGCTGCAAAGAAGGGTCACATCGGCCTCGGCATAGGCGGGGTGGCGGGCGGCCATCAGGCGTTCCAACACCTCGCGCGGGTCCTGGTCCACGAATAACGGGCGGTGGTCACGGCCCGCCACGCGGCGCATCAGGGTGGAAAGGCGGCATTTCAGCCAGAGCGCGGTGGCACCCGATTCACGGATGGCGGCGCGCGAGCGGGGGTCCATATAGGCGCCGCCGCCAGTGGCGAGCACGATGGGTTCGCCCGAATTGAGCAGCCGCGAGATGACCCGGCGCTCGCCCTCGCGGAAATGCGCCTCGCCATAGCGGGCGAAGATTTCCGAGATGGGGATGCCGGCCGCCTGCTCGATCTCGGTATCGGCATCGCAAAAGGGCAAGCCGAAGCGCGCCGCGAGGCGACGGCCGATGGAGGATTTCCCCGCCCCCGGCATGCCGACCAGTACGATACTGCGCATCGGTGGAGCGTGAAGGGAATCGGGCTGGGCGAGGTTGCGTGACACTGTGCCCAAGGCTAGCACAATCCTTGAATCGCGCGAGGGGATGCCCAGCCCGCCATGTTTCGCCGTCCGGTCCTGACCCTGATTTTACTGTTGCTCTGCGCTGGCGCGCTGGGGCTGCTGGCGCTTGGCGCCTTCCCCCCCGCCGTCCCCACGGCCCCGGTCGAGCGCGTGCTGCCGAATGACCGCTTCCAGGTGCGGTGACACTCATACGGGATGAATCGCCACCTCGAATCCTTCCTGGAGATGATGGCGGCCGAGCGCGGGGCCGCGCGCAACACGCTCGAAGCCTACCGGGCCGATCTTGAGGGCGCGCTGGCGCATCTGGGGGGCGATGCCGACCGGGCCACGGCCGAGGAACTGCGCGGTTGGCTGGCCACCCAGGCCATGTTTTCCGCCCGCACCCAGGCGCGGCGGCTTTCCTCGCTGCGGCAATTCTACCGCTTCCTGGCCCGCGAGGGGCTGCGCGCCGATGATCCCACGGAATTGCTGGACGCCCCCAAGGCGCCCGCCCCCCTGCCCAAGGCGCTGAGCGAGGCCGAGGTCACGCAACTGATCGAGGGCGCGCAAAAGCTCTCCGCGGCTCAGGCGCCGGTGGCGGTCGCCGCGATCGAGCTGCTCTACGCCTCGGGCCTGCGCGTCACCGAACTCGTGACGCTGCCCGCCGGCATGCTGCGCGCCGATGAACCCTTGGTCACCGTCATGGGAAAGGGCCGCAAGGAGCGCCTGGTGCCGATCTCCCGCCGCGCGCGGGAGGCGGTGCAGGCCGCGCAGGAGGGGTTGGTCCCGCGCGGCAAGGGCAGGCTTTCGGCGAAGAAATGGCTGCTGCCCTCAAGGGGGGCGAATGGGCACCTGACGCGGCAGGGGGTGGGGCTGCTGCTGAAGCAGGCGGCGCTGGCCGGCGGGCTGGATCCGGCCAAGGTCAGCCCGCATGTCCTGCGGCACAGCTTCGCCACGCATCTGCTGTCTCGCGGCGCCGATTTGCGGGCGCTGCAAACGCTGCTCGGTCATGCCGACATCGCCACCACGCAAATCTACACGCGCGTGCTGGAGGAGAGGCTGCGGGCGGTGGTGGAGGAACACCACCCGCTGGCGCGGGGTTAGAGCGGGATGCGTTGAGGCGGAATCGCCGAAAACGTTGAATCCCGCTCTCAGCAGTGGCGAGACCATGAAAGTGAGCGCAAGCGAACGCATCATGGTCTAGGGTATCATCTGATCAAACGGAATCGTTTGATCGAATAAAGATGCCGGTGATTCAATGATCTGGAGCTTTTTTCGTGAGCCCTTCCGGACGGAAAAACTCTAGGCTTCGCCAAGGCGCGGATGCATGTAGTTCAGCCGCGCACGTCGCGCATGAGTTGCCGCAGCCGGGCCGCGGCCTCGCTTCCCTTGCGGCAATCCCGCCACATCGCCTCGGCCACGCGCTGATGGACGGATACGGCTTCTTCCGCTGCCGTGATGCCGGCCACGCCCGTCGCGGCCGAGGGCGGCGCATCGGCCGCGATGGGGGAGGTGATGACATGCGCGCGATCCCGCCCGCGCAGCACCATGAAGGAGGCTGTAGGCTGGACGCCGGTGGCGAGGCCCAGCTGCAATCCGATCGGCACGGTTTCCATGATGACGGCCATGGCCTCCGCTTCCTGCGCCGCGGCTTCGCGGGCACGGGCACGGGAGGCCTCGGGGATGTTCAAGCCGCCGGCGACACCCTCGTTCAGGAAGGTGACGATGGCAGATTCGCTCAGCACGGCGATCACGCTGGGCCGCTTCTGGATGTAGAGCCGCTTGCGGGCGGTCAGCGCGCCCAGGCCCTGTTCAATGACGGAGATGGCCACGTTGCGGTCCGGTCCGGCGGGCACGGCCTGGGTCCAGGCTTCGGCCAGCGCGCCTTCCAGTGCATCGCCCGTGATCTGCCAGCAAAAGGCGCCGCCCACGAGCAGGATCTGGTCGGCCTGTTCCTCCAGGCCGCGCAGACGCTCCTGGAAGGCGGCGGGGCGGGCAAAGTATTCGATACCGATGCCCAGGAGCGACAGTGGCGACACCTTGAGCAGTTCAGCGAGACGGCGGATCGTCTCAAGCTTGATAACTTCGCCCTTCTCATAGCGGTACAAGGCCGCGCGCGAGACGCCCAGGCGGGCGGCGATTTCTTCCGCCCGCATGCCGGATTCCATGCGGTAGGCGCGGAGTTGTTGGCCGATATCAGCAAATTTCATCGTATTCTGCCCTGTTGCCCTGCGTAGGTTGCCAAGCATTTGCAACCTTAAGATGGTAACAGTTTAAAGATACAACCTTTCCAAAAGAGATCAAGTGTCGCGGGCGAAGAATTGCCTCAAAAATCGCAACGGTGCGCCTGTGTTCTTCCGTGCAGCTTTCTGGCTAAATTGCCGAATGAATCACGATCTCTTGACCAGGCTCACGCTCTGGCGCCGCCATCTGCATGCCAATCCCGGCCTCACCCTGGATGAGGGCGAGACGGCGGCCTTCGTGGCCGCCAAATTGCAGGAACTGGGCGTCACCGAGATCGAGACCGGGATTGGCGGGCATGGCGTGGTCGCCACGCTGCGCCGGGC
Organism: uncultured Roseococcus sp.; assembly: GCA_947084995.1. Classification (GTDB taxonomy): domain Bacteria; phylum Pseudomonadota; class Alphaproteobacteria; order Acetobacterales; family Acetobacteraceae; genus Roseococcus. The sequence goes on from CAMTUX010000032.1 coordinate 17,904, forward strand.
TGCCTCCGGCGCGGGCGGGAATCGCAGCGTCGGGCTTCGGGCCGACATGGACGCGCTGCCCATCCAGGAACTGGACGAGATGCTGCCCCATCGCAGCCGCAAGCCCGGTGTCATGCATGCCTGCGGCCATGATGGCCACACCGCGGCCCTGCTGGGCGCCGCAGCCCTGCTGCTGGGGGATGACTCGTGGTCCGGCACGGTCCGTCTGGTGTTCCAGCCGGCCGAGGAGGGCGGTGGCGGCGCCCGCCACATGATCAAGGACGGGCTGTTCCAGCGCTTCCCGATGGACCGCATCTTCGGCTGGCACAACTGGCCGGGGCTGGAGGCGGGGCACATCGCCATCCATGAGCGCGCGGTCATGGCCGCCGGCGCCCGCTTCGACATCACCTTCGGAGGCCATGCCGGCCACGCCGCCCTGCCACACATGACGCGCGACCCCATGCTGGGCATCGGCCACGCCATCGTGGCGTTGCAATCCATCGTGGGGCGCAATGTGGACCCGCTGCAATCCGCCGTGGTCAGCGTCACCATCGCGGAAGCCGGTTCGGCCGGGAACCAGATCTCCAACCAGGCCAAGCTTACCGGCACCGCGCGCTGGCTGGATGAGAGCGTGGGCGACATGATCGAGGCCCGCATGCGCGAAATCGCCCATGGCATCGCCGCTGCCTATGGCCTGACCGCCGAGGTCGGCTTCCGCCGCGGCGTCCCCGTCACCGCCAACCACCCGGCCGAGCGCGAGACGGCGGCGGCCGCCGCCGCCAGCGTCAGCACCACCCGGCGCGACCTGCCGCCCGCCATGACGGGCGAGGATTTCTCCTGGTTCCTGGCCGAGGTGCCTGGCGCCTTTGTCTGGATCGGCAATGGCCCGGCCGATGGCGGGCGCGAATTGCATCACCCGGCCTATGATTTCAATGATGACGTGCTGCCGGCGGCTTCGGGCTTCCTCGCCGCCGTCGCCAAGCGCGCCCTGGGTGAAGCCCGGTCCGATAGTGCCGGAGAAGGCTGATGCCTGATATTTCACGTTTGCGCCGCTATATCCAGGCAATGACCCGCCTCGCTGACCAGAACCCTTCCGAGGCACGCTGGCTCTCCGAGGGCGAGGCCCTGCTGGCCGACCTCATCGCCCATGATGACTGGCTGCCCGAGGCCCTGGCCGAGCCCGGCCCGACCTACCGGCAATATTTGCTGCATTGCGACCCGCTGGAGCGTTTCTCGGTGGTCAGCTTCGTCTGGGGCATAGGCCAGCGCACGCCGATCCACAACCACAAGGTCTGGGGCCTGGTCGGCATGCTGCGCGGCGCCGAAGTCAGCGTGACCATGCACCCCGAACCCGGCAAGCCGATGCGCGAGGGCCAGGTGGATCGCCTGACACCCGGCCAGGTGGTGGGCGTGGGCCCGGGCGAGGAGGATGTGCATTGGGTGCAGAACGCCATCCCGGACCGCCCCTCCATCTCCATCCATGTCTATGGCGGCAATATCGGCGCGATCGAGCGGCACGTCTTCGACGCGGCGACGAGCGAGCGCAAGCGCTTCGTCTCGGGCTATACCAGCAGCGTTGTGCCCAATCTTTGGGATCGTTCAGCCGAATTGAAGTGAATCGGCAACTTTTTACCCGGAGCGGCGTTTCGCGCGCTCACTCGAAAGGCGCCCGCATGCCCATTCCTCCCCTGGGGCGCCCTATCGGCGCCGCCTTGTTGCTTGTCCTGGTCACTCTGGCACCCGCCCTGGCCCAGTCCCCCGAGCCACGACTCGAAGTGAGCCCCCCCGGTCGCGCAGCCGCCGAGGGTGCGCGCAAGGCGGATCCGCGCGGCAGCTTCTCCATCTCCTATGACAATGACCTCTTCGCCAGAACCGACCGCTACTATACGAGCGGCCTCCAGCTCAACTGGCGCTCCGCCTCGGAGCAGCCGCCCGACTGGCTCGCCTGGGTGAGCGACAGCGCGGGCTTTTTGTTTCCGCGCGGCGGCGCGCCGCGCTGGGGACTTTCGGCCGGGCAGAGCATTTTCACGCCAAGCGACATCCGGCGCGGCAACCCCGACCCGGCCGACCGGCCCTATGCCGGCTGGCTCTATGGCGCCGTCTCCCTCGTCTCCAGCACCGCGACGGAACTGGGTGGGTTGGAATTGCAGCTTGGCATCGTGGGACCCTCGGCGCTGGGTCGGCAGGCGCAGAACGGGGTGCACCGGCTGCGGAGCACCGCCCTCGCCGAAGGCTGGCGCTATCAGCTCAAGGATGAGGTGGGGGTGAACCTGATCCTCGCGCGGCAATGGCGTCTCAACCAGGATCTGGGCTTTGGCGGCCTGGCCGTGGGCCTTGTGCCGAGCGCCACGGCCAGCCTGGGCAATGTGATGACCTATGCCGGGGCAGGGCTGGTGCTGCGCCTGGGCAACAACCTGACGGCCGATTTCGGGCCGCCGCGCACCCGCCCGGGCATCTCAGGCTCGGCCTTCTTCGAGCCGGTGGAGGGGTTTGGCTGGTATGTCTTCGCCGGCGTCGAAGGCCGCGCGGTGGCGCACAACATCTTCCTGGACGGCAATAACTTCCAGGATAGCCGCAGCGTCGGGCGCATCCCCGGCGTGGGGGATGCCAGCTTTGGCGCGGTGGCGATGTGGCGGCGCGTGCGCCTGACCGCGAGCTACACCTTCCGCAGCCGGGAATTCGAGGCGCAGCCCCAGGCGGCGCAATATGGCTCGGTCAGCATGTCCATGCGGTTCTGAGGCCACCCCCACTACCTGCGGGTGATGGTTTGCAGCACATCGAACCCCTCGAAGTTCGGCGGGCCGAGGGTGAGGTTCCGGCTGCTTCCAGCGCCGGAATGGGCGCGGCGGAATTGCTCCGATTTCGTCCAGGCCTCGAATTCGGCGCGGGACGCCCAGAGCGTGGAGGAGGTGTAGAGGATGTGATCCTCGGCCCGCGGCCCGCGCAGCAGCTGGAAGCTGACGAAGCCGGGCAATTCATGCAGCCGGCTTTCGCGGGTCAGCCAGACCTGCTCGAACTCGTGGGAGTGTTCGGGGATCACGCGGAAGCGATTGGCGGCGACGAACATGGCGGCTTCCTGCGGAGGGTCATCCCGCATCATGCCCCCATCATGGTGGCGCGGTCAGCGGGTGGGGCGCGCCTGGGCCACGCGGATGGAGCCAGTGCTATTGGGGGCCGGGCGATTGGCGGCGGGGCGGTTGGCGGCGGGGCGGGCATTGGTGGCGTGGCTGCGCGGCGCGGCCGAGCGGCGCGAGTAGGAGACGGGGCGGATCATGTCATCCGCCGCATCGGCGAGGCCGGTATTGGCCGGGCGATTGTGGATGAAGCCATAGGTCGGGTATTCGCGGCCGAAATTCTCGTTGGTCCAGCCCACCTGCACCCGCACACGGGTCCAGGAATTGTCGGCCGAGACATCCATCACCTGGACATTTCGCATCACGGTGCCCCGACGGATGCCCGGGCCGCCCCAATTGGCGTGGTCAATCTCGATCATCCGGGCATTGAGCACGCGCGAGACGACGGCGACATGGCCCGAGTTCATCGAGCCCGAACCCGGCCAGGCCAGCACCGAGCCGACCTGCGGGCGCTGGCCACGGGCGTAACGGCCGGCGGCGTTGTGCCACCAGTCACGCCCATTGCCAGAGATGTCCATGCCGGTGACGGAGCGCGCATAGGGCACGCAGGTCAGGCCGCCCGAGAACCCGCCGGGCCGGGTCTGCCGTGCATTGGCTTGGTGGGCGCTGGCCTGGCGGGGGAGTTGGCGTGATGCCTGGCCCTGGGCGGCGCGGGGCTGCGATGCGGAAGGCCGCACATCCGACCTGGCGTCCCCGCGGGAGGCAGCGGCCTCCGGCGCGAAGGGCGATGCTGCGAGCATCAGGCACATGGTCAGTTTGGCGAGCTTCAGACGCATGCAGGACCCCTCCTGGGCAGGTGGAATGTTTCAGCATGTTGCCGGTATCGGCCCGTGACGGGTGGGGCAACCTTTGAATCCGTCACATGGGGTAACCTGGCGTGATTCGTCGGCAAGGCTGCCGCCGCCCGGCGACAATCAGGAGAATATTCCTGCAAACATCGGGAAACGGCGCATGTGCCACAGTGTTGCTGTTCGGATGACACAGTCGCCGCACCAGTCACGCCGGCCGATCGCCAGCATTGCCACGGGGGCTGCCAATCATGCCGGCAAGGGCCCTGGCATGAAAAAACGCGCGGGCCTGATCGGGTCCGCGCGTTTCTCTGGAAGTAGATGAAGACTTGAAGCGTGTCTTGAAGGATTACTTGCAGGCGGTGATCATGATTTCCACCAGGTGACGCGGATCAGCCATGTTGGCCTCCACGCAAGCGCGCGCCGGGCGGCCGGCATCACCCAGCCACTCCACCCAGACCTTGTTCATCGAGTCGCGGTCACGGATATCCTTGAGCCAGATCTGCGCCTGCAGCAGGCGCGTCGTGTCCGTGCCATTCGCCTCCAGCAGCGCGTCAATCTTGGCGACGACCTGCCTGGTCTGGCCGGTGATGTCCTGGCTCAGGTCATCGGCGGTGATGCCGGCCAGGTACACGAAGTTGTGATACTCGACGGCGCTGCTGAGAATCTGGTTGCTGCCGGTACGGTTGATCTTGCTCATTTCGGGCGTCGCTCCTGCGGATTGGAAGGCGCATGAGACTTAACGCAGCCTGCCGCCCGGCGAAAGGCGGTGCGGCGACCATGTCCCGTTTGCAAAACAATCAGCCCGGTCCACACTGACGCCTTCAAGCCAGGAGACATGCCATGCGACCGATCAAGGGCCTTCTTATTGCACTTGTTGCAGGCGGTGCCGTGGCGCTGTCCGGTTGCGCCAGCCCTCCCTTGTTCCAGGCGCCGCCCAGCGCGACGATTGGGCTGAACGACGCCATGATCCAGACGCTGGATGCGCTGGCGGTCGCTCGCGCGCATGGGCGCCAGCGCGGCGTGCGCGCCTGCGGTGTGGAGGCGGTGTTCCATGTCATGCCGGTGCCGGTTGCCGGGCGGGAGGGCGCGCTTCTCGTCCTGGCGCCGCCCGATGCACAGGATGGGCCGCATTCCAGCACCGTCACCCTGGCGCTCGGCGGCGATGATTGCGATGCGCCGGAGGCTCCGCCCGCCCGGCGGCGTTGACGCTGGTTCAGCCCCTGCCGTCCTTGCCATAGCCCTGGCGCAGCCAGTCCAGCACGGGCAGGGGGCGGGGGCGCGGCTTCTGGGCGGCCTTGCGGCGGGCATAGATGGCGTTGAGAAGGATTTCACCATCCGGGGCGCGGTGCAGCGTGAGGCGGCGGCTGAAGGTCTCCGCCGAGCCCGGATGCTCGCCGATGACGACGATGGCGGCCCCCGGCAATTCTTCATCCAGCAGGCGCATCATCGCATCCGCCGCCGCGGCGTCGAGCGAATCCGTCGCATCGCCCAGCAGCACCCATTGCGGGCGCAACAGCAGCAGGCGCGCAAAGGAGAGGCGTTGCTGTTCCGCCGCGCTCAGCGCATCCACCCAATCCTCCTTCCGGTCCAGCCGGTCGGTCAGGCGGCCCAAGCCCACGCGTTCCAGGGCTGCGATCACCGCCGCATCCTCGCTTGCGGGCGGCACGGCCAGCGCATCGCGCAAGGTCCCCTCGGGCAGGAAGGCGCGGCGGCCGATGGCCACCATGCCCGCATCGGCCGGCAGATAGACATGCCCGCGCCCCCAGGGCCAGATTCCGGCCAGCACGCGGAACAGCGTCGCTGCCGCCTCCGGGTCGCCATCCACCAGCACGCGCTCGCCCCGCTCCACGCGGAGATCGAGCGCTGAGAGCATCACCGTGCCGTCCGGCTCCGCCACCCAAAGGTCATCGACGCCAAGCCATGGGCCGGGCGCGCGGTCCAGGTCGATCGCCGTCTCGCCCGTGCGGGCCGCCTCCAGCGTGACGGTCTGCACCGCTTCCTCCAGCGCCAGAACACGCTCGACCGAGGCGCGCCATTCCGCGATGCGCGGCAGGTTGTCCACCGGCCAGGAGAGGGCGGCCGTGACTTGCTGAAAGGCCTGGGCCGATTGCATGAGCCGCCCGAGGCTGAGGCTCCCGTCCAGGAAGCGCGGCGTGCCGACCAGGATCGGCAGCACGCCCGCCAGCGCCGCATATCCCGATGACAAGGCGATCAGCCGCGCCAAGCCGACCGATTGCGCCTTCCAGGCCTGGGCGATGGCCTCGAAGCGGAAGCCGAGGCGGTCCCGCACCGGGGCCTCGGCGCGCGCGATGGCGATGGCCTCGCCGCTTTCGCGCGCGCGCACCAGTTCGAAGCGGAAATCGGCCTCCTTGGTCTGTCGCGCATCGGTCGCGCGCACCAGCGGTCGGCCCAGGATGAAGGCGACCACGGCGCCAATCCCGGCATAGATGAAGGCCAGAAGCACCAGATGCCCCGGCACCGGCACGCCGCCTATGACCACCCAGCCCGAGAGCGACCAGAGGATGCCGACAAAGGTCACCAGCAGGAGCACGCAGTGGAAAAGGGTGCTGGCCAGGTCCACGGCGGCCTCGGTCACCACGCGGATATCCTCGGCGATGCGCCCGTCGGGGTTGGCGTGATCGCCGGGGATGAGGCCCGCCTGGTAGTGCCGCGCATCCTCCATCCAGGAGCCGAGCATGCGCGTGGTCAACCAGCGGCGCCAGTCGAGTTGGATGCGCCGCCTCACCACCAGATGGCCCATATTCGTGGCCATCATGCTGGCCAGGATGATGGCGAAGACGCCGATCTGCGCCATGGCGTGCTCGGTCGAGCGGCGTTCCAGCGCGTCGAACAGGTCGGCGCTCCAGATGTTCAGCCGGACGGCCAGCGCCACCTGCGCGATGACGAGCAGCGCGAGAGCGCCGGTCATCAGCCGTGGGCGCCAACTCGCGCGCCAATAGGGCAGGGCCAGCCGCAGGAAGTCCCGGAAGAAGCGCCTTGGGGCGGCGCCGCCCGCGTCATCGCTCATGCGGGGTTGGGGTCGCTCATCGGAAGGCAGCCCCTGTTTTGTGGCGCGGGAATAATGTCCGTCCAATGCCGCGCGGGCGTGAAAGTTGCACCCCGCGCGAGGAATTTGACATCAGCGGCGCGAAGTCACGCCGCCGCCATGCTCAGGCCGGAACGGCATAGGCGCTGCCCGAGGCGGCGGCGCCGATCATCGTCTCATAGACGGCCACGCCATGGATGGCCTCATCCACCGGCAGCGGATAGGCCGGCCCACCCCCGACGGCGGCTGCGAAGGCCGCCAACTCGGCATGCTCGATATCCGTCACGGGCCATTCGCGCGTCCATTCCTGACCGTCGCGGGCGCGGTGGAACAGCGTCTCGTGGCCGCGCAATTCAAGCAGCCCATCCGTGCCGAACAGCGCGACCCGCCAGTAGCGCGGCGCGAGCGCCAGGGTGGCGAAATTCACCGTGGCACCATTGGTCAGCCTAGCCATCATCGCTGTCGTGTCGTCAATCGTGGTGCTGACGCGGGCGTGGCTCAGCACGCGCACATCCTGAAAGCGGCCGGCCAGGTGGATGATCATGTCCACCATGTGGATACCCATGCCGCCCATGCCGCCAAGCGGGCTCTCCGAGCGATCGGCGCGCCACATGCCCTCCTTGTAGGCGAAGGCGCCGGGGCCGCTGAACTGCCCCTCCACATGCAGCAGCGTGCCGATGCCGCCATTTGCGATGATGATCTTCATCTCGGCCACGGCCGGCAGGAAGCGGCGGTTATGGCCGAGCGCCAGCACCACGCCGGCTTTCGCGCAGGCAGCGGCCGCGGCCTCGGCGCTGGCCTTGCTGAGCGTGAAGGGCTTTTCCACGAACACATGCTTGCCCGCGGCCGCGGCGGCGATCACCTGCTCGGCATGGATGCCGTGCGGGCTGGCGAGTGCCACGGCCTGCACCTGGGGGTCGGCCAGGACATCGGCATAGCTGGCGTGCAGGCGGATGCCCTTCTCGGCCGCGTAGTCGCGCGCCTTGTCGAGTGTGCCGGTGGTGCCGGCGACGAAGCGGATGCCGGCCTCGTTCTTGCCCTGCACGGAGTTCACCAGGGTCCGGCCCCAATTGCCCATGCCAATGATCGCGGTGTTGAGCATCATGTTCAGTCCTCGTTGCGCGACGCCGATGCCCGGCGTCGCTTCACTTGTTGTTGCTGCACGGGCCGATTCACCTGGCGCCGAAGGAAGCGCCAGGATCGGACCATGTTGCCGTCTGGGCCGATTCACCTGGCGCCGAAGGGGCACCAGGATCGGACCACTATGTGGAATCTTCGAGATGTCTGGCCCAGCGGCGCATCCGTGTCACGCCCCAGGCCGTCACCAGCATGGCGCAACAGGCCGCGATGATGGTGGGCAGACGCATGCCGAACACCTCGCCCGTCGTTCCCAGCACCAGCGCACCCAAGGCCGGGCAGGCGCGGGTGATCAGGCCCCAGAGCGCCAGGGTCCGCCCGCGCATCTTCGTCAGCGCGGCTGATTGCGCCAGCGTCTGCACCGAGATGCCGTGGATGGAAGCGCAAGCCCCATACAGCGCCCCGCAAAGCACGGCGAAGGCGAACCAGCCGGTGGCGACAAACGCCACGACGCAAAGCGCCTGCGCCCCCGTCGCCAGCACGGCGATGCGCGTGGTGCCCTCAAGCCGCCCGCGCGAGGCGACCCAGAGCCCTGCCACCAGCGCGCCTATGCCGATGGCCGCCGTCAGCATGGCAAGTCCCGCCGCACCCTGACCGAACAGCCGCTCCACATAGGGGGGCAGCACCTCCTGCATGCCGCGCAGCAGGATGGCGCTGATGCCCGCGAACAACAGGATAGGCCCGATACCGGGGTGATTGGCGGCATAGCGCACGCCCTCCACCGTCTCGGCCAGCAGCGAGGCCTCTGGCGCGTGGCCCTGGATATGGGCGGGGTCCACCTTCATCATCGGCAGGCTGGCGGTGGCGATGAGATAGGCCAGCACATTGCAAAGGATGGCCGGCACCACGCCCCAGATGGCGATCATAGGCCCCGCGATGGCCGGCCCCAGGAAGCGGGCCACATTGAAGCAGAGCGAATTGCACGCCACCGCCGCCGGCAGGTCAGAGCGCGGGACGAGGCCCGGCATCAGCGCCTGGCGCGCGGGCTGCGCGAAGCTCGCCGCGATGCCGCCGATCACCTCGAACACCAGCAACGAGCCGATGGAGATCACGCCCGTCCATGTGAGGATGGCGATGCCCAGTGCCTGCGCGCCGATCACCCCCTGGGCGATCATGGTCAGCGTCACGCGGTTCATTCGATCGGCCACGGCGCCGGCGATGGGGCTGAACACCACGGCGGGGGCGAGGTCGCAAAACGCCACCATGCCCACCCAGAAGGCCGAGCCCGTCAACTCCCAGGCCAGCCACATCACCGCGATGCGGTGCATCCAGAGCCCGGTCCAGGCGGTCAGGCTGGCGCCGAAGAAGATCCGGGCATCGCGGTGGGAGAGGGCGCGCGTCAGCGCGCCGAAAGGCGCCAGATCAGGAGCCCGTGCGGGTGGCTGGGCGCGGCGGGGTGGTGGCGCGGGGCGCGGCAGCCGGGGTCACGGCTGCGGGTTGGGCCTGGGTATTGGCGCGGATGCATTCATTGATGCGCCGTTCGAACAGGTATTGCCGGCCCAGCACATCGGATTGGCTGGTGCCCGGCAGCGCGCCGAAGCTGGCACCCTGGCGGGCATTGCTCTCATCCTCGCGCAGCAACTGCCCGCGATCCTGGCGCTGGATCTCGCGTGCCGCCTGCTCGCGGCAGGCCTGGACCACGGCGGGGTTGGTGCGCGGATCACCCGGCCGGGGTGGCGAGAGGGTGGGCGCGTCAAAGCGGGGCAATGCGGAGTTTGGGGCGCCGCAGGCGGCGAGGATCAGGACGGGCAGGAGCAGGATGGGCAGGAGGCGGGCGGCGCGCAACATGCGGGGGCGTCTCTCTATCAGGTGTGGGCTTCAAAAGCGTGCTTCAAACTGGGGCATGCGGAATGCCTTTGCCCAACATGGCACGCAATGCGCCATCTTCGAAGCGCCCCGTGGGATCAAGCGGCGCGCGGGCGGCGGCGACGAGCAGGGAAGGGTGGAATTCCACCCCCTCGGCCGTGATGGCAAAGAAGCCGCGCAGCCATTTGGCCCGCCCCAGAACCTCGACCAGGGCGAGCAGACGCAGGCAAAGAGCAAGGTCCGACAGGGAGTTGAGCCCCTGGCGCCGGGCCATCGCCTCGGCCCAGCAGGCGGCATCTGCATCGGTCAGCGCGATCTCCACGCCATCCTGGAAGGCGATGAGGCGCGCCGGCCCCCAATGCCCGGCCTCGGCCGAGGCGCGCGCCGCCTCCCAGGCCGATTCGAGCGCCGAGGGCCGCACCGCCGGCAAGGCCGAGGCGGGGATGCCGATCTCGTGGCGCAAGGCACCCGAGGGCAGGGCGGTGGTGATGACGCTCATCCGCTCCATGTCGTCCTTCTTGCGTCAAAATGACAGGGGGGGGCGGCCTCAATGCCCCGCGATGCGGGTGGCAGGCCACAGCCCGGCCGAGCGGATCAGCGCCGCCGCCAGGGCTTCGGCCAGGCAGGCATAGCCACGGTCGTTATGGTGCAGCCCATCGGCGGCCAGCACCTCGGAGGCGGGCAGCCCGGCCTCGCGCCAGCGCTGCATGAGGCGGGATCGGGCAAAGAGCGGCACACGCTCCTCCCGCGCCAGGGCCTGCATCGCCGCATCGAAGCTGCGGCTGGCCGGCGCACTCATGATGCGCGGCGCGCGCTGATTGTCCATCAGCACCACCTCCACGCCCTCCGCGCGCAGGCGGCGCAGCCCCTCGCGCATCAATTGCAGGAATTGCGCGGGGTCCCGGCCCAGCAGCACCTCATTGCCGCTGGCCTGCCAGATCACGAGGCTGGGCTCATGCGCGAGGACGTCCTGCTGCAGGCGGGCCAGCATCTCGGCCGAGGTCTCGCCCGATTTGCCTGCATTGATCACGCGCAATTCCACCCCAGGCAGCGCCCGGCGGAGCAGCACTTCCAGCCGCGCCGGATAATTCGCCCGTGGCGAGGATGCGCCCGCCCCCTCGGTGGAGGAGGAGCCGAGCGCGACGATGGTCAGCGGCTCCCCCGCATCCAGATCGGCCTGGACACCGAGCAGGGGGGCCAGGACCTCGCGCGCATCGGGGCAACGCTCGGCGCGCGCGGCGCCTGACAGCGCGATGAGAAGAAGGGGGATGCCTCGCCACCACATGATGCTATCTTAAGTCCGGATGAGTGATGACAGCAAACCCTTGGGCAAGCCCCCGGGCCGCGATCTGCGCGCCGATCTCTGCCGGGGCTTGGCGCTTTGGATGATCGTGGTGAACCACACGCCGGGGAATTGGCTGAACGGCTTCACGCTTAAGAATTTCAGCCTCTCCGACGCGACCGAGGTCTTTGTCCTGCTGGCGGGCTATGCCGCCGCCTTCGCCTATGCGGGCATGGCCGACCGCCAGGGCTGGGCGCCGGCCGCGGCCTCGCTCGGCGCGCGCATCGCCAAGCTCTATGTGGTGCATATCTTCCTGCTGGTGGTCTTCACCGCGCAGGTGGGCTTCTCCGCCGCCACGCTGGATCGCGCGGTCTATCTCGACGAACTCGCGCTCGACGCCTTCGCCGAGCAGCCCTACCGCACCCTGCTGGAGGCGCTTCTGCTGCGCTTCCAGCCGGCCTTCCTGGACATCCTGCCCCTCTATATCGTGCTGCTGGCCATGCTGATCCCCGGCCTTTTGCTGCGACGGCGGCCCTGGCTGGTGCTCGGTCTCTCGCTCGGCCTCTGGCTGGGCGCGCGGGCGCTGGGGGTGAATTTCCCGCGCTGGCAGGAGGGGGGCTGGTTCTTCAATCCGCTCGGCTGGCAGGTGCTGTTCGTGCTGGGCTTCCTGCTCGGCCAGTCGGTGCGGGGCGCGGTCTCGCTTCCCCTGCCGCCCCGCAATGCCCTGGTGACGGCGGGGGCGGTCGCGGTCCTGGTGATCGGCCTGCTGGCCATGATCGCATCCGAGGCGCAGCCCTGGCTGCTGGAGCCGCTGCCGCTCTGGGTGCCCGGTTTCCTGGCAAGCATGGACAAGACCTCGCTCCACCCCGCGCGCCTTGCTTCCATTCTGGCGCTTGCCTATCTGGTGGGCGCCTATCTCCCGCGTGACGGGTGGGTGGTGCGCGCAGCCTGGCTGCGGCCCTTCATCCTGATGGGGCGGCATAGCCTGCCGGTCTTCTGCTTTGGCATCCTGCTCTCCTTCATGGTCCGGTTGCTGCTGGAAGTCGATGATGGCTGGGGCATGCAGGTGCTGGCCAATGCGCTCTGCCTCGCCGCCCTGATCACCGTCGCCTGGATTGGCGAATGGTCGCGCTCGACGACGCGGCGGCGCGATCCTGTCTTGCCGGCGGCTGCGGGGAGTCATTAACTCATGCCCATGCGCTTTTTCCTCATCCTGCTGCTGCTCGCGGCCATGCCGTTCACCGCGCGCGCCGCCGCCTGCGATGTGCCGGCCGAGGTGATGAGCGCCGCCCGGCCGATGCCGGCGGTCGCGCGCGCGATCCAGGCCCGCAACCTGCGCGTCCTGGTGCTTGGCTCGGGCTCCATCACGGGGCCGGGCGCGTCCGGGCCGGATGCGGCCTGGCCGGCGCGGCTGGAGGCGATGCTGGCGCAGCGCCATCCGGGCGTGCGGGTGGAACTCGCCGTGCGCGGCGGCCGGGGCGTGACCGTGCAGGACCATCTTGCCCTGCTGCGCGAGGGGCAGACCATCCACGCCCCCTCCCTGGTGCTTTGGCAGGCGGGCACGGTGGAGGCGGTGCGCGGCCTCGACCCTGACGAGATGGGCGAGGCGATGATGCAAGGGCTGGAGCGCATTCGCCGCGCGGGCGCCGATATCATCGTGGTGGACCAGCAATATTCCCGCTTTCTGCGCGCCAACACCAATATCGAACCCTATCGGGACAAGCTGCGCCTCGTGGCCGCGGCGGCCGGCGCGTCGCTGTTCCGCCGCTATGACCTGATGCAGCATTGGGTGGAGACCGGCGCGCTGGACATGGAGCGCACCGCGCGCGCCGATCGGGCCGCCGCCACGGACCGGCTGAATGACTGCCTGGCTCGCGCCCTGGCGGAACTCATCGCGCAGGGGGTGGCGGAAGCGCGCTGAGCACCCGGCGGGGTGGTTCCTCGTGGGCGAAAACCCCTCTAGCATCCGGCACCATGACCCATCCCGCCCCCATGCCCGCCCCCATGCCCGCCCCCATGCCCGCCCCCGAGGCCGCCGCCGCCATCACCGCCGGCCGCCTCTCCGCAACCGCCCTGGCCGAGGATATGCTGGCCCGCATCGCCAGGCGCGAGCCGGTTCTGCGCGCCTTCACCCATCACGATCCCGCCCTGGTGCTGCGTCAGGCGGCGCGGGTGGATGCGGCGGTGAAGGCGGGCGCGAGGCTGCCGCTGGCCGGGCTGTTCCTGGGCGTGAAGGATGTGCTCGATACGGCGGATCAGCCCTCGCAATATGGCTCGCCCATCTGGGGTGGGCACCAGCCGCGCAGCGATGCGGCCTGCGTGGCCCTCGCGCGCCGCGCGGGCGCCATTATCGCCGGCAAGACCGTTACCACCGAATTCGCCACACGCTTGCCCGGGCCGACAACCAACCCGCATAATCCTGGGCACACGCCGGGCGGCTCCTCCTCCGGTTCGGCGGCGGGCGTGGGGGCTGGCGTGCTGCATCTGGCCTTCGGCACGCAGACCGCGGGCTCCATCCTGCGCCCGGCCGCCTATTGCGGCGCCGTCGGCTTCAAGCCGAGCCATGGCAGCTTCCACCGCGCCGGCATGAAGGTGATGAGCGAGAGCCTGGACACCATCGGCCTGATGGGCGCCAGCATCGCCGATGTGGCGCTGGCCATGACGGCGCTGACGGGCATCGAGCACAGACTGCCCAGGTCCGGCCGCGCGCCCAAGCTGGCACTCGTGCTGGCGCCCGGCACCGCCGGCACGCCCGAGACGGCCGCGCTGATGGAGCGCGTGAGCGAGGCCGCGCGCCGCGGCGGCGCCACGGTCACGCTGATCACCCTCGGCGCGCCCTTCACCGATGCGGTGGCGCTGCACCCGCATGTGATGAACATGGAATCCGCCGAGGCGCTGGGCTGGGAGATGGACCATGCCCGCGCCCAAATCAGCCCCATGCTGCGCGAGAAATTGGAATGGGGCCTCACCGAGCCGCGCGCGAAGCTGGCCGAGGGCCGCGCCGCCTTCGTCGCCGCGCAACTGGCCTTCAACGACGCCATCGCGGGCTATGACGCGGTGCTGACGCCCTCCGCCCCGGATGAGGCGCCGGCCGGCACGGACTACACGGGCGACCCGATGTTCAACACGCTCTGGACCCTGCTGCACACGCCCAGCGTGACGGTGCCGGTGGGCCAGGGGGCCAAGGGCCTGCCGCTCGGCGCGCAGATCGTGACGCGACGCGGCGAGGATGCGGCCTGCCTGATGTGGGGCGAGTGGCTGCATGGTGCCCTCCATGGCTGAGATCCTTGTCGCCGGCGGCGGGATTGGCGGCCTCGTCACCGCGCTGTCGTTGCAGGCCGCGGGCTTCGCGCCACGCGTCTTCGAGGCCGTGGCGGAATACAAGCCGCTGGGCGTCGGCATCAATGTGCTGCCCCATGCGGTGCGCGAACTGACCGAGCTGGGGCTGGCCGAAAAACTCGCCGCGACCGGGGTCGCCACGCGCGAGCTTTGCTACATCAGCGCCCATGGGCAGGAGATCTGGCGCGAGGATCGTGGCCTTGCCGCCGGTTATCACTGGCCGCAATACAGCATCCATCGCGGCATGCTGCAGATGCTGCTGGTGGAGGAGTGTCGCGCGCGCGGCATCCCGCTGCACACCGGCCACCGCGTCGCCGGCTTCGCGCAGGATGCCGATGGGGTGACCGCCCACTTCGAGAATGGCGCGCAGGCTTCGGGTGCCGCGCTGATCGGCGCCGATGGCATCCATTCCGCCATCCGCCGCCATTTCGCGCCGGGTGAGGGCGCGCCCTCCTGGCAGGGGGCCGTGCTGTGGCGGGCCACCACCATCGCGCCCCCCTTCCTGACCGGAGCCTCCATGGTGCAGGCCGGGCATCACGCCCAGAAATTCGTCTGCTACCCGATCCGACATCTGCCCGATGGCATGGTGCTGACCAACTGGATCGCCGAGATGCGGGTGGACACTTCCAAGGGCTTCAACCGCGAGGATTGGAACCGCGACGCCGATCGCAACATCTTCCTGCCGCATTTCGAATCCTGGAACTGGGGCTGGCTGGATGTGCCCGGCCTGATCCGTGGCGCGGAGCGCGTGCTGGAATACCCCATGGTGGACCGCGACCCGCTGGAGCGCTGGACCGAGGGGCGCGTCACGCTGCTGGGCGATGCCGCGCACCCGATGTATCCGATCGGCTCCAACGGCGCCTCCCAGGCCATTCTGGACGGGCGGCAATTGGCGCTGCACCTGGCGCGGGCGGGCGACATCGCCGAGGGGCTGGCGGGCTACGAGGCGGCGCGGCTGCCGCCGACCGCGAAGCTGACACTGGCCAATCGCGCCCTCGGCCCGGACCTGATCCTGGAGGAGGTGCATCGCCGCGCGCCGGATGGCTTCACCGACCTCCATGCGGTGATCAGCCAGCGGGAACTCGTCGAGACGGCGTCCAACTACAAGCGCCTCGCCGGCTTCGATCCGGCGCTGCTGAACCAGCGGGAGAGCTGGAGCGTCACGCGCTGACGCTTCGTGGCGGCTTTGTCACGCGAATTGCCGCGCCAGGCGTGGGTGTTCCCGGTGCCGGTGCCGGTGTTCCGGGCGTGGGGGCAGGAGGCCCGGCAAACCGCGGCGGGCCGGCGGATCGCGCAGGGCGGCGGTGACAGATCCGTGCCGTCGGGTCATGGCCCAGGTTTGAAGGGCTGCGTCCCCTGCCTGTCAGTCAGCCCTCGCCTGGCCGTTGGCCCGAGGTTGACGCCACGCCCCGGGCGGGCCGAGTTTCGCCTCACAGGATATGGGCGGGAGAGTCAGCATGAAGGTTGCAGTGATCGGTTTGGGCAGCATGGGCGGCGGGGCGGCGGCGAGCGCGCTGCGCGCCGGCCTCGACGTGACCGGCGTGGACCCGAGCGAGGCGGCGCGCAACGCCTTCGGCAACCGCGCCGTGGCGCGCGGGGCTGATCTCGATTCGGACCAGGCGGTGGTGCTGGTGCTCACGGTGAACGCGGCCCAGGCCGAGCGCGCATTGTTCAGCCCGGATGGGGCGGCGCAACGCCTGGCACCGGGCGGCGTCGTCATCTGCTCGGCCACCATGGCGCCGGGCGATGCGAAGCGCCTGGCGGCGGAAGCGGCGGCGCTGGGCCTGCTCTACCTCGACGCGCCCGTCTCCGGCGGCGCGGTCGCGGCGCGGGAGGGGCGGATGACGGTGATGGCCAGCGGCAGCGAGGCCGCCTTCGCCGCCGCCAAGCCCATGCTGGATGCCATTGCGGGCCAGGTCTGGAACCTCGGCGCCGAGCCGGGGCAGGGGGCGGCCATGAAGGTGGTGCACCAGCTTCTGGCCGGCGTGCATATCGCCGCCGCCGCCGAAGCCATGGCCCTGGCGCTGCGCGCGGGGCTCGACCCGCACACGGTCTATGGCGTGGTGAATGGCGCGGCCGGCGCCTCCTGGATGTTCAAGAACCGCATGGCGCATGTACTGGCGGGCGATGACACGCCGCTCTCGGCCGGGGATATCTTCGTGAAGGATCTGGGGCTGGTGGAGGCAATGGCGCGCGAATCGGCGCTGCCCGTGCCGCTGGCCGCCCAGGCGCTGCAACTCTTTGTGGCGCAGCGGGCGATCGGGCAGGGGGGGCGCGATGACGCCTTCGTGTTGCGCGTCTGGCAGGCCATTGCGGGCTTCGCGCTGCCGGGCGAGCCAGGTGGGGCGGAGGCGCGCAAGCCAGAGGGGTGAAGGGGGGGGAGCCCAAGGCTGAACTGAGAACAAACCCGGAAAAAATGGATTGCGTTTACGATTTGTTCGTGTTTACCTTTGCCCATGAGCACGACCTACCCGACGCATGACAGCCTCCGCATCCCGCCCAAGCCGCGCTTGGCCCGGATGCCCTCGGCAACCACCCTGCCGTTGCAGCTTGCCGGTTCGGCGGCTGCGGCCTTCGGCCTGGCCTGGCTGCTGAGCCGCCTGATCATCGGCTGATGGACCGGGGCGGCACGCCATGCTGGAATCATTCCCATGCGAAGCGTCCCATTCCTGATTGGCCTGTTGATTCTCGTGGGCGGCTGTAGCGCTTGGCGCGGCGCGCCGGAGATCAGGGTGGCGCCGGACCCGGTGGTTTATCCGGCCCCGGCTGAGCTTCCCCGTTATATTCCCTGGGTCAATCGTTCCTCAATGTAACAGCGAAATGTTGACGTGGGTTGAGATTTCGTGGTGTGAAGTCACGCGAAGAAAACCAAAAATAAGGGAAGATCGGAAAATTTCTCTTTCTCCCGGCAAATCAGGCGGCTTGGAAGCGGGAGAGGCTCCACGAAGCTCGCCTTGCGCCTCACGCTTGACCAACCGGCGGGCTCTCCTCGCCGTACCCCTCGTGGCTGGGCTGCCGTTCAAGACCGCGTGGGCTGATGAGCCTGGCGGCGGGCTTCGCGGCATATTGGAGCGTCGCCAGCTTCGCATCCTTGTGAGTCTCGGCGTTCCGCCCCTCGGATATCGCGATTCATCCGGCGCGCCGAACGGCTTTTATGTCGCCATTGGCCGGCTTCTGGCCGAGGGGCTGGGCGTCACGCCCGTGTTCCAGGATGCCTTGCCGGGCGAGCGACTGGCCAGATTGCTGGCCGGTGAGGCCGATGTGGCTGGCGATGTGGCGTTGAGCACGGAGAATGCGCGCCGGGTTTTGCTGACAACGCCGATCAGCCGGGCGGATATCGTGCTGGCGGCTTCCGTGCGTCACATGTTGCGGCGGCCGATGGACCTGGAAGATCACCCGGTTGGCATGCTGGCCGGGGCAGGGCTGGAAGGCGTCGCTCAGGAGACCCTTCCCGCCAGCACGCGACTCCTGATCTATGAAACAACGACAGCGCTTGCGGCCGCGGCTGAACAGAGTCTGGTCCATGCGGTCATGCTGCGTCGGCCGGTGATGCAGCGTTTCCTGCTGGATTTTCCCCGATTGGGGCTCACTCATCGTTTCGTCCTGACCCGCCGCTGGACGTCGCTCGGCGTGCCATTCGGTGAGCATGATTTGCTGCGCGCTCTCAACAGCATGATCTTCATCGCAAGGGCAGGCGGCAGGATTTCCGCGCTTTCCGAAGCGATCCTGGGGACGCCCCAGGTGGATCTGCCAAGTTTCTGAACCAAAAAGCAACTTCGTTTTGCGTTCGCTTTGAATTGTTTATAGGTTAAAGACATGCCGCTCGCGCGCCGCGCCCTGTTTGCCCTGGCCTCAACCCTGGCCGGCTTACCCGCCATGGCGGTGGCCCACGCGCCAGGCGGTGCCCTTGGTCGGATCCTGGCGGAGGGGCGCATTCGGATCGGCGTTGTTCGCGATGTCCCTCCCTATGGGCTGATCAACGAGGCCGGCGAACTCACCGGGCTGGAGGTTGATCTTGCCCGTGATGTGGCGCGCAGCCTCGGCGTCCAGTTGGAACTGGTTCCGCTGCCTTTCGGGGATCGCATCGCGGCGGTGGCGCTTCGCCATGTGGATATGGCCGCCGCCCTGCTCATCATGTCAGAGGCCCGGTTGCTGCGAGTGGCTTTTTCCCATGCCTATGGGCAGACCTCCACGCTGCTGGTCACCTCGGCGCTGCACCCGATCTCCAGCGCGGCTGAACTTTCAGGCCGGCGCGTGCTTGGCATGTCCGCCCCGCTCATCGCTGCCTTGCCGGCCCTGCCGCCCGATTCGATTCCCGCAGAGGAAGCTGACCCGGCGCGCGCTGTCGCGGCGCTTGTGGCTGGAGAGGCGGCGGCCCTCATCCTGGCCGCGCCGAGCTTTCGGCACCTAGCATTGCAGTTTCCCGAAGCCCGCCTCAACCCGATCCTGACGCTGAGCGAGTTGCCCTACGCCATGGCCGTGCCGCTTGGCGAGCCGGATTTTCTTCGGTTTCTCAATACCTGGGTGTTCCTGCGCGAGGAGGACGGCACCCTCGCATCGCTGCACGAAATCTATCTTGGCGGGCCGGCAGCCGAGAGGCAGCGCTTGTGACGCCAGCACCCCGCGCGCGGCGTCAGTCGCAATCCGGCGAATCCGGGCGGCAGATCATCCGCCGGCGCGCCGCCATGATGGAATCCTCGAGGATCGGGTCGGTCAGGACGAAGCCGATGCCCAGTGCCGGAACAGCGGGGTTGGCGAGGCCGAAGCTGTCGCCCGGGGCGGAGGCGGCGGTCACCATCACTTCCATGAAGCTACCGGCACTGGCATCGGGCCGCCAACGCTGCCGCCAGACATGGCGCGGCATGCCGCGGATCTGGTCGGCCCAGCTTTCGGTCTGCAAGGGCGGGCCAAGGCCGTCCGAGACATTGCGGAACACCTGGATGACGCTCTGCTCGCCATCCAAGGGGGTGAACGCCTCGATCCGGCTCACCCTGGCGCCGCGGCTGGGGTCCATCACCAGGATGACGCGGATGGAGGGGCAGACCAGCGTCGCGCCGCGCGGCATGCAGTTGTCATCGGTCGGGACCGCGAGAATCAGGCGGCTGACGCCATTGGGCAGGGCGCGCGGCGCCTCGATGGTGAGCCAATCCGCTGAGCGCAGTCCGGCCATGACCTCCTCCTCGGAGTCGTCCAGTTCGATCTGGCGCGCGATGCCCAGCAGGTCATGCGGGCCGTGCTGCGCCATGGCTGGCGACAGCAGGCTGAGCGTGACGATAACTAGGGCAGACAGGCGCATGGCGGCCTCCTGGGGAAGATTGAGCGATGACCGAGCGTCATCTCACTCTCGCGACTGCCGTACAGCATGGCGTCTTTCGTGGACCTATCACAAACGTGAACGATCTGCATTATTTTTGGAATGCGGCTAGGTCATGTCTCGCGCATTGGGCCGCAGGATCGTTCCAGCCCTTCTTTCCGGGCTCATGGTGGGAGGGAGCGGATATTCGCGCGTCCAGGAAGAATGGCGTTCCTTCGAGCGTCGCTTCCTGCTGCCCGAGGGCAGGGTGGTGGATAACGGCAACCGCAACGTCTCCCATTCCGAGGGGCAGGGCTATGGCCTGCTCGGCGCGTTGCGCGCGGGGGAGCAGGCCACCTTCGACCGCATCCTCACCTGGACCATGAACAACCTGAAGCGACCCTCGGATTCGCTCTTTGCCTGGCGCTGGCAGCCCGAGACCAGCCCGAACGTCACCGATCTCAACAATGCGAGCGATGGAGACATCTATATCGCATGGGCGCTGCTTGAGGCAGCCCGAATCTGGTCCAACCCGACCTATCGCCGCATGGGCCAGGCCATCGGGCGGGACCTGCTGCGGCGCTGCGTGGTGCAGGTGGGGCCGCGCTGGGTGCTCCTGCCCGGTGCCTTCGGCTTCCAGAGCCGCTCACGCGTGGTCGTCAACCTCTCCTACTATGCATTCGTGGCCTTGCGCGTCATCGCGCAGCACCTGCCAGACCTGGCGTGGGAGCGGCTGGAGCGTGACGGCCTGGCGCTGATGCGCGACAGCCGCTTTGGCGCGCATCAACTCCCGCCGGATTGGCTGGAACTGCCGAGCGATGGCGGGCGCAGCGTCATGGCGGAGGGCTGGCCCAGGCGCTTTTCCTTCGATGCCATCCGCATCCCGCTCAATCTCGTCTGGGCGGGGCTTGCCACCCAATCCGCCGTCAGTTCCGCCGTGCGTTTCTGGAGCACGCCCACCTCGCGCGGCATGCCGGCCTGGGTTGATCTCATGACGGGCGTCACGGCGCCCTTTTCCGCGCCGCCGGGCATCGTGGCCATAGCCCGCCTTAGCGAGGCGGCGCAGGCCGGCCAAGGCAACGCCGCAAGACTGCCGCGGGTGGGTTCGGCGCCGGATTATTACTCGGCGGCCCTGGTGTTCCAGGCGCGCGTGGCCTGGGACGATCTCTCGCTCAGCGGCGCCGCGCCCTGAGGGGCCGAAGCGGCGCGGCGCACCGCCTCATGCCGCCCATTCCACCCAGACCGGCGCATGGTCCGAAGGCTGTTCCTCCGCCCGCGCCGCGACATCCACGGCGCATTGCGTGAGGCGCTCGGCCAGCTCGGCCGAGAGCAGGGCATGGTCGATCCGCAGACCCCGATTGGTCTCGAAGGCCGCGCCGTAATCCCAATAGGTGTAGGGCGCGTCGGCCGGGTGCAGGGCGCGCAGCGCGTCCGTCAGGCCCAGATGCTCCAGGGCACGCCAGCGGGCGCGGCTTTCGGGATGCACCAGCGCATCGAGCGGTGGCAGCGCGCCGGGGGCGAGGTCTCGCTCGGTCGGGCAGACATTGAAATCGCCCAGGATGGCCAGCGGCGTGAAGGCATCGAGCTGCTGGCCCGCCCAATGGCGCAGGCGGTCCATCCAGCGCCATTTGTACGCCATCCCCTCGGCGCCGCCGCTATTGCCATTGGGGAGATAGATGCCGGCTGCCACAATGCCGCCTGCGCGCACCGCCAGGAAACGCGCCTGGCTATCCTCCGGCTCGCCGGGCAGGGCCTCGGCCAGCACTTCGAATTCGATGCGGCTGAGCACCGCCACGCCATTGCGCCCGCCATGCTGCCCCACGGCATGCATGCGGTAGCCGGTGCCGGCCAGCTCCAGCGCCGGGAATTCCTCCGATTTGCACTTGAGTTCCTGGAGGAAGACGAGGTCCGGCTCATGCCGCGCCAGGAAGCGCGCCAGATGCGGCACGCGGCGGCGGATCGAGTTCACATTGAAGGTGGCGAGGCGCATGCAACCCTTGTGGCTGCCACGGCCACCCAGGGCAAGCCGCGGCTGTGAATGGGGACATGCCGGCCACCTCCACCCTCAATGTCAGGCGACCGCGAAGCTCACGCCGCAGCCGCAGCCGCTGACGGCTTGCGGGTTGCGGACCACGAAATGCGCCCCGATCAGCGCCTCCTGCCATTCCAACTGGGAGCCGGCGAGGAAATCTAGCGAGACGCCGTCCACAAAGACATGCGTGCCGTCCACCGTCACCACCAAGTCATCCTCGGCGGCGGCCTCCTCCAGGGCAAAGCCGTATTGCAGGCCGGAACACCCCCCGGCGGAGACGGTCACCCGCAATCCGGCGCCGGGGCGGTTTTCGCGGGCGGCGATGGCCGCGATCTCCTCGGCGGCGCGGGGGGTGACGTGGAAGGCGCGGGCGGGCTGGCCATCTGGCATGGGAAAATCTCCTGGGTCTCAATGTAGAGTGGCAGGTTCAGGATTTCCACCGCCGTCTTGGCCTGTTACCCCTGGAGCATGCAACCTGTGCTCGCCCCATGGGCCGTCTCGTCCTCGCGCGGCCGCCGGCATGATGAGCCGGAGGATCCGCATCGCAGCCCCTGGCAGCGGGACCGGGATCGCATCATCCATTCGCGCGCCTTCCGCCGCCTGCAATACAAGACCCAGGTCTTCGTCTTCCATGAGGGCGACCATTTTCGCACCCGGCTGACGCACAGCATCGAGGTGGCGCAGATCGCCCGCAGCCTGGCCCGCCGCCTCGACCTGGATGAGGACCTGGCCGAGGCGCTGGCCTTGGCCCATGACCTCGGCCACCCGCCCTTCGGCCATGCGGGGGAGGAGGCGCTGAACACCGCCATGCGCCCCTATGGCGGCTTCGACCACAACGCCCAGAGCCTGAAGCATGTCACGCTGCTGGAGCGCCGCTACGCCGGCTTCGATGGCCTGAACCTGACCTGGGAGACGCTGGAGGGCCTGGCCAAGCACAATGGCCCGGTGCGGCGCCCGGCCACTTACCTGCGTGAATACAGCGCCCTGCACGACCTCGACCTGACCAGCCATGCCAGCGCCGAGGCGCAAGTGGCGGCCATCGCCGATGACATCGCCTACAATAACCATGACCTGGAGGATGGCATCCGCGCTGGCCTCTTTGCCGTCGAGGAAGTGGCGGCGCTTGCCATGCCCGGTGCTGCCCTGGCGGCCGCGCGGGCGGCGCATTCGGCCATGCCCGAGGGGCGTGCCGCGGCCGAGATGGTGCGGCGGGTGATCGCTGCGATGATCGGCGATGTGATCGCGGAATCCACGCGGCGCATCACGGCCCTGGCGCCGAAATCAGCCGCCGATATCCGCGCGGCCCCCGGCCCCGTGGTGGGCTTCAGCCCGGAGATGGCGGCGGCCAATGCCGAGGTGCGCGCCTTCCTGTTCGAGCGGATGTACCGGCATTTCCGCGTGAACCGCGCCACGCAGAAATCCAAGCGCGCGTTGCAGATGCTGTTCCAACTGCTGCATGGCGGCACCCAGATGCTGCCCGATGAATGGCGCCGCCGGGCCGGCGACTCGGCGACGCCCGCGGCGGCCGAAGTGGTGTGCGACTACATCGCCGGCATGACCGACCGTTTCGCGCTGGAGGAGCATCGCCGCCTGACCGACCCGCATGTGGCGGGCTGAGGGTCAGCGCGAACCACCGCGCATGTAGCGCCGCTCGGGGCGATAGCCGATCCATCGGCGGAGTTGCTGAAGCAGCCTGGCGAACATGTCGGGCGTCCTGGTTGAACGACGCCGTTCTGGCGCGCAGATGCGGCGGCACTGGGGCAGATTCATGGCACGCTTGCGTAAAGAAAGGGTTGCACGCCGCCCCCCCCCTCGCGGTCGCGCGTCTTCTGCTCCATCCTGCTGCCCAGAAGATGAACACGGGGAAACAGAACCGACATGACCACTCGCCGAATCCTGCTGGCCGCCGGCCTTTCCGCTCCCGCCCTGCTGCCCACGGGCAGCCTCGCCCAATCCGCCTGGCCCGAGCGGGCGGTGCGCGTCATCGTCCCCTGGCCGCCGGGCGGCAGCACGGATGTTCTGTGTCGCATCGTCTGTGAGCGGCTGCAGCAGATCACCGGCCAATCCTTCCTGATCGAGAACCGGCCCGGCGCGGGTGGCAATATCGGCGCGGATGCGATCGCGAAGGCCACGCCCGATGGCTACACCATGGGGCCGCTGACGCTGGGCGTCTGGGCCATCAGCCAGTTTCTGTTCACGCGCATGCCCTTCGATGTGGATCGCGAGTTGCAGCCCGTCTCGATGCATTGGGAATTGCCCAATGTGCTGGTGGTGTCCTCGGCGCATACGCCCTCGCGCACCGCGCGCGAGTTCATCGAATTCGCCAAGACACGGCGCGGCGGCGCCTCCTTCGGCTCGCCCGGTGTGGGCACGACGGCGCATCTCTCGGGCGCGCTGTTTTGCGAGCGGCAGGGGATTGATGGCGTGCATGTGCCCTTCCGGGGGGCCGCGCAGATCATCCCGGCGATGCTCTCGGGTGACCTGACCTTCGCGATTGACAACCTCGCCAGCTACGTGCCCGTCGTGCAGGAGGGCCGCGTCCGCGCCCTGGCCGTGACGGGGGCCGAGCGCCACCCCGCGCTGCCCGACGTGCCCACCATGGCCGAGGCCGGCATCGCCAATTTCGAGGTCACCTCCTGGTGCGCCTTCGGCATGCCGGCGGGCGTGCCGGCGCCGATCGTGGCGCGCGCCAGCCAACTCATGCAGCAGATCGCGGCCGAGCCCGCCATGCAGGAGCGCTTCCTGCGGACTGGCGCCTATGCCCGCGGCTCGGCGCCCGAGGCGGTGTGGGAGCGCGCCCGCCGCGAGCGGCCGCTCTGGCAGGAGATGGTGCGGATTTCGGGCGCACGCCTGGATTAGAGCGGGATGCGTTGAGGCGGAATCGCCGAAAACGTTGAATCCCGCTCTCAGCAGTGGCGAGACCATGAAAGTGAGCGCAAGCGAACGCATCATGGTCTAGCGCGGGATGCGTTGAGGCGGAATCGCCGAAAACGTTGAATCCCGCTCTCAGCAGTGGCGAGACCATGAAAGTGAGCACAAGCGAACGCATCATGATCTAGGCCGCATCTGGCGTTTTGCCCGATCCGCGGGCAAACTCGTCCCACGCCGAATCCGCGGCGGATGGCCGCGGCGCGCGGCGTCCGGGTGTTTCGCCAGCGTGCCGCTTTCGCGCGATGCATGGGCGGCCCCCGGCCTATGAGGGCGTAAGAGATGAAGTCACGTGCGGCAGTGGCCTGGGGGGCTGGCAAGCCCCTCACCATCGAGGTGGTGGAGATCGGCGGCCCCAGGCCGGGCGAAGTCCTGGTGGAGGTGATGGCGACGGGCATCTGCCACACGGATGCCTACACGCTCTCAGGTGCGGACCCCGAGGGGCTGTTCCCCGCCATCCTGGGCCATGAGGGAGCGGGCATCGTGCGCGAACTGGGCGCGGGCGTCACGTCGCTGAAGGTGGGCGACCATGTCATCCCACTCTACACGCCCGAATGCCGGCAGTGCAAAACCTGCCTCTCCCAGCGCAGTAACCTTTGCACCGCCATTCGGGGCACGCAGGGCAGGGGCGTGATGCCGGACGGCACCTCGCGCTTCCGCTGCGAAGGCGCCGAGGTGATGCACTACATGGGCTGCTCCACCTTCGCGAATTTCACCGTGCTGCCCGAGATCGCGCTGGCCAAGGTGCGCGAGGACGCGCCCTTCGAGAAGATCTGCTACATCGGCTGCGGCGTCACCACCGGGATTGGCGCCGTGATCAACACGGCCAAGGTCTGGCCGGGGGCGACGGTCGCGGTGTTCGGCCTGGGCGGCATTGGCCTGAACGTGATCCAGGGTGCCAGGATGATCGGCGCCGACAAGATCATCGGCGTGGACATCAACCCCGCGCGCGAGGAAATGGCCCGCCGCTTTGGCATGACGCATTTCGTGAACCCTGATGTGGTGGGGCGGGACAAGCTCATCCAGGCCATCCAGGACCTGACCGATGGCGGCGCCGATTTCAGCTTCGAATGCGTGGGCAATACCACGCTGATGCGCCAGGCGCTGGAATGCACGCATCGCGGCTGGGGGACGTCCGTCATCGTCGGCGTCGCGGCCGCGGGGCAGGAGATTTCCACGCGGCCCTTCCAACTGGTCACGGGCCGCAACTGGCGCGGCACGGCCTTTGGCGGCGCACGCGGGCGGACCGACGTGCCGAAGATCGTGGATTGGTACATGGAGGGGAAGATCGAGATTGACCCGCTCATCACCCATGTCATGCCGCTGGAGAAGATCAACGACGCCTTCGACCTGATGCACAAGGGCGAGAGCATCCGCAGCGTCGTCGTGTATTGAGCCCGGGCATGGCCTGGATCAATTCGCTCTTTGTGGATCACGCCTTCCTTCGCATCTCCTGGCGCAATTGGGGGGTGGTGGAAACGGGCCGGCTCTATCGCTCCAACCACCCGCTGCCGTGGCAAATCCGCGAGGCGGTGAAGCGCCACGGCATTCGCAGCATGATCAACCTGCGTGGCCACCGCGTGGTTTGCGGCTCGGACGCGCTGGGGCGAAAGGCGGCGGCGGAGGTGGGTCTGGTCCATGCGGACCAGCCTTTTGAAAGCCGCGGCGCGCCCCAGAAGGACCGGCTGTTCAAGCTGATCGCGCTGTATCGCAACCTGCCGCAGCCCATCCTCATCCATTGCAAATCGGGTGCGGACCGCACCGGGCTGGCGGCCGGTGTCTGGCATTTGCTGCAAGGGCACGGGGCGGCGGCGGCCATGTCGGAATTGTCGCCGCGCTACGGGCATATCGCCGCCGCGCGCACCGGCATCCTGGACGCCTTCTTCGCGGAATACGCCCAGGCCGAGGCGCGGGGCGTGGATTTCGAGGCCTGGCTGGCCGAGGAATATGACGAGGCGGCGCTTCGAGCCAATTTCAAGCCTCGGCCTCTTGCAGCCTGGTTCACCGATTCGGTGCTGCGCCGCGAATAGGGGGCGGCGTCTGCGCGCCGCGCCCGCTTGATCCAGCCACCCCGCCGCCCCATCCGCGGCGCGATGCCAAAAGTGAGAATGCCGATGAGCCGAAGCTCGCACATGACCAAGACCATGCTGGCCCTTGTGGCGCTCCTTGGGACCGCGGCCTGTTCCCACTTTCCAGGCAACGAGACGCTCTACGTCCTGCGCGACTCGGGCGGCAGTGCGGTGGCCCTGGCCGGCGGCTCCCAACTGGGCGGTGCGGCGCCTGGCACCATGATGCGCGCCACCATCGGCGGCGCCGAGCGACATGTGATGGTGGGCGAGCGTGTGGGCCGCGGCAGCGTGCTCGCTCCCGCCCAGGCGGCGCCGCTTCCCGTGATGGAGGCCAGCCTGCCGGCCAGCAACATCACCAGCGCGCCCCTGGCCGAGACGGTCGCCGTGGCGCTGGCGGGCGGCGGGTCTCTTGCCAGGGCTTCGGCACCGGGGGCTGCCCCGGCATCCCGGAGCCACGCGAATCCGCCCCCCCGCCGCCGTGGGCCACCACCTCGCTCGGTTTCCCGATCGGTGATGTGAGCCGTGCCATGGCCTGACTGTTGCGGGAAAGCCACGCCAGCACTGCCGTTGCTCTGACGCATGAACTCTGGATCGGTGCGTGGCCATGACTCGATTGGGAGGTTGTGGTGTCGGGCGCATCGATTGAGACGACGTTGGAGCTTTGGGCTGCGTCGCTGCGGGAGGTGAAGGCGCGGATGCGTCCGCTGTTCAGGCAGGAGCGAATGGCGGTCTCTGCCGGGCTGTTCCTGGACGGTCTGCTGGGCGAGGAACGCCGCAAGACCGGCTGGATGCGCGCCGAAGCGGCCGGCGATCCCGATCCCTGGCGACAGCAATAGGTGCTGGGACGCGGCCAATGGGAGGCGGATGCGCTGCGCGACATCGTGCGGGAGTATGCGGTCGAGACGCTGGCCGACCCCGACGCGGTGCTGCGCCGGGCGGGCAAGGGCTACGTGCTGGGGGTTGCGGGCACGCGCCGGTTCCACGCCTGGGGCAAGGCGGCACCGCTGGCCGGCACTGCCGAGGCGATCGCCGCGTCGCGTCCCGCGGCCGATTGGCAGCGCCTGTCGGCTGGCGCCGTCACCAAGGGGCCGCGGTTGCACGAATGGTGCCATGCCGCACTCGCCTACATCGAAGCCGGCGAGTTCGGCGGCGCGGAAGGCGAGGTCTGGACGCGCGGCCTGCCGATCCAGATCATCCTGCCATTTCGGGTTCCCAGGCGTTGGTTCTAGGTTAGGGTCGAAGCTTCCGGAGGAATCAACATGCTCGAACAATCCCCCATGCCGGTCCTGGACATCCCCTCGCTGCGCGACAAGGTCACGCCCGCCGAGTGGCAGGCCCGCGTGAACCTTGCCGCCTGCTACCGCCTGGTCGCGCTCTACGGCATGAGCGACATGATCGCGAACCACATCTCAGCCCGCGTGCCAGGCGAGGAAGGGGCCTTCCTCATCAATCCCTACGGGTTGCTTTATGAGGAAATCACCGCCTCATCCCTCATCAAGATTGATGTGAAGGGCAATGTCCTGCTCAAGCCGGATTTCGGCGCCCTCAACTATGGCGTGAACCGCGCGGGCTTCGTCATCCATGGCGCCATCCATGAGGCGAGCCACGAGATTGATTGCGTGATCCACACCCACACCTGGCCGGGCATGGCCGTCTCCTCGCTGGAATGTGGCCTGCTGCCGATGAACCAGACGGCGATGCGCTTCCTCAGGATCGGCTATCACGATTACGCGGGCGTGGTGCTCGACACCGCGATGCAGGCGAAGCTCGTCGCGGATCTCGGCGACAACAACGCGCTCATCCTGCGCAATCACGGGTTGCTGACGGTGGGCAAGACCATCGCCGAGGCGTTCAACGCCATGCATCGGCTGGAGCTTTCCTGCCGCGCGCAGCTGGCCGCACTCGCCTGCAACGCCAAGATCATCCAGGTGCCGCAGGATGTGCTGGACGAGACCTACATGAACTACCAGCCGCAGACGCGCCGGCCCTATGGCGTGATGGAGTGGCCCGCCCTGCTGCGCCGGCTGGACCGGATGGACCCCTCCTTCCGGAACTGACGGCCCGGCGCTTCCGTGCCCGGCCTATTCCCGCAGCACCACCACATCGCCGGGTGAGAGCCCTTCGCGGATCTCGATCCCCTCGGGCGTGCTGATGCCCAGGGTGACGGGCCGGGACACCACGCGCCCGCCGTCGCGCACGCGCACGATGCGGGTTCCATTTTCGGCGCGCACGGCATTTGGTGGCAGCACCACCGCATCCTCGCGCTCATGCGTGATGATGGCGAGGCTGGCCGACATGCCGACCGCCAGCCGCGCCCGCTGCTCCGGCGTCAGATCCGTGATGGCAATGCTGACGGCGAAATTCGGCATGCCGCGCCCCATGCCGCCCTGGTCCGAGCTGGCCTGGGCCGCGACGGAAGCCACGCGCCCGGTCAGCACCTCACCCGCGAAGGCATCGCCTGTGACGGTCACGCTCTGGCCTGGCCGCACCTGGTTTACGTCGATTTCATCCACCTGGCCGCGCACCAGGAAGCCCGCAAGATCACCAATGCCGAACATGGTCTGCCCGCGGCTGACGCGGGAGCCGGCCTCGATCGTCTCGCTGCGCCCCTGGCCGCCCTGACGTTCCGGCGGCAGCAGCACCACGCCCGAGACGGGGGCGCGCACTTCGGAATTGTTCAGGTCGTTCTCGATCTCGCGCAACCGCGTCTCGGCATTGGCGAGTTCGAGTTCGGCGGTACGCAGATGCAGCTCGCTGCCGCGATCCAGCGTCGCCGCCAGGTCCTGCTGCGCCGCCTGGAACTGCAATTCCTGGTTGCGCTGCTGCTGGATGAGGTTGCGATGTTCCTCCGCGGGAATGATGCCGCGGCTGAGCAGCATCTGGCTTTGTTGCACGCGGGCGCGCAGATTGGCGGTCTCCAACTCCGCACCGGCCAATTGCCGCCGCGCGCGGGAGACCTCGAAGCCGCTGGCCCAGCCGCGTAATTCCTCGACTCGCTGGCGGGCGCGGATCTCTGCGGCCCGCGCCTCGCGCAGGCGCGTCTCCACCTCGCCGCGATCCATCCGCAGCAGCACATCGCCCTGGCTGACCGCGCCGCCATAGCGGAACAGGCGCTCGCGCACCGTGCCGTCATAGGGGGCGACGACGCTGACATTGGCGCCGGGCTCCAGCACGCCGACCACGGCGATGCGCGCGCTGACCGGCTGCGCGGTGGCTGTCATCGTGATGCTGCCGCCCGCCCCGCCGGCCGCGAAGCCATCCGGCTCGGCCGGCGAGAACCACGTCCAGGCCGCGACGCCGAAGACGCCGATAAAGGCCGCCGTCACCGCCGCGATCCGCAGCGCCGCAATCCGGCGCGCGACCTGCGCCGAGCGCGTGGCGGAATTTTCCAGCTTGAGGAAGGCGTCCTGGAGCTGCGTGTATTGCGAGGCGAGCTCGGCCTGGAGGCGCTCATTCTCGGTCACATCGGCGAAGACCGCGGTGATGGCCGGCCGCCCGGCGAAGGGGCCGGTCTGCACACGCCAGGATGTCGCCTCGATGGAGAGGCGGCGCTCGCCCGGGAAGTCCAGCACGCGGCGGCCTTGCGGGGCTTCCTCCTCCTGCAGGGGGGCCAGGACGGCATCAATGAAATCATCCGTGCCGTCGCGTTCGCTCAGCAGCAGGGCGAGGCTCTGGCCGATCGCCTGCTCGGCATCGATGCCGAGGATTCGGGCGGCGGCGGGGTTCACCGTCATCACCCGCGCATCGGGGCCGATGGCCAGAACGCCATCGGTCATCACATCCAGGGCGCGGCGGTAGTCGAGGGCGAAGCTCTCATCGCGCCCGCTGCGTGCCGCGAGGTTCTGTTCCGCGAGGCTCTGGGCCGCGTGGTGCAATTCCAGCTCGGCCGCCGCGCGGGCGGCGAGGCGCCAGAGGCCCTCGCGCTGCCGTGCGTCCAGCCGGCGTGGCACGCGATCCAGCAGGATGAGCGCGCCGAGAAACTCGCCCGCCATGCCATGCAGGGGCAGGCCTGCCTGGAAGCGGATGGCGGCCTCGCCCGTCACCAGGGGGTGATGCACGAAGTTCGGCTCGGCCGTGAGATCGGCGGTCTCGGTGAAGGCGCCGTTGGCGAGGATTGCCGCGCTGAAGGGCTCCCCCGCCAGCGCTTCCGCCGGCATGCCATCGGCGGCGGCAATGCGCGGCCCGCCTGGTTCGTGCAGCGCGACATAGGCTATGGGTGCTGCCCCCAGCAGCGCCGCGAGCCGCGCGACATCCTCGAAGCCCGGTGCCGGAATCCCGGCAGGGAAATCAGTCATTCAGCGAGATCCGCCAGGTTTCAAGCGTGGTGCCGAGCACCTGGTCCAGCTGCGTCAGCGCGTTGGAATAGGCGATGACAGCCGAAAGCTCGGCGCTTTCGGCCGATTGCAGCGAGCCCTGGAAGGAGACGACCTGGAAGTTGGAGGAGCGGCCCGCCTGGAGCTTCACCAATTCCGCCTCCAGTTGCTGCCCCGCCAATTCCCGCGCGCGGCGAGCCAGCTCCGCCTGGCGGCGCAGCGTGTCTATGTTGCGGACCACATCCTCCACCGCCTGGCGCAACCGGTCCCGCGCCTGCTCGATGGCGAGTTCGGATTGGCGCAGCGCGATGGTGGCATTCACCTCCGGCTGCTCGCGCGCGATCTGGCCGAGCGGGAGGTTGAATTGCAGGCCGATATTGAAGTCGTTCCGCACCTCGGCCAGCGCGCCCAACGTCCTGGCCAGTTCGGCGCGCTGCGAGGCAAGCCCCGTGCCCGCCACCAGCGAGACATCCCAAAGGCGTTGGTTGCGCGCCACATCAAGATTGATGCGGTTGACCTCCACCGCCAGCAGGGTGCGTAGGTAATCGGGCTGATTGGCCGAAGCGGTGGCCAGCGCGCGGCCAGCGTCCACGCGGGCGGATTCGGCGGCCGGGCGCTCGACCGCCCAGATCTTCTGGTCCTGGTTCACCGCCAGCAGCGTCAGCAGGGCAAGCCGCGCCGCCTCATGCTGGTTGCGGGCGCCGAGCAGCGCCAGTTCCTGCTGCGCGATGCTGGTCTCGGCCTGGATGAGTTCAACCTGCGCGAGGCGGCCGGCCGCGAAAAGCGCCTGGTTCACGCTGGCCAATTCGCGGGCGCGGCGCAGCGCCTCGGTCGCGATGCGTAATTGCTCCTGCGCCTGGAGCAGGGTGCGGTAGCCGGTGATGGTCTGGGTGATCTGGTCCGCCACGAGTGATCTCAGCTGGAGCTTGCTGTTCTCCTCCTGGATGCGGGCGATGCGGATGGGCGCCATGGCGAAATCCACGCCGCCGCCGGCCAGCAGGGGCTGGATCACCTGGAAGGTCGCGCGCCCCTGGGCGCTGGGCACCGCGCCGCGGACATTGCTCTGCACGCCGAGCCAGCCGAACTGGAATTGCGCCCCTGTGGGGGCTGCGATATTCACGACAGGCCCGAGTGTCGCCTGGGTGAGGTTGGTGCCGTTCGTGCGGGAGCGGGTGACGCCGCCGGTGACACCGAAGCGCGGGTCGAAGGTCGCTTCCGCCACGCGAAGGGAAAACCGGTCGGAGACGCGTTGCAGGTATTGGCTGCGAATGGCGCGGTTGCTGCGCAGTGCCAGGAAAACGGTTTCGGGCAGGGTGAGGGGAATGCTGCCCGCGGGCATATGGGCCGTTGGCATGGTCGAGTTGGCGCGCGCGGCCGGGCGCTCGCGGGGGGGCGGCGCTTGCGCCCAGGCAGGGCCGCAGGCGAGCAGGATTATCGTGCCGAAGAATGTCTTGCCTCCCTTCATTCCGGTCATCCCCGATTTCGCTGCGCGCAAACTATCTCATCGCCCGAGCCTGTACGGCAAGCCACGCCACCATGGATCGTTCCGATCCCGCTGATCGGCCGCCGCCCCCTCGACCCGCATGGGCGCATGGTGTTCCCTGTGTGAATGTCGCGTCGTTCGATGTTCCTGTTGACCCTGCTGCTCCCCGCCTGCGCGCCGCCCGCCACGCTGCGCGAGCCCGTGATCGGTGCCAGTTATGTGCCGGTGCAGGCCGAATTCCCGCCCTTGCCGGCCATCATGGAACGCACCGGGGACGCGCCCATCGCGCTGCCGGAGCCTTCCAGCTTCACTCCGATCGCAGCGCCTCGATCGGGTCGAGGCGCGCGGCCATGACGGCCGGGTAGAAGCCGAAGAACACACCGACCGCCAGGGACACGCCGGCGCCGAGCGGGGCTGCGAGCGGCGAGAAATGCACCGGCCAGCCCGACATCCAGGCGAAGCCCACGCCGCCCGCATAGCCCAGCGCCACGCCCAGCGCCGCCCCCAGCACCGAGAGGATCAGCGCCTCGCTGAGAAAGAGCCGCCGCACATCCCGCCGCCGGGCGCCGATGGCAAGCCGGATGCCGATCTCTCGCCGGCGTTCATTCACCGACATCAGCATGATGTTCATCACACCCACGCCACCCAGCACGAGCGCGATGCTGCCCACCGCGCCCAGCAGCAGCGCCACCAGCCGGACCTGGCTGTTCATGCCGGCGATGAGCTGCCGGGCGGAAAGCACGTTCAGCGTCGCATCCCGCAGCCCCGGCCCCAGATGCTGCTGCAATTGCTGCGTCGCCACCTCGGGGTCGGCGTCGCCGCGCAAGCGTGCCACCGCCATGGACAGCGCGGGCGCGGCCATCACGCGGCGCGCATTCGGGAGCGAGAGGAACAGCGTCCCGTTCACATCCATCGGCAGCATGGGGTTCATCATCACCGGCTCGATCACGCCGATCACGGTGAAGATGTAGCGGCCGACCCGGATCTGCGAGCCGACGCGGATGGGCGAGAAGGGCGTCGAAAGCTGCTCGGCCAGTTCGGAGCCGAGGACGGTATGCAGCTCGAAGCGGTCATGCACCGAGAGGAAACGGCCTTGCGCCATCGGCAGCCGGGCCACATCCGCGAAGCCGCCGGTGGCGCCGATGAAGCCGGCATTGCGCGTCTGCCCCTCGAAGGTGATGGGCCCGCCACCGATCATGAAGGGCGCGATCTCGCTCACGGTCGGCACCATGAGCGGCACGCTCTCGATGTCGCCCAGGCGGAAATTGCCGAGGCCCTGCGGGCTGTCGGCGCGCAGCACAAGCGTGTCGGTGCCCATCTGGCGGAATTGGCGGATGGTTTCCTGCCGCGCCATGGTGCCGGCATGCAGCATGGCGATGACGGCGCCCGCACCCACCACGATGCCGATGAGCGCGAGCAGGCTGCGCTGCCAGGCGGCGAGCAGGTTGCCGGCGGCTTCCAGGAGAGTCTGGCGGATCATGCGTGTTCCATCGCCACTTGTTCCGCCAAATGGCCCTGGGTGAGCATCAGGCGGCGGCGGCAACGGGCAGCGACGCCGGGATCATGCGTGATGATCAGCACCAGCACGCCCAGCTCCCGGTTGATCGTCTCGAAGAGTTCCATGATCTCGCGGCTGACGATGGGGTCCAGCGCGCCGGTCGGCTCATCGGCCAGCAGGATGGCGGGGTCCCCCACCAGGGCGCGGGCGATGGCCACGCGCTGCTTCTGTCCGCCCGAGAGCATGTTGGGCATATGCGCCAGATGCTGGCCCAGGCCCACGCGGTCCAGCATGGCCTCGGCGCGGCGGCGGGCCTCGCCCTCGGGCGTGCCGCGATACATCAGGGGCAGGGCCACGTTCCGCCAGGCATTGAGGCGTGGCATCAGGAAAAATTGCTGAAAGACGAAGCCGATCATCTTGTTGCGGATCAGTGATTGTGCATCGGCCTGGGCGGCCAGCACATTCTCGCCCCGGATGCGGTAGCTGCCGGCGCTTGGCCGGTCCAGCAGGCCCACGATGTTCATGAAGGTCGTCTTGCCCGAGCCTGAGCCGCCCATCAACGACACCAGCTCCCCGGCAGCGAGGTCGAGGTCAATGCCGTGCAGCACCGTCCGCTCGGTGGGGCCGATCCTGAATTTCCGTGTGATGCCGCGCAGTTCAAGCATGGCGCGAGGCTAACGGAGGCGCGGCCCGTGTCAAAGCAGGCGCAGCACGGCCTCCGCCGCAGCCTCGCTGGGCAGCCCCTGTTCCGGATGCAGGCGGGCGAGCGCGCGGGCGAAGCCGTCGCGCTGCCGGGCAACCGCCTCATCATCGTCCATCAGGCTGTTCAGCCCGGCCGAGATTCGCACCGGCTCGCAATGCGGCAGCAGGAACTCCGGCACCACTGGCTCATCCAAGAGCAGGTTCACGAGGCTCGCGTATTTCAGGCGGAACAGGCGGCGGATGATGGCGTTGGAGATCGGGTTGAAGGTGTAGGCGATCACATGCGGCAGCCCGGCCACCGCGGCCTCCAGCGAGGAGGTGCCTGATTTAATGAGGCCCGCGCGTGCGGCCGCGAAGGCATCGGCCTTGTCCCGGGGCGTGCGGACCATGCTGATGGGCCGGCCCCATTCGGCGGCGCGGGCGCGCACCATCTCCTCCACCGTGCCGGCCAGGCCGATGATGGGGTGAATGTCCTCCGGCAGGCGCTTCAGGGATTCGGCGAAAATGGGCAGCAGGCGGGAGACCTCGCCGCGCCGGCTGCCGGGCATGATGATGAGGCGGCGGCCATGGCCGGGCGCGTTTGCCGCGATGCCGTGCGCGGCCTCGCTCTCCAGGATGGGGTGGCCCACGAAATCCACGGGGACGCCAGCAGCCTCGAAGATTGGCGCCTCGAAGGGCAGCAGCGCCAGGATGCGGTCCACGCGTTTCGCGATCTTCTTCACCCGCCCCGGCCGCCAGGCCCAGACCTGGGGGGCGACGTAATGGATGACCGGGATGCCCAGATGCTTCACCCGCGCGGCGAGGCGCAACGTGAAGCCCGGACTGTCAATCGTGATGATCAGGCGCGGGCGGCGGGCGGTGATGTCGGCTACTGCCTCCGCCATGCGCTGTTTCAGCCGGAAGATGCTGGGCAGCACCTCGGCAATGCCCATCAGCGCCAGTTGCCGGATGTCAAAGAGGGATGAAAAACCCTGCTCGGCCATGCGCTCGCCGCCGATGCCGGCGAATTCCAGCGTGGCGTCGCGCGCGCGGAGTGCGGCGATGAGGCGCGCGCCCAGGATGTCGCCAGAGGCCTCGCCGGCGGCGATGTAGAGCAGCGTCATGCAAAGACCGCCGGCATAGGGCGCGGGATGGGGGCGCGGGGCCAGTCGCGGTGGTTGCGTACGGCCCCATCGGCGCGCACGGCTTCGAGGCGCGCGGGGTCCAGCTCGGTGAAAAGCAGGCCTGGCGCATCCAGCGCGCGGGCCGACACCAGGCCATCCTCGGCGAAGCCGCGATCCACCGGGCCGAAGACACTGGCCGCACCGTGATTCTCATCGAGCGCCACCGAGGCCGCGAAGCCGCCCACGGTGGGGGCCAGGGCCACGAAGCATTGATTTTCCATGGCCCGCGCCGCGGCGCCGATCCGCACGCGGTGAAAGCCATGCAGCGTGTCCGTGCAGGTCGGCACCAGGATCAGCCAGGCACCGGCCTCGACCTGGGCGCGCACCAGCTTGGGGAATTCTGCATCATAGCAGATGGCAATGCCGAGCAACCCCCAGGGGGTTTCGAACACATTTGGCGCCGCGCCGGGCGAGATGCCCCAGTGCTCATCCTCGAAGCGCGTCATCTGGCGCTTCTCCTGGAATGCGAGGCGGCCATCCGGGGCGATGAGGGGCGCGCGATTCACGATGCGCGCGCCATCGCGCATGGGCAGCGTTCCCGGTTGCAGCCAGAGCGCGTGGCGGCAGGCGGCCTCGCGCATCGCGGCGAGAATGGCCTCCGAATGCGCCACCATGGCGCGCAGTTCCGTCGCGGCGTCCGGCGCACCGCCCGCCAGCGCCGCGCCGAGTTCCACGCAGGCATATTCGGGCATGTGCAGCAGGTCAGCCCCGCCATCCCTGGCCGCGCCCGCCCAATGGTCGAGCCGGGCCGCATAGGCGGCGATATCGGGCGTCGGCTCGACCGGCCAGGCAAGCGTCGCCAAGCGCATCATGCCGGGGCCCGCGATTCACGCCCCGGCGGAAGGGCGCCGGGAGGATCGCGGCCGAGCGCCTTCATCCAGAAGGAGAGCGCATGCGGCGTCGGCTTGCTGTCACCGATCTCGGTCCAGTCAAAGACGCAGGACAATTCCGGATGGTGCGAGTAGCCGCGCTTGCGCCAGAATTCATCGAGCGGGGAGTGATCGGGCGGGCGGCGCGGGTCGTTGCTGTTGCGGACCACCGCGCAGAAGCTGGCCATTTGCAGGCCGAGGCTGCGCGCATGCGCCTCGCGCGCTGCGAAAAACGCCACGCCGATGCCCTGGCCGCGATATTCCCGCAGCAGCAAGGCTTCCCCGAAATAGGCGTAGTCAGCCGGATCCCGCCCCGCCGCTTCGAAGCAGGCGCGGACCGGGCCATGCGTTGCCGCCATGGGCTGGCAGGTGGCGGCGCCCAAAATGGCCTCGCCATCGCGCGCCAGGATGATGGCGGCACCCTCGCCCTGGATGTAGCTCCGGAGGTAGCGCTCCTCCTCGCCCTCGGGCGCCTGGTACAAATAGGGCCATTCGGCGAAGACGGTGCCGCGCAGCCGCGCCAGGGCGGAGACATGTGCCATGAGGGCGGGGCCGGTGACGGTCTCGATCTTCATGCCGCCGCCTCCAGGAAGGCACGCAGGCCATCCTCCACCACGCGCGGCTCCAGGTCGCGCAGGATGAAGACGAGGCGGCTGGAGCGGTCATCGCCCTCGGGCCAGGATTCCAGCATGCGGGGCGGGTGAAAGCTGTGCTGCACGCCATGCATCACCACCGGGCCGCGCTGGCCTTGCAGGTTCAGCACGGCCTTCATCCGCAGGACATGCTGGCCCTGGGTCATCGCCATCATCTCCAGATAGCTGGCGAGCCCCTCCCAGGGGAGCGGCGCCTCGAAGCGCAGGCAGAGGGCGCGGATTCGGGCATCATGGCGGTTCACGTCATGGTGGTGGTGATGGTGGTGGCCGGCGGCGCTGATCCAGTCGGTGATCTGGGGCAGCTTGCCGTCGCTGGAAAACGGGCCGGCATTGATGAGTTGCGCAGCCAGGATGTCCCCCTCGACGGATGTCAGGATCGGCGCCATGGGGTTGAGCGCCGCCAGCCGCGCACGCAGCGCCTCGGCATCGGCCAGATCCGCCTTGGTGATGACGATGCGATCCGCGACGGCGGCCTGGCGCAGCGCCTCGGGCTGCTCGTCCAGGGTGGTCATGCCATGGACGGCATCCACCAGCGTCACCACGCCATCCAGTCGGTAATCGCGCAGCAGCAGCGGGTCTCCCATCAGGGTTTGCAGGATGGGGGCGGGGTCGGCCAGGCCCGTGGTCTCGATCACCACGCGGGCGATGGGCTCGGGGCGCTGCGCCAAATCCCGCAGGGCGCGGGAGAGGTCGCCCCTTATGGTGCAGCACAGGCAGCCGGCGGCGAGCAGGATGGTATTCTCGTCCAGCCGTTCCACCAGCAGGTGGTCCAGGCCGATCTCGCCGAATTCATTGATCAGCACGGCGGTGCCGGCCATCTCGGGCTGGCGCAGCAGGCGGTTGAGCAGCGTGGTCTTCCCGGCGCCGAGAAAGCCGGTGAGCAGCGTGACGGGGATCTGGTTCATGCGCCGTATAGGCTTTCCGGGCTGATCAGCGGGGCCGCGATCTCGACCAATTCGCCCTCACGCGGGGCCAGGAAGAAGCAGTTGCGGCGTCCAGTGTGGCAGGCCACGCCCCTCTGGTCCACCAGCAGCAGCAGCGTGTCGCCGTCGCAATCCAGCCGCAGGTCCAGCACCGTCTGCATCTGGCCCGAGCTTTCGCCCTTGCGCCACAAGCCGCCCCGGCTGCGGCTGAAATAGCAGGCGCGGCCGGTGGCCAGCGTCTCGCCAAGCGATTCGGCGTTCATCCAGGCCATCATCAGCACCTCACCCGTGTCATGCTGCTGCGCGATGGCGGGAATGAGGCCGCGCGCATCGAAGCGCATCGCGGCGATGATGCGGGCGCGGGCCTCGGCATCGGGAATGGGGAGGGGAGGGGTGCCGGTCATCAGGATGCACTATATGGCATTGTGGAACCGCAAGTGAGGCCCCCGATGGATATGGAAGCGACGCTGGACCGTGCGGCCACCCAATGCGCGGCGCGCGGGGCGCAACTCACGCCGTTGCGCCGCCAGGTGCTGCGTCTGGTCCTGGCCGCCGAGCAGCCCATGGGCGCCTATGCCCTGCTGGACAAGCTGCGCCAGGAGCGCGGGGTGGCCGCCCCGCCCACCGTCTATCGCGCGCTGGATTTCCTGCTGGAACAGGGGCTGATCCACAAGCTGGAGCGGCTGAACGCCTTCCTGCCCTGCATCGAGGCCGGCCATGCGGGGCATGACCACCAGCACCAATTCCTGATCTGCGGGACCTGCGGCGTCACCACCGAACTCACCGATCACGCCGTGGCGCATGCGCTGGAAGCCGCCGCCGCAAAGGCCGGCTTCCGGTCGGGGCGGATGACGGTGGAGGTGGAGGGCGTCTGCGCGCGGTGCCAGCGGGCGTAGCGAGGCCGCCTGATCAAGCCTTCTTGCCGAAGCCCGGCGCGCCCTTCAGCGAATCCACCGTGTCGAAGTCGCGCAGCACGCCATCATCGGCCACTTCCACCTCGATCAGCCGGTCGGCATGCTTGCCCACCAATTGCCGGGCACCGACATCGCCGGTGATGGCCAACATCTCGGGCAGGAATTCGCGGCCCCAGAGCACCGGGTTGCCCTGCTTGCCGCGGAAGGTGGGCTGGACGATGGCGCGGCCCTCCTCGGGGTCGAAGCCGGCAAGGATGCGCGCCATGACGGCGGGCTCCACCAGCGGCATGTCGCCCAGCGCGATCAGCACGCCTTCCGGCTCCGGGGGCAAAGCGGCGAGTCCGGCCTTGAGGCTGGCGGAAAGCCCCTCGGCGTAGTCCTCGGCATGGACGAAAATGATGGGGCGGCCGGAAAGCGCCTCCTCCACGCGTTCACGCTCATGGCCGGTGACGACCAGCACGGGGCGCACGCCGCTGGCGATGACATTGTCCACCACGCGCGTCACCATGGCGACGCCCTGATGATCCGCCACCAGGAGCTTGTTGAGCGGCGCCATGCGGCGGGAGCGCCCGGCGGCGAGCACCAGCCCGGCCACCTGGCGCGGGCGGCGCGGGGCCGAAGGGGGCGGCGAGGTTTGCGGCGCCTTGGCGCGGGGCAGGGGCCGCGTCTCGATTTCCTTGAGAAGGCCCCCCACGCCCATGCCCATGATGTCGCGCGCATGCACGGGAATTCCGGCGAAAAGCCGCTGCAACACCCAGTCGAAGCCATTCAGCTTGGGGCTGCGGGCGCAGCCGGGGAGTACCATGGCCGGAACATCGCCCACGGCGCCGAGGCAGATCAGGTTGCCCGGGTCCACCGGCATGCCGAAATGCTCGATCCGCCCGCCCGCCTTCACAATTGCGGCGGGGCCGATGTCGCGGCGGTCCACCGTGGCCGAGGCGCCGGCGATGAGCAGCATCTCGGCGCCCTGGCGCAGCAGGCGGCGCAAGGCCTCGGCGGTGGGCGCGGTTTCGTGGCGGACGCGCTCCACCGGCAGGAGGCTGCCCATCAGCGCCTCGATGCGCGCGCCGGTCACTTCGACGGCGCCTTCCATCACGCTTTCCTTCACGCCGGGCAATTCGGTGAGAACAAGGCCCACCTTGAGCGGGCGGAAGGGATGCAGCGTCAGCACCGGGTGCTGGCGCAGCAGGGCTTCGGCCACGCCCAGCGCCCCGCTGGGCACGGCGAAGGGGATCACCTTGATGGTGGCCAGCATTTCCTTGGGCTGGACCATGCTGAAATTCGGCAGGGTGGCCAGCGTGATGCTCTCATCCAGCGTGTTCAGCCGGTCAATCAGCGCGGCATCCACGGTGAACAGGCCAGTGGTCTCGGCCAGCAGGTTCACGCGGCCCGTGGCGGCGCGGCTGCGCGCCAGGAGCGGGGCCATCAGCGCATCGGCCAGGCGGCTTGCCGCCTCATCCTCCGGCACGTCGCCCTGGCCGAGCCGGGCGGCGATGACATCGGCCAGGCCGCCCGCGCGCAGCGCCGCGATGGCCGCGGCATCCAGCACCGTGCCCTTCTTGATGACGCGGTCCTTGAGGCGGACGCTGTGAGCGAGGATCGCGCCCTCGGCTTCGTCGAGCGGCGTCGGCCCGAAGATCATTTGCCGCGCCTGCGCGCCACAATCTGCGCGATAATGGAAAGCGCGATCTCGGGCGCTGTCACCGCGCCGATATCCAGGCCCACCGGGGCCGCGATGCGCGCGATATCCGCCGGCCCATGGCCCAGTTCCAGCAGCCGCTCGACGCGCTTCGCATGCGTGCGCTTGCTGCCGAGTGCGCCGATGTAGAAGGCTTGGCTCTTGAGCGCGACATTCAGCGCCGGGTCATCCAGCTTCGGGTCATGTGTCAGCGTCACGATCGCGGTGCGCGCATCGGGGGCCAGTGCCGCCAGCGCCTCATCCGGCCAGTCATGGTTGAGGGTGACGCCGGGGAAGCGTTCCTCGGTCGCGAAGCTGCCGCGCGGGTCAATCACGGTGACCGCGAAGCCCATGGCGGCGGCCAATGGCGCGAGTGCCTGTCCGGCATGCACGGCGCCCACGATGACCAGGCGCAAGGGCGGGTTGAAGGGCTGGACGAACCAGGTCTCACCATCCATCGGCACTTGCGCGGGCCGGTCCGCGTTGAGGCAATGCTGCGCCGTATCGGCCAGGGCGCCGGGCAGCGCATCCTCCGGCCAGAGATGCTGTTCGCCATCCGAGAGGCGCGTCAGCAACACGACCGAGCGCTGCGTGATGCGCGCCGCCTGGAGGCGGGAGAGGAGTTCCGGCGTCATCCAATTTTTTCCACGAAGACCTTGAGCTTCCCGCCACAGGCCAGGCCCACTTCCCAGGCCCGCTCATCCGAGATGCCGAAATCCAGTAATTGCGGCTTGCCATCCGCCATGGCCTGCTTGGCCACTTCGGCCACGGCCCCCTCGATGCAGCCGCCCGAGACGGAGC
Organism: uncultured Roseococcus sp.; assembly: GCA_947084995.1. Classification (GTDB taxonomy): domain Bacteria; phylum Pseudomonadota; class Alphaproteobacteria; order Acetobacterales; family Acetobacteraceae; genus Roseococcus. The sequence goes on from CAMTUX010000032.1 coordinate 59,737, forward strand.
CCGCCATGCGGCCCGAGGCGGTGATGGCCAGCATGGAGCCGGCCGGGCGGGGGCTGCTGCCCCAGGTCTCGACCACGGTGGCCAGGGCGACCTGCTCGCCCTCGGCGGCCCAGGCGGCGGCGGTGGAGAGGATATCCTCGGTCATCGGCGTCTTTCCCCCAATGCCTCGATCAGCTCGCGCAGGCTCGCGAGGTTATGGACCGGGCGGAATTCATGGACATGCGGCAGCATCGCCTTGATGCCCTGAGACTTGGGTTGGAAGCCCGCATATCGCAACAGGGGATTCAACCAGATCAGCTTGCGGCAGGAGCGTTTCAGCCGGTCCGTCGCTTCGGCCAGGCCGCGGCCCCCCTCGCGGTCCAGCCCATCGGTGATGAGCAGCACCACGGCGCCCTGACCCAGCACGCGGCGGCCCCAATGCTGGTTGAAATCTTCCAGCGCCTCGCCGATGCGCGTCCCGCCGGACCAGTCGGGCACCATATGCGAGACCATCTCGAAGGCGATCTCGGGGTCGCGATGCTTGAGCTGGCGCGTGATGTTGGAGAGCCGCGTGCCGAACAGGAAGCTGTGCACCCGCTCCCGGTCATTGGTCACCGCATGCAGGAAATGCAGCAGGATTTGCGCGTAGCGGGCCATGCTGCCCGAGATGTCGCAAATGGCGACCAGCGGCGGCGGCCGGGTGATGCGGCGCTTGCGAAGAATCGCCCGGAAATCGCCGCCATTGCGGGTGGTGGCGCGCAAGGTGGCGCGCATGTCCACGCGCGGGCCGAGGGGGTCTGTGCGGAAGCGGCGCGTCGGGCGCTCATCCAGCGGCAGGACCAGGCGGCGGATTTCCTGCTTGGCCGCGTTGATTTCGGTGGCGCTCATCGCCTCGAAATCCATGGTTTGCAGCCGTTCGCGCTCGGAGACGGTCATCGCCGCATCCAACTGGCGGGGCTGCTCCTCGGGCGTGGGGACAGGGGGCTTGGGGCGGTCCCCCGCCATGGCCTCGGCTATGCGGCGGCCACCGGGTTTGGATTTTTCCTCGGGCTTTTGCGCCTCCATCAGGGCGAAGGCGGCGGCGACATTGGCGCGCTCGGGGTCGCGCCAGAAGAGGTCGAAGGCGGCATCGAAGATTTCGGTTTGCTCGTGGCGGCGCAGCAGCGTGGCCTTGAGGGCCGCGCGCACGCTGCACCGGCTGCCCAGATCCAGCAGCGTCAGCGCTTCGGCCGCTCCCAGCGCATCGCCTGGGCCGAGCTGGATGCCCGCCCGGCGCAGCAGCCGGACAAAGGCGAGCAGATTGGGCGCGAGCGCGTGCTCGGAGGGGAAGGCGAGATCCGACCGAGGCGGAATCACGCGCTGTCGCGCGCTTCCGCCACCAGGCGGGCGGCCTCCTCGCCTTTCAGCTTGGCGATGTCGTCCTGGTATTTCAGCAGCACGCCCAGCGTCGCATCCACGCTTGCCGGCTCCAGCTCGCGCGCATTGAGCGCGGTCAGCGCATTGGCCCAGTCAATGGTTTCCGCCACCCCGGGGAGCTTGAAGTAATCCCCCTCCCGCAGCTTTTGCACGAAGGCGACCACTTGGGCCGAGAGCGTGGCCGAGACGGTCGGTGCGCGCAGCGCCAGGATCGCCTTCTCCCGCGCGGCATCGGGATAATCCACCCAATGGTAGAGGCAGCGCCGGCGGATCGCGTCATGCACCTCTCGCGTGCGGTTGGAGGTGATGATGACCACCGGCGGGGTCGCGGCCTTCAGCGTGCCGAGTTCCGGCACGGTGATCTGGAAATCGGCCAGGACTTCGAGAAGAAAGGCTTCGAAGGGCTCATCGGCGCGGTCCAGCTCGTCAATCAGCAGGACGGCGGGTTCGCCCTCCAGCGCCTGGAGCAGGGGGCGGGATTCGAGGTAGCGCCGGTCATAGATCGAGGTCTCGATATCCGCGACATTGCCCGCGACTTCAGCGAGGCGGATCGCCATGAGTTGGCGCGCATGGTTCCACTCATAGGCCGCGGCCGAGAGATCCAGCCCGTCATAGCATTGCAGCCGCACCAGCTTGCGCGGGAGCTGGGCTGCCAGGACCTTGGCGATCTCGGTCTTGCCGGTGCCGGGCTCGCCTTCCAGGAAAAGCGGCCGGCCCATACGAAGCGCCAGGTGGACGGTGGTGGCGAGCGCCGTATCCGCCACATAGCCGCCGGCGGCGAGCATGCCCGCCGTCGCCGACACATCGGCGGGCATGCCCTTGCTCACGAAGACAGGAAGATCAGGTAGAGCACCCAAAGCATCGCGCCGCTGCCAAGCCAGAAGAAGATAGGCATACCCATGAACTCCGAGGGAATGAGGGAGAAGATCGAAATTGCGGCCGGCGCCGGGGTGGCGGGGGCCGCAGTGGCCGGCGAACCGGCCAGCTTGGGGGCCAGGGCCGCGGCGAAGCGGTCGAAGAACTGGTCGGCCATCTGCTTGGCGGTGCTGTCAATCAGCCGGGCGCCAAGCTGGGCCATCTTGCCGCCGACCTGGGCCTTCACGCTGTAGCGCAGGATGGTCTCGGTGGGGCTGACTTCCTCCAGCGCCACATCGGCGCCGCCCTTGGCGAAGCCCATGGCCCCGCCATTGCCCTCGCCGCTGATGGTATAGCTGGCGGGCGGGTTGAGGTTCTCAAGCTTCACCTTGGCCGAGAACTTGGCCGCCATCGGGCCGATCTTGATGGCGAGCTTGGCCGTGAGGTCCGTGTCGGACAGCTTCTCGATGGATTCGCAGCCGGGAATGGCGGCTTTCAGCGCCTCAGGGTCGTTGAGCGCTTGCCAGACCAGCTCGCGCGGGGCGGCAATATGCCGTTCGCCATTCATTTCCATGGAAGTACTCCGCCAGATATCCCGTTATTAGGGGCGCGCCTTGCGCCGCGCAAACCCCCCCTTTCCCGGATGATTGACGCAAGCCGGCAATTCAGGAAAAGCGGCGCATCTGTCGGGGGCTTGATCTGCGGGCTGCCACCCTTGCCATCCTCCTGGCCTGGCCTGGCCTGCCAGCACAGGCGGCGGCGATTGGCGGGCGGCAACTCGGTCTGATCTGGACGCTGCCTTTCGCGGGCATCCTGCTCTCCCAATATCTGGCTGGTCAGCGTTGTGGTATTCGGCGTGCTGCCCCATGGCATCTGGAAGCTGGCCGACGTGCAGATCCTTTCGGAGATGCTGGTCTCCATGCAGATCACCTCCAATGCGCTGCGCGAGGTCAATGGCTTCGCCTGGGGGGGGGCCATGGCGGAGGTGGCGACGCTCTTTGCCGCCATTTTCCTCGTGCCCCTCCTTGTGCTGGCGACCCTCACCTTCTTCTGGGGCCGCGGAGGGTCTAAACTGGCCCCATCCAAGAGGAAGGCCATAACCAGATGCCCTATGTGATCGGCGCCGATCTGCCCACGCAACCCGCTGGCGAGCGCTTTCGCGCGCTGCTGGACCGCCCGGAAATCCTGGGCATGCCGGGCGCGCATCTCGGCATCGCCGGGCTCTTGGCCAAAAAGCATGGCTTCGAGTCGCTGTATCTCTCGGGCGCGGCCATGTCCGCCAGCATGGGCCTGCCGGATCTGGGCATGATCACCATCGAGGATGTGTGTTTCTTCATCCGCCAGGTCGCGCGCTCCACCGGGCTGCCGCTGCTGGTGGATGGCGATACCGGCTATGGCGAGGCGCTGAACGTCATGCACATGGTCCGCAGCTTCGAGGATGCCGGGGCGGGCGCGGTCCATCTGGAAGACCAGTTGTTGCCCAAGAAATGCGGCCACCTGAACGACAAGAAACTGGCCGGCCCGGAGGAGATGTGCGCCAAGATCGCCGCCGCCAACCGCGCCCGCCGCCACCTCTACATCATCGCCCGCACCGATGCCGTGGCGAGCGAGGGTATGGACGCCGCCATCACCCGCGCCAAGCGATATCTGGAAGCGGGTGCGGACGCCATCTTCCCCGAAGCGCTGACCACGGTGGAAATGTTCCGCGAGTTCCGCGCCCGCATGCCGGGCGTGAAGCTGCTGGCCAACATGACCGAATTCGGCCGAACGCCCTTCCTCACGAAGGAGGAATTCCAGGCGCTGGGCTATGACATGGTGATCTGGCCGGTGACGCATCTGCGCGTCGCCGCCAAGGCCTGGGACCAGCTCTACGCCCAGATCGCGGCCGAGGGTGGCGCGCAGAACGCGGTGGATCGCATGCAGACCCGCGCCGAGCTCTACGACACCATCGGCTACCATAAATATGAGGAACTGGATGCGAGCCTGGTTCGCACCATCATTCCGACCGCGATGCCGCAGTAACGTCACCGATATCCTCGCAGGCATCGGAAAGCTCGGCCTTTACCTGGTTGAGGTTTTCCTTGCTCTCTCGTTCCAGCGCCATGAGTTTTTTCCTGGCGCCTTGTGTCACCCGGATCAGCTCATCCAGCTTGATCTGGATGGCCTGGGTGTCGTGATTTTGGCCGCCCTGGATGAGGAAGGCCATCACGAAGGTCACGACCGAGGTGGCCGAATTGATGAGCGCCTGGCGGGTGTTGGAAAAGCCGAAAAGCGGCCCCGTCACCGCCCAGGGCCGCCCGGATGGCTTGGCGGCGGCATGGACGGTTCTTGCCGTCATCTGGCGCAGTTACATATCAATCGGACGCGCCGGCGCGCTCTCGTTGCGGCGGGCGGGATTTTTCCACGGGAGCGCGCTTGCCTGCCCCCCTGCTGATCGGCTCGGAGATCTATCGCGCCTCCACTTATGGCCCGAAGCACCCGCTGGCGATTCCGCGGGTCTCCACCACGCTGGACCTGGTTCGCGCCCTGGGCTGGCTGCCGCCCGCGCAATATCGCGACAGCCCGATGGCCAGCCCGGCGCAGCTCACCCGCTTCCATGACGAAGGCTATATCGCCGCCCTGCAACGCGCCGAAGCCGAGCAGGGCGTGACCCTCCGGGATCGCGAGCGCTACCGCATCGGCGCCGATGGCAATCCGGTCTATCGCGAGGTGTTCCGCAGGCCGGCCACCAGCGCCGGCGGCGTGCTGCTGGCAGCGCGGCTTGGAGGGCTGGTGCATGTGCCGGGCGGCGGCACGCATCACGGCATGCGGGCGCGGGCGAGCGGCTTTTGCTACGTCAATGACGCCGTGCTGGGCCTGCTGGAATGGCTGGACCAGGGCCTGACGCGCATCCTCTACCTCGATATTGACGCGCATCACGGCGATGGCGTGGAGCTGGCCTTCGCCGGGGAGCCGCGCGTCACCACCCTCTCGATCCATGAGGCGGGGCGTTGGCCCTTCTCCGGCGCGCGGCACGCCGGCCCGCATGCGCTGAACCTGCCCGTGCCGCCCGGCTTCAATGACAGCGAGATGCGCGCCCTGCTGCATCACCTGGTGCTGCCGCTGATCGCGCGGCTGCGGCCCGAGGCCATCATGCTGCAATGTGGCGCCGATGCGCTGGAGGAGGACCCGCTGGCGCGGCTCTCGCTTTCCAACAACGCGCATGCCGAGTTCATCGGTGCGGTGAAGGATGCGGCGCCGCGCTTCATCCTGCTGGGCGGCGGTGGCTATAATCCCTGGAGCGTGGCGCGCTGCTGGGCGCGGGGCTGGGCCGTGCTCAATGACCTGCCTGTGCCCGCCCGCCTGCCCGAGCCAGCCGAGGCGGTGCTGCGTGCTTTGAGCTTCCACCGCGCCGCCGGCCGCAACCCGCCCGAGCACTGGTTCACCACCCTGGCCGATGAACCGCGCGAAGGCCCCATCCGGGCCGAGATTTCGGCCCTTCTCGCCCAGGGGCTGTAAGCTGTGGCATGATCTTGTGCATGAAGCGCATCCTCCTGGCCCTGGCCCTTATTTTCCCAACTCTCGCGGCGGCCCAGCCGGGGGTGGACCGCCCACAGCCGCGCTTGCCGGAGGAGCCCATGGTGATCGTGACGCGCGACGGCACGCGCCACGTCTTCCGCGCCGAGATGGCCGTGCAATCGGCCGACCAGATGATCGGCATGATGTTCCGCACCAGCATGGCCCCCGATGATGCGATGATCTTCGACTGGGGCGCGCCGCGTGAAAGCAGCATGTGGATGCGAAACACCCTCATCCCGCTCGACATGCTGTTCGTCGCCGCCGATGGGCGCATCCATCGCATCCATGAGCGCGCTGTGCCGCAGAGCCTTGCCACGATAGACAGCCGAGGCCCGGTGCGAGCCACGATCGAGGTCGCGGGCGGCACGGCGGAGCGGCTGAATTTGCGCGTCGGTGACCGCGTTTTGCAGCGGATCTTCGGCAACGCGCCCTGAGTGGGGCGTCTCTACGCCGCGCCGCGCAGCACCTGCCGCCAGACCCGCAGGAAATTCCCCGACCACAACAGCCCGATTTCCCGCGTGCCATAGCCGCGCCGCGCCAACTCGGCCGTGATGTTCCCTGTCTCCGCCGCATTGGCCCAGCCCACGACATTGCCGCCGCCGTCGAAATCCGAGGAGATGCCGACATGGTCCAGGCCGATGCGGGTGATGGCATGCTCCACATGGTCAACCAGGGCACTGACGCTCGCCTGGGTCACGCCATTGGCGCCGGGGGCCTTCAGGAAGGAGGCGACGGCGGTGATCTGCGCCACGCCGCCGACGGCGCGAATCATGTCCAGCTGCTCGTCATCCAGGTTGCGCGGATGCGGGCAGAGGGCGGCGCAGGCCGTGTGCGTGACGGCGATGGGCACGCGCGAAAGCTGGGCGGCCTGCATCATCCCCGCCTTGGAGACATGCGAGCAATCCAGCATCAGCCCCACGCGGTTCATCTCCGCGATGGCGGCGCGGCCCAGCGGTGAAAGGCCGCCATGCTCGCTCTCAGGGTCATGCAGGTTCTTGCGCGGGCGGGCGCTGTCGGACAGCGCGTTGTGGCCGTCATGCGTCAGCGTAAGATAGATCGCTCCCAGGCCGCGCCACTTTGCGATGCGGCCCAGATCATGGCCCATGGCATAGCCATTCTCGACCGCCGAGAGCACGGCCGGGATGCCGGCGGCGAAGCTTGCTTCCACCTCGTCAGGGGTGGTGCAGAAGCGGGCGGTGAGCCCATCGGCGCGGGCGCGGATGTGGCGCAGCATCGCCTCGGCACGGGCCGTGGCGGCAGTGTGGCCGGCGTGATCGCGGGCGCCCTGGCCGACATAGGCGATGAAGACGGCCGCACTCATGCCGCCACGGCGCATCTTGGGCAGGTCCACGCATTGCGCGGTTTCACTCAGCCAGTCGGGTGTTTCCGGCCAGCGGATATCAACATGCGCGTCGAGGATGAGGGGGTTCATGCCGCCTCTCCGAAGCCGGTCAGGAAGCGTTGCAGCAGCCCGCCCAGGATATCCACATTGTAGCCGCCCTCCTGGCAGATCGCCGTCGGCAGCCGCAGCCGCCCGATGGCCTGGCCCGCGCGGGCGAAGCCGTCGGCGGTGACGTTCAGCGCGGCCAGGGGCTCCAACTCGCTGGCGTCAAAGCCCAGCGGCACCACCAGCGCCTCCGCGCCGAAGCGGCGGATCGCGGCGATGCCATCCTCCAGCGCGGCGAGCCAAGCCTCATCGCCCGTGCCGAAGGGCTGGGGCAGGTTGAGATTGGCCGCGCCCTTCTCCTCCGCGAAGCCGACATACCAGGGGTAGTAGCGGGAAGGGTCGGCATGGAGCGAGACGGTGAGCACATCCTCGCGCTCCCAGAAGATGCCTTGCGTGCCGTTGCCATGGTGGCTGTCTATGTCGAGCACCGCGACGCGCCCGGCGCCCGCATCGCGCAGGCGCTGGGCGGCCAGCGCGCTATTGTTGATGTAGCAATGCCCGCCCGCCCGCGCCGCATAGGCATGGTGGCCCGGCGGGCGGACCAGCGCATAGGCGGTGCCACCCGCGGCCGCGACATCGGCGGCGGCCAGCGCGCAGCCGGCGGCGCCGATGGCGGCCATCCAGGTGCCGGGGCCGATAGGGCAGGCGGTATCGGCGGTGTAGGTGCCGGTCCGGGAGATGACATGGCCGGGGGCGCGGCTGGATTGGGCCAGCATTTCGGGCGTGGGGTGGATATTGGCCACGATTTCGGGGCCGGACTCGGGCAGCCCGGCCCATTCGGCGGCGGCATGTTCCAGGAAATCCAGATATTCCGGCGTGTGCACGCTGAGCAGCGCGGCATGCGGGGCAGGGGGCGGCACCTCGGGCGTGATGCCCAGCGCAGAAAGCCCCTCTCGCAGCGAGGCGGCGCGAGCCGCCACCTCGAAATTGGCGCGGACGCGGCCGCGCATGAGGAAGAATTCCGGCGCGTGCCGCGCCTCATCGGGGTGGTGGAAAGCCTTCATGGGCATGAGTGAAGCCTGGCTTCGGGGCCTCGACAACCTCGCGCGTGCCTGCCCATGCTGCGGCCCATGAGACAACTCGATGCCGGCGCGCGACGCGCCATCCTGGAAGCCGCCGATTCGCTGCGCGAGGAGACGCTGGACTGGCTTTTCCGCCTGGTCCGCTGTCCCTCCACCCTGGGCAATGAGGCCTCGGCGCTGAACGAGATGGAGCGGCTGTATCGCCATCTCGGACTGACGCCGCAGCGCATCGCGACCGATCCCGTGAAGCTGGCGGATCACCCCGGCTTCTCGCCGCCGCTGATGGATTATGCGGGCCGGGACAATGTGGCGGCGGTGCATCGGCCGGAATCGGCGAAGGGCCGCAGCCTGGTGCTGCAAGGCCATGTGGATGTGGTGCCCGAGGGTGCCGCCGACATGTGGGAAACGCCGCCCTATGCGCCGACCATCCGCAATGGCCGCGTCTATGGGCGGGGCGCGGGTGACATGAAGGCGGGCATCGTCAGCTATGCCATGGCCTTCGCGGCCCTGAAGCGCGCCGGGCTGCAACCCGCCGCCGAGGTGCAGATGCAGGCGGTGATCGAGGAGGAGTGCACCGGCAATGGCGCGCTTGCCACCATGCTGGCGCTGCCCAAGATGGATGGCGTCATCATCCCCGAGCCTGGGCCGGGGCTGGATGCGCTCTACACGGCCGAAGTCGGCGTGGTCTGGGCCTGGGTGACGGTGAGCGGCCGGCCCGCCCATGTGCGGGACATGCAGGCCGGCATCAACGCGATCGAGGCCGCCAACATCATCGCCGGCGCCTTCAAGGATTACGAGGCGGAGCGCAATCGAGCCGAGCATATCCATGCCGCCTTCCATGGGGTGAACCATCCGGTGAATGTGAATCTCGGCACCATCTCGGGTGGCGAGTGGAATTCATCGGTGGCGACGCGCTGCCGCATCGGGCTGCGGGTCGGCGTCATGCTGGGTTACCCGGCGCGCCAGGCCAAGGCCGATATCGAGGTGCTGGTGGCCAAGGCCGCCACGCATGAGCGGCTGCGCGGCGCGCAGGTGAAGCTGGAATTCAAGGGCTTTCTCGCTGATGCCTGCGTGTTTCCCAAGGATACGGCAATCAGCGCCCTGGCCCAGCGCAGCTATGCGGAGGCGACCGGCGGCACACTGCGCGATTACCCGGCGACCGGGTTGACCGATGGGCGGCATTTCGTGCTGTACCAGGGCACGCCCTGCGCCGTCTTCGGACCGGACGCGCAGGATATCCATGGCATTGATGAGAGCGTGGGCGTGGAGAGCATCCATGGCATCACGCGCAGCATTGCCCTGACCATGGCCGAGTGGTGCGGAGTCGAGCATGCATAACCTCCCCCTTTCCGGCACCCGCCTCTGGGACAGCCTTATGGAGATGGCGAAAATCGGCGGCACGGCCAAGGGCGGCTGCAACCGCCAGACGCTGACCGATATGGATGCCGAAGGCCGCGCGCTGTTCCAGAAATGGGCCGAGGCCGCAGGCCTGGCCATGCTTGTGGACCGGCTGGGCAACATGATCTTCCGGCGCGAAGGGCGGAACCCCAGCCTGCCGCCCGTCGCCATCGGCAGTCATCTCGATACCCAGCCCACGGGCGGAAAATATGACGGCGTGCTGGGCGTGCTGGCCGGGCTTGAGATCATGCGCGCGCTGCACGAAGCGGGCGCCGAGACCGAGGCGCCGCTGCTGCTGATCAACTGGACCAATGAGGAAGGCTCGCGCTTCTCGCCGCCCATGATGGGCAGCGGCGGCGCGATGGGCATCTTCACCGAGGCGGAAATCCTGGAAAAGACGGCCTTTGACGGCACCGTGTTTGGCGAGGAATTGCGCCGCATCGGCTGGCAGGGCAGCGCCGATCCGACGGAACTGCAAAAGGTCGGTCATTACCTCGAACTGCATATCGAGCAGGGCAAGATCCTGGAGGATGGCGGGCATGATGTCGGCATCGTCACCCATGCGCTCGGCCAGACCTGGTTCGAGGTGGTGGTGGAGGGTGAGGAAGCGCATGGCGGCTCGCCCATGGCAGGGCGGCGCGATGCGCTGATGGCAGCCGCGCCCCTGATGGCGGCGGTGGAGGAGATCGCACTGGCCACGCTGGCGCCTTCCGGCGAGCAGGGGCGCGGCACGGTGGGCGTCGTGGATATCTACCCCGCCAGCCGCAACATCGCCCCCAGTCGCGTCTTCTTCACGATTGACATGCGCCATGGCGACCCGGATGCGCTGGAACGGATGGAAGCATCGCTGCGCGCCCGCGCCGGGCAAATTGCCCTGGCGCGTGGCGTGAAGATCAGCGTCAGCCGCTTCTGGCATTCCCCGCTGACGCCCTTCGACCCCGCGCTGATCCAGCGCGCCCGCGATGGCGCGACGGCACGCGGCCTGAAGTGGCGCGACATCCCGACCGGCATCGGCCATGACGCCGTCTACATGGCGCGGCGCGTGCCCACAGTCATGATCTTCTGCCCCTGCCATGGCGGCCTGAGCCACAATGAGGCGGAGAGCATCACGCCCGAATGGGCCATGGCGGGCATGCAGGTGCTGGCCGATGCCGTCATCGCGACTGCCAATGCAAAGGATACGAATTGATGCGAATCGCCGTCGCCGGCTTCCTGCATGAGAGCCACTCCTTCGCCCCGCGCCCCACCGAATGGGTGCATTTCCTGACGCCGGGCGGGCTGCCGGCCTTGCAGCGCCCCGCCGTGATGATGACCGCGCTGAAGGGCACGTCCACCTGCGCGGGCGGCGGCATCGAGGAGGCGCTGCGCCATGGTGCCAGAATCGCCCCGCTCGGCTGGTGCTTCGCCAATCCCGCCGGCCCCGTGACCCGTGAGGCCTTCGAGCGCATCAGCGCGATGATCCTGGATGCGCTTTCGGTGGCCATGGATGAAGCGCCGCTGGACGGCGTCTTCCTGGACCTGCACGGCGCCATGGTGAGCGACGACTACCCCGATGCCGAGGGCGAGTTGATGCGTCGGGTGCGCGCCGTGGTCGGGCCCAGCATGCCGCTTGCCATCACGCTCGACCCGCATGCCAATATGACGCGGCAGATGGCGGAACTGGCCGATGTGATCGTGCCCTACCGCACCTATCCGCATGTGGACATGCTGGCGGTGGGCCAACGCGCCATGGCGCTGCTGATCCAGCGCATCCGGCGCGGCGTCCCCTGGGCGATGGAATTCCGCGAGCTCGATTTCCTCATCCCCATCACCAGCCAATGCACCATGGTGGAACCGATGGCCGGCGTGATGGCACAGCGGCTGGCGCTTGAAGCCGGCGTCGTCGAACTGGCCTATTGCTTCGGCTTCCCCTATGCGGATTTCCCCGGCTGCGGCCAGGCCATCGCCGCCTATGCCGAGACCCCGCAAGCCGCTGCCGCCGCCGCCGATGCGCTGATGCAGGACATCGGCATGCGCGAGGCGAGCTTCGGGGGCGCGGTGCAGGAGGTCGAACTCGCAGTCGCCGAGGCGATCCGCATCGCGGCGGGCAGCCACAAGCCCGTCGTGATCGCTGACACGCAGGACAATCCCGGCGGCGGTGGTCATGGCGACACGACCGGCCTGCTGGCCGAACTCATCCGCCAGGACGCGCAGGGGGCGGTGCTGGCGCCCATGAATGACGCGGAAAGTGCGGCGGCCTGCCACGCGGCGGGCGAGGGGGCCACCATCACCCTCGAACTCGGCGGCAAAAGCGATGGCGCACCGCTGACGGTGACAGGTGTTGTCGAGAAGCTTGGTGATGGGCGTTTCACGCTGACCGGGCCGATGGGCAAGGGAAATCCGGCTGATCTGGGCGCTTCGGCGCTGCTGCGGATCGGCGGTGTGCGGGTGGTGATCGTCAGCCGGAAGATGCAGGCGCATGACCAGTCCATCTTTCAGCAACTGGGCGTGGAGCCGGCCGAGCAGAAGATCATCGCCGTGAAGTCCAGCGTGCATTTCCGCGCGCATTTCCAACCCATCGCGGAGAGGGTGCTGGTGGCCGCCGCCCCTGGCCCGGTGGTGGCGGACCCCGCGACGCTGCCCTTCACCGCATTGCGCGAGGATATGCGGCTGCGGCCCGGCGATAACCGCCGCTTCGGCTGGCAGAAATACCGCCAGCCGCAGAAGCCGCCGCAATCCGTGCTGGAATTCCCGGAAATGCCGGTGCGGGAGTAACCCCAGCCGGACAAACAGGGGTGCAGGGGACGTCTCCCCTGCCGGGGGAGCGCGAGGGGCCAACGCCCCTTCGCATCAAGCCGCCGAAGCCCTCTCCCGCCCACGAATGAAGTCGCTCGCCTTCTCCGCGATCATCAGCGTCGTCGCATAGGTATTGGCGCTGACCATGGCCGGCATGATGGAGGCATCCACCACGCGCAGCCCGCTCATGCCATGCACCAGCAGGCGGTCATCCACCACGGCGGTCGGGTCCTCGCGCGGGCCCATCCTGGCCGTGCCGATGAGGTGGTAGGTGGTGCTGCCGTTCTTGAAGGCGAAGTCCAGCAGCTCGTCATCCTTCTGCACATCTGGGCCGGGCAGGGTTTCCTGGTCCACGAAGGCCGCCAGCTCGGGCGTGGAGAGCATCCGCCGCAACAGCCGCATCCCGCCGATATGCACGCGGCGGTCATTCTCGTCCGAGAGGTAGTTGGGCTGGATCTCCGGGTCCTCGAAGACGTCGGTGCTGCGGGCGCGCACCCAGCCCTTGCTTTCGGGGCGGTGCTGCCAGGCGCCGGCCGTCATGCCGGGATAATCGTCCAGCACATAGACCATCCCCTCCTTGTAGGAGCCGGGCGTGAAGACGCATTGCAGATCGGGCTGGTCGAGCCCCTCGAAGCTTTTCCAGAAGACATGCGCGTGGGAGGGCGCGGTGGCGAGTATGTTGGGCTGCCCCGTGCCCCAGCGCAGCAATTGCCTGCCGAGTTTGATGCCCTTGGAGAGCTCGTTCAGGGTCTGCGTGCCGGGCTTGGCGCGCATGACGAAGCGGCTGGCATAATGGTCGCGGAAATTCTCGCCGACGCCCGGCAATTCGTGGCGGACCTCGACGCCCAGCGATTGCAACAGCCCGGCCGGCCCAATGCCTGAGACCTGCATCAGCCGCGCCGTATTGGCCGTGCCACCGCAGAGGATCACCTCGCGCCGCGCCCGCACCTCGGTGGAGATGCCGCCGCGCTGCGAGAGGTAGCGCACGCCGACCGCGCGCTTGCCCTCCAGGATGATCTCAGAGGCCCGCGCATTGGTCCGCAGCGAGAGGTTGGGGCGGTTCAGCGCGTCATGCAGGAAGGCGCGATAGGAACTGACGCGCTTGCCGTTGAGGATGGCGCGCTGGAAATAGCCCACGCCGGCCTGGTCGCCGCTATTGTAGTCCGGGTTGCGCGGGATGCCGAGGCCGACGCAGCCGGCGATGAAGGCCTCGGTCACCGGATGGATCCAGTCCATGTCGGTCACTGGGATGCCCTGGGTGCGGCCGCGGCGCTCGGGGTCACCTGCACCGATGCGGCGCTCGGTACGCATGAAATAGGGAAGGCAATCGGCATACCCCCAGCCGCGATTGCCGCGCTGCGCCCAATGATCCAGGTCATTGGGCTGGCCGCGATTATAGATCATGCCATTCACCGAGGAGGAGCCGCCCAAGGTGCGCCCCTGGACGGTGGCGATGCGGCGGCCGCCGGTGCGCTCGGTCGGCTCGGTGCTGAATTGCCAGGTGACGCCGGGATCCTTCAGCGTCTTGATGAAGCCGGCCGGGATGTGGATGAAGGGGTTGCGGTCCTTGGGGCCGGCTTCCAGCACGCAGACGCTGGTCTGCGCGTCTTCGCTGAGGCGGGCGGCGAGCAGGGAGCCTGCCGCGCCGCAGCCCACGATCACATAGTCGAATTCATCCGCCACGGCGCTTCCCCCCGGTTTTGCCGGAAGCCTAGCGCGGGGAGGGCAGGGGAGCCAACCGGCTCCCCCCCCCCCGGTCAGAACGGCGAGAGCACATCCAGCAATTGCTGACCGAGCCTGGGTTGCTGGATGTCGGAGAGGGAGCCGCGCCCGCCATAGGAAATCCGTGCCTCGGCCAGGCGATCATGCCGCACCGTGTTGTCGCTGCCGATATCCTGCGGGCGCAGGACGCCCTGCACCGAAAGCTCGCGCATCTCGTTGTTCACCCGAACCTCCTGCCGGGCCATCACCACCATGTTGCCGTTGGGGAGCGATTGCGTGACGGTGGCGGCCAGCCGCAGGTTGATCTGCTCGTTTCGCCGTACATTGCCATTGCCGTCGCTCGTGCCCGTGCTGTTCGTGTTGAGCAGGGCCGAGGGGGAGGCGCCCGGCGGATAGATGCGGCGGGGCGCGCGCTCCTGGCCGAACAGGTTCGGCGCCGCGGCTGTCTCCGCCCCGGTTCGGCTGCGCTGCGTGCGGTTGGCCAGCTGCGCGTCGTCCGCGATGGTGACGAGGATGGTGATGAGATCCCCCACCTGAGCCGCCCTCTGGTCTCGCAGGAAGGTCCGGCTGCCCGGCCGCCAGAGCGAATTGGCCACTGGCGGCGCCTCATGCGGGGCCGGCATGGGCATGGAAACCGGGCGATAGCGCGCATCCTGCGTCGGGTCCGAGACGGGCGAGAAATCCGGCGCGCGGCCAATGCGCGAAAGCCGCTCGGCCTGGCCGCAGGCGGCGAGCGCCAGGGGCAGCAGGAGCAGCAGGGGCAAACGGCGCGCCTTCATCGGGCGGCCATCGGGATGGTGCCCATGGCCACCCGCACCCGGCCGGGGCCGATGGCGATGCCCTCGACGATGTTGCGGCTGACGAGGTTCATGACCGGCACATTTGCCCCGCGCGCCGCCGCTTCCAGCGCGCGCCCCTGGACGCTGAGCGAAAGCCCGGGCGATTCCAGCTGCAAGGTCACCAGCGCATTTTTCTGCACGACCGAGGGCGGACCCAGATCCACCAGCGCGAAGCCCTGCTCGATGGCCATGGGCCGGCGCAATTCCTGCCCCACCACCTGGGCCAGTTGCTGCGCCTGGCCCGGCCGCACGCGCTCGGCCCTGAGGCGGGCGAGGCGCGCATCATTCGGGCCGATCACCTCGCCCAGCGCCAGCCGCCGCGTGGCCACGACTACCGTCACGGTCGGCACCGCGCGGCCGGTGATGCGAAGGCGCTGCGTGCCCGCGCCATCGGCCAGCACCACCAGCGTCGCCTGGAAGCGCGCGCCAGGCTGCTCGATCGTGACGCCCTCGATGGCAATCTGGAACCAGGCGCTGGCCGGGATCATGGGCGCGATGAGGCCGGGGATCTCCAGTTCCATCTCGGGCTCGATGCCCTGCCGGGCCAGTTCCTCACGCAGCAGCGCCTCGATTTCGGCGCGCGGGATGGGCCGTCCGGGGCGCTCGATGACGATGCGCTCCGTGCCGGTGAGGGGCCGCCAGATCACGCCATTCTGGCGCGCGATGTTGATCAGGTTCTGGGTTTCCAGAACCATCCGGCGTCCGGGCAGGGGGGCGGCGGCGATCACCGTATCCGCGCGCGGCCCCGCCTGGTCGAAAAGGTCGGAGAGGCGCAGCACATCGCTTTCCAGCAGCGCATGCGACCGCAGGATGGCTTGCGCCTGCGCCTGCGCCTGCGCCAGGGCCGGCAGGGCGAGTGCGCCGAGTGCGAGGAAGATGCGCCGGCGCATCAGCGCAGCCTCGTCAGGGTGCTGAGCATCTCGTCGCTGGCCGAGATCACGCGGCTGTTCATTTCATACGCGCGCTGGGCGGTGATGAGGGAGGTGATCTCCTGCACCGTGTTCACATTGCTGGTCTCGACGAAGCCCTGCATGACCGAGCCATGGCCTGGCTGTCCGGGGGCCGCCGCCTGCGGCTGGCCGGAGCCGGGCGTGGCGAGGAAGAGGTTGTCGCCGATCGCTTCCAGCCCGCCCTCATTGGCGAAGATCGCGGTCTGCAACTGCCCCACATTCTGCGGCGCCACCTGACCGTCGAGGCGCGCCAGCACCTCGCCGCTTGCATTGATCGTCACGTCGCGCGCGGCGGCGGGGATGGTGATGCCTGGCTGCACCACGAAACCCTCGGCCGTAACCAGAACGCCCTCGGGGCTGAGGGCGAAAGTGCCGTCCCGCGTATAGGCGACTTCGCCGGTGGGCATCTGGATCTGGAAATAGCCATTGCCGCGGATGGCGAGGTCGAAGCGGTTCTCGGTCTGTTGCAGGTTCCCCTGCTCGGAGATGCGATAGACGGCGGCCGTGCGAACACCCAGGCCCACCTGCGCGCCCGAAGGCAGCACGCTGCCCGTGTCATTGCTCTGGGACCCGACGCGACGGAGGTTCTGGTAGATCAGATCCTGGAATTCCACGCGCCGGCGCTTATAGCCGGTGGTGCCCATATTCGCGAGGTTGTTGGAAATCACTTCCACATTGGTCTGCTGGGCGAGCATGCCCGTCGCGGCGATGGCGAGTGAGCGCATGTTCAGCGGTCCTTTGCGGTGAGCCGCGACAATGCGGCAATGCTGGCGGCGATGGCGAGTGAGCGCATGGTGTGTCTCCTTGATCAGCTGCGGCGGCGGAGCAGGCGGTCCACGGCGCTTTGCTGCCGCTCGCCCTCACGCTCCAGGAATTGGGTGGCGAACTGGAACTCGCGCAGCTCCGTCATCATGCGCGTCATCTCCAGCACCGATTGGACGTTGCTGCCCTCCAGCGCGCCCTGGACCAGTTGCGGGCGGGCAATCTCCTCCGGGGCCTGGCCGGCGGCGTCGAAATGGCGGTCGCCCTCGGCGCGCAGCCCCTGCTCATCGGCGAAGCGGACGATGCGCAAGCGGCCCAGCACGCCATTTTCCGAGCGGATGGTGCCATCGCCGCGCACCTCGATGCGCGTATCATTGGCGCCCACCGCGATGGGGCGTGAATCGGTGTTGAGAACCAGCGCGCCGCTGCTATCCATCAACTGCCCATCGGCGCCAATGGCGAAGCGGCCGGCGCGAGTATAGCGCTCGCCCCGCGGCGTCTCGATCACGAAGAAGCCCGCGCCCGAGATCGCGATATCCAGCGGGTTGCCGGTGGTCGAGATGGTGCCGGGCTGCGTCTCCCGCCAGCTGGCGCGGTCCCAGGTGAAGCCGACATTGCCGGCGCCGTTGGGGCCATGCACGCGGCCCTGGCGCTGCACATGCTCGGCGAAGATGGGACGTGAGGCGCGATAGCCGGGCGTATCGGCATTGGCGAGGTTGTTCGCCGTCAACTGGCTGGCCCGCATCTGCGAGGAAAGGCGGGAGAGGATGATGTAGCCTGGGCTGTCCATGGGGAACTCCGTCGGGAAGCTGCGACGTGCTTCGCAAGGGGTGTGCCAGGGCTTTGGCCGTGGGAACGGCAGCGCTTGCCGGCTGGGCCGGGCAATCCCTGCCCAGCCCCGGCAACATCCCCCGTCGCAAGGCTTCGTTAACCTGATTGCGCCACAACTCGAGTCTCCAATCACCAGAAGGGTGTTGAGGCCATGGCCGCCGCGAAGGCAGAAGACGCTACTGGTGAGGCAGCAGCCAAACCCAGAAGCAAGAAGAAGCTGATCATGCTGGCCGTGCCGCTGCTGCTTGGCGGCATCGGCGCTGGCGTCTGGTTCAGCGGCATGCTCTCCCCCGCGCCGCCCCCCACGGCCGAGGCCGCGGCCGCGCCGCAGCCGGTGAACCGCCAGCCGGTCTTTGTCACCATGCCGGACATCACCGCCAATCTGAACGCGCCCGGCCGCCGCGCCTTCATCCGGGTTCGCAGCCAGGTGGAGGTGGCTGGCCCACAGGATGCGGCGGCCCTGCAAGCCGCCATGCCGCGCCTCGTGGACCTGTTCACCACATATCTGCGTGAGGTCCGCCCGGAGGAGCTGCGCGGCAGCGCCGGCACCCACCGCCTGCGTGAGGAACTGATCGCCCGCGCCAACATCGCGGCCGCCCCCGCGCGCGTCACCGATGTGCTCTTCACCGAGATCCTCGTGCAATGAGTGGCACCGAAGAGGAGGACATGGCGGCCGCCTGGGGCGCCGCCCTGGCCGAGGAGGATGAGGCCCCGCCCGTCGAAATGCCGGCCGATGCGGCGCGCGTGCTGAGCCAGGCCGAAATTGACAGCCTGATGGGCTTCGAGGGCGGGGATGGCGCAGACGCCCTCAAGACCGGCATCGAGCGCATGATCCATTCGGGGCTCGTCTCCTATGAGCGCCTGCCGATGCTGGAGATCATCTTCGATCGCCTCGTCCGCATCCTTTCCACCTCCTTGCGTAACTTCACGTCGGACAATGTGGAGGTCTCGATTGACAGCCTCGCCAGCCAGCGCTTCGGCGACTACCTGAATTCCGTGCCGTTGCCGGCCATGCTGGCCGTCTTCAAGGTGGCGGAATGGGATAATTTCGGGTTGATCATCGTGGATTCCTCGTTGATCTATTCCGTGGTGGATGTGCTGCTGGGCGGCCGGCGCGGAACAGCGGCCATGCGGATCGAGGGCCGGCCCTACACCACCATCGAGCGCACACTGGTCGAGCGCCTGATCGGGGTGGTGCTGAAGGATCTGGGGGATGCCTTCGCGCCCATCACCAATGTGCATTTCCAATTCGAGCGGCTGGAGGTCAATCCCCGCTTTGCCACCATCTCCCGCCTGTCCAATGCCTGCGTGCTGACGCGGCTGCGGGTCGAGATGGAGGATCGCGGTGGCAAGCTGGAATTGCTGCTGCCCTATGCCACGCTGGAACCCGTGCGCGAATTGCTGCTGCAGCAATTCATGGGCGAGAAATTCGGCCGTGACAGCATCTGGGAAACCCACCTGGCCGAGCAGCTGCGCCACACTGACATTTCGCTGGATGTGGTGCTGGATGAGCAGGTGATGCCGCTTTCGGCCGTCATCGCGCTCAAGCCCGGAGATCGCATCATGCTGAACGCGCAACCCGGCGCCCCGGTCCGCCTGCAATGCGGGACGGTGCCGCTCTTCGCCGCCGAATATGGCCGGCGGGAAAATCGCCCGGCGGTGCGAATTGCGGAAAGCCTGCGGATGGAAGGGGGGATGCCGGCATGAATGCCTTGGAATGGGCGGTGCAGATCGCCGTGATCGGATTGCTGGCGGCGACGCTGCCCATGGCCTGGCGGCTGGACCGCATGCTGCGGGCTGTCCGTGCCGATCGCGCGGCGCTGGAGCGGGGCGCGGATGGGCTGGGCGAGGCCTCGCGCCAGGCGGAAGCCGCGCTGATGCGGCTGCGCGCCACGACCGAACTCGCCGGCCGGCAGGTGGCCGAGCGGGTGGCCGGCGCCGAGACGATCCGCGAGGATCTGCGCTACCTGGTCGAGCGCGCGGAAAGCCTGGCGGACCGCCTGGAATCCGCCGTGCAGCAGGCAAGGCCACTGGCCGGGGCTGCCCCCGCCGCACCTGCGGTTCGCAGCGATGCCGAGCGCGAGCTGATCCGTGCCCTGGGGATGAAGTGATGCGCATGCCGCGCCCCCGCCTCCTGCCGCTCGCCCTCATCGGCATGGTGGCCCTGATGGGCGTGAAGCTGGAGGGATTGCTGGGTGGGGAGGCCGCCCCCGCCCGGCTGGTTTCCCAAGCGGTCGCCAGCGCACCCACGCCGCCCGCGGCAGCGGTGGCGCCTGCCGCCCGGGCCGAGGCGCCTGCGGCTGCTCCGGGCCGGGCAGAAGCGCCCCCCCCCCCTGAACTTCTGGCCGAGCGTGCGGTGCTGGAGGCGCTGCGCGCCCGTCGCGCCGAGATCGAGGCACGGGAAGCGGCCATCGCGCAGCGCGAAATGCTGATCGCCGCCGCCGAACGCCGCCTTGCCGACCGGCTGGGCGAGCTGGATGCGCTGCGGCAGCGGCTGGAGGCGGAAGGCCGCCAGCGCGATGAGCGAACCGAGCAGGGCTGGCGCCAGATGGTGCGCCTCTATGAAGGCATGCGCCCGCGTGATGCGGCCGCAATCTTCGACGAGCTGGAAATGGCCGTGCTGATCCAGGTGGTGGATCGCATGCGCGAGGCGAAGGCCGCGCCCGTCCTGGCGGCCATGCGGCCGGAGCGCGCCCGGATCGTCACCACCGAGCTCGCGCGGCACCGATCCCGGCCGCTGGAATAACCGCATCTTAACCGTGATGGGCGCATCAAGGGGCGCCTCAGCAAGGAGCTACCGCCTATGGCCATGGACAAGAATATGAACGTCCTCATCGTGGACGACTACAAGACGATGCTGCGTATCATCCGCAACCTGCTCAAGCAGCTCGAATTCGACAATGTCGAGGAAGCGGCTGATGGCGCCGAGGCGCTGGCCAAGCTGCGCGCGGGCAATTTCGGCCTGGTCATCAGCGATTGGAACATGGAGCCGATGACCGGCCTCGACCTCCTGAAGGAGGTGCGTGCCGATGCGCGGCTGAAGAACCTCCCCTTCATCATGATCACCGCCGAGAGCAAGACCGAGAACGTGATCGCGGCCAAGGCGGCGGGCGTCTCCAACTACATCGTGAAGCCCTTCAATGCGGAGACGCTCCGAGAGAAGATCGAAAAGGTCCTGGTCAATGCCTGAAGCACCCCATGATTTGGCCATCCCCGATCCAATCGAAGCCGCGGTGCGCCAGGTGCTGAGCACCCTCACTGGCGACATGACCACCAACGAAGCCTCGCTGCTGGCGGAACTGGAGGCGCTTGGCCGTGAGGTGCAGCGCGCCAAGACCGAGATCGCGGCGCTGCGCGTGGATGACATCAATGACAACCACATCCCGCGCGCGACCGATGAGCTGGATGCGGTGGTGGAGCACACCGCCAATGCCACCAACGAAATCCTCGACGTGTGCGAGGGGCTGGAGGCGATGCAGGCCCGGCTGCCCGCAGTGGAGGCCGACAAGCTCGGCACCGCCGTCACCCGCATCTATGAGGCTTGCAGTTTCCAGGACATCACCGGGCAGCGGATCAGCAAGGTGGTCTCGGCGTTGAAGGCCATCGAGACGCGCGTCGCGGCCGTGACGGCGCGTTTCGCGAAGGACGCGCCGCCGCCGCTTGAGAAGGAGGCGTCCGCCGCCCCGGTGACGGAAGGCCGTGCCTTGGCCAATGGCCCGCAAATGCCGGGCGTCGGCACCAGTCAGGCGGATATCGACAAGCTGTTGGCGAGTTTCGACTGATGCGCCGCGCGGCGCTGGGCCTTTGGTTTTGCCTGGCGGCGCTCCCCGCCGCGGCGCAGGAGCGGATCGCCGTCCGCACCGGGGATCATCCCGGCCACGGCCGGATCGTGTTCGACTGGGCCGCGCCCCCGGCCTATCAGGTGGAACAGCAAGGGGATCGCGTCATCCTGCGCTTCCCGAATGCCGATGCCATTGACCTCGCGGGCGCGCGGCGGCTGCCGCGCAATGTGCTGGCCGTGGCGAGGGTGCCTGGCGGGGTGGAAGTGACATTGCAGCCCGGCGCGCGCATCCGGCATTTTCGCAATGGAGCGAAGGTGGCGCTCGATGCCCTCGACCCGCCGCCAGCCGGCCAGGCGGCCAGCCCTCCCGCAGCACCGCGCCAGGCGGAGCCCGCCCGCGCCCAGCCGGCCC
>CAMTUX010000033.1:0-59069 GCA_947084995.1 uncultured Roseococcus sp.
AGCATCTTTATCCGGTCAAACGATTCCGTTTGATCGGATGATGCTCTAGCAGCCTGTCGGATTCAGGCCGAAAAACAGCTTCAAACGTAAAGCTGTGACCCCGTTGCGCCCAAAAAAGACCGAAGATTTCCGGAGCGCAGCCAATCGCAGGCAAAAAATTACATGAAAAGTTCCAATCCGACAGCCTGCTAGAGCGGGATGCGTTGAGGCGGAATCGCCGAAAACGTTGAATCCCGCTCTCAGCAGTGGCGAGACCATGAAAG
This sequence comes from uncultured Roseococcus sp., assembly GCA_947084995.1. Classification (GTDB taxonomy): domain Bacteria; phylum Pseudomonadota; class Alphaproteobacteria; order Acetobacterales; family Acetobacteraceae; genus Roseococcus. The sequence continues at coordinate 264 of CAMTUX010000033.1, forward strand.
TGAGCGCAAGCGAACGCATCATGGTCTAGCGGGGTGGCTGGGCGGCGCGGGCTTCGGTCAATTCGCGCTGCGCCGTCTCCAGCGCGCCGCGCAACTGCGTGGCGGTGGCTTCCGCTGCCGTGATGCGCGCCTGAAGCGCCGTCCGCTCATTCGCGGCGGCGGCCTGCGCCTGGGCCGTGGCGGCTTCGGCAGCGGTGACGCGTGCCTGGAGCGCGGCGCGCTCGGTGGCGGCAGTCGCGATGCGCTGGTCGCGCTGGTTGATTTCGGCCGTTGCCGTCGCCACGGCCTGGGTCTGGGCCGCCTGGGCCTGGGTGGCTGCGGCTTCCGCCGTGCGCAGCCGCGCTTCGAGGGCCGCCACCGCGGCACCCCGCCGGTCCAGCTCGGCGCGCATTGTCGAGGCTTCGAAACGGGCGAGATCGAGGTCGGTCTGCAGCGCCTGGACCTCGGCCGCGCCACTCGCCTCAAGCGCGGTCAGTGCGGCCAGCGCGGTGGCGAGTTGCTGGCGCGTGGCTTCGGCGCGGGCCGGGGCCGTCGCCGCAAGGCTGCCCGGGGCCGAGCTCACCGCTTCGGCCACCAGGCGGCAGCTCCGCAGTTGCCGATCGCCCGCGAACATGCCGCCGGCCAGTTCGAAGCGGGTTTCCGAGGTGGCGGGGCCGGCGAAGCGCAGGCTCCAGCGCTCGGCGCCCCGGCTGCGATCCATCGAGGCGGTCATCTGCCCGCCCTCGATCCGTGCCGTGAAGCGGCTGATGTCGTCGCCGCCTTGGGCGTTGCGGCTGCTGCGCGTGCGGGTCGCGGCGTTCTGCGTGATCGGCGCGGTGAAACGCTCGGAAAACGCGGCCTGTGCGCCATTTGCGGCGCAGCTCAGGGTGAATTGCCAGTTGCCGTCATATTCGACGGCGGTGGCCGGCTGCGCGAAAAACAAGGAGAGGCCCGCCGCGAGCAGCATCGGCCGGGTAAGCGTGACGTGTTGGCTGCGCATCGGCAGAAAGCCTCCATGATCGAATCAGCGGGTTCGCATCTGGCCCCCGCGGGAGAGAAGCAGGGAATCCGCCGTCTCACAATCTGGTAATTTCATTCGCGGTGGCACGGAGTGTCCGCCTTGCTGGCGATGGGAGGGATCCGCGGCACCCGTGGCGCGATGGTTCGCCCGGCGCGTCTCAGGCGCCCTTTTCCTCCGGCCGTCCGCCTCGGCCACGGCCGGGTGGGTCGCTCGGGTCGGTATCGCTTGGGCCGGTGGGGGCGGGGCGCGCACCGCCCCGGCCGCCGCCTGGTGGGTCCGTGGGGTCGCTGTCGCTCACGCCGCCTTGCTGCCCCCTGGGCTGCCCCTGGCGTGGCGCGTTGCCGCCCCGGCCCTGTCCTGGCGGGTCGGTGGGGTCGGCATCGCTTTGCCCCTGGCGTGGCGCGTTTCCGCCCCGGCCCTGTCCTGGCGGGTCGGTGGGGTCGGCATCGCTTTGCCCCTGGCGTGGCGCATTGCCGCCCCGGCCCTGTCCTGGCGGGTCGGTGGGGTCGGCATCGGTCAACCCGGTCTGTGGCGGGCGCGGGCCGGATTTGGCACCCTGGGCCAATCCCTGCCCTGCGGAAACCGCGCCGCCAAGGACCACCAGATTCACCACCAGCAACCGACGGCGCAGCCGTGGGTCAAATTTCGTCATGCGAGTCTCCTCATCATCGCGAATGCTTAGGATGCCCGCCTTTGAAATGCACGCGGAACGGTGCGGCCAAGCCCCTGCTTCCGGATCATTTCCCGCATGCGGAAACGCCATGCCTCAGAGCGGAACGGCCGCCTGCTCCATGGCCGCAAGCCCCCCCGCCGCCCCCACGAGCCGGACGCTGCCCTGCAAGCGCAGGCAGGCACCCAGGATCAGGCCGCGCGCCAGCAGCCCCTCGGCGCAGCGTCGCCCCGCTTCCAGCGCGATGGCCACGGTCTCGGGCGGCAATTCGCCCACGCCGGTCGTCACATGCAAATTCCCCAGGTCACTATCGGGGTCCAGCTCGCATGCCCTTTGGCGCTGTATTGCCGGATGATCCGCATCCACCGCATTGGCGATGATGCTGGCCGCCGCATCCGCCTCGGGGGCGCGGATGGCCAGCACCGTCACCGCATTGGCAATGCCCCGGCTGAAGCTGCGCCCGCGCCAGCCGGAGGTGGCGATCCCGCGCACCGCATCGCCGCCGCGAATCACGGCAAGGCCGCTCGGCTCCGGTCGCGCCGGGTCCTCGACGAGGCCGACGCGCAATGTGCTGGCGGGCGAGAGATGCAGCGCGATGTCGCCGCCATTATTCACATGCGCGAGATTGATGCCCGGCACCGCGATGATGGCGCGCAGCACATGTTCGGCCACGGCACCCGCCACCGCCACCATGGGGGTCACATAATGCATCCGGTGCGGCCAGGCGGCCTCCGCCATGCGCTTGGCCACGGGATGGGTGAAGGATGGCATGCGGCCCAGCAGCGGCGCCCGCAGCACCGGCAATTCGCGCGAGAGGGCGCCCAGCAGGCCATGCAGCCCCTGCCAGGCCGCCTCACGCGCCTGGATGACGGCGGGGCGCGCGCCTTCCAGCCCGATCACGAGGTCAATCGGCCCGTCCTGGAGGTGCAGTCGGCCATCCGGCAGCAGGGCGCGGCGCGGGGGCGGCCACTGCACTTCCGTCACCCCGGCGCGCTCGGCCAGGGGTTCTCGCGCCGCCATTCGGAGCGGATCGCCGCATCGCCATGCTGTTCCAGCAGCGTGGTGAGGCTGAGCGCCTGGTCCACATGACCGCCCATCGCCGCATAGAGATCGGCGCGCAGGGTGAATTCCAGCGGCGCGACCAGGGCCGGGGTGGGGACGTAGCCAAAGGCCTTGTCCGGCAGGCGCAGCACATCGGCCATGATCGTGATCCCGCCTCCCGGCCAGAGGTAGCAGGGCGCACCGCCCATCGTGACGCGAACCTCGCCGCGCTGCACGGCGCGCGTCAACAGGATGGGGTTGTCCGTGACGCCTGCCCGCAGCGAACCGCCGGCGCCGGCCATGAAAAGGATGGAGGTCAGCGCCGGTTCGCAATTCTCGCCGATGCGGGCGACGCTATTCGCGATGGCCAGCGGGACCGCCGCCGGGACCGGGCGCAGCGCCTCATCCAGCTCGACATAAAGCGAATCTTCGCCCGTCGTGCTGGTCAGCAGCAGGCGAAGGCCGGGCCAGGCGAGCTTGGGGTCAATGCTCTCGATCAGGGAGAGCGGGTCCGTGACATCGGTGCCGCCCCAGCCGCTGCCGGGATGCGCCACCTGGAAGTATCGCCCGGGGGTGGAGCGCCGGCCGCGCACGCGAATGCCGGAAGGCCGCATGTTCAGGCATTTGCCGGCCTGGTGCTCGGTCAGTACGCCGGTGATGTGGTCATCCACCACGATCACCTCATCCACATGGCCCTGCCATTGCTGCGCGAAGATGCCCACCGCGGCACTCCCGCAGCCGACGCGCATGCGGGCCTCGGGCACGCCATTGACGATGGGGGCCGCGCCAGCTTGCAGGATCAGCTTCGAGCCGCCCTCGATCTGCACCTCGATCGCCTGCTTGCCGCAAAGGGCCAGCATGGCGGCGCAGGTCACATTGCCCTCGCGCTTCGAACCGCCGGTCAAATGCCGCACGCCGCCGATACTCAGCATCTGCGAGCCATATTCGGCGGTGGTGACATGGCCGATCTGCTCGCCCTCATGCATCACGCGCGCGGCCTCGGGGCCGAGATGGCGGTCGGTGTCGATCTTCGCCTTGAGGCCGCAATAGCTGAAAATGCCCTCGGTCACGACGGTGACGGTATCCACGCCCGCATGCTGGCTGCTGACGATGAAGGGGGCGGGCTTGTAGTCGGGATAGGTGGTGCCGGCGCCGATGGCGGTGACGAAGGTGTTCCGGGTGATGCCGCCATCCCAATCCTCCGAGCCTTCCAGGAAGGGCACCAGGGGCGCGTCGGTCTGGGTCAGCAGCAGCAGCGGGTCGGTGCGGACCAGCCGGCCTTCCTCATTGGCATAGCGATGGCAGGCACCCGCGCGGCCGGGCCGGATGCGGCAGAGCACGGGGCAGGCATCGCAGCGCACGATGCCACCGGCCTCGGCCGCGCCGAAGATGGAGGTGCGATCTACCAACGGCCCGTCTCCTTGATCGCTTCCAGCACCCGATGCGGCAGCGCCGGAATCCGATGGCACTCCGCCCCTGTCGCATCCCGGATGGCGGAAAAGATCGCCGGCGCCGTCGCCACCAGTGCCGGCTCACCCACGCCCTTGGCGCCATAGGGGCCGAGCGGCTCGCGCTCCTCGATCAGGATGCAGTCAATCGGCGGCACGTCGCCGAAGCTGGGGATCAGGTAGTCATGCAGGTTTTCGGTGCGGCCGGGGATGTATTCCTCCATGAGCGCGAGGCCGATGCCCTGGGCGATGCCGCCATGGATCTGCCCTTCCACCAGCGTCGGATTGATGGCGCGGCCCACATCATGCGCGGCGACAAAGCGTTGCAGATGCACGGTGCCGAGCTTCACATCCACCGCCAGCGCGCAAAGCTGCGCCGCGAAGCCATAGGTGGCGTAGGGGCTGCCCTGGCCATTGGCGTCGAGCGGGATGGTCGGCGGGTCGAAGCGGCCATGGCCCTCGATGGGGGCTTCGGGGCGGAAGGGCACGCCATCCAGCGTGAGCGCGCCATCCCAGCCCAGCACGCCATTGCTGCCGCGCAGGATGTTCCGGCGCAAATCCAGCGCCGCCTCCATCGCGGCCCGGCCGCTCACGAAGGTCTGGCGGGAGGCGCTGGTCTTGCCGGCATCGGGCGTCGTCGCCGTGTCGCCATTCACATGAGCCAGCGCTGAGACGGGAAGCCCCAGCGCCTCGGCCGCGATCTGCGCCAGCACGGTGGAGGAACCCTGCCCGATATCCACCGCGCCATTGAAGAAGATGATCCGCCCATCCGTGCCCAGTACCAGCCGCATCACGGAGGGGTTGGACATGCCGGTATTGCCGATGCCGTACCACATGCCGGCCACGCCCACGCCATGCCGCAGCGTGGTTGGTGTCGCGTTGCGCGCCGCGGCCTCGGCGCGCAATTCGGCCCAGGCGGGGCGCAGCGCCTCCAGGCACAGCCGCTGCCCGGCTGAGTGCTCCAGGCGCTGCCCGGTGGCCGTCACATCGCCCGCCACCAGCGCGTTGCGGATGCGGAATTCCAGGCGGTCCAGGCGACAGGCATCTGCCAGCCTGTCCCACAGCGCTTCCTGCGCGATGGCCGCCTGCGGCACGCCAAAGCCACGAAACGCGCCGGATGGCGGCTGATGCGTATGCACCGCCCGCGCCCGCGCCCGCAGATGCGGCACGCGATAGGGGCCGGTGGCGTGCACCGGCACGCGGCCGGCCACGGTCGGGCCCCAGCTTGCATAGGCGCCGGTGTCATAGAGGCCCTCGAAATCCAGCGCGAGAAGCCGGCCCTGGGCATCACAGCCGGCGCGGGCGGTGATGCGCGCGGGGTGGCGCTTGGTGCTGGCCGCCATGCTCTCGGTGCGGGACCAGATGGCGCGCACCGGATGCTCCATCACCCAGGCGGCGACGGCGAGCATGGGCTGGATGCCGGCATCCAGCTTGCCGCCGAAGCCACCACCGCAGGCGGAGGGGATGATCCGCACCGCATCCATCGAAAGCCCGAGCACGCCGGCCACCTCCTCGCGATCCATCGCCGGGGCCTGGGTGCTGGACCAGACTTCGATGCTGCCGCCGATGCGGCGCGCATATCCGGCTTCCGGCTCGATATAGGCGTGCTCGACGAAGCTGGTCTGCCAGTCGCCCTCCACCACATGCGAGGCACTGGCGAGGGCTGCGTCCACATCGCCGCGGCGGACCAGCCCCTCGGCCAGGACGTTGTCCGGGAATTGCGCGTGCAGGGCAGTGGCGCCGAGCGCCGCGCGGGGATCATCCAGCGCGCCGAGCTTTTCCCACGCGATGGGCAGCGCCTCGAAGCGCAGCGCTTCCACCGCCGCGCGGGTGCCCACCACCGCCGCCACAGCATCGCCGCGATACAGCGCCAGGCCATCGGCAAAGACCGGCTGGTCCTTGATATGCGGATAAATGCCATAGCCATTGCGGCCCGGCACATCGGCCGCCGTCAGCAGGCGCGTGATGCCGGGATGCGCGGCCAGGAAACCCGCGACATCGCCGATGTTGAAGCGTGCATGCGCGTGCGGGCTGCGAATGGCCCGCAGCCAGAGCGCATCGGCCGGCGCGAGATCGGCGCCGTAGCGCTCCGTGCCGTCCAGCTTGGCCGCGCCATCCACCCGTGGCAGCCGCGCGCCAACGGTACCCGTTTCCGCCCGCGCATCCACATCGCGCACGGCATCAATGATGCGGCGATAGCCGGTGCAGCGGCACAGCACGCCGCCCAGCGCCTGCTCCACCTCGGCCTCGCTCGGCGTGGGGTTCCGGCGCAGCAATTCCGTGGCGGCGACCAGCATGCCCGGCGTGCAGATGCCGCATTGCGCCGCCCCATGCGCGTGGAATCGCGCCATCAGCGCCTGGCCCTCGGGCGTGGCGGCGATGCCCTCGATGGTCTCGACCTCGGTGCCCGCGCATTGGCCGAGCGGCGTGAGGCAGGCGCAGGCCTGCGCGCCATCCACCAGCACGGTGCAGGCGCCGCAATCCCCCGCGTCACAGCCGAGCTTCGTGCCGGTCAGGCCCAGGCTGTCGCGCAGCGCATCAACGAGGCGCGTGCCGCCGCCGAGCTGCAATTCGCGCGGCACGCCATTCACCAGGAGAGCCGTCATGCCGCGAGCCTCGCTTGCGCGCGCGCCACGAGTTCCGCCGCCGCCGCGTGGCGATAGGCGGCGCTGCCGCGCACATCATCCATGGGCGTCAGCGCGCCCTCGCCCCAGAGCCGCGCCACCTCCGAGCAGGAGCCGATGGCGACGCGCCCCTCGGCATTGGCGGCGACCATGACGATGGAAATCACCAGATGCGCCCGCGCCCCCAGCTTGAGGAACACCGAGCGCGATTGCGCTTGCCTGGCCGGCACATGCAGCGCCACCAGAAGCTCATCCGTGGCGCGCGCCGTGCGGCGATTGCCCAGGATGAATTCGGCCAGCTTCAGGCGGCGGCGCCCGCGCAGGCTGGCCAGTTCGACCTCCGCATCCAGCACCAGCAAGGGCGGCACGCCATCGGCGGCGGGTGAGGCGTTGCAGAGATTGCCGCCAATTGTCCCGCGCGCCTGCACCTGGCGCCCGCCGACCTGCCGCGCGGATTGGCGCAGCGCGTCAAAGCCGGGCGGCAGCGACGCATCGCGCAGCGCGGCCCAGGAGGTGGCGGCACCGATGCGCCAGCCCGCATCCCCCTGCGTGATGCCGCGCAATTCCGGGATGGCGGTGATGTCCAGCTGGTCCGCCGCATCCGGCGCGCCCCAGGCTGCGCGGTGGGCGCGGGCGGGAAAGATATCCGTGCCGCCAGCCATCACCTGCCAGGGGCCTTGCGCCAGAAGCGCCAGTGCTTCGTTCAACTCATGCGGCCTTCGATACGAAACCAACCCCGATCCCCCCCAGCCTCTTGGCGCAACGCGTGATCACCAATTACCCTGCCGGACCATCCTAGAGGAGGCCGCCATGCCGCGCATACTGATCAAGGGGCTCGGCCTCGTCTTTTCCGGTGATTTCGCACAGCCGCGACTCGATGCGGAAGCAATCCTGATCGAAGGCGGAAAGATCGCCGGCATCGGCAAGGCCAGGGATTTCGAGGCCGAGACGGTCATGGACGCCCAGGGCTGCGCCGTGATGCCGGGCCTGATTGACAACCACGTCCATCCCGCCTTTGGCGACTGGACGCCCCGCCAGAACCAGCTCGGCTGGATCGAGGCCATGGTGCATGGCGGCACCACCACGCTGATCAGCGCGGGCGAGGTGCATCTGCCAGGCCGGCCCAAGGATGCGCTGGGGGTGAAGGCGCTGGCCATCGCCGCCCAGCGCTGCTTTTCCGCCTTCCGCCCGATGGGCGCCAAGGTCATCGCCGGTGCGCCCGTGCCCGAGCGCGGCTTTTGCGAGGCGGATTACCAGGAGATCGCGGCCGGCGGGGTGACGCTGCTGGGCGAGATCGGCCTGGGCACGCTCAGGGAACAGGCCGAGGTGGTGGAGACGATGGGCTGGGCGCGCAAGGCCGGGCTCAACGCCATGATCCATTGCGGCGGGCCTTCCATCGCCGGCTCGAATCTGATGCAGGCCGAGGTGGTGATCGCCGCCGATGCCGACATCGTGGCCCATATCAATGGCGGCCCGACCTCGCTGCCCGCTGGCGAACTCACCAAGGTGATCGCGGGGACGAAGCGGGCCATCGAGGTCGTGCATAATGGCAACCCGCGCAACGCCATTCACGCGCTCAAGGTGCTGACCGAGATGGGCCGGCTGGACCGCCTGGTGATCGGCACGGATAGCCCGGCCGGTTCAGGCGTGCAGCCGCTGGGCGTGATGCGGACCATATCGCTTCTCTGCTCGATGGGCGGGCTGGACCCGGCCATCGCTGTTGCGGCGGCAGGCGGCAACACGGCGCGCTGGCGGAACATCCAGGCGGGCGTGATCAAGCTGGGCGCGGCGGCGGACCTGGTGTTCCTGGATGCGCCCATCGGCGGCGCGGGCAGCGATGCCAGCGAGGCGTTCACTCACGGCGAGTTGCCGGGCATCGGCATGGTGATGGTGGATGGCGAGGTGAAGACCATGCGCAGCCGCAACACGCCGCCCGCCGCCCGCATTCCGGCGATCCTGTCATGATGATCCGCAAGATCTTCACCAGCGTCGAGGAAACCCGCCTGGAAATGGGGCGTGAGGTGGCGCCCCCCATTCGCCGCGCCATCGCCGCCATGGTGCTGAAAAACCCCTTCGCCGGGCGCTATGTCGAGGACCTCTCGGAACTGATCGAAGCCAGCATCCCCCTTGGCGCCGAACTCGCCGCCCGCGCCATCGCGGCGCTGGGCATTCCGGGCGATCAGGTGCACAGCTTCGGCAAGGCCGCCATCGTGGGCGAGGATGGCGAGCTGGAACACGCCGCCGCCCTGCTGCACCCCAGGATGGGCGCGCCGGTGCGCGCGGCGCTGGGCAAGGGGCCTGCGCTGATCCCCTCTGCGAAGAAGCGCGGCGGGCCGGGCACGTTGATCGACATCCCGCTGGGCCACAAGGATGCCGCCTTCGTGCGGAGCCATTTCGACGCCATCGAGGCGCGCATCACCGATGCGCCGCTGCGCGACGAGATCCTGCTCTGCCTGGCCCTCACCACCGGCGGCCGGCCTTTGCCGCGCGTGGGCGGGCTGACCACGCGCGAGATCATAGGCCAGGATGGCCTGCGATAACCGGATGAATTCCCGGTAAGCACCGTGTTATGCTACGAGGCATGCATGACGCGATCCGCTTCACCCTGAACCAGGCCGCGCGTGAATTGCCGCGCGGCATATCGCCCACCACCACCCTGCTCGACTGGCTGCGGGCCGAGGGCATGACCGGCGCCAAGGAGGGCTGCGCCGAGGGCGATTGCGGCGCCTGCACCGTGGTTCTGGAAGGCACCGATGGCAGCCGCACCCCCATCAATGCCTGCCTCTGCGCGCTGGGCCAATTGCATGGCCGCGCCATCCGCACGGTCGAGGGGCTGGGCGCCGCCCACCCCATCCCGCGCGCCCTGGCGGAAGCGAATGCCACGCAATGCGGCTTCTGCACGCCGGGCATCGTCATGTCCGCCTGGGCGCATGCCTCCGAGGGCGGGGACGCGCATGAAGCGTTGGCGGGCAATCTCTGCCGCTGCACCGGCTACCGGCCCATCCTGGATGCGATGGCCGCCATCGAGAGCGAGGAAGCGGTGTCACCCATCCCGGCACCCGTGGTCAGCGCGCATTTCGGCGGCTTCCATCTGCCCGCGACGCTGGCCGAGGCGCTGGCCCTGCGCGCGGCGCATCCCGAGGCCTGGCTACTCATGGGGGGCACGGATCTGGGCCTGCGCTTCGCGGAGCATCGGGAGCATCCGGCCAGCGTGATCTGCCTGCTGAACGTGGCCGAGATGCAGGGCATCACGCGCAATGCCGGAGGCCTCACCATCGGCGCCGCCGCTTCCCATGCCGAGTTGCTGGCGACCTGCCGCGCCGATGAGGATTTTGCGCCACTCGCGCCCTATCTGGCTCGGCTTGGCTCGCGGCAGATCCGCGGCCTTGGCACGGTTGCCGGCAATCTCGGCACCGCCTCGCCCATTGGCGATGCGCTGCCCATCCTGCTTGCCCTGGGTGCCGAGGTGGAACTGGCCGGCCCGCACGCCACGCGGCGCATGCCCGTCGAGGAATTCCTCACCGGCTATCGCCGCAACGCGTTGGCGCCGGAGGAACTCATCCTCGCCATCCACTTGCCGCGCCCGCCCTCCGGCGCGCTGCTGGCCGCGGAAAAGCTCTCGCGGCGGCATGATCAGGATATCAGCGCCGTCTCGCTCGTCGCCTGCCTCACCCTGGAGGATGGCGTGGTGCGCGAGGCGCGGCTGGCCTTTGGCGGCATGGCGGCCAAGCCGGAGCGCGCGCCCGCGGCCGAGGCCGCGCTGATCGGCCGCAGGCTGGATGACGCGGCGATGCAGGCGGCCGGTGCCGCGCTGCATTTCACGCCGATGAGCGACGCGCGCGCCAGCGCCGGCTACCGGCAGCAGGCGGCGCGCGGTCTGCTGCGCCGCGTGGCCCTGCGCCACACCCACCCCGAACTCGCGGCCGAGGTACATGCCTGATGGACGATGCGCCACCCCCGCTGCGCTTCGCCGGCCAGGCGTTGCGCCATGACAGCGCGCTGAAGCACGCCACCGGCCAGGCCCGCTTCCTGGATGACATGCCCGAGCCCGCCGGCACGCTGCATGCGGCACTCGCCCTCTCGCCGGTCGCGCATGGGCGGCTGCTGGGGCTGGATAGCGCCACCGCCGCCGCCATGCCGGGCGTGGTTCGCATCATCACCGCGGGCGACATCCCGGGCGAGAACGACATCGCGCCCATCGGCCGTGGCGAGGCGATGCTGGCCGAGGGCCTGGTCGAGCATCACGGCCAGTCCCTCGCCATCATCGTCGGCACCACGCGCGATGCGGCGCTGCGCGCGGCCGCCGCCATCACGCCGCGCATCGAGGCGCTGCCGCCCGTGCTGAGCATCGAGGAAGGCCTGGCGCGCGAGGCCTGGATCATCCCGCCGCAGGTGATCCGCGAGGGTGATGCCGCGGCAGCCCTGGCCGCCGCGCCGCATTCGCTGCGCGGCGAGTTCCATGCGGGCGGGCAGGAGCATTTTTATCTGGAAGGCCAGATCGCGCTGGCCATTCCGGGTGAGGATGGCGAGATGCTGGTGCATTCCTCCACGCAGCATCCCACGGAAGGCCAGCATGTCATCGCGCGTGTCCTGGGCGTGGCCTATCACCGCGTGACGGTGCAATGCCGCCGCATGGGCGGCGCCTTTGGCGGCAAGGAGAGCAATGCGAGCTGGGTGGGTGCCGCCGCCGCCGCCGCCGCCGCGCTGACCGGCCGCCCGGTGAAGCTGCGTCTGCCACGCCGGGCGGATATGGCGGCCACCGGTAAGCGCCACCCTTTCCTGTATCGCTGGCATGTCGGGTTTGATGATTCCGGAAGGCTGCTGGCGCTGGATGCGCTGCTGGCGGGTGATGGCGGGCATAGCCTGGACATGTCCGGTGGCGTGGTGTTCCGCGCCGTCACCCATGCACTGAATTGCTACGCCGTGCCGGATGTCACGCTCACCGCCTGCGCGGTGAAGACCAACCACGTCAGCAACACGGCGTTCCGCGGCTTTGGCGGACCGCAGGGCGCGCTGCTCATGGAGGAGGTGCTGCACGCCATCGCCGCCCATCTGCGCCGTGATGTGGAGGAGATCCGCGCGCTTAATTTCGCCGACCGGACGCCCTATGGCCAGGCGCTGGAGCCGGACCTCATCCGCCGCGTTCATGCCGAGGCCAGGCACGACGCCGGTTGGGCGGAAAAGCAGGCCGAGATCGCCGCCTTCAACGCCACGCACCCCACGCTGCGCCGGGGTCTGGGCGGCTTCGTCTGCGCCTTCGGCATCAGCTTTGGCATCCCGCATCTGAACCAGGCGGGCGCGCTGGTGCATGTCTATACCGATGGTTCCATCCGCCTGGCGCATGGCGGGACCGAGATGGGGCAGGGCTTGTTCATCAAGGTGGCGCAGGTGGTGGCGGAGGTTTTCTCCGTCCCGGTCGGGCAGGTGGGCATCAGCGCCACCAGCACCGCCGAAATTCCCAATACCAGTGCCACCGCCGCCAGCACGGGCAGCGACCTCAATGGCTGGGCCGCCCATGCCGCGGCCACCACCCTGCGGCAGCGCATGGCCGGCGTGGCAGCCGAGCGCTTCGGCTGCGCGCCGGAGGAAGTGATCTTCGAAGACGGCGCCATCTTCCCGGCCAAGCCCGGCAGCAATGAGCGGCTCAGCTTCGGCGATCTCGCCACCTTGTGCTGGAAGGCGCGCGTCAGCCTCTCCGCCACAGGCTTCTACAAGACGCCCGATCTCCACTGGGACGCCAAGGCGATGCGCGGCGAGCCCTTCTTCTATTTCAGCTATGGCGCGGCCGTGGCCGAAGTTCTGCTCGACACGCTGACCGGCGAGCATCGCTGCCTCTCGGCCCATCTGGTGCAGGATTGCGGGCGCAGCCTGAACCCGGCCATCGACCTCGGCCAGATCGAGGGCGCCTTCGTGCAGGGAATGGGCTGGCTGACCAGTGAGGAATTATTCTGGGACGCCGAGGGCCGGCAGCGCAATCTCGGCCCCTCCACCTACAAGATTCCCGGCTCGCGGGATGTGCCGCCCATTCTGCACACACGCTTGTTGGAGGGTGCGCCCAACCGGGCCGCCACCATCTTCCGCAGCAAGGCCGTGGGCGAGCCCCCCTTGCTGCTGGCGACCGCCGTGGTGAATGCGCTGCGGGCGGCGGCCGGGGTCACACGACTGGATTTGCCCGCGACCCCGGAGCGCATTCTGCTTAATTTGCAGGCATAAGAAAGGTAATTATGAAAGGCGCTTGCAAGCTCTCACAGCCTCGCCATAGAGTTCATCAAGGATGCCCGGAAATGCGGCATGCCAGTGACATAAAGGGACAGGTCCGGGTGAGCGATACGATCCTTGAAACGCAAGGGCTGACCAAAGAGTTCCGCGGATTCCTCGCGGTGCAGGGCGTCAACCTCAAGATTCGCCGTGGGACCATTCATGGCCTGATCGGCCCCAATGGCGCGGGCAAGACGACCTGCTTCAACCTTCTCACGAAGTTCCTGATCCCGACTCGCGGCAAGATCACCTATGACGGCCGGGACATCACCCACATGAAGCCGGCCGAGGTGGCGCGCCTCGGCCTGGTCCGCTCCTTCCAGATCTCGGCGGTGTTCCCCCACCTGACGGTGCTGGAGAATGTGCGCGTCGCCCTGCAGCGCGCCCGTGGCAACAGCTTCGATTTCTGGCGCCCCGAATCGGTGCTGCGGCAATTCGATGGCCGTGCCCGGGAATTGCTGGAGGATGTGGGCCTCACCGGATACGCCGAATTGCAGGCGGGCTCCCTCCCCTATGGTCGCAAGCGCGCTTTGGAGATCGCCACCACCCTCGCGCTTGAGCCCACCATGATGCTGCTGGACGAACCCACCGCCGGCATGGCGCATGAGGATGTGGACCGCATCGTGACGCTGGTGAAGCGCGTCTCGAAGGGCCGCACCGTGCTGCTGGTGGAGCACAACCTGAAGGTCGTCGAAGGCCTTTGCGACAACATCACCGTCCTCGCCCGTGGCGAGGTTCTGGCCGAGGGGGACTACATGGCCGTGAGCCAAAATCCGGACGTCCAGGCGGCCTATCTGGGCACCGACCCGGCCTCGGTCGGCGTGCCGGAGAGCGCCTCACATGGCTGAGCCCCTGCTGAAGGTTGAAGGCCTGGAGGCCTGGTACGGCGAGAGCCACGTGCTGCATGGCGTGGACCTCGAAATCAACGAGGGCGAGGTCGTCACGCTGCTCGGCCGCAATGGCGCGGGCAAGACCTCGACCTTGCGTGCCATCATGGGCCTGGTGGGGCGGCGCACCGGCTCCATTCGCTATGAAGGGCGGGAGATGATCGGCCTGCGCTCGGACCTGATCGCCCGCGCCGGCATCGCCTATTGCCCGGAGGAGCGGGGGATCTTCGCCTCGCTCGACGTCACGGAAAACCTGATGCTGCCGCCGGTGATCCGGCCGGGTGGGCTTTCCATCGAGGAAATCCACACGCTTTTCCCCAACCTCAAGGAGCGCGCGCGCAGCCCCGGCACGAAGCTGTCAGGCGGCGAGCAGCAGATGCTGGCCATTGGCCGCATCCTGCGGACCGGCGCCAAGCTGCTTCTGCTGGATGAGCCGAGCGAGGGCCTGGCCCCGGTCATCGTGCAGCAGATCGGCCGCACCATCCGCGAACTCAAGGCGCGCGGCTTCACCGTCCTGCTGGTCGAGCAGAATTTCCGCTTCGCCCAGACCGTGGCGGACCGGCATTATGTGATGGAACATGGCCGCGTGGTGGATGTGGTTCCCAATTCGGAACTCATGTCCTCGCTGGATCGCCTGCACGAATATCTGGGTGTCTGAAGACGCCCCAAGCCAAAAAAACGACAACAACCGGAGGGTCTGGGATGACGATTGAAAGCACGCGCCGCACTCTGCTCGGCGCCGCCGCGGCATCTCCCTTGCTGGCGATGCCCCTTTCGGCCCGCGCGCAGGCGGCGAACACCATTCGCGTCGGCGTGCTGACGGATCTCTCCGGCACCTTCCGGGACCTGAACGGCCCGAACACGGTCGCCGCCACGCGGCTGGCCGTGCAGGAATTCGCCGGCCGCGGCTTCAATGTGGAAGTCGTGGTGGCCGACCACCAGAACCGGCCGGATGTGGGCGTGAACATCGCCCGCCAGTGGTTCGACCGCGACAATGTGGATGTGGTGACGAGCCTCGCCGCCTCCTCCGTGGCGCTGGCCGTGGCGGATGTGGCGCGGGAGCGCAACAAGGTGGCGATCGCGACCTCGACCGCGACCTCGGACCTGACGGGCCGCGCCTGCAACGCCAATACGATCCATTGGGTGTACGACACCTACATGCTGGCCAAGACCAGCGGTGCCGCCACCGTGCGCGCGGGTGGCGACACCTGGTTCTTCATGACCGCCGACTATGCCTTCGGCCATGCGCTGGAGCGCGACACCTCGGCCTTCGTGCGCGCCGCCGGCGGCCGCGTGGTCGGCAGCGTGCGAACGCCCTTCCCCGGCACCACGGATTTCAGCTCCTTCCTGCTGCAGGCCCAGGCCAGCCGGGCGAAGGTGATTGGCCTCGCCAATGCCGGCGTGGACACCATCAATTCCATCAAGCAGGCGGCGGAATTCGGCATCACGCGGCGCGGCATCAGGATCGCCTCGCTGCTGCTGTTCATCACGGATGTGCATGCGCTCGGGCTCGAAGTGGCGCAGGGGCTGGTATGCGCCAATACCTTCTACTGGGACACGAATGACCAGACGCGCGGGCTGACGCGGCGCATCCGCGCCATCGCGGGCGGCGATACCCCGGTGGCGATGAGCCATGCCGGGGATTATGCCGGGACGCTGCATTACCTGAAGGCCGTGGCCGATATGGGCGTGGCCGCGGCCAAGGCCAGCGGCCGCGCGACGGTGGAGCGCATGAAGGCCATGCCGACGCAGGATGACGCCTTCGGCGCCGGCAGCATCCGCGCCGATGGGCGAAAGCTGCACCCGGCCTTTCTCTACGAGGTGAAGGCCCCGGCCGAGAGCCGCTACCAACATGACTACTACAAGCTGCTCCAGACCTCGACGGCGGAGGAGGCGTTCCGCCCCCTCGCCGAGGGCGGCTGCCCCATGATCCGCACTTGAACTCCCTCAACCAGGAGACCACCATGATTGAATCCGGCCGCCGCAACTTTCTCACCGCCACGGGCTCCCTCGGCCTTGCCGCCGCCACGCCAATGACCGGCGCGCGCGCCCAGGCGGCCAACACGATCCGCATCGGCGTCCTGACTGACATGAGCGGCCCCTTCCGCGACATTTCAGGCCCGACAAGCGTGGTGGCGACACGCACCGCCGTGCAGGATTTCGGCAGTCGCGGCTTCAACGTGGAAGTGCTGGTGGCCGACCATCAGAACCGCCCGGATGTGGGCGTTTCGCTGGTGCGTCAGTGGATTGACCGGGACGGCGTTGATGTCGTGGTGGACGTGCCGAGCTCGGGCGTGGCACTGGCCGTGAACTCGGTCGTGCGGGAGCGGAACAAGGTCTATCTGAACAGCACCGCCGCCACGGTCGAGCTGACCGGCGGGCAGTGCAGCCCGAACACCATCCACTGGACCTATGACACCTGGATGCTGGCGCGCAGCACCGGCGGCGCGCTGGTGCGGGCCGGTGGGCAGAGCTGGTACTTCATCACCGCCGACTACGCCTTCGGCCACAGCCTGGAAGGCCAGACGATGGACTTCGTCCGCCAGGCCGGAGGGCGCGTGGTGGGCAGCGTGCGGCACCCCTTCCCGGGCACCACGGACTACTCTTCCTTCCTGCTCCAGGCGCAGGCGAGCCGCGCGCAGATCGTGGCCATCGCCAATGCCGGCGTGGATGCGATCAACGCCATCAAGCAGGCCGGCGAATTCGGCCTGATGCGGCGCGGCCAGCGCGTCGCGGGGCTGCTGGTCTTCGCCAATGACGTGAACAGCATGGGCTTGCAGGTGGCCGGCGGCTCGGTGCTGACCGAGACCTTCTACTGGGACCTGAATGACCGCACCCGCGCCGTCTCGCAGCGCATCGTCGCCAATGGTACGCCAGCCGGCAATCGCCCCTCGATGGGCCATGCCGGCTGCTACAGCGCCACGATGCACTACCTGAAGACCGTGGCCGCCATGGGCGTCGCCGCCGCCAAGGCGAGCGGCACGGACACCATCGCGCGGATGAAGGCCATGCCGACGGATGACGACGCCTTTGGCGCCGGCACCATCCGCCCCGATGGCCGCAAGCTGCACCCCGCCTACCTGTTCCAGGTGAAGACCCCGCAGGAGAGCCGCGGCGCCTGGGATTTCTACACGCTGCTGCAGACCACCCCGGCCGAGGAAGCCTTCCGCCCCATGGCGGCCGGCAACTGCGCCCTGGTTCGCACCTGATCACCAACCGGGGGTGAGCGGGCGCCAGATCCGCCACCCCCCCCATTTCGAACGGGAGCCTTGTCCAATGACCGAGATCAACCGCCGCAGCCTCATGACCGGCGCCGCCGCCACCGCGGCCTTCGGCGCCCTGCCCGCCTGGCAGGCGCGTGCCCAGGCCGCGAACACCGTGCGTATCGGCGTGCTGAACGATCAGTCCGGCCTGTATCGTGACGTGAACGGCCCGGGCTCGGTCGCTTGCGTGCGCCAGGCCATCCAGGATTCCGGCGTGGTGGCGCGCGGCGTCAATGTGGAAGTGGTGGTGGGCGACCACCAGAACCGCCCCGATGTGGGCGCCACGCTGACCCGGCAATGGATCGACCGTGACAATGTGGACGTGATCCTCGACGTGCCGACCTCCTCGGTCGCGCTGGCGGTGAACACCATTGTGCGCGAACGGAACAAGATCTTCCTCAACTCCTCGGCCGCGACGAGCGACCTCACCGGCGCGCAATGCTCGCCCAATACGATCCACTGGACCTATGACACCTTCATGCTCGCCAAGAGCACGGGTGGCGCGCTGGTGCGCGCGGGTGGCGATACCTGGTTCTTCCTGACCGCCGACTACGCCTTCGGCCATGCGCTTGAGCGTGACACGGGCAATTTCGTCCGCGCGGCCGGCGGCCGGGTGGTGGGCGCCGTCCGCACGCCCTTCCCCGGCACGGATTTCTCGGGCTTCCTGGTGCAGGCCCAGGCCTCGCGCGCCAAGGTGATCGGCCTCGCCAATGCCGGCGGCGACACGATCAACTCCATCAAGCAGGCGGCGGAATTCGGTCTGACGCGGCGGGGTACCAAGCTCGCCGCCCTGCTGATGTTCATCTCCGACGTGCATTCGCTGGGCCTGGAAACGGCGCAGGGCCTGGTCTGCACCGAGACCTTCTATTGGGACCTCAATGACCGCA
Source organism: uncultured Roseococcus sp. (assembly GCA_947084995.1). Classification (GTDB taxonomy): domain Bacteria; phylum Pseudomonadota; class Alphaproteobacteria; order Acetobacterales; family Acetobacteraceae; genus Roseococcus. The sequence continues at coordinate 18,342 of CAMTUX010000033.1, forward strand.
CCCGCGCCTTCACCCGGCGCGTGCTGCCCAACATGCCGGGCGGCTCGCTGCGGCCTGGCATGGGCCAGGCGGGCTGCTACTCCGCCGTCATGCATTACCTCAAGACGGTGGCCGAGATGGGCGTGCCGGCGGCGCGCGCCAGCGGCGTGGAGACGGTGAACCGCATGAAGGCGGCGCCGACGGATGATGACGCGATGGGCCAGGGTAGAATCCGCCCCGATGGTCGCCGTATCCAGCCGAGTTATCTTTTCGAGGTGAAGTCCCCGCGCGAAAGCCGTGGCCCTTGGGACTACTACAAGCTCCTCCAGACCACTCCGGCGGAGGAGGCTTTCCGCCCCATCGCCGAGGGCGGTTGCGCCTTCCTCCGCACCTGAGGACGGCACCCTCTCCCCACTCCCGGCCGGCCCCTGCGCAATGCTCCGGGCCGGCCGCAAATGCATCCAGGAAACGGACGACGCATGGAAGAGATTTTTGGTATCCCCACGCCGCTGCTGTTCGGGCAGCTGCTGCTGGGCCTCATCAACGGGGCCTTCTATGCACTGCTCTCGCTCGGCCTTGCCGTGATCTTCGGCATGCTGAACGTGATCAACTTCACCCATGGCGCGCAGTTCATGATGGGCGCCTTCGTCGCCTGGATGCTGCTGAACTACCTGGGCATCGGGTATTGGGGCGCGCTGATCCTGGCGCCGCTGATCGTCGGATTCACCGGGGTCATTCTAGAGCGAACAATGATCGCCCGATTGTACAAGCTCGATCACCTCTACGGCTTGTTGCTCACCTTCGGCGTCGGCCTGATCATCGAGGGGCTGTTCCGCAATGAATTCGGCTCCTCCGGCCTGCCTTACCGCATCCCGCCGGAGCTGGCGGGCGCCTGGGATCTCGGCTTCATGTTCATGCCGATCTATCGCGGCTGGGTCGTTGTCGTCGCCATCGTGATGTGCCTGGCCACCTGGCTGGTGATCGAGAAGACGAAGATCGGCTCTTACCTGCGCGCGGCGACCGAGAACCCGGCGCTGGTGCAGGCCTTCGGCATCAACGTCCCGCGCATGATGACGCTGACCTATGGTGCGGGTGTCGCGCTGGCCGCCTTCGCGGGCGTGCTGGCCGCGCCGATCTATTCGGTGAACCCGCAGATGGGCAGCAACCTCATCATCATCGTCTTCGCCGTGGTCGTCATCGGCGGCATGGGCTCCATTCTCGGCTCCGTCATCACCGGCTTCGGCCTGGGGGTGGTCGAGGGTCTCACCAAGGTGTTCTACCCGGAGGCATCATCCACAGTGATCTTCGTCGTCATGGCGATTGTCTTGCTGGCGCGTCCCGCCGGCCTGTTCGGGAGGAGCTGATTCATGGCGGCTCCCGGCGGTTTCAGCGGCACGGATTTCAAGCAGGAGGAAGCGTTCTTCCTCGGCTTTACCCGCGCCCAGTTCCTGGCTTTCATTGCGATGGTGGCTTTCATCGTGATCAGCCCCTTCTTCCTCTATCCCGTCTTCCTGATGAAGCTGCTTTGCTTCGCGCTCTTTGCCTGCGCCTTCAACCTGCTGATCGGCTATGTGGGCCTGCTCAGCTTCGGGCATGCGGCGTATTTCGGCATGGGCGGCTACCTGGCCGGGCATGCGGCGAAGGTCTGGGGCTTCACGCCCGAGGTCGCGATCCTGATCGGCGGCGCGGTGGGTGCGGTACTCGGCCTCGCCATCGGCTGGATCGCGATCCGGCGGCAGGGCATCTACTTTGCCATGATCACGCTGGCCTTCGCCCAGATGGTCTATTTCTTCGCGGTGCAGGCGCCCTTCACGGGCGGCGAGGACGGCATCCAGTCCATCCCGCGCGGCAAGTTCCTCGGCATCGTGGACCTCAGCTCGGACATGGCGATGTACTGGATGACGGCAGCGATCTTCCTGATCGGCTTCTTGCTGGTGCACCGCATCGTGCACTCGCCCTTCGGCATGGTGCTGAAGTCTATCCGCGAGAACGAGCCGCGCGCCACTTCGCTTGGCTATCGCACGGATGACTACAAGCTGCTTGCCTTCGTCCTCTCCGCCGGCCTCGCCGGCGTGGCGGGCGGGCTGAAATCCATCGTCTTCGGCATCGCGACCCTGACCGACGTCTTCTGGACCATGTCGGGCGAGGTGGTGCTGATGTCGCTGGTGGGTGGGCTTGGCACCATCTTCGGGCCGGTGGTGGGGGCTGCGGTGATCATCACCATGCAGAACTACCTGGCCGAATTCGGCGCCTGGGTCACGGTGATCCAGGGTGCCATCTTCGTGCTCTGCGTGCTTGCCTTCCGGCGCGGCGTGGTGGGCGAGATCGGCAATTGGCTGCGCGTCCGCCTCTGAGCCTGATCTGAATGTAGCCGCCTTCGGGCGGCGCTCATGGCCCCGGGCCGCTTCCCTGCCGCAGGGAAGCGGCCCGGGGTTTTCTTTTGGGCAAAGGCGCTGTCCGCAGCAAATCCGTTCCCATGGTGCTATGCCTCCTTTTTCGGAATAGCTCCGTTGCTGTCCCCGAAAACCTCGCCTGCCCGCAAGGTGCGGATCGCGCTGATCGAGAATGGCATTCCCTTTACGCTGCGAACCGAGGTGCCCTGGCGGATATCGCGGCCGGGACGGCGCTGCGCTACCTGGCTGTGCGGTTTCCGCAATTCGACTGGCCGGCGCTCCATCCGGGCCTGGGGGTCATGAGCGCGCGGCCCGCCTTCGCGGCGACGGTCCCGGTGCCGCAAAGCATCACGGAAAAGGTGGTGTGAGAGGGGGCGGAATTACCGCCCGCGCCGCGCCTGGACGGGCCGCGCCCCGGCCGGCATGCCGGCGTCAAAGCCCAGGAAGCCGATGGAGGGCTGCGGCGCGCCGCCATTGGCCTGCCAGAGCTGCGGCAGGCGCGGCGTCGCATTGGCGGGCGGGGCGGCAGCCTGCCGGGTGGGGGCCTCACGCACCGGCGGGGGCGGGCGCGTGCGGGCGCCGCGCGTCGGGATTGATTCGGGCGGCGGCGCGGCATTGCCGGCCATGCCCCGCACCGAGAGCACATAGAACATGATTTCCGGCCGGCCCTGATCCACCGCCGAATCCACCGCCGTCAGGCCCAGCGCATTGCGGGCATTCACATCCGCCCCGCGCGCCACGGCGTCCCGCACGGTCGTGATGTCGCCGCGGTTGATGCCATCGAACAGCGCGTCATTGGGGTTCATGGCGCTGGGTGGCGTTTCGGCCGGGATGGGCGCTTGGCCGCGCCGGGCGGCGATGCCGGGAAGTGCCGGCGGCTGCTCGCGCGGGGGCTCCGCCTGGGGGCGGGTGGTGGTGCGGCCGGCGCCGAGCATGCCCTGCGCCGCGACTGGCAGGCTGGGCAGCAGCAAGGCCGCCGTGGCCCCGAGCAGCGTGATCTGGAAGCGATTCATGTCAGCGCCCTCCGAAGGTGAAGCTGTCTGGCGGTGTATCCGTCGGGGCGGGAGCGGATTCCTTGATCTTGGCCTCGATCTGCTGCATCAGCCGGCCCAGGCCCTGGGTCAGCCCGGCCAACTGCACCAGCGGCACCACCAGCAGCCCTGCCGGAATCGGCTTGTTATCGGCGCCCAGACGCCCAAGCGTGAGGCGAACCACGCCATGCTGCACGGAGGCGTCGAGCAGCCCATCGGTGAAGATGGTGGCTCCGGGGGGCATCTGCGTATCCATCAGAATCTCTTAGCCGAGGCGCTTGCGCGAAGCGAGTGGCCGTTCCCTACCAGGTGAGCGGCACGTTGAGGCGGGCGCCCGGCGCCGGCGTTTGCAGGAGGCGCTGGTCCGGGTGGGTGGGCACCGTCTCCGTCGCGCCGCTGCGGCCTGGCACGCGCGGATGGATGAGGGTGGGGGCGATGCTAGGCGCCTGCGAGGGCAAGACGGGGCGGGCCTCGATGTCGAGGTTGGGGCGGGGCGCCAGCTGGGCCTGAGGTGTCCGGGGCAGGCCCTGGCCCAGGGTGCTGGCCGAAAATCCGGGGGTGAGGGCGATGCCGCCATCCATGAAGGCGCGGTCGCGCTGGTCGGTCGGGCGGGCGCGTGGCGGCGGCTCGGCGCGGGGGGTCTGGATGCGTGGCGCTTCGGGCGCGGTTTGCGCCGGGGCGGTGCCCGGAATGAGGCTGGCGAGCAAGAGCGCCAGCGCCGGGATCACAACCCGGCCATGCCGCGCTGATCCTGCGGCGGATTCCCTGCAACGCCGGGCGCGCCCGCCCTCCAGGCCTTCAGGGCCCAGTGAACCGACGGAAAAGCCAACTCGTCCCACGGGATCTCCTCCCAGGCGAAAAACCGCACATCGAGGCTTTCAGGCCCTGCAGCGATGCCGGGTTCTGTCAGGCTGGCCTTGTAGATGATCTGGACCTGCCCGATTCGCGCAATCGAATAAATGGCCAGCACCCCCTCCAATTCAAGCCGGGCGCGCGCTTCTTCCCAGGCCTCGCGCTTCGCACCTTCCTCGGCGGTTTCGCCCAGCTCCATGTAGCCGGCGGGCAGCGTCCAGAAGCCGTGACGCGGCTCGATGGCGCGGCGGCAGAGCAGGATGCGCCCGCCCTCCGACACCACGCTGCCCACCACGATCTTGGGATTTTCGTAGGCGACATAGCCGCAATCGCCGCAGATGAGGCGTTCGCGGTCCTCGCCCTGGGGCGTTCGGCGGACAAAATTTGCCAAATTGTCCGCCGCCTCCCCTTTGCCTCAGCCCGCCGCCGCGGCGAAGGCGAAGTTGTCGTAGCTGTTCTCGGCCACGCGGAACCACTGGAACTGCTCCGAACGGTAGGGGCGATAGGCGTCCCAGATCGTCCGGAAGCGGGCATTCTGCCCGGCGAGGTCCGCCATCAGCGCCTCGTTCGAGCGCCAGGCGAGTTGCAGGATCTCACGCGAGTAGAAGCGCAACTGCGTGCCCTGCGCGACGAGGCGGCGCAGCGCGATGGGGTTCAGGTGGTCATAGCGGCTGACCATCTCGCTATCGGCCTCGGCGCAGGCGATGGTCAGCGCGTCCTTGTACTGCTGCGGCAAGGCGTCGAACTGGCGCTTGCTGCTCATGAAGTGCAGGCGGGCCGAGGGCTCGAAGAAGCCCGGCGCATAGTAGAAGCGCGCCACGCGGAAGAAGCCCAGGCGCTCATCATCATGCGGGCCCACGAATTCGGTCGCGTCGATCGTGCCGCGCTCCAGCGCGGGGTAGATGTCGGCGGGGGCGACCAGCGTCGGGTTGGCGCCCATGCGCTGGAAGACCTGGCCGGCGAGGCCGGAGATGCGGAACTTCAGCCCCTGCACATCCTGCGCGCTGCGGATTTCCTGGCGGAACCAGCCGCCCATCTGGGCACCCGTGTCACCGGCGGGCAGGCCCACGATGTTGTATTCGGCGAAGAGCGCATCGCCCAGCGCATTGCCGCCGCCATGGCGCAGCCAGGCGGTCATCTGGCGGGTGTTCAGGCCGAAGGGGATCGCCGTGAAGAAGGCGAAGCCCGGCTCCTTGCCGATGTACCAGTAGGCGGCGGTATGGCCGCAATCAATCGTGCCGGCCTGGACCGCGTCCAGCACCTGCAAGCCGGGAACGATTTCGCCAGCCGGGAAGACCTGGATGCGGAAGCGGTTCTCGGTCAGCGCCGCCACGCGGTTGGCCACGCGCTCGGCCGTGCCGAACAGCACATCGAGGTTGCGCGGGAAGCTGGATTGGCAGCGCCAGCGGATTTCGGGATTGGCCTGGGCCAGCGCGGGGGTGGCCAACGCAGCCGGTGCGGCCAGCGCGGCGGTACCGAGAACGAGACGACGATTCATGACGTTTGCCTCCGTGGATGAAATTTCCCTGAGACGCGCATAACGCAGAGCCGCGCGCGGGGGAAGCGTGAGCGCTCCCGGTTCATTCGGGCCTTGAGTCGCCGGCGAGGGGCGGCATCCGCCCCAGCCACTCCAGAACATGGTGGGCCGAAACCTCCGCCGTCTCGCCCAGCGTGGAGATGTGGATCTCCGGCGCCTCGGGCGGCTCGTAGGGGCTGTCCAAGCCGGTGAAATTCCTGATCTGCCCGGCCCGCGCCTTGGCATAGAGGCCTTTCGGGTCCCGCTCGATGCAGGTTTCGAGGGGCGTATCCACGAAGATTTCCAGGAATTCACCCTCGCCCAGAAGGTCGCGCACCATCCGCCGTTCCGCCCGGAAGGGCGAGATGAAGGCGCAAAGCACCACCAGCCCCGCATCCACCATCAGCTTCGCCACCTCGCCGGCGCGGCGGATATTCTCCACCCGGTCCTCCGCCGTGAAGCCGAGGTCGCGGCAAAGCCCGTTGCGGATGTTGTCGCCATCGAGGGTGTAGGTCTGCCGGCCGGCGCGGTGCAGCGCCTGCTCGACGATGTTGGCGATGGTGGACTTGCCCGAGCCGGAGAGGCCGGTGAACCACAGCACCATCGGCTTCTGGCCCGCCAGCGCCGCGCGGGCCGCCTTGCCGACGGTGAAATGCTCCTGATGGATGTTGGAGGCGCGGCGCAGCGGGAAGGCCACCATGCCGGCGCCGGCCGTGCGGTTGGTGTGGCGATCCACCAGGATGAAGCCCCCGGTGGCGCGGTTTTCCTCGTAGGAATCCAGCGGCACCGGCTGCGCGATGGAGAAGTTGCAGAAGCCGATCTCGTTCAGCACCAGCCGCCGCGCCGCGTGTTTCGCCAGGGTGTTCACATCCACCCGGTGCCGGATCGAGGTGACGGAGCAGGGCGTCCAGCTATGGCCGATCCGCATGAGGTAGCTGCGTCCGGGCAGCATCGCCTCCTCATCCATCCAGAGCAGGTGGCCGGCGAACTGGTCCGCCACCGCCGGGCGCTCGGCCGGGCGGGTCAGCAGGTCGCCGCGGGCGACATCCAGCTCATCCTCCAGCGTGAGCGTCACGGCCTGGCCGGCCTCGGCGGCGGGCAGGTCGCCATCGGCGGTCACGATACGCAGGATGCGCGTTGTCAGCCCCGAGGCCGCGACCACCACCCGCTCCCCCGCCGTGATCCGGCCGGAAGCGATGGTGCCGGCGAAACCGCGGAAATCCAGGCTGGGCCGGTTCACCCATTGCACCGGGAAGCGGAAGGGCTTGGCGGCAAGGTCCCTCGCGGTATCCACCCCCTCCAAATGTTCCAGCAGCGAGGGGCCGTGATGCCAGGGCGTGCGCTTCGAGCGCCGGGTCACATTATCCCCATGGCGCGCGCTGATCGGGAGCGCCACGATGGAAAGAAAGCCGAGTTCGGCGGCAAAGGCGGCGTAGTCGCCGAGGATGCCCTGGAACACCTCCTCGCTGAAATCCACCAGATCCATCTTGTTCACCGCCAGCACGACATCGCGGATGCCGAGCAGCGAGCAGATGTAGGAATGGCGGCGCGTCTGCGTCAGCACGCCCTTGCGCGCATCCATCAGGATGATGGCTAGCGAGGCGCCGGAAGCCCCCGTCGCCATGTTGCGCGTGTATTGCTCATGCCCAGGCGTATCCGCCGCGATGAAGGAGCGTCGTGGCGTCTGGAAAAAGCGGTAGGCGACGTCAATGGTGATGCCCTGCTGGCGCTCCGCCTCCAGCCCATCCATCAGCAGCGCCAGGTCGGTGTCATCGCCGGTCGTGCCGTATTTTCGGCTGTCGCGGGCGAGGGAGGCCAGCGTGTCGTCAAAGATCAGCTGGCTCTCATAAAGCAGCCGGCCGATCAGCGTGGACTTGCCATCATCCACCGAGCCGCAGGTCAGGAAGCGCAGCGGCTCGGCTTGTGGTTCCGGAACCATGTCAGAAATAGCCCTCGCGCTTCTTCCGCTCCATGGAGGCTTCCTCATCGGTGTCTATGAGGCGTCCCTGGCGTTCGCTGGTCCTGGCCTGGCGCATCTCGGCGATGATGTCGGGCAGCGTCGCGGCCTGGCTCTCCACGGCGCCCGAAAGCGGATAGCAGCCCAGGGTGCGGAAGCGGACCATGCGAAGCTCCGGCCTCTCGCCCGGCTCCAGCGGCAGGCGTTCGTCATCCACCATGATCCAGGTGCCGGAACGCCGCACGACTGGCCGAGGCTTTGCGAAGTAGAGCGGCACGACCGGAAGCTCCTCGGCCAGCACATAGTCCCACACGTCGAATTCGGTCCAGTTGGAGAGAGGGAAGACGCGGATGCTCTCGCCCTGCCGGATGCGCGTGTTGAACAGGCTCCACAACTCCGGCCGCTGGGCGCGCGGATCCCAGTTGTGGCCCGGCCCGCGGAAGGAAAAGATCCGCTCCTTGGCGCGGGATTTCTCCTCATCCCGCCGCGCGCCGCCGAAGGCTGCGTCGAAGCCGTGCAGGTCGAGTGCCTGCTTCAGCGCCTCGGTCTTCATTACCTGCGTGTGCAGCGCGGCGCCCGAGGCGAAGGGATTGATGCCGCGCGCCAGGCCGTCGGCATTGGTGTGGACGAGCAATTCCATCCCCACTCGCCGCGCCATCATGTCGCGAAAGGCGATCATCTCGCGGAACTTGTAGGTCGTATCCACGTGCAGCAGCGGGAAGGGGGGCTTGCCGGGATAAAAGGCCTTGAGCGCCAGGTGCAGCATCACGCCGGAATCCTTGCCGATGCTGTAGAGCATCACCGGCTTGCGGAAGGAGGCCGCGACCTCGCGGATGATGGTGATGGATTCCGCTTCAAGCCGGGCCAGATGCGGGTTCATGGCGCGTTTCATGGCGCGTTTCATGGCCGAGCCGGGGCGCGATTGTCGCGCGTCAGGCAGGGCGCTGCCACGGGGCACAGCATGCTGTGGGTGATGGAAGGGATGCGCTCGGCTCCTGCATGTCCGGCCTTGGGCAGGATCGCCGCCGGGTTGGACGAAGTCTCATGGCTGAGCTTGCCGCGGCCCTTCGCACCGAAGTGGAAAGTCGGCCCACTCCTTCCGGGGGCGAGAAAGGAGTGCAACCTGAACATGTCTAACTTTCCATGATTCGGGGCGCAAGCCGCGAAGCCGTGGCATGCCGGGCCAGCGTATGCGTGCCCTGCCCCCGCTCAATAGGATTTCGGCTGGCCCAGCACGCGCTCGGCGATGTGGGAGAGAATCAATTCGCGCGAGACGGGGGCGATGCGCGGGATCAGGCTTTCCCGGAGATAGCGCTCCACATGATATTCCTGCGCGTAGCCCATGCCGCCATGCGTCATCACCGCCGTCTCGCAGGCGCGGAAGCCGGCCTCGCCGGCGAGGTATTTGGCCGCGTTGCTCTCCGCGCCGCATTCGCGCCCGCCATCGTAGAGGCTGGCCGCCTTCCACACCATCAGCTCCGCCGCCTCAAGCTCGGCCCAGTTGCGCGCGAGCGGGTGCTGGATCGCCTGGTTCTGGCCGATCGGGCGGCCAAAGACGCGGCGGTCCTTCGCGTATTGCGAGGCGCGGCGGAGTGCCGCGCGGCCAATGCCGACAGCTTCGGCGGCGATCAGGATACGCTCAGGATTCATGCCGTGCAGGATGGCCTGGAAGCCCTGGCCTTCCTCGCCGATGCGGTCCTCCATCGGGATCTCGAAGCCGTCGAAGAAGACCATGTTCGAATCCACGGCATGGCGTCCCATCTTCTCGATGAGGCGGATCTCCACCTTGCTGCGGTCAATCTCCGTGTAGAACAGCGTCAGGCCATCGGTCTTGCGGCGCACCTGGTTCAGCGGCGTGGTGCGGGCCAGCAGCAGCATCTTGTTGGCCACCTGCGCGGTGGAAATCCACATCTTCTGGCCATGCACCACATAGCCGTCATTGCGGCGCTCGGCCCGCGTCTTGAGTTGGGTGGTGTTGAGGCCGACATCGGGCTCCGTCACCGCGAAGCAGGGCTTGTCCGCGCCCGCGATGAGGGGCGGCAAAAAGCGCTGCTTCTGCGCCTCCGTGCCGAAGACGATGACGGGATTGAGGCCGAAGATGTTCATGTGCAGCGCCGATGCGCCGGACATGCAGGCGCCCGAGGCCGCGATGGCCTCCATCATCAGGGCCGCCTCGAAGATGCCCAGGCCGCCGCCGCCATATTCCACCGGCATGGCGATGCCGAGCCAGCCGCCCTTGGCCATGGCCGCGTGGAAATCATGCGGGAAGACGGCGTCCCTATCCCGCGCCAGCCAGTATTCATCCGGGAAATCGGCGCAGATGCGGCTGATCTGCTCGCGGATCGCGACCTGTTCGGCCGAGAGGGTGAAATCCATGGCGTGTCCTTTTCTGCCTGGTCGGGCGGCGCAGCTTATCCCCGAAGCGGCAGCCCCATGGCCTGCCGCGCGAAGGCGCGCTTCAGCCCCGGAATGCGGTCCACCGCCGCGATGCCCAGCCGCCGCGCCCAGCGTACCGGCCCGACATCATTGCCGAACAGCTTTTCCAGCACATGCGTGGCGCCGATCATCATCAGCGCATCGGGCCGGCGCTGCGCCTGGTAGCGCGCCAGCAGGGCCGCGCTGCCCACATCCTGCCCTGCATCATAAGCCTCGGCCACCAGCTCGGTCAGCGCGGCCACGTCGCGGAAGCCGATATTGAGGCCCTGCCCGGCGATGGGGTGCATGCCATGCGCTGCATCCCCCACCAGGGCCAGGCGCTCGGCCACATAGCGCGTCGCGTGCATTGCCGTCAGCGGATAATGCCAGCGCCGGCCGATGGGCTCGATCTCGCCCAGATGGCTGCCGATCCGGCGGCGCAATTCACGCGCGAAATCGGCATCGGGCAGGGCCAGCATCCGCATCGCCACGCTGCGCCGCTCGGTCCAGACGAAGCTGGAGGCATGCGGCCCCCCGCGGAGCGGGCCAGGAGCATTTGCGCTGGTGCCGAAGCTGCCGAGATCGGCCAGCGGCAATTGCGCGAAGGGGCCGGCGGGGAGGAACAATTCCAGCGCGCGGTTGTTGTGCGGCTTTTCATGCGCGAAGGCGCCGACCATGCCGATCTGCCCGTAATCATGCCGCGCCGTGCCGATGCCGGCCTGCTGCCGCAGCGGGCTGCCCCGCCCTTCGGCGCCGATCACCAGGCGGGCGCGGATCACCCGCCCATCGGCCAGCGTGACGGTCGCGCCCTCCGCATCGCGCGCCACCTTCGCCGTCATCGGCGCGAAGGTCTGGAGATGGGCCAGATGCGGCAGGCGGGCATTGAGCGCCACGCGCAAGGCACGCGCCTCGACCATCCAGCCGAAGGGTTCATCGGCCACTTCCGCCGCCTCGAAATCGAGATCGAGCGAGGAGGGCGCCTCGCCCACGCGGCCATCGGCCACCTTGATGCCCTCGATCGGGCAGGGCGGGCTGGGCAGGCGCTCCCAGATGCCGGCGCGCTCCAGCAGGCGCTTGGAGGCCAGCGCGATGGCATAGGCGCGGCCGTCGAAGTCGGCGAGTTCCATGGGCGGTAGCGGTGCCGCATCCACCACGGCCACCGGCACGCCGCGCGCGGCCAGTGCGGCGGCCAGCGTGGCCCCCACCGGACCGGCGCCGATGATGGCGACAGCGACCTCCAGGCGGGTGGTCGGAATGGGCTCGGGCGCGGCGATCAGGTTCATGGGTGTCACCTTAGGGCATTCCGGCATCCGGCAAGAGATGGGCGCAAGACTCGCCTTGGCGCCCGCAACATTGCCCGAAAAATGGGCAGAAGCGGACGCAAGGCTAGGTCGGGCAAGGGTTTTCATGGTGGCACGAGTCTTGGATTGAATTCGCATGGCCGGATTCGGGCCGGCGAATTTTTGCATGAAAGGCAGGCGGATGAAGCTCGTTATGGCGATCATCAAGCCCTTCAAGCTGGATGAGGTGCGCGATGCGCTCACCCCACTCGGCGTCCAGGGGCTGACGGTGACGGAGGTGAAGGGGTTCGGGCGGCAAAAGGGCCAGACCGAAATCTACCGAGGCGCCGAATACCAGGTCAACTTCCTGCCCAAGCTCAAGATCGAAGTGGCGGTGGCTTCCGAACTGGCGGATGCGGTGGTGGAGGCGATCGCCGCCGCCGCCCGCACCGGCAAGATCGGCGATGGCAAGATCTTCGTCCTCGACCTTGACCGCGCACTGCGTATCCGCACCGGCGAAACCGACGGTTCGGCCCTGTGACCCATAACCTCCACCCTGTGGCGGCGCCGCCATCCGCCAATTCCCTTGGGAGAAGCCTGACCATGACACCCTGGATGCGCGGGACCCTGCTGGCCGCGCCGCTGCTGGCCCTCGCCATGCCCGCTCTGGCGGCCGATGAGCCGAAGCTCGATGCCGGCAACACCGCCTGGATGCTGGTGGCCACCGCCCTCGTCCTGATGATGACGCTGCCGGGCCTGGCGCTCTTCTATGCGGGCATGGTCCGCAAGAAGACCGTGCTGGCGACCATGATGCAGTCCTTCTTCGTGGCGGCGCTGATCGCCGTCACCTGGATGGTGGCGGGCTATTCCATCGCCTTCGGCAATGGCGGCCTGTATTTCGGCGACTTCTCCAAGGTCATGCTCTCGGGCATCAACTGGAACGGCCCCTTCATCCTCGGCGCCGGCCTGGGCGGCGAGAGCGAGGTGGCGACGACCATCCCCGAGACGGTCTTCGTCATGTTCCAGATGACCTTCGCCATCATCACCGCCGCCCTGATCTTCGGCGCGGTGGCGGACCGCATGAAGTTCAGCGCCGTGTGCCTGTTCATCGTGCCGTGGTCGCTGCTGGTCTATTCGCCCGTCGCGCATGCCGTCTGGCATCCCTCGGGCCTGATCTGGGCCTGGGGCGCGCTCGATTTCGCGGGCGGTACGGTGGTGCACATCAATGCCGGTGTCGCTGGCCTCGTCGCCTGCCTCGTGCTCGGCAAGCGGGTGGGCTACGGGACGGACAACATGTCGCCGCACAATCTCGGCCTCGCCATGATCGGCGCGGCGCTGCTTTGGGTGGGCTGGTTCGGCTTCAATGCGGGCTCTGCGCTCGCGGCCGATGGCCGTGCGGGCATGGCCATGCTGGTGACGATGATCGCCGCCGCCGCGGGCACCCTGACCTGGGTCTTCGTGGAATGGGCCACCAAGGGCAAGCCCTCGGCACTCGGCGCGATTTCGGGTGCGGTGGCGGGCCTTGTCGCCATCACGCCGGCCTCGGGCTGGGTGTTCCCCGGCGCGGCGCTGGTGATCGGCGGCTCGGCCGGCATCATCTGCTTCTGGGCCTCGACCACGCTCAAGAAGATGCTCGGCTATGATGACAGCCTGGACGCCTTTGGCGTGCATGGCGTGGGCGGCATCCTGGGCGCGCTGCTCACCGGCGTCTTTGCCTATGGCATGCTCTACAAGACCGATGACGCCCAGGCGGCCCTGGCCTATTCCGGCCTGCTCTACGGCAACCCGGAGATGCTCTGGATCCAGTTCAAGTCCGTGCTGGTGACGGTGGCCTATTCGGCGGTCGGCACCTACATCCTGCTCAAGATCGTGGATGCCATGGTTGGCCTGCGCGTCTCCGAGGATGAGGAGCGCGAGGGCCTGGACGTGACGCAGCATGGCGAGCGCCTGGGGTAGGCCTTCGTCACTCCGCTTTGGGGGAAATCAGGGGCGCCGGGGGAAATCTCCGGCGCCTTTTTCGTGGCGGTTTTTTTTAAGGGTTGCGCCGCATGATCCGCTTGACCCGGCCATCGGGTTTTCCGTTCACTGTCGGCATGCGGGACATCACGGCGCAGCCGCGCGGCGACGAGGACAGCCTATGGGCGGTGGTGGCCACGGTGGGCCGCGCCAACCGAGTGGCTGAAATCTTTCGCAGCCGCGCCGCCGCCCTGGAGGACCGAGCCTGGCGGGCCCAGCAGGTGCGGGCCTATGCGGATTTTCTGGAACGCTCGAAGCAGCCCTTGCCGCATTACTCGGTGGCACCGATCCGCCGTTCCGACCTGCCGCGCAAATGGACTCCGCTGCCCGCGCTGGGTTTTCTGCGCGGAGAATTCATCTGACAGGGTGGCGGGGGCGGCGCGCCGCCCCCGCCAGGCCGTTCAGTCGCGCTGGAGGCACATGGCAACGCCCATGCCACCGCCGATGCAAAGCGTGACCAGGCCCTTTTTCGCGTCCCGGCGCTGCATCTCATAGAGCAGCGTGGTCAGCACCCGTGCGCCCGAGGCGCCGATGGGATGGCCGAGCGCGATGGCCCCGCCATTCACATTCACCTTGTCGGTGTCCCAGCCCAGATCCTTGTTCACCGCGCAGGCCTGCGCCGCGAAGGCCTCATTGGCCTCGATCAGGTCGAGGTCGGCCACGGTCCAGCCGGCCTTGGCCAGGGCCTTGCGGCTGGCCGGGATCGGGCCCGTGCCCATGATGGAGGGGTCCACGCCCGCGGTCGCCCAGCTCACGATGCGGGCCAGCGGCGTGATGCCGCGCCGGCGCGCTTCCTCGGCCGACATCACCACCACGGCGGCCGCGCCGTCATTGATGCCCGAGGCATTGCCCGCGGTGACGGTGCCTTCCTTGTTGAAGGCCGGGCGCAGCTTGGCCAGCACCTCCGCTGTCGTCTCGGGCTTCGGATATTCGTCCTGGCTGACGATCACATCGCCCTTGCGGCCCTTGACCGTGACGGGTGCGATCTCGTCCTTGAAGCGGCCGGCGGCCATCGCCTCGCCCGCCTTGCGCTGGCTGTTGGCGGCGAATTCATCCTGCTCCTGGCGGGTCAGTTGGTATTTTTGGGCCACATTCTCGGCGGTATTGCCCATGTGGTAGCCGTGGAAGGCGTCCATCAGGCCATCGCGGAGCATGGTATCCACCATCTCCAGGCTGCCCATCTTGGTGCCGGCGCGCATCTGCGCGCAATGCGGCGCCTGGGTCATGCTCTCCTGCCCGCCGGCGACGACGATGGTGGCATCGCCGCTCGAAATCTGCTGGGCGGCCAGCGCCACTGCCCGCAGGCCGGAACCGCAAAGCTGGTTGATGCCAAAGGCCGTGGCCGAGGCCGGGATGCCGGCATTCACCGCCGCCTGGCGGGCGGGGTTCTGCCCGGCACCGGCCGCGAGGATCTGGCCGAGGATCACCTCATCCACATCGGCGGCCGCCACACCGGCGCGGGACAGCGCGGCTTCGATGGCGACCTGGCCCAGCGCATGGGCGGAGAGGCTCGCAAAGGCCCCGTTGAAGCTGCCCACCGGCGTGCGCGCGGCGGAGGCGATGACGATATCCATTGGCGAAAGCCCTCCGAGAAATTGATTGGTCGCAGTCTCGCGCTTCGCCCCCGTGGGCGCAACCGAGATCAGGCCGTGGCGCTGCCCAATCGGCGCAGGGCTAGGTCCAATTCTCGCTCGAAGTCGGCCAGCGCCGCGTCCAGCCCGGCCATCTGGGGCGCCTGGGCGGCGCTTTCCAGCGCTTCCAGCAACGGCAGAAGCGCGTTGAGGCTGAAATTCG
Source organism: uncultured Roseococcus sp. (assembly GCA_947084995.1). Classification (GTDB taxonomy): domain Bacteria; phylum Pseudomonadota; class Alphaproteobacteria; order Acetobacterales; family Acetobacteraceae; genus Roseococcus. Next base: position 33,575 of record CAMTUX010000033.1, read on the forward strand.
CCGCCAGGCCCCGCATGGCATGGAGCTGCAGCCGCGCCGCGCCGGCATCGCCCGCCGCCACCGCCGCCCGCAATTGCGACGCGAGGGCCAGCATCTCCTCCCGGCAGAGTTTCCGCGCGACGTCGAGACCGGGGGGCGGCGCGTCAGGCAGGCCCTCCAGCAGGCGGCTGCCATCGGGCAGGGGTGTCGCGCGGATGCGGGGGCGGTTGCCCGGGCCGCGCCGGCCATCATCCTTCCGGGCGGAGCGCATATCCAGGTGTCGCGTCAGCATGCCCATGGGCAGGTCCCGCCGCAGCGTCTCGGGCGGGAGCAGCGTTGCGAAGGCATCATTCCAGGCGGCAAGCTTCCCCTCGGGGTCCAGCAGCGCGACAGGGCCTGGCCAGGCCTCGATCAATGACGTCTCGCGCCGTTCCGCGGCCAGCCGCTCGGACTGGGAGAGGCGCATCCGCGCCTCGTTCACGCTCAATTGCGCGGCATGGCGCGCGAGGCTGCCGCGCAGCGTGGCCAGCTTCAACTCGACCCGGCCCGTCCGCTCCAGGTGGCGGCGGAAGATGAGGCTGAGCGTGCCCAGCCCAAACAGCGGTATCAGCCAGACCATGAGGGGCATGGAAGCTGGCGAGGCGCTGCCATCCACCCGCAGCGCGCCCTCGCGCACCCAAAGCCTCGCATGGACACCCCCCGCCGTGCCGGCGGCAGCGAGCTCGGTGCCCAGCCCGGTGACGAGGCGCAGCGCCGTGCCGGGCGGCGGGGCCAGCAGCGCCTCCAGCGTCGCGACGGGGATGCGCAGCGCGGGCGTGGGCGTGCCGGGCTGCGGCGGGACCAGGAAGGCCAGGATTTCGGGCGGGGCGGTGGCGCCACGCGGCAGCGGCCAGAAACGTATCTGGCCGGGCGCGGCGCCGGCCAGCGTGGCCGTCACCTCGGGCGGGAGGGAGGCGAAGGCCACGCCCGGCAGGGGGCGCGCCTCGCGCTGGGCCAGCAGCAGCCGGCCCTCGGTCATGTGGATTTCATCCTGGATGGCGATGGCGGCGCGGGCGGCGGCCTGGGTGGCCGAGGTCAGCGCCGCCTGGCGCAGCCCATGCGTGCCATCCTGGACCAGCAGCCAGCTCGCCACCAGGATTGTCGTGACGAGGAGGATGAAGGCGATGGAGGAGCGATGCAGCAAGGACTGGAACAGCGCGCGGCCTGGCATGGCCATGGCTGGAACCTCTGGGAATGTCTCATCTCAATAAACAGATTGTCGGGGCGCGCCGCAAGCGTCACCTCAACCATCCTTTCGCCGGGGCGCGGGCTTGTCCCGCGCTGGCGCGGGTGCGATTGTGCGCGCCGCGATGCAACATCAGCAGCGACCGCCCCCGCCAGCCGGCCCAAGGGGCGACAAAAGGGTAGTGAGGACATGGCAAAGATCAAGGTGAAAACCCCCGTCGTCGAGATGGACGGGGATGAGATGACGCGCATCATCTGGGGGTTCATCAAGGACCGACTGATCCTGCCCTATCTCGATATTGACCTGAAATATTACGACCTCGGCATCGAATACCGCGACCAGACCGATGACCAGGTGACGGTGGACGCCGCCAACGCGACCAAGCAATACGGCGTGGGCGTGAAGTGCGCGACCATCACCCCCGATGAGGCGCGCGTCGCCGAGTTCGGCCTCAAGAAAATGTGGCGCAGCCCGAACGGCACGATCCGCAACATCCTGGACGGCACGATCTTCCGCGAGCCCATCATCTGCCAGAACGTGCCCCGCCTGGTGCCGCATTGGTCCAAGCCGATCGTCGTGGGCCGCCATGCCTTTGGCGACATCTATCGCTCGGTCGAGGCGAAGATCCCCGGCGCTGGCCGCGTCAGCATGACCTACACGCCCGCCAATGGCGGCGCGCCGGTCGAGATGGGCGGTTTCGACTTCCCGGAATCCGGCGGTGTGGCGATGGGGATGCACAACCTCAATGCCTCCATCGAGGGCTTCGCCCGCGCCAGCCTGAACTACGGCCTGGCCCGCGGCTATTCGGTGTATTTCAGCCACAAGAACACGATCCTGAAGGCCTATGACGGCTCCTTCAAGGATATTTTCCGCCACATCTACGACACCGAGTTCAAGGCCCGCTTCGAGGCGGCCGGCCTCACCTACGAGGACCGCCTGATTGATGACATGGTGGCCTCCGCGCTCAAGTGGGAAGGCGGCTATGTCTGGGCCTGCAAGAACTATGATGGCGACGTGCAGTCGGACATCGTGGCGCAGGGCTTCGGCTCGCTCGGCCTGATGACCTCGGTGCTGCTCTCCCCCGATGGCAACACGGTGGAGTCCGAGGCCGCGCACGGCACGGTGACGCGCCATTATCGCGAGCACCAGAAGGGCCGCGAGACCAGCACGAACCCGATCGCCTCGATCTTCGCCTGGACGCGCGGCCTCGCCTATCGCGGCAAGTTCGACAACACCCCGGATGTGACGGCCTTCGCCGAGACTCTGGAGAAGGTCTGCATCGCCACCGTCGAGGGCGGGCAGATGACCAAGGATCTCGCGATCCTGATCAGCAAGGACCAGCCCTACCTCTCCACCCAGGCCTTCCTGGCCGCGCTGGACGAGAATTTGAAGAAGGCGATGGCCTGAACCAGGCTTTGCGGTTCACACTGAAAGGGGGAGGGCGCCGCGAGCGCCCTCCCCTTTTTTCGTTCTGAGGAAGCGCCCGTCATGCATGTTGATTACTACGGTTCCCTGAACTCCCCCTGGACCTATCTCGGCTCCGCCCGGATCCAGGCGCTTTGCGCCGCGCATGGCGCCACGCTCAAATTCTGGCCAGTGGATTTCGGGCTGATCTTCCCGGCCTCGGGCGGGCTGCCTTTGCCCAAGCGCTCGCCGCAGCGCCAGGCCTACCGCATGATGGAATTGCGCCGCTGGCGGGAGGCGCTGGGCGTGCCGCTGACGCTGGAGCCGCGCCATTTCCCCTTCCCCGAGGCCATGCTGGCCCAGGCGGTGATCGCGCTGCGGGAGACATCCGGCGATGCGCCGGCCATCCGCCTCGCCCACCGAATCATGGCGGCGCTTTGGGCCGAGGATCGTGATCCGGTGGAGGATTTTTCCGCCCTCGCCGCCGAATGCGGCCAGGATGGCGCGGCCCTGCTGGCGCTCGCCGCCGACCCGAAATGGGGGGCGATGCGCCAGGCCGATAGCGAGGCGGCGCTGGCCCGCGGCGTCTTCGGCGCGCCCTCCTTCGTGATTGATGGCGAGATCTTCTGGGGCCAGGACCGGCTGGACTTCGTGGAAAAGAAGCTTGCTGCCGGATGATGGGCGGGCTGTTCACGCCGCTCGATATGGTGGCGCTCGCGGTCTTCTTCGCCTGTTGGGCGGGCTATGCCGCCGTGGTGGACCGGGTGCCCTCCGTCCAGTCGCGCTCGGTCATCGCGGCGATGGACGAGCATCGGCGGCGCTGGATGATTGCGCTGCTGAGCCGGGAGAACCGGATCAGCGACACGGCGATCATCGGCAATCTGATGAGCAGCACGGGGTTCCTGGCCAATACTTCCATCTTCATCCTGGCCGGCCTGGTGGCGCTGCTGGGCTCGCCTGATCTCGGGCGGCGGGTGCTGGCCGCCCTCCCCTTCGCCGAGGTGCCGCCGAGTGACGTCGCCTGGGAATTGCGGGTGGGGCTGCTGGTCTTCATTTTCGTGCGCGCCTTCTTCGAGCTGACCTGGGCGCTGCGGCAGTTCAATTATTGCTCCATCGTGGTGGGCGGCATCGGCCTGGGGGCGGATTTCACGCCCCAGGCCGAGATGGCGGCGAAGGTGGCCAACCGCGCGGCGCGGCATTTCAACACCGGGCTGCGGGCCTATTATTTCGGCCTCGCGGCGCTGGCCTGGATCATCCATCCGGTGGGGCTGATCCTGGCTTCGCTGATGGTACTGCGGGAATTGCACCGCCGGGAATTCCGTTCGGTGGTGCGCGACGTGCTGAGCGATGGATAGCGCCCCGCGCCACCGGAGGCGCGCGCCCGGGGGGGCAGGCATGTCGTGACCTCGCTGCGCGACGGCGGGGTGGAGCGCGCCTGGAGCTTGGATTAGAGCGGGATGCGTTGAGGCGGAATCGCCGAAAACGTTGAATCCCGCTCTCAGCAGTGGCGAGACCATGAAAGTGAGCGCAAGCGAACGCATCATGGTCTAGCCTTCCGCCAAACAAGGGAGAGCTTCATGGCACGCATCGGTTTCGTCGGTCTCGGCAATATGGGCCTGCCCATGGCGCTCAACCTCGCCCGCGCGGGGCATGAGGTGCGCGGCTATGACCTCAGCGCCGCCGCCATGGATGCGGCCGCCGAAGGTGGCATCCAGCGCGCCCAATCCGCCCCCGATGCCGCGCGCGGCGCCGATATCGCCATTACCATGCTGCCCGCAGGCAGCCATGTCCGCGCCGCCTGGGCCGAGATGGCACCGGTGGCCGAGCCGCATGCCGTGCTGATTGATTGCTCCACCATTGACGTGGATACGGCGCGCGAGGTCGCGGCTGGCCGGCCCATGCTGGATGCGCCCGTCTCGGGCGGCACCATGGGCGCGGAGGCCGGCACCCTCACCTTCATGGTGGGCGGTGATGCGGCGAGCTTCGCCAAGGCCCGGCCCATCCTGGAGCGGATGGGGCGCACCATCGTCCATTGTGGCGAGGCGGGCGCCGGCCAGGCGGCCAAGCTGTGCAACAACATGCTGCTGGCGATTTCCATGATCGGCACGAGCGAGGCCTTCACCCTGGCCGAGAAACTGGGCCTCAGCCACGAGGCGCTGTTCGAGGTGGCGAGCAGATCCTCCGGCCAGTGCTGGTCGCTCACCACCTATTGCCCGGTGCCGGGGCCGGTGCCCGGCAGCCCGGCCAATCGCGACTACAAGCCAGGCTTCGCGACGGCGCTGATGCTGAAGGATCTGGGGCTTTCGCAGCAAGCGGCGGAAGCGGCGGGGGCGGCCACGCCCTTGGGCGCGGCGGCGCTGGCGCTCTATGAGCGCTTTGCGGCCGAGGGCGGCGCGGGGAGCGATTTTTCCGGTATCATCAACATGCTGCGCGCGGCGCAACGCTGATCCCCCTGGCGAAAGTCGGAGCACCCATCACATAATCGGATGAGCTCAAGGAGATCGCCATGCGCGCCCGCTATCGCATCCAACGCCGCGCCCTGCTGGGCGGCGGCGCCGCCTTTGCTCTCACCGCCGTGCCGGGTGCCCGCGTGGCGGTGCCACAAAGCCTGGACCGCGTCTCCTTCCACACCAATTGGCGCGCCCAGGCCGAGCAGGGCGGCTATTACCAGGCTGTCGCCGCGGGCCTCTATCGTCGCGCCGGGCTGGAGGTGGATTTGCGCCAGGGGGGCCCCAACCTCGACCCCGTGCGGCTGATGGTGGCCGGCCGGGTGGATATGATCATGTCCAACGGCTTCCAGGCGCTGACCTATGTGCGCGAGAACGTGCCGGCACTCACCATCGCCGCCATGATGCAGAAGGACCCTCAGATCCTGATGACGCATGAGGGCAATGGCATCAACCGTTTCGAGGATATGCGCGGCCGGCCCATCCTGGTCGGCGCGGGCGGGCGGGTCACCTATTGGCCCTTCCTGAAGGCCCGATTCGGCTTCACCGATGAACAGGTTCGGCCCTATACCTTCAACATCCAGCCCTGGCTGGTGGACCGCATGGCCATCCAGCAGGGGTTCCTCTCGTCGGAGCCGCTTTCCGCCATCCAGGCCGGCGCGCGCCCCAAGGTCTTCCTCATCGCCGATGCCGGCTATGAGAATTACCAGACGACCGTGGACATCATGCGCGGCACGATGGAGGCCCGCCCCGAGGTGGTGCAGCGCTTCATCAATGCCAGCATCGAGGGCTGGACGCAGTATATGCGCGGCCAGGACATCGCCGCCGCCAACCGCCTCATCATCCGCGACAATCCCGAGATGAGCGAGGAGCGCATCGCCTATGCCATCCGCGTGATGAACGAGCAGGGCATCGTGATCTCGGGCGATGCCAACAGCATGGGCGTGGGCGCGATGAATGATGCGCGGTGGGAGCGTTTCTACAACACGATGCGCGATGCCGGCATCTATCCGGCCGGCCTGGATTTCCGGCGCGGCTATGATCTGCGCTTCGTGAACAAGCGGGTTGGGCTCTGACCTCGTCCTGGCGGAGCCGGGACGAGAATCGGCCGGGCCGCAAAGCGCCCGGTCACGCCGAACATGGCGCTTCGCTGCTGCGGCTCGATCAGGTGCAAAAGCGCTTCCCCGCCGGCGTGACCGCGGTGGAGGATCTGTCCCTGGACATCGCCGAGGGGGATTTTCTCGCGCTCCTCGGCCCCTCGGGCTGCGGCAAATCCACGCTGCTGCGGCTGATCGCAGGGCTGGCCGCGCCCAGCGCCGGGCGGCTCGACTGGCGGGCCGATGTGACGGGTCGGGTCGGTTTCGTCTTCCAGGAGCCCACGCTGATGCCCTGGGCCACGGCGCTGCGGAATGTGGCGCTGCCGCTGGAACTGGCCGGCACGCCCCGTGCCGCGGCCGAGCGCCAGGCGCGGGAATCGCTGGCGCGGATGGACCTCACCGGCTTCGAAGCCGCCTATCCGCGCATGCTCTCGGGCGGCATGAGGATGCGCGTCTCCATTGCCCGCGCCTTGGTCACGCGCCCGCGCCTGCTGCTGATGGACGAGCCCTTCGCCGCACTCGACGAAATCACCCGCCACCGCCTGAACGAGGATCTGCTGCGGCTGTGGCAGGATGAGCGTTTCACCGCCATCTTCGTCACCCATTCCACCTTCGAAAGCGTATTCCTGGCCGAGCGCATCCTCGTCATGTCGCCCCGCCCCGGCCGCATCACCGCGGAGTTGCACATCCCGCCCGAGGACCGCGCCACGCCGGAATTCCGCACCTCCGACGTCTATGCCGCGCATTGCCGCGCCGTCTCCCACGCCCTTTCGGCTGCGATGGCGGCGTGAGCCGCGCCCTGCGTATCGCGGCCCCCAGCCTGCTGGGGGCGCTGTTCCTGCTGGGCTGGGAATGGCTGGTGCATGCCAGGGGCATCCCGCCCTATGTGCTGCCCGGCCCGCTTCTGATCGGGCAGACCCTGGTGCGGGACTGGACTTCGCTGCTGCCCTCGCTCGTCATCACGGCGCAGATCACCTTCGCGGCGCTGTTTGTCGCGGCGACGCTGGGGCTGGCGCTGGCCATCCTGTTCTCGCAATCGCGGGTGATCGAGATGTCGCTCTACCCCTATGCGGTGATCCTGCAGGTGACGCCCATTGTCGCCATCGCGCCGCTGATCATCATCTGGGCCGATAATCTCTGGCTGGCGCTGCTGATCTGCGCCTGGATCGTCGCCTTCTTTCCCATCCTGGCCAACACCACCACCGGGCTGAACAGCGTGGACCCGAATTTGCGGGATTTGTTCCGGCTCTATCGCGCCAATCGCTGGCAGGTGCTGCTGCGGCTGCAACTGCCCACGGCCATGCCCTATTTCCTGGCCGGGCTGCGGATTTCCGGCGGGCTTTCGCTCATCGGCGCCATCGTGGCGGAATTCGTGGCCGGCACGGGCGGCGCCTCATCGGGCCTCGCCTCGCGCATCCTGGAGACCGGCTATCAATTGCAAATCCCGCGCATGTTCGCGGCGCTGGTGCTGGTCTCGGGCTTTGGCATCCTGATCTTCCTCAGCCTCTCGCTCATTTCGCATTTGCTGCTGCGGCGCTGGCACGAGGAGAGGAAGTAGAGGCCTACCTCCCCTCATGCGCCAGGCGGAACGGGCTGGCCGGATAGGTGCCCAGCACCCGGACCTCGCGCGAGAAATAGCGCAGCTCCTCCAGGGCGCGGAACAGGCCTGGCTCATCGGGGTGGCCATCCACGTCGCAGAGGAATTGCGTGGCGGTGAAGGCGCCGTCGAGCATGTAGCTCTCCAGCTTGGTCATGTTCACGCCATTGGTGGCGAAGCCGCCCAGCGCCTTGTAGAGCGCGGCCGGCATGTTGCGGACGCGGAAGACGAAGGTGGTGACAGGGTGCGGCACCTCGGCCGGGGGCGGCAGCTTGCGCTCGCGCGACATCACATAGAAGCGCGTGGTGTTGTGCGAGGCATCCTCGACATTGCGGCGCAGGATTTCCAGGCCATAGACCTCGGCGGCGAGTTCGCTCGCCACCGCCGCATCCTCCAGCGTGCCTTCGCGCGCGATGATCTCGGCCGCGCCCGCCGTATCGGCCTGGATGACGGGGGTGAGGTCCAGTTCCTTGATGAGCTTGAGCACCTGGCCCAGCGCCATCGGGTGGCTATGGGCGCGGCGAATGCCGGCCAGCGTGGCGCCCGCGCGGGCGAGGAGGCAATGCTCCACCCGCTCGAAATGCTCGCCGATCACCGAGAGGCCGGATTCCGGCAGCAGGCGGTGGATGTCGGGCACGCGGCCGGCCAGGCTGTTCTCGCAAGGCAGCATGGCGAGTTGCGCCCGGCCATCGCGCACGGCGGCCATCGCGGCCTCGAAGCTCGGCGAGGGCAGGGTGGTCCAGCCCGGATAGGCGTGGCGGCAGGCGAGGTCGGAATAGGCGCCAGGAACCCCCTGGAAGGCTATGATGTTGTTCATGGTTTCCCCAGGATGTGACGGGCGCGTTCCAAATCTTCGGGCGTGTCCACGCCGAAGGGGCCGTGCTCGATTCGGGCGGCGCCGATGCGCATGCCGGCCTCCAGCGCGCGCAGTTGTTCCAGCTTCTCGCGCCGCTCCAGCGGCGATTCGGGCAGGCGGACGAAGCGGTCCAGTGCGGCCCGCCGATAGGCATAGACGCCGATATGGTGCCAGCGCGGCCCCTCGCCCCAGGGGATGGGGTTGCGGCTGAAATACAGCGCGGGGGCGACTTCCACCCCCTCCGGAAAGGCGCAGGCGGCCTTCACAAAGGAGGCGGTGTTGGCCTCCGCCTCATCGGCGATGGGGCAGACCAGGGTGCCGATATCCACCGCCTTGTCGGCCAGGGGCTTGAGCACGGACCAGAGCAGGCCGGGCTCCAGCGTCGGGAAATCACCCTGGAGGTTTACGATCACGTCATGCGCCCCGAAGGGGTCGAGATGGGCCAGCGCCCGGTGGATGCGGTCCGTCCCGCTCGGCACGTCATCGGCCACCAGCACGGCGCGGCCACCCGCGGCCTCCACGGCGGCGACGATCTCGGGCTCGCCTGCGGCGACGGCCACGGGGCCGATCCCGGCCTCGCGCGCGCGCTGCAGGACATGCAGGATCATCGGGCGCCCGGCGATCTCGGCCAGTGGCTTGCCGGGCAGGCGCGTCGCGGCCATCCGGGCGGGAATGATGATGATGGGGTTCACGCGAAATTCCGGGGCTAAAAGCGGGGCGAAGACGGTTGATGCGGCGCAGCGCCGCCTGTATTGAGGGCTACGAATAAGTCAGGGCAAGGCATCGCGCAAACGGCGCCCAGGCCGCCCGGTCGTTGAGAAGGGTAAGCTCGGCATGAGCCTGGAAGCCAATAAGATATTCGCCGCCGTCCTGACCGCCGGCGTCGTCTTCATGAGTGCCGGCGTGGTGGGAGACCTGGTGGTGCATCCCAAGCGCCTGGAAACCGCCGCCATCGGCGTCGGCGCAGCCCCGCAGGCGGCCGCTCCTGCTGCGCCCGCCGCGCCCACGCTGGAGCCGGTGAGCCCGCTGCTGGCCGCCGCCAATGTGGATAATGGCCGGGTGCTCGCCGGCCGCTTCTGCGCCTCCTGCCACAGCTTCACGGATGGCGGCCGCAACGGCGTGGGTCCGAACCTCTGGGGCATCGTGAACAATGGCCACGCGCAGGTTGCCGGCTTCAACTACAGCCCCGCCAACCGCGCTTTGGCCGACAAGCCCTGGGATTACGAGGCGCTGAACGCCTTCATCGCCGCCCCTGCCCGTGCCATGCCCGGCACCCGCATGGCCTATTCCGGCCTGGCCAATGTAGCGCAGCGCGCGGATCTCATCGCCTTCCTGCGCTCCCTGTCCGCCAACCCGGCGCCGCTGCCCTGATCTCTGCCTCGTTGGTCCCGGCGGATCTCGCGGGCGGCATCATCCGCCCGCTATTCCGCTCGGCCCTGCTGGTTGAGGCCAAGGGTGATGCCTCCCCCGTCACGGAAGCCGATCGCGCGGCCGAGCGCGCCCTGCGCGCCCATTTCACCGAGCGCTTCCCCACCCATGGCGTCATGGGCGAGGAATACGGCACCGAGCGCGGCGATTCCGAATATCTCTGGGTGCTGGACCCGATTGATGGCACCCGCGCCTTCCTGACCGGCCGCCCCCTCTTTGGCACGCTGATCGGCTTGCTGCATCACGGCAAACCCATCCTGGGCCTGATTGACCAGCCGGTGACGGGCGAGCGCTGGGTGGGCGTCTCGGGCCAGCCCACGCGATTCACCAGCCCCCTCGGTGGCGGCAATGGGGGCGGCAATGGGGGCGGCACCGCTGCCTGCCGCCCCTGCGCCAGCCTCGCCACCGCCGAACTCTCCTGCACCTCGCCCGAGATTTTTGACGCGGCCGACACCATCCGTTTCGAGCGCGTGCGCCGGGCGGCGCGCCGCGTCACCTGGGGCGGCGATTGCTACGCCTACGGATTGGTCGCTCTCGGCCTGGTGGACGCCGTGGTGGAGGGCACGCTCAAGCCCTGGGACTGGGCCGCGCTGGTGCCGGTGATCGAGGGTGCGGGCGGCCGCATGACCGACTGGCAGGGCCAGACCCTGACGCTGGACAGCGCTGGCGAGGTCATCGCGGTCGGCGATGCTGCCCTTCTTCCCGAGATCGTTTCGCTGCTCGGTTGACTTCGCGGTTGCCCTGGGCGCTTCGCACCCCCAATCTCTGAAGCATGATGCATCGCCGTGATCTCTTTGCCGCCGGCTTCGGGCTGGTCTCCTTTTCGGCCGCGGCCCAAACCGCGCCGCCCATTCGAACCCACGCGCTCTCGCTGCTGGGGGAGCCGGCGTTGCCGCCGGATTTCCCGCATTTTCCCTGGGTGAATCCGAATGCGCTGAAGGGCGGCGAAATCGCGCTGACAGCGCTGGGCAGCTATGACAGCTTCAACCAGTTCATCCTGCGCGGCACGGCGGCGGTTGGCCTTAACAGCCTCTATGACAGCCTGCTGATGGAAAGCGCGGATGAGGCGAGCACGGAATACGCGCACCTCGCCGAAATCGTCGAAATTCCGGCGGACCGCATGGGCGTCTCCTTCGAACTGCGCGAGACGGCGCGCTGGCATGATGGCCGCCCCATCACGGCCGGAGATGTGGCCTGGACCTTCAACACGCTCCGCACCCAGGGCCGCCCCTTCTACCGCGCCTATTGGGGCGATGTGGCCGAGGTGGTGGTGGAGAACCCGCGCCGCGTCACCTTCCGCTTCCGCACCAATGAGAATCGCGAGCTGGCGCTGATCCTCGGCCAGATGAACATCCTGCCCAGGCATTTCTGGGAGGGGCGGGATTTCGCGCGCCCCATGCTCGACATCCCGCTCGGCTCGGGCCCCTATCGGGTGGAGCGCTTCGAATCAGGCCGCAGCATCGCCTATCGCCGCGTGCCCGACTATTGGGCGGTGAACCTCAACACCCGGCGCGGGACGCAGAATTTCGACGTGATGCGCTTCGAGTATTTCCGCGACACGACCGTCGCCTTCGAGGCCTTCAAGGCCGGGCAGATTGATTTCCGCACGGAGAACATCGCCCGCAACTGGGCCACCGGCTACGACTTCCCGGCGATGCGCCGCGGCCTCGTGAAGCGCGACGAAATCCGCCACCAGCTGCCCACCGGCATGCAGGCCTTCGTGATGAACCTGCGCCGCCCGCTGTTCCAGGATGCCCGCGTCCGCGAGGCGCTGACGCAGGTCTTCGACTATGAGTGGCTCAACGCCAATATCTTCAACGGCGCCTATGCCCGGACCACGAGCTTCTTCTCCAATAGCGAACTCGCCTCCTCCGGCCTGCCCGCGGGGCGGGAACTCGCCATTCTGGAGCGCTTCCGCGCGCAACTCCCCGAGACCGTCTTCACCACCGAGCACCGGCTGCCCACCACCGATGGCAGCGGCAATAACCGCGACGGGCTGCGCCGCGCGCTGGACCTGATGCGCCAAGCGGGCTGGACCATCCGCGACCGCCGCCTGGTGAACGCCCAGGGGCAGCGCTTCGAATTCGAGATCCTGCTCAATGGCGCGAGCTTCGAGCGCGTCGCGCTGCCCTATGTGCAATGGTTGCAACGCCTCGGCGTCGAGGCCCGCGTCCGCACGGTGGACCCGGCGCAATACCAGGTCCGGACCGACGCCTTTGATTACGACATGACCGTGGATGTGATGGGGCAATCCCTCTCGCCCGGAAATGAACAGCGTGACTATTTCACCTGCGCCAAGGCCCGGGAAAATGGCTCGCGGAACATCGCGGGCATCTGCAACCCGGTGATTGATGCGCTGGTCGAGCAAGTGATCATGGCGCCGGACCGCGAGGAACTCATCGCGCGAACCAGGGCATTGGACCGCGTGCTGCTGCACAACCACTTCGTCATCCCCCAATGGCACAACCGCGCCTTCTGGATCGCCTTCTGGGACCGCTTCGGCCGTCCGGAGCGCAATCCGAAATACGCGCTGGGCTTCGATACCTGGTGGATAGACCCGGTGCGCGACCGCGCGCTGCAAGAGGCGAGGCGGGGCCTGTGATGGGTGGTGCGCGCCAGCGAAGGGCCGCTGCCCCCCCAAATGCGACGAGACTCCAAAGGGGTCCGGGGACAAAAAATCCCCGGCGGGAGGGTCCGGGAGGGCAGCGCCCCCCCGCGGCGCGCATCCACTCATGACCAGCTACCTGCTCCGCCGCCTGCTGCTGGTGGTGCCGACCCTGTTCGGCATCATCCTGATCAATTTCGCCGTGATCCAGTTCGCGCCTGGCGGTCCGGTCGAGCAGATGATCGCCGAGATCCGCGGCCAGGGTGACACGATGGGCCGCCTGACCGGCGAGGGGGCAAATGAGACGCGCCCGCAGCCTGCCTCAACAGCCGGGGGCGGTGGTTCGCAATATCGCGGCGCGCGGGGCCTGGACCCCGAGGTGGTGCGCGAGATCGAGCGCGCCTTCGGCTTCGACAAGCCGGCGCATGTGCGCTTCGGCGAGATGCTCTGGGGCTATATGCGGTTCGATCTGGGGCGATCGCTGTTCCGCGACCGGCCGGTATGGGATTTGGTGATGGAGAAGCTTCCCGTCTCCATCTCGCTCGGGCTCTGGTCCACGCTGATCATCTATTTGATTTCCATTCCGCTCGGCATTCGCAAGGCGGTGCGGGACGGCTCGCGGTTTGATCTGGCGAGCAGCGCGGTGGTGCTGGTGGGCTATGCGATTCCCGGCTTCCTCTTTGCCATCCTGCTGGTGGTGTTGTTCGCCGGCGGCAGCTTCGTGCAATGGTTCCCGCTGCGCGGCCTGGCGACCACGGGCAGCGAGAACTGGCCCTTCTGGGAACGCGCCGCGGATTACGCATGGCATGTCTTCCTGCCGACGCTGACGCTGGTGATCGGCGGCTTCGCGGGGCTGACGATGCTGACCAAGAACTCCTTCCTGGAGGAGATCAACAAGCAATATGTCGTCACCGCCCGGGCCAAGGGGGCGGGCGAGCGGCGCGTGCTCTACGGGCATGTGTTCCGCAACGCGATGCTGATCATCATCGCGGGATTTCCGGCCGCCTTCATCGGGATTCTCTTTACCGGCGCGCTGCTGGTGGAGATCATCTTCTCGCTGGACGGGCTGGGATTGCTGGGCTTCGAGGCGGCGATCCGGCGCGATTATACGGTGATGTTCGGCACGCTCTACATCTTCACCCTGCTCGGGCTGGTCATGCAGATCGTGAGCGACTTCACCTATACGCTGGTGGACCCGCGCATTGATTTCGAGAGCAGGAGATGAGCATGACCGGCCTGCTGATCTCCCTCGTTTCGCTCGCCCGGCAGGACGGGACGCCGTGATCCTCTGGCCCCAGCCCGATGGCAGGGTGCTGGCCACGCCGCAGCCCGCCCATGCCCTGCTCGCGGGCCAACTCATGCGCGCCCTGGCCGAACCGCCCGTGCCGCTGGAGCCCGTGCCGCTGGAGCCCTGGCCGCTGGAGCCCTGGCCGCTCGCCGTGCCGCGCATCACGCTGGAGACGGAGACGCTGCATCTGCCGGGCCGCTTCGTGAATGCCCAGGCGATGCGTGCGGGCATGGCTGATGCGCCGCGGGAGCGGTTGGTGTTTGAATTGGAGGCGGCGTGAGGGCGCGTGTTCGCGAGGGGGTTTTGCCCCCCGGCATGGTGCACCAGACAAGGGCGCAGGGAAGGTTTTCCCTGCCGGGGTCATCGAGGGGCCAGGCCCCTCGATGACCTTCTCCCCGCTTGCCCGCCGTCGCATCGCCAATTTCCGCGGCAATCGCCGCGGCATGATCTCGCTCTATATCTTCGGCGCGCTATTCGTGCTGACGCTCTTTGCCGAAATCCTGGCCAATGACCGGCCCTTGGTGGCGAAGGTGGATGGCAACTGGTTCTTCCCCGTCGCCGTCGAATACGCCGAGAGCGACATCGTCCCCGAGGGCCTGCCCACCCAGGCCGATTGGCACGATCCCGAATTCATGCGTGACGTGGCGGCGCGCGGCTGGGTGGTCTGGCCACCCATCCGCTACAGCCACGCGACCGTGGTGCGTGATCTCGGCCAGCCCGCGCCTTCGCCGCCCAGTGCGCGCAACTGGCTCGGCACGGATGACCAGGCGCGCGATGTGATGGCGCGGGTGATCTATGGCTTCCGCATTTCGGTGCTGTTCGGCTTCGCCCTGACCATCGCCGCCTCCATCATCGGCATCGCGGCGGGGGCGGTGCAGGGCTATTATGGTGGTTGGACCGACTTGCTGTTCCAGCGCTTCATCGAGATCTGGTCCGGGATGCCGCAATTGTTTCTGCTCATCATCCTGGGCTCGGTCATTGAGCCTTCCTTCTGGACGCTGCTGGGCTTCCTGCTGCTGTTTTCCTGGATGGGGCTGGTGGGCGTGGTGCGCGCCGAATTCCTGCGGGGCCGGAACCTCGACTATGTGCGCGCCGCACGCGCGCTCGGCCTGTCCGACTCTGCGCTGATGTTCCACCACATCCTGCCCAATGCGATGGTGGCGACGCTCACCTTCCTGCCCTTCATCCTGTCAGGCTCCGTCACCGTGCTCTCCACGCTGGATTTTCTGGGCTTCGGCCTGCCGCCGGGCTCGGCCTCGTTGGGTGAATTGCTGAGCCAGGGGAAGAACAACCTCCAGGCGCCCTGGCTCGCCTTCACCGGCTTCGTGGTGCTGGGCGGCGTGCTGACGCTGCTGATCTTCATCGGCGAGGCGGTGCGCGATGCATTCGATCCGCGCAAATTGCCGGGTGGGAGCCTCGGCTGATGGCGGAAGCTCCCCTCCTCTCCGTCGAGAACCTCACCGTCGCCTTTCGCGGCAAGCGCGTCGTCCACGGCGTCTCCTTCACGGTGCATGCCGGCGAGACGGTGGCGCTGGTGGGCGAGAGTGGCTCCGGCAAATCCGTCACCGCGCTCTCCATCCTGCAACTCCTGGCCAATACCGGCAGCAATCCGCAAGGGCGCATCACGCTGGACGGCACGGATGTGCTGACGGCCGATCAAGCCGCCCTGCGCCGCCTGCGCGGCGGCGTGGCGGGCATGGTCTTCCAGGAGCCGATGACCTCGCTCAATCCGCTCCACAGCATCGGCCGCCAGGTGAGCGAGGCGATCACCCTGCACCGCCCGCTGCGGAGCGAGGCGCTGCGCCAGGCCGTCATCACCGCCCTCCAGCGCGCCGGCCTGCCCAATGCGGAGGAGCGCATCGCCGCCTACCCGCACCAGCTCTCCGGCGGGCAGCGCCAGCGGGTGATGATCGGCGCGGCACTCGCCAATGAGCCCAGGCTGCTCATCGCCGATGAGCCGACCACCGCTCTGGACGTGACCATCCAGGCGCAGATCCTGGAGTTGCTGGCCGAGCTGAAGCGCCGCCTCAACATGGCGCTGCTGCTCATCACGCATGACCTCCAGATCGTGCGCCGCCATGCCGACCGCGTGGTGGTGATGAAGGATGGCACGGTGGTCGAGCAGGGGGCGGTGGCCGAAATCTTCGCCAACCCGCAGCACGCCTATACCCGCATGCTGCTGGCCACCCAGCCGCGCGGCCGGCCCGCCCCCGTGCCGGAAGGTGCCACGGAAATCCTGCAAGGCCGGGATATCCGCGTGCATTTCCCCATCCGCCGTGGCCTGCTGCGCCGCGTGGTCAGTCAGGTGAAAGCCGTGGATGGCGTGGATATCTCCCTGCGCGAGGGCGAAACGCTGGGCCTGGTGGGCGAGAGCGGCAGCGGCAAGACGTCGCTCGGCCTCGCCCTCATCCGCATGGAGAACAGTGAGGGGAAAATCCGCTTCGAGGGGCGCGACATCCAGCCCCTCTCCCGCGCCGAAATGCGCCCGCTGCGCGCCCGCATGCAGATCGTCTTTCAGGACCCCTATGGCTCGCTCTCGCCGCGCATGAATGCGGGCGAGATCGTGGGCGAGGGCCTGGCCGTGCATGAACCCGGCCTGCGCGAGGCGGAGCGCTCCATCCGCGTGGCCCGGGCGCTGGAGGAGGTCGGCCTTGAGGCTGGCATGGCCGAACGCTACCCGCATGAATTCTCGGGCGGCCAGCGCCAGCGCATCGCCATCGCGCGCGCCCTGGTGCTCAAGCCGCGCCTGGTCGTGCTGGATGAGCCGACATCCGCGCTCGATGTCAGCGTGCAGGCGCAGGTGGTGGAATTGCTGCGCGGACTGCAAGCCAGGCATCGGCTGGCCTATCTGTTCATCAGCCATGATCTGCGCGTGGTGCGTGCGATGGCGCATCGGATCATCGTGATGAAGGATGGCCGCATCGTGGAAGCGGGCGAGGCCGAGGCCCTTACGCAAAACCCGCGCGAGCCCTATACGCGCGCCCTGATGGCTGCCGCCTTCGAACTGCGCGCCGCGAATGGGAATTCGGAACCTTGAGCGAGACCACCCAAGATACCGCCACCCATCCTTGGGCCGGCCAGGAGCGCCAGAAGCTCCAGGCGCTGATGGATATCGAGATGATCAAGCTCGGCGTGCATATCCGCAAGATGAATTCGCCGGGCAGCCCGGTCTATCTCTACGGCGAGAACATCATCCCCGCCGGGCTGATCCTCACCTCCTCCTTCCTCGCGACCTCGCTGATCCATTTCTATGTGGGCGCGGTGGTGCTGGCGGCGGGGTGCTGGTGGTGGCTCGCCAAGGTGCAGCCAAAGATCAAGGAGGATGTGTTCATGCGCTCCGCCGCCTTTGTGCTGCTGAATGACACGAATTTCGACGTGATGTGGGCGCGCGGCATTCTCAGCCTCTACGCGAAGCTGCCGGACGGCACGGAGCGCGTCGCCACGCGGCGCGATGACTGGCGCGCCTATGTCCGCAGCTTCCACGGAACCGAGGGCGTGACATGAGCATTCTTCTCTCCACCAAGGCCAATGCCATGCAGGATTGGCGCGACGCCTTGCTGGCCGAGGACCCCACGCTCGACATCCGTCTCTTCCCCGATGCCGGCAACCCCGATGACATCGAGGCCGCCATCTGCTGGACGCAGCATGACATGGCGGAACTGCGGCGCTACCGGAACCTCAAGCTCATCGTCTCGATGGGCGCGGGCGTGGACCACCTGCTGCGCGCGCCGGGTCCGCCGCCTGGCATTCCCGTGGCGCGGCTGAAGGATGAGCGGCTGACCAGCGGCATGACCGAATGGGTGCTGCTGAACGTGCTGCGCTTCCACCGGCAGGATCTGGAATATCGCGCGCAGCAGGCCGCCCGCCTCTGGGATGAATTGCCCGCGCCCGATACGGCGAAGCGGCGCATTGGCCTGCTCGGGCTCGGCCAGCTCGGCAATGCCTCGGCCCAGGCGCTGCGGGGGTTGGGCTTCCCGGTGATGGGCTGGACGCGCACCCCGCGCGAGGTGCCGGGCGTGCAAGGCTTCTCCGGGCCGGATGGTCTGGAGGCCATGATCCGCCAGACCGATATCCTGATTTGCCTGCTGCCGCTGACGCCCGAGACGCGCGGCGTGATCAATGTGACGAGCCTCGGCTGGCTGCCGCGCGGTGCCTTCGTGATCAATGCCGCACGCGGCGGCCACCTGGTGGCGGAGGATCTGCTGGCCGCGTTGGATTCAGGCCATGTGGCGGCCGCGGCGCTCGACGTCTTTGAGCCGGAGCCGCTGCCGGCGGATCATCGCTTCTGGACGCATCCGAGGGTGTTGGTCTGGCCGCATGCCTCGGCCATCACCATCCCCTCCAGCGCGGCGCCCCAGGTTGTGGAGAATCTGCGCCGCGCGCGGGAAGGCCGGCCGCTGATCAATCTCGTGGATTTCAGCGCCGGCTATTGAAGTCAGGCGTCAATGGTTTCGGCCACGGGCATTTCGGCCACGATGCCCTCGGCCTCGGCCATGGTCTGGCGGAGGTCGCGCAGGAAGACCGTGCCCTTCATGGTGCGCTGCACCAGCACGCTGCGGCGGTCCATCGGGTCCACCTTGCGGCGCGCGAGGTCCAACTCACCCAGGCGGTCCAGCGCGCGGGTGATGGCGGGCTTGGAGACGTTCAGCTTGTGCGCCAGGCCACGCACGGTGTGCGGGCCGGGGCTGAGATAGACGGAGAGGAACACGCCCAGTTGGCGGGCGGACAGGTCTGGCCCGTCACGGCGGACCAGGGCCACCGTGGTATCCCGCAGAATGCCGACCAGTTGGTCGGGATTGATCTGGACAGACATGATGAATTTCCTTCAGGCGCCGATAGGCTGGGCGCTGCCTTGGCTCACCCCGCGCCCGGCGCGCGGGGTGTCGGACCTTACCGCGTCATATGGGTTTCATTTCGTGCCGCACTAGACATGACTAAATTTAAGATTGCAAGAAATTCATCTGAATCTCGATCCATGCCGGGTCGAGTCCATGTCTCAGCCTGCAAAGCCCATGAAACGGGACAGTCCGGCAAGTGCGGCGCGCATCCCCGTGGCCTCTCCCCCCTCGGGTCGGCCCGGCCGCGTCGTGTCATTCCAGGCATAGAGGTCCAGATGCGCCCAGGGGATCTCATCGGGCACGAAGCGGCGCAGGAAAAGTGCCGCGATGATGGCTCCGCCCATCGGCTTGCTCGCCACATTGTTGAGGTCGGCGATGGGGCTGTCGAGCCAGTTCGCGTAGCCTTCATGCAACGGCAGCCGCCAGAGCGGATCGCCGGCGGCCAGTCCGCCGGCCAGCAGCGCCTCGGCCAGGGCGTCATCCTGGCTGAACAGGGCGGGGAGGTCGGGGCCAAGTGCCACACGGGCCGCGCCGGTCAGCGTGGCGCCGTTCAGGATCACGCGCGGCTTGTGTTCGACGGCATGGGTCAGCAGGTCGGCCAGGACCAGGCGGCCTTCGGCATCCGTATTGCCGATCTCCACCATCAGCCCCTGCCGGGTGCGGATCACGTCCAGCGGGCGGAAGGCATTCCCGCTCACGCTGTTCTCCACGGCACCGACCAGCAGCAGCAGGCGGATGGGCGCGCGCTGCGCCATCAGCGCCTCGGCCAGGGCCAGCATGACCGCAGCGCCGCCCATATCCTTCTTCATGCGTAGCATGGCGCTGCTGGGCTTCAGGTCCAGCCCGCCAGTGTCGAAGCATACCCCTTTGCCGCAGAGCGCCAGCAGCGGCGCATCAGGGGAACCCCACTCCAGCACGGCCACGCGGGGCGCGCGTGGGCTCCCTTGGCCCACCGCCTGGATGGCCGGGAAGCCGCGCGCCAACTCCTCGCCCTCAATCACGCGGAAGGCAGCGCCATGCAGCCCTGCCACCTCGCCCACCGCAGCCACCAATTCGGCTGGGCCGAGGTGGTTGGCGGGGGTGTTGATCAGGTCTCGCGCGCGGCACATGGCGGTGGCGATGGCCTGTGCGCCCTCGCTGCCTGCTGGTGCAACCAGGCGGGCCGGGGCGCGCTTGCCCGGCTTGAAGCGCGTGTAGCGATAGGCCCCAAGCGCCCAGCCCAGCGCCGCCGCCGCGCCATCGCCACCCACCAGGCGCCAGGTGGTGCCCTCCGGCAGGCCATGGGGCAGCGCGCCATAGGCCTCGGCCTGGCGCGGCAGGCCGAACAGCGCGCCCGCCAGGCCGCCCTCGCCCGGCAGCAGCGCGATCTCGCCCGGCCTGGCCGTGAAGCCCGCCGCGCGCGCGAATGCGGCACCCGGCAGGGATTCCCAGGCACCCGGCGCCACGACATGCAGCGGCAGGGCATCGGCGGCGTGATCTGGCAAGCTGGGCGACATCTGATTCTCCTTTGATGCAACAGGTTGGGATCAGACATGCGGGCCGGCAAGCCGCATTGCCGAACGGCCCCTGACGCGCCACATGCCTCCAATGATGAACAACACACATGATCCCCTGGGCTGGCACGGCACGACCATCCTCTGCGTCCGCCGCAACGGAAAGGTCGCCATGGCCGGCGATGGCCAGGTCTCGATCGGGCCGACGGTGGTGAAGGGCAATGCCCGCAAGGTGCGCCGCATCGCCCAGGGCCGCGTGCTGGCGGGCTTCGCCGGCGCCACCGCCGATGCCTTCACCCTGCTGGAGCGGCTGGAAGCCAAGCTCGAACGCTTCCCCGACCAATTGGAGCGCGCCTGCGTCGAACTCGCCAAGGATTGGCGGACGGATCGCTACCTCCGCCGCCTGGAAGCCCTGCTGGCCGTGGCCGACAAGGACCGCTCCCTGCTGCTGACCGGCCAGGGGGACGTGCTGGAGCCGGAGGATGCGGTGATCGGCATCGGCTCGGGCGGCAATTACGCCCTGGCCGCGGCCCGCGCCCTGCTGACCGTGGAAGGCGTGGAGGCGGAGGAGATCGCGCGGCGCTCCATGGGCATCGCGGCGGGCATCTGCGTCTATACCAACGGCAATTTCATTCTTGAAACCATCGGGGAGACGCTGGGCTGATGAGCGACATGATGCCCCCCGAGACGGTGAACCTCTCGCCCCGCGAAATCGTGAGCGAACTGGACCGCTTCATCATCGGCCAGAATGACGCCAAGCGCGCCGTGGCCATCGCGCTGCGGAACCGCTGGCGCCGGCAGCAATTGCCGGATTCCTGGCAGGAGGAGGTGGTACCCAAGAACATCCTGATGATCGGCCCCACCGGCTGCGGCAAGACCGAGATCGCCCGCCGCCTGGCCAAGCTGGCCAACGCGCCCTTCCTCAAGGTGGAAGCCACGAAGTTTACCGAGGTCGGCTATGTCGGCCGCGATGTGGAGAGCATCGTGCGGGACCTGGTGGAGGCCGCCATCGTCCAGGCGCGGGATGCCGCGCGGAAAAGCGTGCAGGCCAAGGCGGAACTCGCGGCCGAGGAAGCGCTGGTCACCGCCCTGGTGGGCGAGGGCGCCGCCGGCGAGACCCGCCAGAAATTCCGCAAGATGCTGCGCGAGGGCCATCTGGAAACCCGCGAGATCGAGGTGCAGGTGAGCGAGCCGCAAGGCCAGCCCATCGGCATGATGGACATGCCCGGCATGCCCCCCGGCCAGATGCAGAACATGCAGGAGATGCTTGGCAAGATGTTCGGCGGCCGCGCCAAGCCCCGCCGCATGACGGTGGCCGCCGCGCGCGAGGCGCTGACGCGCGAGGAGGCGGACAAGCTGCTGGACAATGAGGCGGTGACCCGCATCGCCGTGCTCAACGCCGAAAACAACGGCATCGTCTTCCTGGACGAGATCGACAAGATCGCCCGCAGCAGCGAGGGCGGCGTGCGCGGCGGCGATGTCTCGCGCGAGGGCGTGCAGCGCGATTTGCTGCCGCTGATCGAGGGCACGACGGTCAATACCAGGCACGGCCCGGTGCGGACGGATTTCATCTTGTTCGTGGCCTCCGGCGCCTTCCACCTCTCCAAGCCCAGCGACTTGCTGCCCGAGCTCCAGGGCCGCCTGCCGATCCGCGTCGAGCTGAAGGCCCTGACGCGGGAGGATTTCCGCCGCATCCTGACCGAGCCCGAGCACTCCCTGCTGAAGCAGGCCAGCGCCCTGCTCAAGACCGAGGGCGTGGAACTGGCCTTCGAGGATGGCGCGGTGGATGCCCTGGCCGACCTGGCCGCCGAGATCAACGCCACGGTCGAGAATATCGGCGCGCGGCGTCTCTCCACGGTGCTGGAGCGGCTGCTGGAGGAGGTGAGCTTCACCGCCAGCGACCGCCGTGGCGAGGTGGTGAACGTGACGGCCGATATGGTGCGCGAACGCGTGGCGACGCTGGCCGCCAGCGCCGACCTGTCGCGCTACATCCTGTAGCGCGGCTCAGCGGGTCGGGGAGCTTTGGAGCCGTCCGACCAGCGTCCAACCCTCAGGCGGGCTGACATCCGGAGTGCCAGGCCACCAGCGCATCCACGATGCGCGGTGCCGCGTGTCCCTGGCCATAGGGAAACACGGCGCGGGCCGCCGCCCGGTAGGCGGCGGCATCATCCACGAGGCGCAGGACTTCCCGGGCAATGATTCCGGGATCCGTCCCCACCAGCCGCACCACCCCCGTGGCGAGCGCTTCGGGGCGCTCTGTCACCTCGCGCATGACCAGCACGGGCTTGCCGAGTGCCAGCCCCTCTTCCTGGATGCCGCCGGAATCCGTCAGGAGCACATGGGCGCGCCGCATCAGCCAGACCATCTCCGCATAGTCCACCGGCTCGATCAGGTGCACATGGGCGAGGCCTGAGAGCCTTTGGCGAACGGGCGTCTGCACATTGGGGTTCAGATGGACCGGATAGACCACCTCCACCTCCCCATGCTGCGCGATGCGGGCGATGCCGTCGCAAATTCCCGCAAATCCGTCGCCAAAGCTTTCCCGACGATGTGCCGTGACGAGAATGAGCTTCTTCTGCTCCGACAGGAAATCGAATCGGCGGGCGGCATCACGCGTCAGATGGCCCCCCTGCGCCAATTGCCGGTTCATGTGGAGGAGGGCGTCAATGCCGGTATTGCCGGTCACCAGGACATGGCCGCCCTTGTTGTATTCGCGCGCCAGGTTGTCCGCCGCGGGTTGGGTGGGGGCGAATCGCAGCGCCGCGATGGCGTCGATCGCCACGCGATTGAACTCCTCGGGCCAGGGGCGCGCGAGGTCGTGCGAGCGCAGCCCGGCCTCGACATGGCCGATCGGGCAGCGCTCATAGAAGGCCGCCATCGCGGCCGCCATCGCCGTGGTGGTGTCGCCGTGAACCAGCACGATGTCGGGCCGCTTATCCCGCAGGACAGCCACCATGCCGGTCAGCACCCTTGCCGTCACATCGGCCAGGCCCTGGTCGCGGGTCATGATCGCGAGGTCCAGATCCGGTGCGGGGCAGCCGAAGATTTCGAGGGTGCGCCCCAGCATGTCCCGGTGCTGGCCGGTGGAACACACCGTCACCCGCACGCCGTCACGCGCGCGCAATTCGAGAATGAGCGGGAGCATCTTGATCGCTTCCGGCCTGGTCCCGAACACGACGAGGACGTGCATGGCGCTTCCTTCAAGAATAAATCTCAATCAGCCGGACACCCTTTTTCATGTAGAAGTATATCAGCTCACAAGTCACCCTGCCCCAGCCTGCCATGGGACGCTCGGCCATCCGGCTGCGCCGCGTCGCATGTTCCGCAGGAGATTCGAGACAGACTTCGAGAGCGAGACGCGCGGGCGTCTCGCTTGCGGCGACTATGCAAGAAATTGACGGGGCGAAGTCGCGCGCTGCACGTCATGCGGCGGACAGGGTGGGGCGCCTGGTGGGTTTGCCTCGGGCAGTTTGGTGCCCAGGTAGCCAATATTGGGGAAAACCTTGGGGGAAATCCCAAACACTGGATTGAAAATATAGCAATTTCAGATATTTAGTGGGGCGGTAATGGTGGAGCTGAGGGGACTGTCCCTTCGCTGCAACATCAACGCCTTAGGCTAGCAACCGGCGCCCAATGCGTCACGACATATCAACCGGTTAGAAGCGGAGTGGCTACCGCTCGCCGTGGCGCAATCATAGCAGGCCCGATTCCGGAGGGCCAGTCTCATGGCTGACGGCATGATGACGGCCGGCGCCTCAGGCATTCGGCCAACTCGCTCCTCCCGCGTGAGGATCGGACCGGCCCAGCTGCGCGAAACGGCACGCACGGTCGGGCTGGCCTACCCCATGCACCTGGCGTCTTGCTGGGCCGGGACCGAACGCCGGCGCCGCGCCGCGGGCGATGATCGCCAAGCATGGGCACGGCACGCCGCGCGCCATATCTGCCAGGGCATCATCGGGGAGGAAGACGCTGCCCTCGCGCTGGTCCTGATCGAATGGACGCTGCGCGAACGCGACGCCGCGCCCGTCCCGAATGATCCCGCCGGAGATCTGGCCTTCGCCCGATTCATCCTCGCCCAGGCAGTGACAAGCGAAGAGGCGAAGCGTGGTCTCCTCGCCAAGAGGATGCGCGACGCGCTCGCACCGATGCTTGCCGAATGGACGCCGGTTGCCGAGATGATGCATGCACTGCGCCAGCTGAACGACGACGGGGGGAAGCTGTTCGTCTCGCCGCAATTGCGTCAGCTCCTCGAGCAGGAGATCGGCTGGCACCTGAAGCGGGCCAAGCGGGATGCACAGGGGCGCCAAAATGCCTGACGCCCTCGACACCTATGATCGGCTGATCCGGCAGAGGGAGCGGGGCGCACGCCGCACGGAAGGCCCTGGCCGGCAGGTGGGCAAGCTGCGCGTCCTGAGCCTCCAGGATGCGTTCTCGCTGCCACGGCGCAGCTATCTCCTGCCCGGCCTGATCGCGCCCGGCGAGCTATCCACATGGTGGGGTGCGCCGAAATGCGGGAAGACTTTCCTCGTCATGCGCCTGGCCTTCGGGCTGGCGCTGGGCAGAGGGATGTGGGGACGAGATCCGGTCCGGCCCCTTCGGGTGCTCTATGCCGCGGCTGAGGGCGAGGGTGGCATCGCCACGCGGCTCCGGGCCCTCTTCGACGAAATGGGAGACCCGGGTGACCGCTTCGCCTTGATCGCGCAGCGCATGCAGCTCGGCCCGCCCAGTGAGCACCTGGCTGACCTGGCCGAGGTCTCGCGCCAGCATCGTTCCGAGCTGATCATCATCGACACCCTGGCCCGCACCTTCGGGGAGGGCGATGAGGATCGCGCGCAGGACATGGGCGGCTTCATCGACGCCATGGATATGTTGCGCGAAGACGGAGGCGAGCCGGGTGGGCCAATGCCGCACGTCGCGGTGATCCACCACGGCAGCAAGGGCGAGGCTGCAAAGACACCCCGCGGATCGGGCGCATTGCTCGGCGCGGCTGACCTGGTGGTGAAGGTGACCAAGGGGGTGGAAGACGGGCCCAGCCTCGCTGTGGTGGAGCACGCGAAGGACGATGCGGATGGCGACGAGCTGCCATTCCGGCTCCGATGTCAATCGGCGCCCAAAAAGGACCCCCCATCGGCGTCCAAAAGGGACCCCCGTTCCAGCGTTCATCGCCCCACGGTGTCGCCCGGCGCGGAGCCGTAGGCGCAGCGGCGGGCGACACCGTGGGGCGGCCCTCCGTCACAC
>CAMTUX010000034.1:0-78711 GCA_947084995.1 uncultured Roseococcus sp.
CGGGATGCGTTGAGGCGGAATCGCCGAAAACGTTGAATCCCGCTCTCAGCAGTGGCGAGACCATGAAAGTGAGCGCAAGCGAACGCATCATGGTCTAGAGCTTTTTCCGTTCGAAAGGGCTCACGGAAAAAGCTCTAAATCATTGAATTACGAGCATCTTTATCCGATCAAACGATTCCGTTTGATCGGATGATGCTCTAGCGACCCGGCAAATATCTTGTCTTTTCGTGGAGATGGATGTGCGCCATATTCATGCTTTAGCAATATATTTCAAGGGCCAATTGAATGAGCAACCTTGTTGGGATTGGGCTTGGATTAGCCAGCTTGGCAGCGTGGTTCACTCACGTCATCACTTGCCTTTCCACTGGTAGTTGGGGGTTTCTGATAGCTGGCGCCATCTTCTTCCCGATAGGAGTCGTCCACGGGATTGGGCTCTGGTTTGGATGGTTCTGACTGCCTCGGAGACTTTTAGAGCGAAAAAACTCCGCGACGCCAAGCCATTTCAATGGCTTGGCTAGGAGGCATGGGGTTTTTAGGGCAACCAGGCTTCAATAACTCCGCGGCATGCCGAGCACATGCTCGCCGATATAGCTCAGGATCAGGTTCGTACTGATCGGCGCCACCTGATACAGCCGCGCCTCGCGGAACTTGCGCTCCACATCGTATTCCTCGGCGAAGCCGAAGCCGCCATGGGTCTGCACGCAGGCTTCCGCCGCCGCCCAGGCCGCATCGGCGGCGAGCATCTTCGCGGTGTTGGCTTCCTCGCCGCAGGGCAGGCCGGCCTCGAACTTCTCCAGGCCCTTGTGCAGCAGGGCTTCCGCCGCGCGCATCTGGGCATAGGCCTTGGCGATGGGGAATTGCACGCCCTGATTCTGCCCGATGGGCCGGCCGAACAGCACGCGCTCCTTCGCGTAAGCCACCGATTTCTGCGTGAACCACTTGGCATCGCCGATGCTCTCGCTGGCGATCAGCAGGCGCTCGGCATTCATGCCGTCCAGGATGTAGCGGAAGCCACGACCCTCGACGCCCACGAGGTTTTCGGCCGGCACCTCCATGTTGTCGAAGAAGACCTCGCAGGAATTGTGGTTCATCATCGTGCGGATGGGGCGGATGGTCAGGCCCTTGGCGGTCCGCATATCCACGATGAAAGTGGAAAGCCCCTCGGTCTTCTTGGCCACCTGGTCCTTCGGCGTGGTGCGGGCCAGCAGCAGCATGAGGTCGCTATGCTCGGCGCGGCTGGTCCAGATCTTCTGGCCGTTCACGATGTATTTATCGCCCTGCTTCACCGCCGTGGTGCGAAGGTTTGTGGTGTCGGTCCCGCTGGTCGGCTCGGTCACGCCGAAGGCTTGCAGGCGCAGGCTGCCCTCGGCGATGCCGGGGAGGTAGCGCTGCTTCTGCTCAGGGCTGCCATGCTTGAGGATGGTGCCCATGATGTACATCTGGGCGTGGCAGGCTGCACCGTTGCAGCCTTCCGCATGGATCGTCTCCAGGATCGCGGCGGCCGCCGAAAGTGCCAGGCCCGCGCCGCCGAATTCCTCGGGGATGAGGGCGCCGAGATAGCCGGCCTCGGTCAGGGCGGTGACGAATTCGGTGGGATAGCCGCGGCGGGCATCCAGTTCGCGCCAGTATTCCCCGGGGAAGCGGGCGCAGAGCTTGCGAACCTCCTCGCGGATTTCGGCATGCGGGTCTGCGGCGATGATGGCTTGATCCATGGGGGGGTCTCCTTGGCCCTCTGGATTAGGCCCCGAAACAACCCGTTGCAAGGCTACCAGCCGAGGTCCCCCTCGCCTTTTGCGCGCTCCACATTTTCCGAGAAGGGCGCGAGGTTGCGGGTGAAAATCGAGGTGCACCATTCGATCTCATTGACCGGGCCGGGGCCGCAGAAATCCAGCCGGTGGAACCCCGCCTCGCGCAGCCTGCGGTAGGCGGCGTTGTATTTTGCCAGCGATCCGAATTATCGAAGGCGGTGAAGCCATCCGGCTTCAAATGGCGTGGCGCCAGCCGGGCAGCGAAGCGGCGCGGCATGCCATCCACCACGATCACATCGAAGCCCCCTGGCCCATGCGCCTCGATCTCGGTCGCATAAGCCGCGAAATCCTCGGTGATGAGGGCCTGCATGACGTTGTGGCCGTCATCATGGCTGACGGCAATTCGGGCGCTTCGGCGGAACCGCCGCGCCGCGCAAAGCTCGCCAAGCCACCCCCAAGGCATCGGGGGTGGCAGAGCATGACACGCGACGCGGGGCGCCTTGCCTCAATCCGCCTGCACGCGATGCTCGCGCACGAGGCCGCCCCATTGCGCGATCTGCCGGTCCAGGAAGGGGCCGAACATGCTCTTGTCGCCCAGCACCACGCGGGCCTGCTGCGTTTCCGTCATGGTGCGCGTCACCCGCTCTTCCTGGAAGGATTCACGCAGGGCGGTGAACATGCGCGCCTGGATGGCGTCCGGCGTGCCAGCCGGCGCGAAGACGCCCCACCAGGCCTCGGCCTCCAGCCCGGCGAAGCCGCCCTCAATGGCGGTCGGCACATGGGCCAAAGCGGGCAGGCGCTCGGGGCCGAATTGCACGATGGGGCGCAGCGTGCCGGCGGCGATGTGCGGCGCCACCACGGCGGCGCTGCCGATCATCATCTCCACATGCCCGGCCACCGTGTCATTCACGGCAAGCCCGCCGCCGCGATAGGGCACATGCGCCAGGCGGATGCCGGCCCGGGCGGCGAGCATGATCATGGTCAGGTGGCCGATCGTGCCATTGCCGGTGCTGCCATAATTCACGGCATCCGGCCGCGCGCGGGCGGCGGCGACCACATCGGCCAGGTTGCGATAGGGCTTGTCCGGCCGCGTCGCGATCACATAGGGCGCGCCGCCGATCAGCATGACGGGGTCAAGGTCGCGCGTGATGTTGAAGGGCAGGTTGGGCAGCAGGGCCGGCAGCGTCGCGTGGCTGTCGAAGGTCAGCAGCCAGGTTTGCCCGTCGGGTCGCGCCGTCGCCACCACCTGGGTGCCGAGCGAACCCGCCGCCCCGCTGCGATTCTCCACCACCACCGGCACACCGAGGCGTTGCGACAGGCCGGGCGCGGCAAGGCGCGCCACGGCATCCGTGCTGCCGCCGGGAGCGAAGGGCACGACGATGCGGATGCTGCCCGAGGGCCAGCTTTGCGCGCTGGCGATCGCGGGCGCGGCCAGGATTCCGGCAAGGCCGGCCCGGCGTGTGAAGCGGATCATGTCTCTCTCCCTGGTCATTCAAGTCGCGTGCCGGTGGCCACCACGATGGGCCGGCACTTCGCCTGCTCGAACGCGATGTAGGCGCCGCCTTGGGCGGGCGACAAGAGGCCGCCGGCCTGCAAGCCCGCCGCATCCGGCTTGTTGTGAAAATCGGGCGGGGCGCGGGTGGAAGGGCAGACTTGATTCGGCGCAAGGCGGGCGGGCAGGAAGCTTCCTATGAGGGGTTAACCCCGCCCGCCGCCGCGCGTTCAAGGCCAGGACGGAAAAGCCGGAAGGAGCTACCAGGATGAAATCAAAAGACCTGATGACCACGAACCCCGTGGTGATCCCGCCCGAGACGCCGGTCGCCGCCGTCGCGGAATTGCTGGCCACGCGCGGCATTTCCGCGGTGCCGGTGGTGGATTCCGAGGGTGTTCCGCTCGGCATCGTCACCGAGGGCGATTTGATTCGCCGCCTGGCCGAACAGCCGCCCGGCCAGCTCAACTGGTTCCTGCAACTCTTCGCACGTTCGAAGCCCCTGGCCGAGCGCTTTGCCAAGGCCCATGGCAAGACGGCGCGTGATGTCATGACCAAGGATCTGGTCACCGTCAGCGAGACGGAATCCGCCGAGCGCATCGCCG
Source organism: uncultured Roseococcus sp. (assembly GCA_947084995.1). Lineage (GTDB taxonomy): Bacteria > Pseudomonadota > Alphaproteobacteria > Acetobacterales > Acetobacteraceae > Roseococcus. The sequence continues at coordinate 3,843 of CAMTUX010000034.1, forward strand.
AGTTGATGGAACAAAATCACATTCGCCGCGTGCTGGTGGTGAAGGGCAAGCACCTGGTCGGGATCGTCAGCCGGGCCGACCTGCTGCGCGCTGTCCTGCATGGCGAGGTGAGCCCGCAGGAAGCCCATGACGACCACGGCATCCAGCTGGCGCTGGTCAAGGCCATGCGGCTGCAACCCTGGGTGGATATCTACTGGACCTACCCCTCGGTGAAGGCGGGCACCGTCACCTTCTACGGCTTCGCGCGAAACGATGCCGTGCGGCGGGGCTTGGCCATCATGGCGCGGGAAATTCCCGGCGTGGTGGCCGTGCAGGACGAGATGGCGGCGATGCCGCTGATCCTGCGGGTCAGCCTCTGAGGGGGCGCGCGTCGGATGCGTCTTTACGCAGCACAAGCTGCCCTGCCTGCATGTGGCGGTGGCCGAGGGTCTGGGGTGCAAGGCCATCGGCGTCCGCAGCCCCAACGAGTTCGGCGGCGCGCTCGACGTGGCGCCGGCGGCGAGGGGGCTGGCGCCGGCGAAGTGACTGGCGGGCGCGGCCGGCTCAGTTCGCCGGCCGCACACCCATCGCGATGGTCCGCTCATCCATGCGCGGATCATGCTTCAAGCCACGCCGCACCGCCCAGGTGTTGAGATACTGCACCAGCTGGATCACCGGGCGTTCCTCGGCGAACATCGCCACCGCCTCCTGCCACATCGCCTCGCGCCGCTCCTCATCCATGGTGGAGGAGGCGCGGGCGGTGAACTCGTCGAAGCGCGGGTTGGAATAGCGGGCATTGTTGTTGGCGCCGGTCAGGCGCTGGCGGTCATTGGTCGAGACGATGTTGACCAGGAAGTTGGATGCCTCGCCGGTCGAGCTTCCCCAGGCGCCGATCTGCATGCCGAATTCCAAGCGCGCGCGGCGCGGCACGAAGCCGGTCCAGGGCAGCGCCTCCACCTGCGTGCGGATGCCGATGCGCGTCCACATCTGCGCGACACCCTGGGCCAGGCGGGCATCATTCGGCCAGCGGTCATTGGGCGTGGAGAGCGTGAGGCGGAAGCCATCAGGGAAGCCGGCCTCGGCCAGCAGGCGGCGGGCGGCGTCGGGGTCGAAGGGATCAGGCCGCACATTGGGATTATAGCCGAAGGCGCCGGGCGGCAGCCATTGCGCCGTGGATTGCGCGGCACCCTCCATCACCCGCTCCACCAGCGCGTCGCGGTTGATGGCGAGGCTCAGCGCCCGGCGCACGCGCGGGTCCTTGAAGGGGTTGGCGGCCAGCGGCTGGCCGGCATTGTCGGTCACGCCGGGGGGCGAGGTATCGCGCGAGAAATCGGGCGCCATGTAGACGGTGCGAAGGCTCGGGATTTCGGTCACCGTCACGCGAGGCTCGCGGCGCAGCCGTGCGAGGTCGCTGGTTGGGATCTGCTCGATCAGGTCCACATCGCCGGCCAGCAGCGCCGCCGTGCGCGAGGCATCATTGAGCAGCATGCGGTAGCTGACGCGGGCCCAGGGCTCGGCCCCGCCGAAATAGGCGTCGTTGCGGGTCATCTCGACGCGATCGCCCGTGCGAAAGGAGACGAAGCGGTATGGCCCGGTGCCGATGGCGGCGCGGCCGCTGTTGAAATCCTCGGTCGCCGCACCTTCCGCCGCATGGCGGGCGATGATGGAGACGGAGGCGAGGTCCAGCGGCATGAGCGGATGCGGCGCGCGGGTGTGCAGCCGGATCCGATGCGGGTTCACCACCTCCACACGCTCGATCGCGCGGAGGAAGCCGCCGAAGCCGCCCGGCGAATTGGGCACATTGGGCACGCGGGCGAAGGTGAAGACCACGTCATCGGCGGTGAAGGGGCGGCCATCATGCCAGGTCACGCCCTGGCGCAAATCCAGCTCCCACACCTTGTCCGAGATGGGACGCCAGGCGGTGGCGAGCGAGGGGTGCGGGCGGGCGCGGCCATCGCGCTCCACCAGGCGGTCGAAGATGTGCATGGTCAGCGCATTATTCGGCCCGACATTGTGGAAATGCGGGTCAATCGTCGTCACCGGCGCGCCGGAGCCGATGCTCAAGGTTTGCGCCCCCGCCTGGTTCTGCGCCGAGACGCTGAGCGTCGTCGCCAAAAGCAGGGTGAACCACCGGCCCATCATCGCCTCCCGAACCCTTTCGGGGAGGCTAACACGCGTGGAAAGCCCTCGGCTACTCTTCCTCGCGCCGCATCCGGTTTTGCACCACCGGGCGGGTCGGCCCGGCACCCTGGCGGCTGATCGGGATGGAGCGGACCTTCACCTCCGGCATGGGGCGCTGGAGGTCTATGTGGAGCAAGCCGTTGTCGAGGAAAGCACCCTCCACCTCGATCCCCTCGGCCAGCACGAAGGCGCGCTGGAATTGCCGCGCCGCAATGCCGCGATGGATGAAGATGCGGCCATCCGTGTCATCGCGCTGGCGCCCGCGGATCACCAGCTGGTTGTCCTCCTGCGTGATGGCGAGGTCATCCATGGAGAAGCCGGCGACGGCGAGTGTGATGCGTAGCCGCGCCTCGCCCGTCTGCTCGATATTGTAGGGTGGGTAGCCTTCGGCGTTCTTCTGCACGCGGTCGAGCATTTGTTCGAGATGGTCGAAGCCGAGAAACAGCGGTGAACCGAACACCGAGGATCGTGACATGCAGCCTCCTGCCGGGAGCGAGGACAATTCGGCGTCCCGGAAGTGGCGGCGCCGAACAGGCGCAGACTTGGCCCGCCCGCCGCGCCGTTGCAACCCTTCGAGGCAGGCGCTACCTCACGGGCCATCATGAATGACGAAAAACTCCCCATCCTGCTGGTGCCCGACCCTCGGCTGCGCCTGAAATGCCGCCCGGTGGGCGATGGCGATGGCGATGCGGTGCGCGCCTTGGCCCCGCGCATGCTGGCCACCATGTATGCCGCCCCCGGCATCGGCCTGGCCGCGCCGCAGGTGGGCTCGGACCTGCGGATGTTCGTGCTGGATTGTGGCGGCAAGGACACGCCGGAGCCGTTGGTGCTGGTGAACCCCGAGATCATCGCCGCCAGCAAGGAAATGGCCCTGCGCGAGGAGGGCTGCCTCTCCCTGCCCGGCCTCTACGCCGATGTGGAGCGGCCCGAACGCATCAAGCTGCGCTGGCGCGAGTTGGATGGCACACGGCGCGAGATGGAGGCGGATGGGCTGCTCGGCGTCTGCATGCAGCATGAGATGGACCATCTGGACGGCGTGCTTTTCGTGGATCACCTCTCGGCGCTGAAGCGCAATATGATGCTGCGAAAGCTGGCCAAGGAACTGAAGCTCAAGGCGCGCGACGCCGAAGGCGAATGAGCGCCGCCCGCACGCCCCTTCGCATCGCCTTCATGGGCAGCCCGGATTTCGCCGTCCCGGCACTCACCGCGCTGCACGCGGCCGGGCATGAGATTCGCGCCGTCTATACCCAGCCCCCCAAGCCCGCCGGGCGTGGCCAGCAGGAAACCCCCTGCCCCGTCCATCGCGCGGCCCTCGCTTTGGGGCTGGAGGTTCGCACACCCGCCCGCGTGAAGCGCGATGCGGCCGAGCATGCGGCCTTCGCGGCACTCGATCTCGATGTGGCGGTGGTGGCGGCCTATGGCCTGATCCTGCCGCCCGCCATGCTGGCATCGCCCCGGCGCGGCTGCCTGAACATTCATGCCTCGCTGCTGCCGCGCTGGAGGGGTGCCGCGCCGCTCCATGCCGCCATCCTGCATGGCGATGCCCAAAGCGGCGTCACCATCATGCGGATGGAGGAGGGGCTGGATACCGGCCCCATGCTGCTGCGCGAATCCGTGCCGCTCACGCCCCGCAGCACCACGTCCGAATTGCATGATGCGCTGGCCGCGATGGGCGCACGCCTCATCCTGCGCGCGCTGGACGAAGCGCCGCCTGAGACGCCGCAACCCGAGGCGGGCGTGACCTATGCCGCCAAGCTCACCAAGGCGGATGGGCTGCTGGACTGGGCGCAGTCCGCCGCCGCCCTCGATGCCCGCGTGCGTGCCATGAACCCCTGGCCCGGCGCCTATTTCCCGCATGCGGGCGAAATGCTGCGCGTGCTGGCCGCCGAACCGGCGCCGGGCGCGGTGCTGCCAGGCCCGGTGCTGCCAGGCTCGGTGCTGCCAGGCTCGGGCCTGACCATCGCCTGCGGCACGGGGGCGCTGCGCCTGCTGCGCCTGCAACGCCCCGGCCGCGCCGCGATGGAGGCCGATGCCCTGCTGCGCGGCTACCCGCTGCCGCCCGGCACCCGGCTCGGCTGATGCCGAGTTACGCCCTGCTGGTGGAGTATGACGGCACCGAATTCGTCGGCTGGCAGCGTCAATCCAACGGCGTCTCCGTGCAGGAGGTGATCGAGGCGGCGGCGGCGCGCGTGAATGGGGGCGTGGTGCCCACCGCCACCGCCTCGGGCCGCACCGATTCCGGCGTGCATGCCGAGGGCCAGGTGGTGCAGCTTGCCATCACGGCCACGCTCCCGCCGGCCCGGATGCGCGCGGCACTGGATTTCCACACCAAGCCGCACCGCATCGCCATTCGTGGCGCGGCCTTCGCGGCGGAGGGCTGGTCGCCCCGCTTCTCGGCCATCCAGCGGCATTATCGCTTTCGCATCCTCAACCGCGCGGCCAGGCCGGCGCTGGAGGCAGGGCGCGTCTGGCATGTGCCGCTGCCGCTGGATGCCAGGGCCATGCATGAGGCGGCGCAGGGGCTGGTGGGGCACCATGATTTCTCCGCCTATCGGGCCACTTCCTGCCAGGCGCCGCATGCGGTGCGGACGCTGGAGCGGCTCGATGTGGTTCGCACGGGTGATGAGATTCACATCCTCGCCAGCGGGCGCAGCTTCCTGCATCACCAGATCCGCAATTTCGCCGGCACGCTGCATGAGGTGGGGCTGGGCCGCCAACCCGCCTCCTGGCCGCGCGCGGTGCTGGAAAGCCTGGACCGCCGGCAGGCGGGGCAGACGGCGCCACCCCAGGGCCTCACCTTCCTGCAAGTGGATTACCCGGAGCCGATCGCCTGGGAGTGACAGCTCAATTGCCGGCGATGCGCCCCATCACGCTGCCGATGAACAGGCCAAGCGTCAGGTCCAGCACCACGAACATCACCGCCGTCATGCTCTGCACGCCAAGCGCCGTGCGCGTGACGAACCATGCCAGCCAGATGGCATAACCCACCGCCGCCAGCCCCATCGCATTGCCGATCCAGGCGGGCAGGCCCAGCGCGGCGGGCAGCAGCAGCACCACCAGCAGCAGATACTGCACGATGTTGGTCCAGTTCCAGGCGGTGATGAATTGCGGCCATTGCCCGGACCGCTGCGCCTGCTGCGCCAGCGAGTGGGAGGCGACGGCAAAGCCCACCCAGCCCAGGACATAGCCGATCACCTCGCCGCTCAGCGCCACCAGCACGCCGGCCGGCGGCGCGCCCTGCAACCACCAGGCGGTGAGCCGCAGCGCGATGAAAAGCGGCAGGCAGATCGCCGCCGCAAGGAAGGAATGCCGCGCCGCATCCATCCCCGGCTGGATGAGCAGCATCCCCTCCGCCCTGCCGCGCGCAAAGAGCCAGGCCGCGGCGAGCCCGTTGGTGATGCTGGGCGGGTTCAGCGGAGGCACTCCTCGATGACGGCGCGATACAGCCCGGCCAATTCCCGCAGTTCGGCCACGGGCGCCGATTCATCGCGCTGGTGCAATGTGGCCCCCACGGCGCCGAGTTCCGCCACCGGGCAATAACGCGTGATGAAGCGCGCATCCGAGGTGCCGCCTCCAGTATCGAGTCGCGGCGTCAGGCCGGTGCTGCGCTCCACCGCGCGCTTCAGCGCCTCCACGAAGGGGCCGGGCTTGGTCAGGAAACTCTCGCCCGAGACCTGCACCCGCAGGCTGTGATCGGGCGCATGCTCGGCCAGCACGGCTTGCAGATGCGCGGTCAGCGCGGCCGAGTTGTGCTTGTCGTTGAAGCGGATGTTGAGGAAGGCGCGCGCCTCGGCCGGGATCACATTGGTGGCGGAGTTATCCACCTGGATGCCGGTGACTTGCAGCGTCGAGGCCTCGAACCAATCGCTGCCCTGGTCCAGCGCCGTCGCGGTCAGCGCGTGCAGCACGCGCGTCAGGCGATGCACCGGATTGTCGGCCTTTTGCGGATAGGCGCTATGGCCCTGCTTCCCCCGCACCGTGATCCAGGCGTTCATGCTGCCGCGCCGGCCGATCTTGATGGTGTCGCCCAGCGCCTGTTGCGAGGTCGGCTCCCCCACCACGCAGATATCCGGCGTGTGGCCGTTCTCGGCCATCCATTCCAGCGCACGGCGCGTGCCATCCACCGAGGGGCCTTCCTCATCGCCGGTGATGAGCAGCGAGAGGGAGCCGGGATGGTCGGGCTTGGTGGCCAGGTAGTCGGTCAGGCCGGCGACGAAGGCGGCGATGCCACCCTTCATGTCGCAGGCGCCGCGCCCGTAAAGCACGCCATCGCGGATCACGGCGGCGAAGGGGCTATCGGCCCAGGCGGCTTCATCGCCGGGTGGCACCACATCGGTATGGCCCGCATAGCAGAAATGCGGGCTGGCCGTGCCGCGCCGGGCAAAGAGGTTGTCCACTTCGCCGAATGGCAGCCGCGTGCAGGTGAAGCCGAGTGGCCGCAGGGCCGCCTCCATCACATCCAGCGCGCCATCATCGGCTGGCGTGATGCTGCGACACCGGATCAGCGCCTGCGCGAGCGGAATCGGGTCGGTCGCCTCAGTCACGCAGCAGGTCGTTGATGCTGGTCTTGGCGCGCGTCTGGGCATCCACCCGCTTCACGATCACGGCGCAATAGAGCGACGGCCCCGGCGAGCCATCCGGCAGCGGCCTGCCCGGCAGGTTGCCGGGCACGACGACCGAATAGGAGGGCACGCGGCCGATGAAGACCTCGCCCGTCGCACGGTCCACGATCTTTGTCGTGGCCGAGAGGAAGACGCCCATGGAGAGCACCGAGCCCTGCTCGACGATCACGCCCTCCACCACCTCGGAGCGCGCGCCGATGAAACAATCATCCTCGATGATGACGGGATTGGCCTGCAGCGGCTCCAGCACGCCGCCGATGCCCACGCCGCCCGAGAGATGCACATTCCTGCCGATCTGCGCGCAAGAACCCACCGTGGCCCAGCTGTCCACCATCGTATTCGCACCGACATGGGCACCGAGATTCACGAAGCTCGGCATCAGCACCACATTGGGCGCGATATACGCGGAATGGCGCGCCACGGCGCCCGGCACGGCGCGGAAGCCCGCTTCCTTCCAGCGATTAGGCCCCCAGCCGGCCCATTTCAGCGCGACCTTGTCATAGGCGCCGGCAGCCGTGTCCATCGGCGCCGAATCGGTCAGCCGGAAGGAGAGCAGCACCGCCTGCTTGAGCCATTGATTGACCTGCCAGCCATTTGTGCCCTTCTCGGCCACGCGCACCTCGCCACGGTCGAGCATTTCGAGTACCGACTGCACATCCTCGCGGGGCTGCCCCTGGGTGGTGGCGGAGAGCGTGTCGCGCTTCTCCCAGAGGGCTTCGATGCGGGCTTGCAGGCTCATGGGGTGCGGGCTCCTCGGATGATGGGCAAAGGCTTCGCAGCGAGGGGCCGGGGTGTCAATCTGGCCCCTGACACCACGGGGCGCGCGCCATGAAGCTGATCGATCTGAGCCGGGAAATCCACCACAAGGCGCAGCGCCTGCCCAACCACCCGACGATCGAGATCTATCCCTTCAGCACCCATGCCGAGAAGCGCGTGCTGGGAAGGGGGCACTTCCTCGCCATGCCGCTGAAGATCAAGGGCGGAACCGGCAGCCCGGTACGCGCCGTGGCAAGCCTGGAAGCGTGACCGGACCGCTCCAGTCAACGCCTTAGAGCGGGATGCGTTGAGGCGGAATCGCCAAAAACGTTGAATCCCACTCTCAGCAGTGGCGAGACCATGAAAGTGAGCGCAAGCGAACGCATCATGGTCTAGCAATCATCCCGCAGGAATCCTTCATGCCGTTCAGTCCTTTGCAGGCCCTTCTCGTCCCTCTCCTGGCCATGGGTTTCGCCTGGCCCGGCCAGGCCCAGCAGGCCCGCACCCCGGTGCCGCCGCCAGCCGCCCCCCCTGCACCCCTCGCCGCCACGGAGTTGCCGGACCGCACCCAGGCCACCTTCGGCGACTGGCTGATGCGCTGCGAAACCCAGCGCCCCGCGGGCCAACCGGCCACGCGGGCTTGCGAAGTGGCCATCGCCATGAATGACCAGCGCGGCCAGCCCATCGCGCAGATCGTGCTGGGCCGCGCCAGCCGCACCGAGCCCTACCGCATGCTGGTGCAATTGCCGCTGGAGATGCGCGTGGACCTTCCCGCCCGCCTCCTGCTCGATCCCGCCGCCCCGCCCGCCGAGGCGCTGAGCCTGCCCTTCCGCCTGTGCAGCGCCTCACGCGGGGGTTGCTTCGGCGAGATCGAGGCGGTGCCCGCCGCCGCCCTCACCCGCATCCGCGCGCGGGCCGACAATCAGGGCCGGCTCGACTTCCGCGACGGGGCGGGGCGCGAGGTGCAGATCCTGTTCAGCTTCCGCGGCTTCGGCCAGGCCATGGACGCCCTGGCCCGCGAGACCGGCGGCTGAGGCCGCCCCCGCCTTGCCTCATTCCGCCTTCGGTCTGAGAATTGGCGCGTCAGACAACGGAAAACGCCCCATGAGACTCGCCTTCTCCCCCGCCAGCCCCTATGTGCGAAAATGCCTGGCCGCCGCCATCGCGCGCGGCATCGAGGGCCAGGTCGAACTCTGGACGGTTTCGACGGTGGCCCCCTCTCTGGTGCCGGTGAACCCGCTCTCCAAGGTGCCCACGCTCGTCACGCCGGATGGCCAGTCGCTCTATGACAGCCCGGTGATCTGCGAGTATCTCGACAGCGTGGGCAGCGCGCCCGGCCTGTTCCCCGCCCCCGGCCCGGCGCGCTGGAACGCGCTGCGCCAGCAGGCGCTGGGCGATGGCATCATGGATGCGACGCAGCCGCGCCGCCGGGAATTGACGCTGCCGCAGGATGAGGGCCGCCAAGCCTATATCGCGCAGCAGCAGACCAAGGTGACGCGCGCGCTCGACGCGCTGGAGACCGAGGCCGATACGCTGGACATGCTGACCACCATCGGCGAGATCACCATCGCGTGCGCCCTGGGCTACCTCGATTTCCGCTACGCCAATGAGCCCTGGCGCCCCGGCCACCCCAAGCTGGAAGCCTGGTACGCCAAGGTGGTGGCGCTGCCGCCCATGGCGCAGACCATGCCCGCCGGATGACAATTTCGCGACGGGGGTTCAGCCCCCGCCCCCGTCTCGCCTACCATGCACGCTCCCCAAGGAGCTGCCTTGCATGTCCGACACCCGCCTCGCTCACATCGCCGAACTGATCGAGCTGAAAGCCGATGGCCAATACGGCCTGGCCGACATCAACCAGCGCCAGCACGCCCTGCAATCCGCCTGGCTGGCCGAACGCGCGGGCTGCTCCGACGCGCTGATCGCCGCCGCCCTGCTGCACGATATCGGCCACATGATCCACAACCTCGGCGAAGATCCGGCCAAGGCTGGCGTGGATGACGAGCATGAGCGCCTGGGATACGAATATCTCGCCAGCATGTTTGACCCCGAGGTGACGGAGCCAGTGCGGTTGCATGTGGCGGCCAAGCGCTATCTCTGCGCGACCGAGGCGGATTACTTCGCCAAGCTCTCGAAGGATTCCATCCTCAGCCTGAGCCTCCAGGGCGGCCCGATGTCGCCCGAGGAAATCGCGGCCTTCGAGGCGGTGCCGGGATATGCCGATGCGGTGCAACTGCGCCGCTTTGACGAGCAGGCCAAGGTGAAGGGGCTGGAGACGCCGCCCGCCGCGCATTTCATGCGCTATGTGGAGCGCTGCATCCGCCCGGCTTGACCCGGAGCGAGAGGGGCGGCGCAATGCGGGGATGAACCCCGTCCCCTCCTCGCCGGCCTCCCCTTCCTGCCGGCGCCCGCCCTGGGGCGCTGGATTTCGGCTCGTCGGGCATTGGCTCGGCCGGGCATGTGGCGGGTGATCAGCCTCGCCCTCTCCACGCCCGAAACGCGGCTCATGATGAATGCCTCCGCCTTCGCGGCCCTGCGCCTTCTTCACCAACCTCTCGGGCGGGGAATTGGTGGATGAGGCGGCGCTGGATGCCGGCCACTTGGCCGGCGCCGCCATGGATGTGGGCAGCTTCCTCGACCAGATGCCCAAGCCGCGCCTGGCCGCCCGCCCCGATGTGATCGCCACGCCGCATGTCGGCGGCCTGCCCCCCGGCGCCGCCGGGCACCAGGTGATGGACATGCTGCGCCAGATCACCGCCCTGGCGGCCGGGCGCGTGCCGTATGGCGCGGGGAATGCGGATCACGCCACAAGGCTCAAGCTGGTGCAGCCTTTGTTGTGGGATTGAATCACGAGCATCATCCGATCAAACGATTCCGCTTGATCGGATGTGCGTGAGAAGCGCCAGGACATCGCGGGAATCGCCTCGGTCGGCAAGCGCCTTGACCTCGTCCAACTCGCCTCGGTGCCATGGCTCGTCACTGGCCAGCCTGCGCAGCAGGACCAAGGCCTGCTCCCGTGCGATGCTTGTGCCGCCCTTTGCCAATGAGAACGCCTTCTCCGTCCAAATCCACGCCACTCGGGCTCGGGCCTCGGCTTCTCGGCGCAGGCCCGTCCGCAAGGACACGGCCACTTCCCGTTTTCCGAGGATTCCCGTCAATGGCGGAGGCACGCGCCGTCTGAACCAGTAGGTTTCCGCGCGAGGCTTCAGGAACTCAACAGCCCGCATTGCCCTGTCCTTTGGGCGTTTCCTCCGCTCTGTCGTGGGACAGGCGGTGGAACACGTTGTGGGACATGACTGGGGGACATTTTCCCCCAGTCACGGGCAAGTGCTGCAAAAACCGAGGCTTAGGTGCGGAATGGCTGGGGGACCTGGATTCGAACCAAGACTGTCCGAGTCAGAGTCGGAAGTTCTACCGTTAAACTATCCCCCAAGCGCGACCGCCCGGCTGGAAGGGGTCCTAACACCGCATTTCGCGCTTGCCAAGCGCAGTTCCCGCTTGCGATGACATCCCTGCTTCACGATCATGACAGAATCGCCCCTCGCAGGACCCGCCCCCCCCCGATGAGTGCCCTCCTCCCCCGCCACGGACACTCGGCCCCGCCGCCCGCGCTTTTCGCGGCGCTGGACCTTGGCACGAATAATTGCCGCCTCCTCATCGGGGCCCCCACTCGGCAGGGCTTTCGAGTCGTGGACAGCTTCTCCCGCATCGTACGCCTGGGCGAGGGCCTGGCCGGCAGCGGCGCGCTTTCGGATGCGGCGATGGAACGCACCATCTCGGCACTATCCGCCTGTGCCGAACGCCTGCACCGCCGCCCCGTCCGGCGCCTGGCGGCCGTCGCGACCGAGGCGTGCCGCCGCGCCGCCAATGGCCCGGCCTTCCTGGCCCGCGCCGCGCGGGAGACCGGCCTCAGCCCCCGCATCATCTCCCCGCGCGAGGAAGCTGAGTTGGCGATGGAAAGCTGCGCCCCCCTGCTGGAACCCGGGGACCGCCGTGCCATCCTCTTCGATATCGGCGGCGGCAGCACCGAGATCGCCTGGATTCGCACGGGCTCCCCCTCTGGGCCCCGCCCGGAACTGATCGGCTACATCTCGATTCCCTGCGGCGTGGTCACACTGGCCGAGCGCGAGGGCGGCGATTGCTTCTCCACCCATGGCTTCGCCGATGTGGTCGAGGATATCCACGCCCGGCTCGCGCAATTCGACCGGCTGCATTGCATCGGCCAGGAAATCCGCGCGGGCGGCGTGCGGCTGATCGGCACCTCGGGCACCGTCACCACGCTGGCTGGCGTGGTCATGGCGCTGCCGAAATATCGCCGGCAATTGGTGGATGGCACGCGGCTGAACGCCCAGGCGGCCGATGCCGCGCTGGAGCAACTGTTTGCCATGGGCCGCAAGGGGCTGGCGGTCCATCCCTGCGTGGGGCCGGAGCGCGCGGATTTCGTGCTGCCCGGTTGCGCCGTCTATGCCGCCATCCGCCAGCTCTGGCCGCTGGGTGAGCTGACCGTGGCCGATCGGGGCCTGCGCGAGGGGATGCTCATGCGCCTCATGCGCGGCGGGCGGGCCTGAACGGGCGTTCCGGTCGGGCGCAAACTGCTCTACACCGCCCGGCATGGCCAAACCGCCGATCAAGCAAGGTGCCGGCCCGCGCGGCACCCATGTCAACGTCAAGACCGCCCGCAGCCGCAGCAATGCGAGCCAGCGCTGGCTGCTGCGCCAACTGAATGACCCCTATGTGAAGCAGGCCCAGGCAGCGGGCTATCGCTCGCGCGCGGCCTTCAAGCTGACCGAGCTGAATGAGCGCTTCAAGCTGCTCAAGCCCGGCCAGCGCGTGGTGGACCTCGGCGCCGCACCCGGCGGCTGGACCCAGGTGGCGCTGCGCCAGTTGGGTGAGCGCGGCCAGGTCGTGGCGCTTGATCTCCTGCCGATGGACAACCTGCCCGGCGCCACCATCCTGCAAGGCGATTTCCAGGATGACGCGACCGAGGCCGCGGTGCTGGCCGCACTCGGCGGCTTCGCGGACCTCGTGCTGTCGGACATGGCGCCCAATACCACGGGCCATGGGCCGACGGACCATCTACGCATCATGGACCTGGCGGCCTTGGCGCTGGAATTCGCGGTGAAGGTGCTGGCTCCGGGCGGCGCCTTCGTGGCCAAGGTGTTCCAGGGCGGCAGCGAGAAGGCGATGCTGGAGCAGTTGCGCCGGAATTTCGCCGAGGTCCGCCACGCCAAGCCGCCCGCCAGCCGCAAGGAAAGCAGCGAACTCTATGTGGTGGCGACGGGCTTCAAGAAGTAGCGCGCGCGCCGGCTGCCCGCCGTCTCAGGGCTGCGTATATATATTCATACCTGCCCGTCAGATTCCAACGCTGGACGCAAAGCCGCCTCGCGGTTAAGGCAGCACGCCAAGGTCGTGTGACCGCCCGAAAGGCCCCGCCATGGCATCTCTCGATTTCGTCGAACCCATCCGCATCGTAGAGGCCTATGCCTTTGACGACGTGCTGATGCTCCCCGCCTATTCCACCGTGCTGCCCGGCCAGACCGACACGCGCACGCGCCTCACGCGCGAAATCTCGCTGCATATCCCGCTGATCGCCGCCGCCATGGACACGGTGACCGAGGCGCCGATGGCGATTGCGATGGCCCAGCGGGGCGGCATCGGCGTCATCCACAAGAACATGACGCCGGACGAGCAGGCCGACCAGATCCGCCAGGTGAAGCGCTTCGAGAGCGGCATGGTGGTCAACCCCGTCATGGTGAACCCCGAGCAGACTCTGGCCGATGTGATGGAGCTGAAGGCCCGGCACCGCATCTCGGGCTTCCCCGTGGTGGAGCCTGGCACGGGCCGCCTGGTGGGCATCATCACCAACCGCGATTTGCGCTTCGCGACCGACCCCAAGCAGCGCGTCTATGAGCTGATGACGCGGGAAAACCTCGTCACCGCGCCGCAGAATGTGACGGCCGAGCAGGCGCGCACGGTGCTGCACAAGCGCCGGCTGGAGAAGCTGCTGGTGGTGGATGATGCCGGACGCTGCGTCGGCCTCATCACGGTCAAGGACATGGACAAGTCCGAAGCCCACCCCAATGCGGTCAAGGATGGTCTGGGCCGGTTGCGCGCCGCCGGCGCCACCGGCGTGGGCGATGACGGCTTCCGCCGCGCCGAGGCGCTGGTCCTGGCCGAGGCCGATGTCATCGTGGTGGATACCGCGCATGGCCATTCCGGCGGCGTGCTGGCCGCGATCGAGCGCATCAAGCGCCTCTCCAACACGGTACAGATCATCGCGGGCAATGTGGCCACGCCCGAAGGCGCGCTGGCGCTGATAGAGGCGGGCGCGGATGCGGTGAAGATCGGCATCGGACCTGGCTCCATCTGCACGACCCGAATCGTGGCCGGCGTGGGAGTGCCGCAGCTGACGGCGGTCATGGAATGCGCGGCGGCGGCGCGGGAGCGCGGCGTGCCCTGCATCGCCGATGGCGGCATCCGCAATTCGGGCGATATCGCCAAGGCTCTCGCGGGCGGCGCCGAATGCGTGATGATGGGCAGCATGTTCGCCGGCACGGATGAAGCGCCGGGCGAGGTGTTTCTCTACCAGGGCCGCTCCTACAAATCCTATCGCGGCATGGGCAGCCTGGGCGCCATGGCGCAGGGCAGCGCCGACCGCTACTTCCAGGCCGATGTGAGTGACCAGCTGAAGCTGGTGCCCGAGGGCGTCGAAGGCCGCGTGGGCTACAAGGGCCCGGTGGGCGCCGTGATCCATCAGCTGGTCGGCGGTCTGCGCGCCGCCATGGGCTATACCGGCAGCGCCACCATCGCCGACCTCCAGCGCAATGCCCGCTTCCGCCGCATCACCAATGCCGGCCTGCGCGAGAGCCATGTGCATGACGTGGCGATCACCCGCGAAGCGCCGAATTACCGCACCGATGGGTGAAAACCGCGGCCGACCGGAACGCGCCATCCAGGCCGTGGTCTTCGACGCCTACGGCACGCTGCTGGATGTGCATTCCGCCGTCTCCCGCCATGCCGCGCGCATCGGGGCGGAGGCCGCCGCCTTCTCGGCCGAGTGGCGGGTGAAGCAACTGGAATATTCCTGGGTCCGCAGCCTGACCGGCCCCGACCACCACCAGGATTTCTGGACCTGCACCACGGAGGCGCTGCGCTTCACCTGCGCCCGCTTCGGCATCCGCGATGCGGTGTTGGAGCAAGACCTGCTGGGCGCCTATCGCCGCCTGGACGCCTACCCCGAGGTGCCCGCCATGCTGCGCGCCCTGCGTGAGGCCGGCACCCGGACCGCCATCCTCTCCAACGGCTCGCCCATGATGCTGGTGGATGCGACCCAGGCCGCCGGCATTTCGACCCTGCTGGACGCGCTGCTCTCGGTCGAGGCGGTGGGCATTTTCAAGCCGGATCGCCGCGTCTATGCGCTGGCCGGGCAGCGCCTGGGGCTGCCGACCTCACGCATGATGTTCGTCTCCGCCAATCCCTGGGACACCCAGGCGGGCCTGGCAGCGGGTTTTCGCGCCATCCGCGTCAATCGTACCAACGCGCCCGATGAATACGGGCTGGAAGCTGCCGGCGTGCCAAGCCTGACCAACCTCTCCTCCCTCCCCGGCCTGCTCACATGACGCCCGAGGGGCGGCTCTCCGCCGCGATTGACCTGCTGCACCAGGTGTTCGAGCAGCCACGCCGGCCGGCGGATGCCATCAGCGCCGATTTCTTCCGCGCCCGCCGCTATATCGGCGGCAGCGACCGGCGCGCCGTGTCGGATCTCGCCTGGGGTGTGCTGCGCCAGCGCCTGAGGCTGGAATGGTGGATCGCCCAGACCGGCGCGCGCCTGACGCCACGGCTGCTGGTGCTGGCCCACCTCCTCCTCGCCGAGAAGCGCAAGCTGGTCGAAGCCGCCCGGCTGTTCGATGGCGGGCGCTTTGCCGCCGGCCCCCTGGATGTGGGCGAGATGGGCGTGGGCGAGGCGCTGGTCGGCAAGCCGCTGACCGGAAAGGAAATGCCGGACGGGCCGCGCATGAACCTGCCGGACTGGGCCATGCCCGGCTTCCAGGCCCGCTTCGGCGAGACGCTGGATGCCGAGTCGCTGGCCATGGAAGCGACCGCCCCGCTTGATCTGCGGGTCAATCTGCTCAAATCCACGCGCGAGGCCGCCCAGGCCGCCCTGCGCGCCGAGGGGCTGGTCTCGGAGACCACGCCCTTCTCCCCCTGGGGCCTGCGCCTGCCGCATCGCACCCCCATCACCGGCACCGCCGCCTATAAGGCCGGGATCATCGAGGTGCAGGATGAGGGCAGCCAATTGATCGCCGCACTCGCCGGCGCGCGGCCAGGCATGCGCGTCGCTGATTACTGCGCGGGGGCGGCGGGCAAGACGCTCGCCATGGCGGCGACCATGAACAACCAGGGCCGCATCACCGCCTGCGATGTCTCGGTGCCGCGCCTGGAAGGCGCCAATAAGCGCCTGCGCCGCGCGGGCGTCCACAATGCCGAGACGCATCTGCTGGAAGCGGGCGACCGCTGGGTGAAGCGCCGCGCCGCCACCTTCGACCGCGTGCTGGTGGATGCGCCCTGCACGGGCACCGGCACCTGGCGCCGCAACCCCGATGCCCGCAGCCGCACCGGCCCCGAGGACCTGCGCGAGCTTCTCGGGAAGCAACATGAAATTCTTGCAACTTCGGTGCATCTGGTGAAGCCTGGGGGTAGGCTGATCTACGCGACATGCTCGCTGCTGCCGGAGGAGGATGAATTGCAGGTCGAAAGCTTCCTGGCGAGCCACCCGGCCTTCCGCGCCATCCCGCTGAGCGCGGCCTGGACCGAGGCCGGCCTGGCCGGCACACCGCCCACCATGGCCGAGCACATGCTGCTCTCGCCCGGCGCGCATGGCACGGATGGATTTTTCTGCGCCGTGCTGGAACGCGCAGGCCCCGAAAAAGCGAAGTCATGAGCGGGCCGATTCACGCCTCTGCCGAAGGGCGGCAGAGGCGATCGGACCTGTAGGCCTCCCCCGCGATGGTCACGATCCGCCGTGCCCGCCCCGGAGATGCCGATGCCATGGCGCGCGTCCATCTGGCCGCCTGGCGCAGCACTTATGCCGGCGTCCTGCCCGAAGCCTACCTGGCCAGTCTGAACGAGACGCAGGAGAGCCTCGGCTATGAGCGCGCCATCCTGGAACGGCGCGGCGGCCATGCCGGCTTCGTCGCCGTGGCGGACCGGCAGGAAGCGCCGGGCGGCGGCGTGGTGGGCTTCATCACCGGCGGCATGTCCCGCCGGCCCACCATCGCCGAGGGCGAGGTCGAGACGCTGTATCTCCTGGATGATTTCCGTGACCGCGGCATCGGCCGGCGGCTGATGCGGGCCATGGCCTCGCATCTGGCCTCCCTTGGCGCTGAATCGGCCTTCGCCTGGGTGCTGCAGGACAACCCCTCGCGCTGGTTCTATGAGCGGCTGGGCGCCAAGCTCGCCGCGCGGGAGGAGATCGTCTTCGCCGGCCAGAAGACCACCCAGCTCGCCTATGCGTGGGAGCCGATCCACACGCTGCTGACGGCCACGGCGACCACAAAGCTCCCCCGCTGACGGCCCCGCACCCTTGACGCGGGGCGCGCCCCGTGTTGCCCAACGCCATGAACACGACACCCGCCGCGCAAGACCGCATCCTCATCCTCGATTTCGGCAGCCAGGTGACGCAGCTCATCGCGCGCCGCCTGCGGGAATCGGGCGTCTATTGCGAAATCTGGCCCTTCAACGCCGCCCCCGAGGCGCGCATCCGCGCCTTCGCCCCCAAGGGCATCATCTTCTCGGGCGGGCCGGCTTCCGTGACGGAGGGCGAAAGTCCCCGCGCGCCCGACTACGCCTTTGCCTCGGGCCTGCCGATCCTGGGCATCTGCTACGGCCAGCAGACGCTGGCGCACCAGTTGGGCGGCACAGTCGAGGGCGGGCATGCGCGCGAATTCGGCCGCGCCGTTGTCACCGTCACCTCCGATTGTCCGATCACCCAGGGCGTCTGGGCCAAGGGCGCGCGCGAGACGGTCTGGATGTCCCATGGGGACCGCATCACCGTGCTGCCGGCAGGCTTCCGCGTGGTGGCCGAGAGCGAGGGCGCGCCCTTCGCCCTGATCGCCGATGATGCCCGCCGCTATTACGGCACGATGTTCCACCCCGAGGTGGTGCACACGCCCCACGGCGCGGCCCTGCTGCGCAACTTCACCCACGGCATCTGCGGCTGCACGGGCGATTGGACCATGGCCGGCTATCGCGCCGAGACCATCGCCAAGATCCGCGCCCAGGTGGGCAGCGGCCGGGTGATCTGCGGGCTTTCGGGCGGCGTGGATTCCTCGGTGGCGGCGGTGCTGCTGCATGAGGCGATCGGCGACCAGCTGACCTGCATCTATGTGGATCACGGCCTGATGCGCGCCAATGAGAGCGAGCAGGTGGTGAAGACCTTCCGCGACCGCTTCAACATCAAGCTGGTGCATCGCGATGCGAGCGATCTGTTCCTCGGTCAGCTCTCCGGCGTCACCGACCCGGAGCAGAAGCGCAAGATCATCGGCCGCCTCTTTATTGAGGTCTTCGAGGAGGAGCAGAACAAGATCGGCGGCGCCGATTTCCTGGCGCAGGGCACGCTCTATCCGGATGTGATCGAGAGCGTCTCCGCCACGGGCGGGCCTTCGGTCACCATCAAGAGCCACCACAATGTCGGCGGCCTGCCCGCTGGCATGCGGATGCAACTGGTGGAGCCGCTGCGAGAGCTGTTCAAGGATGAGGTGCGCGTGCTGGGCCGTGAGCTCGGCATGCCCGAGGAAATCGTGGGCCGCCATCCCTTCCCGGGGCCTGGCCTGGCCATCCGCATCCCCGGCGAAGTGACGCGCGAGAAGGCCGACCTGCTGCGGAAGGTGGACACGGTCTATCTGGAGGAAATCCGCGCCGCTGGGCTGTATGACGCCATCTGGCAGGCCTTCGCCGTGCTGCTGCCCGTCCGCACCGTGGGCGTGATGGGCGATGGCCGCACCTATGACATGGCCTGCGCGCTGCGAGCCGTGACCAGCACGGATGGCATGACGGCGGAATTCTATCCCTTCGACATGGCGTTCCTGGGCCGGGTGGCGAACCGCATCGTGAATGAGGTGCGCGGCGTGAACCGGGTGACGTATGACATCACGAGCAAGCCGCCGGGGACGATTGAGTGGGAGTAGGAAAAGCCCGGCAAACAACTGAACTTGCCGGGCTTTTCCGGAATTCGGCGGACAGCCTGCCTCATACCGGGCAATCGCGAAAATTTCCGCCCCTTCCTGCGAAGATGCGGGAAGGCGCTGCGAAAGCCGCTGACCCTCACCGGCGACCGCGCGCAAATCCCGCGCCGCGCCTCCAGGTCATGATGCCGGGGGGCTATTCCCGCTCATAGAGAAGTCGCGCGCGGATGGTATGCGGCAGGGCGCGCAGCTCGGCCAGGATGGCGTCGCCATCGCGCGTGGCGCCGGCATCCACCACAACATAGCCGATCTCGCCATCCGTCTGGAGGTATTGGCCCGCGATGTTCACGCCGCGCTTGGCGAACACCTGGTTGACATTGCCCAGCACGCCCGGCGCGTTGCGGTGCACATGCATGAAGCGCGTGCCGGTGGGCCGCGCGGGCAGCGCCACCTGCGGGAAATTCACGGCACCCTCGGTGCTGCCGGTGTCGGAGTAGTCGGCCAGCTTGCGCGCCACCTCCTCGCCGATGCGCGACTGCGCTTCCTCCGTGCTGCCGCCGATATGCGGCGTCAGGATCACATTCGGGATGCCTTGCAGGGGCGAGACAAACGGGTCGCCATTGCGCTTGGGCTCCTCGGGGAAGACGTCGAGCGCCGCGCCTGCCAGGTGGCCGGAGCGCAGGGCCGCGGCCAGCGCATCCACATCGACCAGCGTGCCGCGGGCATTGTTGATGAGGTAGGCGCCGGCCTTCATCTTGGCGATGCGGCTGGCATCCAGCAGGTTCATCGTCGCCGGCGTCTCGGGCAGGTGGATGGTCACCACATCGGACCAGTGGAGCAATTCATCCAGGCTGGCGCAGCGGCTGGCATTGCCATGCGGCAGCTTGGCCGCCGTGTCGAAGTAGATCACACGCATGCCAAACGCCTCGGCCAGAACCGAGAGCTGGCTGCCGATATTGCCATAGCCCACGATACCCAGCGTGCGGCCGCGCACCTCGCGATAGCCATCGGCCGACTTGTCCCATTCACCGCGATGCGCGGCGCTGGATTTCGGGAAAATGCCGCGCAGCAGCATCACGATCTCGCCCAGGGTGAGTTCGGCCACCGAGCGCGTGTTGCTGAAAGGCGCGTTGAACACCGGGATGCCGCGATGCCGCGCGGCATCCAGGTCCACCTGGTTGGTGCCGATGCAGAAGCAGCCGATGCTCATCAGCCTGTCGGCATTGGCCAGCACCTCCTCGGTGATGGTGGTGCGGCTGCGGATGCCCAGCATGTGCACGCCGCGCACGGCATCCACCAGCGCCTGGCCTTCCAGTGCCTTCTTCTCGCGCGTCACATTGGTGTAGCCATCCTGCGCCAGCAGCTCGACCGCCGTGTCGGAGATATTTTCGAGCAGCAGGGCGCGGATGCGGTCCTTGGACAAGGAGAGTTGGTCACTCATTGGGGATTCACCGCCGGTCTGGAAGGGCATGGGTCAGGCATTCGCCAAATCGAGCAGGACCTGCGCCAGCACGCGGGCGCCAGCGGCAAGTTCGTGGGGCTCGGAATATTCGGAAGGGTGGTGCGACACACCGCCCCGGCAGGGCACGAAGATCATGCCAGTGGGGCAGTGCGGGTGCATGAATTGCGCGTCGTGGAAGGCGCCCGAGGGCATACGCAGCGCGCGCAGCCCCTGGGCACGGGCGGCGGCCTCCACCGCATCCGGCACCAGGGCCGCGAAGATGGTGGGCGTGGCGTGGAAGCGCTCGGTCACCCTCGCGGTGCAATGGCGCATGGCCGACTGGATCACACCCTCGATCGCATTGCCGCGCGGCTGGAGGATGGCGTTGTCGGGGTGGCGCAGGTCAATGGTGAAGCGCGCGGTCTGCGCCACGGAGTTGGAGGAATTGGGCAGGATCTCGATGGAGGCCACGGTGAAGCGCAGCGTGTCCGTGGGGTCGGCCATCAGCAGATTCAGCGCGTTGATGGCGCGCACCATGTCCTGCACGGCATCGCGCCTGAGGCCGACCGGCGTGGTGCCGGCATGGTCGGACTTGCCGGTGATCTCCACCAGGAACCAGCGGCTGCCCTGGATGCCGGTGACCACGCCGATATCGGCATCCTGGCTTTCCAGTGTCGGCCCCTGCTCGATATGCGCTTCCACATAGGCGAAGGGTGCCTGGCCCTCGACCACGCCGAGCGGGCGCCGGGGAATATCACTCTCGGTGGCCAACATGTCGGTGAGCGCCTGGCCGAAGGGGATGCCCTCCTTGTCCAACACGGCGTCCCAGGTCTCGGGCGGGCGGTAGCCGGCATAGGCCATGCTGCCCATGCAGCCCGGCGCGTAGCGGCCGCCTTCCTCATTGGTCCAGGCGACGACCTCGATGGGGCGCCTGGTGGTCACGCCCGCCTCGCGCAGGGCCTGCACGGCCTCCAGCCCGGCCAGCACGCCCCATATGCCGTCAAAGCGCCCCCCGGCCGGCTGGCTGTCCATGTGGCTGCCGGTCAGCACGGGGGCCAGCATGGGGTCGATGCCCTCATGGCGCAGGAACAGGTTGCCCAGCCGGTCCACGCTGGTGGTGAGGCCCGCCGCCTCGGCCCAGGAGATCAGCAGGCGGCGGGATTTGCGGTCATTTTCCGTGAGGCAGGCACGGTTCACGCCCCAGTTGCCGTCGGCATCCGTGAAGCCGCCCAGCGCGCCCATCTCCATCAGGCGCTGCCATTGGCGCGCTTCGCTGACGGCGGCGACGGGGTTGGGGGCTGTGGGCGTGCTGGGCATGGAAAATCCTTGGTCGGGTTGCCCTATTGGACGGCATGGCGCTTGAAATCAACCAGCGAAAACATGCAGGGTGATGCGTGTCAGTCGGGGGATTGCATGGCCGTTCGGTCCAACTTGTTCGATGTGGATGCGCCCGCGCTTGACCGTCTCTTGCGGGAGGCCAATGAACGCTTGATCGCAAGACGTGACGCACTCGTGGCGGCGATGGCGCGCGTTCCCGAGGTTTTCGAAAGCCGCGACGAAGTTGAGCGTGCCCGCGTCTATGCGGCCCAGATCGGCAAGCTGCTCAGGGAATGCGACCGGCAACGGAAGGCTGACAAGGCAACATTCATCAAGGCGGGTAAATCCGTGGACGGTTTCTTCGCCACGATCTCCCAGCCAGCGGTCGAAGCATTGCGTGAACTGGAGTCCCGCATGAACCACGCTGTGCAATCCGAGCGCCAAGCCGTCCCGGATCCCAGCTCCATTCCCATCATTCAGGCGGCTGATCAGTCCGTGATTCACCCTGAAGGCGAGGCCCCCACGACAGCGCATGTTCCAGAGGATGTTCTGGTATGGGAGGTCGAAGGCTTTGATCGCGCCCGGTTGGATATGGAAGTCTTGCGGGGCCTGTTCACCGACCGTGAACTGGGCATCGTGATCCAGCGCCACCTGAACAAAATCGGTCCAAATGCTTTGCGCGGAGTCACTTACCGTAAGAAAGTCCGGCTGCATTGAAACGACAATTCAATGGGGCCTCTTGTGATGGCCCGCTGCCGCGCTCCAGCTTTGCACCGCAACATGAGGTGACGCGATGAGCCGTCTTTCCACCCACGTCCTGGACACCGCCCATGGCCGCCCCGGTGCCGGAATGGGCTTTTGCCTGTATCGGCTGGAGGGCGAGGCGCGGGTGAAGCTGGCCGAGGGCGTCACCACCGCCGATGGCCGCGCGCCGGGCGAATTGCTCTCCGAGGCCAGATACCAGCCCGGCCGCTACCAGTTGGTCTATCAGGTCGCCGCCTATTTCCGCGCCCAGGGCGTGACCCTGCCCGAGCCGCCCTTCCTGGACGAGGTGACCCTGAGCTTCGGCCTGGCCGATGAGGCGCATTACCATGTGCCGCTGCTGGTCTCGCCCTTCGGCTACACCAGCTACAGGGGCAGCTGATGGAACTCGATTCCGCCTATCTGATGGAATGGGCCAACCTGCTGCTGCGCTGGTTGCACATCGTCACCGGCATCGCCTGGATCGGCGCCAGCTTCTATTTCATCGCGCTCGACAACAGCCTGGAGGCACCCAAGGACGGCAACCCGCTGCTGCGCGGCGAGCAATGGTCGCTGCATGGCGGCGGCTTCTACCACAAGCGCAAATACAAGGGCGCGCCCGAGGTGATGCCCACCACGCTGCATTGGTTCAAATGGGAGGCCTATTGGACCTGGCTCAGCGGTTTCGCGCTCTTCGTCCTGATCTATTGGGGCCAGGCCAGCACCTATCTGATTGACCCCGAGGTGCTGGACCTGCCGGTCTGGCTGGCCATCACGCTCTCGCTGGTGATGATCGTGGCGGGCTGGGTGGGGTATGACCTGCTGTGCCGGCGGATGACGAATGAACGCAACTTGCTGCTGGCCGGCTCGGGGCTTTTGCTCGTGCTGGTACTGGTGGCGACGCACATCTTTTCCGGCCGCGGCGCCTTCCTGCTGATCGGCGCCATTACCGGCACCATCATGGTGGCCAATGTCGCGATGGTGATCATCCCCGGCCAGAAGAAGATGGTGAAGGCGATCGAGGCGGGGCAGGCGCCCGATCCGAAATATGGCGAGTGGGGCCGCCAGCGCAGCGTGCACAACACCTATCTGACGCTGCCGGTGCTGCTGCTGATGATCAGCCCGCACTACCCGATGCTGTACCAGGCCAAGCTCAACTGGCTGGTGCTGATCCTGGTGGCGGTGGCGGGCGCCATGATCCGGCAATTCTTCGTGCTGCGCCATTCCGGCCGCTCCAACTGGGCCTTGCCGGTGGGCGGCGTGGTGGCGCTGGGCCTGCTGGCGGCGCTGGTCGCCCCGCGCGCCGATCCGCGCTTCGCCGGCATCGAGGCACCGCCCTTCGAGGAGGTGCAGGCCATCATGGCGAGCCGCTGCGCCGCCTGCCACGCGGCAAGGCCGAGCTTCGAGGGCATGGCCGCCGCCCCCAAGGGCGTGCTGCTGGAAACCCCCACGCAGATCCGCCGCTGGGCCGCGGCGACGCGCCAGCAGGTGCAGACCGAGGCGATGCCCCCCGGCAACGTGACCGACCTGACCGATGAGGAGCGCGGCAAGATCATCGCCTGGGTCGCGGCCGGAGCGCCGATCCGGTGAGGCCGGCGGCGCATATCTGCCCCATGCTCATCCTCGCGCCCCGGGTGCCGGCCCCGGCGCATGCACAGTGGGGCAGAATACAGCCGCATAACCTCTACAGATCGAGACTCGGCCAGGCGGATCTCGCGACGATGCGGCGATGATTGGCCCGTGGTGGGCAGGTCTCCGCCGAGGACAGCAATTTCCATGACGGCCTGGCGCCCGATTTCCACGTCGTCATCTCCGAGCCCCTGCGCGCCCGCGGGGAGGGCCGAGGCCCGGTTGGCGAATGCGAAGACCTGCGGCGTGACGGAACTGATGCGGATGGTGCGGCGCCGCGTGGCCGCCTGTTGAATGGCAGGGCCACCGGGGCTGCGGAAGCTCGCTCACCGCCCCGACCTGCTTGGTCGGCTGGATCAGTTTTTCACGCCGCTCAGGGTGGGCTCGCAGGCCAGGTCACGCGGGGCCCGTAGGCGCTTGCCAGGATGAAGGGCTTGCGGCCCGGCCATCGCCATCCACGCCGCCCTGCAATATGCCACCCGCGCAGCGCAACTGGCCGACCACAGTCTCGAAGCTCAAGCGCAACGAGCACTCCGGCGTCGCAGGAGCATGACGGAGGCGGCGTAGAGGAAGGCCTCGGCCAATGCGATGGATGCCTCGAAATCCCTGGCGAGCCTCCGGTTGCTCCAGGCGAAGGTCCGCCCGACCACCATGGCAATGAACAGGCCGCTGGCGGCGATCTGCAGGATGACGCGATCGGGCATCCGGCCTGAACGGCCAGGGCGGCCCCGTGGTTGTCGCTCCCCGCAAATCCGTGTGAAGGAACGGCCACCCACCAGCCGGAGCCACCCATGCCCATCACCCTCCATGGCATCAAGAATTGCGACAGCATGAAGAAGGCCCGCGCCTGGCTGGATGCCAAGGGCGTCGCCTACGCCTTCCATGACTACAAGACCCATGGCATCGCGCCCCAGACACTTGCCGCCTGGGTCGGGGAACTGGGCTGGGAGGCGCTGCTGAACCGCGCCGGCACCACCTTCCGCAAGCTGCCCGAGGCGGAGAAGCAGGGCCTGGACGCCACGCGCGCCATGGCGCTGATGCTGGCCCAGCCCTCGATGATCAAGCGCCCGGTACTGGATCTCGGGCCGCGCCGCCTGGTGGGCTTCAGCGCGGAGGCCTATGCGAAGGCGCTGGGCTGAGTCTTTGGATTGGCGTGGGGGCGCGGGGCGGCCATCCTTCCCGCAACCACTGGGTTTGAGGCGCGATCAAATGCAGGACACACGGACGCAGATGCGGCGCGAAGTTTCGGGCTGGGGCAACTTCCCGGCTTTCGGGATCGTCGGCATCGGGCTGGTCGCCTCGATCTTCATCGAGAATTTCGGCGCGCCGGAAACGGTGAAGAACATTCCCTAGAGCTTTTTCCGTTCGGAAAGGCTCACGGCAAAAGCTCTAGATCATTGAATTACGAGCATCTTTATCCGATCAAACGATTCCGTTTGATCGGATGATGCTCTAGACCATGATGCGTTCGCTTGCGCTCACTTTCATGGTCTCGCCACTTCTGAGAGCGGGATTCAACGTTTTCGGCGATTCCGCCTCAACGCATCCCGCTCTAATATCCTGCTGGGCGCCGTGGTGCTGGCCATCGCCATCCCCATGGCCTTCTACCGCAGGCCCATCGGGTAACTCGCCCATCGGGTAACTCGCTGGACGCCAACCGGGCGGGCCTCAAGCTGAAGCCGGCTTGCCTGCTTTCGCGCAGCGCAGGCTGAATGCCGGCATGGCGGACATCCCCACGGGGATGGACCCACATCATCACTCCTCCCGCAGCAACAACGCGCAGTTGCACCGGATCTTCAACCCGCTGATTGATCTGGACACGCAAAGCCGCATCCTCCCCGTGCTTGTGCAATGTGGATGATCTCACCTGGGAATTCCGCCTGCGTGAGGGCCTGCGCTTCCATGACGACACGCCCTTCGGGGCGGAGGATGTCGCCTTCTCCTTCGCGCGGGTACCACATCTGCCCAATTCGCCCGGCCCCTTCACGCCGATGTTCCGCACGGTCGCCGATCATGGATGCGCGCAGGCGATGCGCGCGGCCACGGATGATCCGGGCGTGATTGCCTCGCATTATCTGCGCGTGAATCGGGCAGCGCAGCGGGCGCGGGTGCGTTACGATGCGCGCGCCATCTGCTGCACCAACGCTCTGCTGGCTTCGCCCGCCGAGTGATCAATCGGAGGTCGAACCATGCCTGACAAGTCCATTCTCGCCCGGCTGAGTGACGCCGTGGATCGCGGCTTTGACGAGCAGGTGCGCTTCCTTGCCGATATCGTGCGCCACCCCTCGCTGCGCGGGCGGGAGGCGCCGCTGCAGGACCACATGGCGCGCTGGTTCAATGCCCGCGGCTACAGCGTGGACCGCTTCTCCATCGCCGATGTACATCTCTCGGAGCACCCCAAGGCCAGCCCGATGGTCGAGGTGGACCCCGCCGGCTCCTTCCAGGTCGTCGCCTCCAAGCGGTGCAGCGCGCCGACTGGCCGCAGCCTCATCATCCAGGGGCATATTGATGTGGTGCCCGAAGGCCCGGCCGAGATGTGGAGCTTCCCGCCCTATGGCGCCACGGTAAAGGATGGCTGGATGTATGGGCGCGGCGCCAATGACATGAAGGCTGGCGTCTCGGCCATGTGCTTCGCCATGGAGGCGCTGCGCGGCGCCGGCTTCGCGCCCGGTGCCGATATCCACCTGCAAACCGTGACGGAGGAGGAGAGCACCGGCAATGGCGCGCTCGCCACCCTGCTGCGCGGCTACCGGGCCGAGGCCTGCCTGATCCCCGAGCCCACCGGCGGCACCATCACCCGCGCCCATACCGGCACCATGTGGTTCCGGCTGAAGGTGCGCGGCGTGCCCGTCCATGTCGCCGTGGCCCAATCAGGCAGCAATGCGATCATGAGCGCCTACCACCTGATCCAGGCTCTGCAGGAACACACCAGGGGGCTGAACGAGGTGGCCAGGACCCACCCCTGGTATTCCCAGCTTCAGGACCCCATCAAGTTCAATCCCGGCATGATCCGGGGCGGCGACTGGGCCAGCTCCACGCCGGCCTGGTGCGAGGTGGATTGCCGGATCGGGCTGCTGCCCGGCCAGGATGTGGCCGAGTGCCAGCGTGCGGTGGAGCATGCTGTCGCCGCCGCCGCGCGCAGCGACAATTTCCTCTCCAACAACCCGCCCGAGGTGCAGTGGCACGGCTTCCTGGCCGATGGCTTCGTGCTGGAACCAGGCAGCGAGGCCGAGCACATCCTGGCCGAGGCACATCGCAGCGCCTTCGGCGCGGAGATGGGCGCGCGAATCACGACGGCGGTGAACGATACCCGGTTCTACGGGCTGTATTTCGACATGCCCGCGCTCTGCTACGGCCCCCAGGGCGAGAACAACCACGGCTTTGATGAGCGCACCAACCTCGAACACCTCAAGGCCACGACACTCGCCATGGCCTGCTTCATCGCCGATTGGTGCGGGTTGCGGCCCCTGGAGTGAGGCGCCGCCGCCGCCTTCGCCCTGCAAAGGCCCCTGGATCAGGGGGATGAATTCCCCAGCCCCCCCCCTGTGGCTGCCATGACACGGTCGGCTTGTGTTTCGTGGCACCCTCCGATATGAACATATCAGGAACACCGGCGGAGTTACAGGAGTTTCCGCGAAAGCATGAGGGGCTCGCAACCACCGCATCTGGTGTCCATTAATCCTGAGGCCGCTATATGTAGTTGCGGTGACGATGTGTTTCAGGCATATCCCGGCGCCGGGGAATTGAGGGAAAAGACCGTGTTCGATGCCGTTCAGCTTCAGGGACATTTCCAGGTCCAGATGGATCGCAGCCGGGATTCCCTGCTGACCGATTTCGGCCGGGCCACGCTCGATGACCGCTACCTCCTGCCGGGCGAAAGCTACCAGGACCTGTTTGCCCGCGTGGCCTCGGCCTATGGCGATGACGCGGCGCATTCGCAGCGCCTCTATGATTATATCAGCAAGCTCTGGTTCATGCCCGCGACCCCGGTGCTGTCCAATGGCGGCACGACGCGCGGCTTGCCCATTTCCTGCTTCCTGAACGAGGCGAATGACAGCCTCGATTCGATCGTGGACCTCTGGAACGAGAATGTCTGGCTGGCGTCGAAGGGCGGCGGCATCGGCTCCTATTGGGGCAATCTGCGCAGCCTGGGCGAGAAGGTCGGCCAGAATGGCAAGACCTCGGGCATTGTCCCCTTCATCCGCGTGATGGACAGCCTGACGCTGGCGATTTCCCAGGGCTCGCTGCGCCGCGGTTCGGCCGCCGTGTATCTGCCGGTCTCCCACCCCGAGATCGAGGAATTCATCGAAATCCGCCGCCCGACCGGCGGTGATCCGAATCGCAAGGCGCTGAACCTGCACCACGGCATCCTGCTGTCCGACAAGTTCATGCGCGCGGTGGAAGCCGATGAGGCCTGGGCGCTGACCTCGCCCAAGGATGGCGCCATCGTTCGCACCATCTCGGCTCGCTCGCTGTGGATTCGCATGTTGACGGCCCGCATCGAGACGGGCGAGCCGTATTTCATCTATGCCGACCATGTGAACAATGCGCGGCCCGAGCATCACAAGCTGGCCGGCCTGGAGGTGAAGACCTCCAACCTCTGCTCCGAGATCACGCTGCCCACCGGGATTGACCAGCATGGCCAGCAGCGCACCGCGGTGTGCTGCCTCTCCTCGCTCAACCTTGAGACCTGGATGGAGTGGAAGGACGACCCCCTCTTCATCACCGATGTGATGCGATTCCTGGATAACGTCCTCCAGAACTTCATTGATACGGCGCCTGATTCCATGGCCAAGGCGCGCTATGCGGCGATGCGCGAGCGTTCGGTGGGCCTGGGCGTCATGGGCTTCCACAGCTTCCTCCAGGGGTTGAACGTGCCCTTCGAGAGCGTGGTGGCGAAGGTGTGGAACAAGAAGATGTTCCGCCACATCCGCACCCAGGCCGACAACGCCTCGCGCCTGCTGGCCGAGGAGCGCGGCGCCTGCCCGGATGCCGCCGAATACGGCTTCATGGAGCGCTTCTCCAACAAGATGGCGATCGCGCCCACGGCGTCCATCTCCATCATCTGCGGTGGCGCCTCGCCCGGTATCGAGCCGATCGCGGCCAATGTGTACAATCACAAGACGCTGTCGGGCTCCTACATCGTTCGCAACCCCTATCTGAAGGCGGTGCTGGCGAAGCATGGCCGCGACGATGCCGATACCTGGACGACGATCACCGTCAGCAAGGGCTCGGTCCAACACCTGGACTTCCTGAGCGAGCAGGAGAAGGCAGTCTTCAAGACCGCCTTCGAACTGGACCAGCGCTGGGTCATCGAACACGCGGCCGACCGGACGCCCTTCATCTGCCAGGCGCAGTCGCTCAACCTGTTCCTCCCCGCCAATGTCCATAAGCGGGACCTGCACCAGATCCACATGATGGCGTGGAAGAAGGGCGTGAAGTCGCTGTATTACTGCCGCAGCCTCTCCATCCAGCGGGCCGATACGGTCAGCGAAAAGGTGGTGGGCCAGGGCGATGTGATGACGCGCCACAAGGATGACGCAGTGCTGCCGCTGCAAACGCCGGCCCCCGCGAGCACGAATTATGAAGAATGCTTGGCTTGCCAGTGAGGGGGCATAGCCCCTGACTTAACATCATTCGAGGACCAGACCCATGTCTGACGGCATTTCCATTGACGATCTTCCCGTGAAGTTCGATCTCCTGACTTCCAACCCGGTCTATAAGCCCTTCCGCTACCCCTGGGCTTATGAGGCCTGGCTCCAGCAGCAGCGCATCCACTGGCTGCCGGAGGAAGTGCCGCTGGCCGATGACGTGAAGGATTGGCAGAAGAACCTCACTCCCGGTGAGAAGAACCTGCTGACGCAGATCTTCCGTTTTTTCACCCAGGCCGATGTCGAGGTGAACAACTGCTACATGAAGCAGTATTCCCAGGTCTTCAAGCCGACTGAAGTCCTAATGATGATGTCCGCCTTCTCCAATACCGAGACGATCCACATCGCGGCCTATAGCCACCTTCTGGACACCATCGGCATGCCGGAGACCGAGTACACCGCCTTCCTCAAATACAAGGAGATGAAGGACAAGTACGACTACATGCATGCCTTCACGGTGGACAACAAGGTTGAGATCGCCAAGACCCTGGCAGCCTTCGGCGCTTTCACCGAAGGGCTGCAACTGTTTGCCTCTTTCGCGATACTCATGAACTTCCCGCGCTTCAACAAGATGAAGGGCATGGGGCAGATCGTCTCCTGGTCGGTGCGGGATGAGACGCTGCATTGCCTCTCCGTGATCCGGCTTTTCCGCACCTTCGTGCAGGAAAACCCGGAAATCTGGACCGAGGAACTGCGCCGCGACCTCTATCTGATCTGCGCCACCATCGTGGATCACGAGGATGCCTTCATTGACCTGGCCTTCGAGATGGGCGGCGTGGAAGGCCTGACGGGGGAGGAGGTGAAGCTCTACATCCGCTTCATCGCCGATCGCCGCCTGCAGCAGCTGGGGCTGGAGCCGCTCTATCACACCGACAAGAACCCGCTCCCCTGGCTGGATGAGATGCTCAACGCCATCGAGCACACGAATTTCTTCGAGAATCGCGCCACGGAATATTCCAAGGCCTCGACGGAAGGTTCGTGGGAGGATGCCTTCGCGGATGGCACCTTCACCTCGGCCCAGCCCGAGGGCAGCATCGAGCTGGATCCGCGCCACTGAGCCACGCGCGCCATTGAAGCGGCGGCATGTCGGGGCTAACTCCTCCGCATGCTCCGCATCATCCGCCTTTCCAGTATCCTCCTGCTGACCCTGGTGGCTGGCATCTGGGCCTATTCCTGGGTCAGCAAATCGCCCGGGGAAAGCCTGGGCGAGGCCTTCGCCAACCGCCTGGCCGGTATTTTCGGCCAGGAGATGGCGGTGCCCACCGCATCGGGCGGCGGCGGCATGCAATTGCCGCCCGGCATCTCGCTCGGCGGCCCCTTCGAATTGGTGAACCAAGCCGGCCAGGCCGTGACCGAGCGCGATTTCGCCGGGCGCTGGTTGCTGGTCTATTTCGGCTTCACCTATTGCCCCGATGTCTGCCCGACGGAACTCGGCACCATCGCTTCCGCGATTGACGCGATGGGCCCGGCGGGCGAATCGGTCACGCCACTTCTCATCACAATTGATCCGCAGCGTGACACGCCGGCCCAACTGGCGGACTACGTCTCGCGCTTCCATCCCCGCATGCAGGGCCTGACCGGCACGCCCGAACAGGTGGCCGCCGCCGCCCGCCGCTACCGCGTCTATTTCGCGCGAGTGCAGCGGCCGGACATGACGGATTATCTCATGGACCATTCCAGCTTCATCTATCTGGTGGGCCCCGATGCGAAGGTGCGGGCGCTGTTCCGGCCGGAAACCAGCCCCGAAGCCATCGCGGCGGCGGCGCTGGCGCAGATGCGCGCGGCACGAAATCCCGCATCCTAAGTCTTGGCGAAACGCCCAGATTCTGTGCATAAAACCAGTATTGGGCGGGTGGTACCTTGTCCGGCCCCCCAGAGGAGTTGTTCATGGCGGAAGACGAAGACCGCAGCGAAGGCCAGGAAGATTCCGCCCGGGCAGGCGCCGCCCCCCGACAGGGCCGCCGCCTCTCGGACAAGATCCTGGTCGCCTTCCACCAGGCCTGCGACCAGGGCGATTTCGAGGTGGCCGAGCAATTGCTCCGCGTGCTGGAAATGATGCTGACCCGCCGCCCCGTCTCGCCCGACATCAACCGTCGGCGCAACATCGAGACGCTGGTGGCCGCGCATGAGCGCCTGTGGCATCTGCGCCACCCGGAGGCGAGTGGCGAGCAGTAGTCGCCGCCCACCAAGGGCGGGACGACATCATGATCAGTTCGCCCAGCATGGGCTGCCCCCGGCCTCGGGCGCCGAATTCAAGCGCGAGCACGCGCAAACCCTGCCAGACCTCACCTTGTTCGATGACCAAATGACCGAGGCGGGGGACAGCTTCACCCTGCCCCGCTGGGCAGGGCGCGATCCTCGCGCATGGGGATCATCATGCTGACGGCGGCGGCGGCGCCGTTCCGCACGAAGTTGCTCGGCCCGGGCATGGCGCGCCGGGGCGAGGCGAAGTCGCGGCGCCTGAGCTGAAGCGGCTGGGGAGGGCGGTGCCCTCCCCAGCCATTCATGCGCCCGCCAGCGCGCTTGCCACGCGGCGGGCGAAATCGGCGGGGTCACGCGGGGCGTCGCCATCCTGCAGGCGCGCCAGGTCAAAGAGCAGCCCGGCCTGATCGGCCAGGGCCGCATCATCCATCTCGCCCCCGGCCAGCTTGCGGATCAGGGCATGGCGCGGATTGACCTCCAGCACCGGCAAGCCGCCCGGCAAGCCGCGGCCCGTACGGCGCAGCAGCCTTTGCATCGCCAGGTCCGGTCCATATTCGCCGGCCGCCAGCACGGCGGCACTCTCCACCAGCCGATCCGTCACGCGCACCTCGGAGACATGCTCGGACAGCGCCGCCTTGAGGCGTTCCAGCAGGGCCGAGACATCGGGCGCGGCCTCGCCCTCCATGGCGTCAAGGCTGGCGGCACCCTGGGTGATGCTGCGGATCGGCTTCCCCTCGAAGCTGCCCAGGCGCTCCGGCCAGAAGGCGTCAATCTGCTCAGAGAGCAGCAGCACCTCCAGCCCGCGCGCGCGATAGCCTTCCATCTGGGGGGAGTTGGCCAGGGCCGCCGCATCATCCCCCACCAGGATATGGATCGCCTCCTGGCCTTCCTTCATGCGGGACACGTATTCGGCGAGAGAGGTCCAGCCCTCGACCGCCGAGGAGCGGAAGCGCAGCAGCGCGGCCACGTCCTTCTGGTGCTCCCCCACCTCCCAGACGCCTTCCTTCAGCACCGAGCCGAAATTCTCCCAGAAGGCGGCATAGCCCCCGGCATCCTTGGCGCGGGTCTTGATCTCGGAGAGCACGCGGCCGGTCACGGCGCGGCGGATGCGGGCCAGTACCGGCGTGGCTTGCAGCATCTCGCGCGAGACATTGAGGGGCAGGTCCTCGGTGTCCACCACGCCATGGACGAAGCGCAGGAAGGGCGGCAGGAGTTCTGCCTCATCGGTGATGAACATGCGGCGCACATGCAGGCGCACACTGCTCTTGCGGTCTTCCTCGATGGCCTGGAAGGGCTTCATGCCGGGGATGAAGAGCAGCGCGGTGAAGTCCAGCGCGCCCTCGGCCCGCCAATGCAGCGTGGCCCAGGGCTTGTCGAAGACATGGCCGAGAGCGCGGTAGAAATCCGTGTAGCTTTCCTCGCTCACCTCGGATTTCGGCTTCTGCCACAGCGCCGTGCCGGCATTGGCGGATTCCTCCTTGCCCTCATTCATGACGAGGATGGGGATGGCGATGTGGTCCGCCCATTTGCGGATGATGGTCTTCAGGCGCAACGGCTCCAGGAATTCCTCGGCATCGGCCTTCATGTGCAGCACGATGTCGGTGCCGGGCTCGGCGCGCTCGGTGGGTGCCAGGGTGTAATCGCCCTTGCCTTCCGAGGCCCAGAGCCAGGCTTCCTCGGTGCCCGCGCGGCGGGAGGTGACTTCCACCCGCTCGGCCACCATGAAGGCCGAGTAGAAGCCCACGCCGAACTGGCCGATCAGGCTCGGCTTCTCGGCGGCCGGCGCATTGGCCAGGGTCTGGGCGAAGGCGCGCGTGCCGGAGCGCGCGATGGTGCCCAGGTGCTGCGCCAACTCGGTCTTGCCCATGCCGATGCCGGCATCGGAGATGGTGAGCGTGCGGGCCGCCTTGTCGGGCGTGATGCGGAGATTTGCTTCGGCGGGAAGGCCGAGCGCCTCGTTGGTCAGTGCCTCGAAGCGGCGGCGATCCACGGCATCGGCCGCATTGGCGACCAACTCGCGGAGAAAGATCTCGCGCTCGGAATAAAGCGCATGCACCACCAGATCGAGCAGGCGCCCCACCTCCGCGCCGAATTCATGCCGTTCCACCGTCTCGCTCATTTGCCTCTCCAGTCTGAAAATCGGGCCGCGCGCGATATGCGGGGGCTGGGCGGTGCTTTCAACCTCCCAAGCTTGCACGGCCCCGCCGCCGGGACAAAGCCGCGCTCCATGACAGGAGGAAGCAGGCATGCGGCGATGGCACGGATGGCGGGCATCGAGGTCGCGCCGCACAACCCGACCGGGCCGATCCGCCATGCCCGTTCCGTGCAGCCTTGCACCACGCTGCCTGCCACGCCGGGGCTGCGCCTGGCGCCCGACGAAGCGGGCGCGCGCGAGAACCCCTGGCGGGAGATGCGCGGCCCTGGCTTGATCCCCGGCAGGGGTCGCGCATCGGGCAGGCGTTGCCGCCGGGCCGGGTTGCGCGGCACCATGCTCGCCCCAGTCACTCCAGGAGAATTCCCTTGCGCCAGCTCGACCCCGATATCCGCCTCGCCGCGCTGGAAGCCGTGGTCTCCCGCCTGCTGGCGGCCGAGGCGCGCCAGACGCCCGACCCAGCCGGCATGCTCGATCAATTCGCCGGGCGCATGCGGCGCGAGGCCGAAAGCCACCCGATGGCAAGCGATGACCCGCGCGACCGCCTGGCCCTGGCCGCCGCGCTGCTGCAACTCGTGGCACTCGCCAAGGAAAAGCTGATCACGGAATAGCCGCGCCTCAGCGCGCGCGGGCAATCAGCCGCCGCGCGCGCTCCACCACCGGCAGGTCGATCATCGCGCCCTCGAAGGCAACCGCCCCCTGCCCTTCGCCCAGCGCCGAATCGAAAGCCGCGATGAGGCGCCTCGCGCGCTCCACCTCGGCGGGCGCGGGGCCGTATTCCTCGTTGATGATGGGCACCTGCGCCGGATGGATGCAGGCCGCGCAGCCAAAGCCCAGGCGGCGCGAGCGTTGCAGCGAGGCACGATAGGCGCCGAGATCGGAGAAATCCGCGAAGGCGCCGATCGAGCCCATGGGCAGGATGCCAGCGCCCCGCGCGGCAGCGACGGCCATCATGCCGAAGACATACAGTGCATCCGCGCCCGGCACGGCTTCCAGTTCGGTGCTGAGATCCTCGGTGCCGAGGCCGAGAGCCGCCATGCGCGGATCAGCGCTGGCGATGGCGGTCAGTGCCGGCAGCGCCTGGGGCGTCTCCACCACGCCGATGAAGCGCGTATGGCCGATGCGAAGGCCCAGTGCGGCCTCGCGCGCGGCCACCACCTCGGAAAGCAGCTTCACATGCTCGGGGCCCATCAGCTTGGGGAGCATGAGCACGCTCACCTCCGGCATGACGGCGGCGGCGATGTCAGGGATGCTGAGTTCCAGCGCGCGGTTGATCCGCACGCAGATATCCGCGCCGCCCTGGCCGGCGATTTTCGCGGCCTCGGGTAGGGCCGCGCGCGCGGCCTGCTGGGCGGGCGGCGGGATGCTGTCCTCCAAATCGAGGATGATGACATCCGCGCCGCGCAGATGGGCGCGGGCGACGAATTTCTCCGCCGTGGCGGGCACGAACAGAAGCGAGCGCCAGTTCACCATCACGAAACCCCCTCAAAGGCCGCGCCGCTTTCAAGCATCGCGGCGATGGCCGCCTCATCATGACCGAGTTCGCGCAGCACATCGCGCGTGTGGCAGCCGAGTTGCGGCGCAGGCAGCACCTCCTCGCGCATGCCGCCGCTGAAGCGGTTGGGCACGCTGGTGCGGCGGATGCGGCCTTCGGTCGGGTGCTCGTCGAAATGCCAGAAGCCGACATCCTGGAGGTGCGGATCCTCCAGCAAATCATCAATCTCGTTATAGGGGCCGGCGGGGACATCGGCCTTGGTGAAGATCTCCAGCCATTCGGCGGTGCTCCTGGTCGCCAGCGCTTCCACCTGCACGCGGAAATAATCGGGCGCGTTCTGGGTGCGGGTCAGGGCAGTGCGGAAGCGGGGGTCGTCCTTCAGTTCGGGCCGACCGATGGCGTCGAAGAAGGAAAAGGCCTGGCGGTTATTGTTGGGCCGCACCGTCAGATAGCCATCCAGCGTCGGCAGCGGGCGGTAATCGGGCGAGAGCAGGCGCGCATCGCCCGAGGGCCCCTCGGGCGGGTCGAAGGTGGCGGCGCCCAGATGCTCGCTCATCACGAAGGATGCCATGTTCTCGAACATCGGCACCTCGATCGCTTCGCCCAAGCCGGTCTTTTCGCGGCGATACAGCGCGAAGCCGACCGATTGCGCGGCGATCAGCCCCGTCGTGTGGTCGGTCATCACCATCGGCACGAAGCGCGGCTCGCCCGTCGCGCGATGGAAGGTGCCCGCCACGCCGGAAAGCGACTGGATGATGGGGTCATAGGCGGGGCGGTTATAATAGCGCCCGCCGCGGCCGAAGGCGACGATGCCGCAATGGATCAGCCGCGGATTGATGGCGGAGAGCGAAGCGAAATCCAGCCCCGCGCGCTCCAGCCCCTGCGGCCGCACATTGGTCACGAAGACATCGGCGCGGGCGATCAGCGCCTTCATGGCGGCCAGGCCCTCGGGCTGCTTGATGTCGAGGCCGATGCTGCGCTTGTTGCGGTTGAAGTTGATGAACTTGCCGCTCATCGCGGGCGTCCGGCTGCCAGCGGCCAGGAAGCGCAGGATGTCGCCGCCCGGCGCCTCCACCTTGATCACCTCGGCACCCTGGTCGGCGAGTGTCCGGGTCGCGATGGGACCGACCACCACGGTGGTGAGGTCCACCACCTTCACGCCATCGAGAGGCCCGCTCATGCGAATTCCAGTTCCATCTCGGCGCAGAGTTTTCCGTCGGCATCGGCGGCCCAGGCGCGCATGCGGCCATCCTGCACGGCGCTGCCCGCCAGCGTGATCCGCGCGCCCACATGGATGGGCCGCGTCAGCCGCGCGGTGTAGCCCGTCAGGCGATGGCCCGGCGTGGCCTCCACCGCCGCATCCAGCAGCAATTGCATGGTCAGCCCGCCATTCTGCACCAGGGCGGGATAACCTTCCTCGGCGCGCGCGTAATCCGCGTCGTAATGGATGCGATGCGCGTTCCAGGTCACGGCGGAATAGCGAAACACCAGCGCGTTGGAGAGCCGCGCCGCGCGGTGCCACACCGCGTCGGTCGGTGCCGGCGTGCCGGGATTGACCGGGGATGGCGCACCCGGCGCCACTGCCTCGCGGTAGATCGCATCGAACTCATCCACGGCGATAAGCCTGCCGCCCACTTCGTAGCTGTGGCGCATGGTCAGCACGCAGATGGTGCCGGTGCGCGCCTGCTTGGGCTCGATGGCAGCGACCTCGGTGCGCTTCACCAAAGCGTCGCCCACGCGCAACGCGCCGGGAAGCCGCACGCGGCGGCCCGCCCCCATGCGGCGCGGCAGCGGAATGGGTGGCAGGGTCACGCCCGGATTGGGGTGGCCATCCACGCCGATATCACCCTGCCGCGCGCTCTCCTGCGCAAAGAGCGAGACCCAATGCGTCGGCAACACGGCGCCGCGCGGGAAGCCGTCCGGCTCCAGGTCGAGCATGGCGGCGATGCGACGCAGCATGCTGGGCGAGACGTCATCCTCGATGACGCGCACCTGGCCCAGCCAATCCTGTCGCACTTGCTCGATTGCGGTGGCGAAATCCATTCGGATGGTCCTATTCGGCGACGAGGTTGAGGCGGCGGATCAAGGGCGCCCATTGGTCATGCGCGCTCCGGATGGTGCGCCGGAAATCATCCGGCGTATTGGGCGGCGCGCGCCAGGCTGGGTGCGGCAAGCGTGCCGAGCAGCACGGCGCGGCGTGTGGTGATGGCCATGCGGCTTCCCCCGGATTTGTTTTGCCGCATTCTTTCCCTGAACGGCGCGAGGGTCAAAGCCTCCCTCCCCTGGTCAATCAGCGCGGCGCGTCCCAGGCTGGCACGAAGCCGCAAGGAGAAATCGCATGGCACGCCTGCCCTATCTCAACCCCGAGGATCTGGCCGAGGCGGATCGCCCGCTGCTCAAGCGGATGATCACGCTGCATCGCTGCCTGGTGAACAGCCCCGGCGCCAGGGCTTCGGATGCGGCATAGGGCACCAGAAGATCATCGCGCGAAGCGGCGATCAGGCTGGGCGCCGTGATCCGCGGCAGATCCGCCCGCGCATCGAAGCCGCGCAGCGCGCCGGGCGAATCTGCCGGGATCACGGGGGCGAAGGGCATGGCGGTTTCCTATTCGGGAGATTGACCGATGGCGCCGCAGAAATCCGCGACGGTGGATGTGGCGCGGCCAGCCGCCATGCCGGGCGCTGATATGGCGCCAATCGCCGCCCTGCCTTACACAAGGGCAATCTTGCGGGCAGTTGCCGGGTGGGCGGGCGGACCGCGTCCGGAGGCCCGCCGAAGCACCGCCTTCATCGTTGCCACCGCCCCGCATCGGTCGGCACTTTCATGCATCGGACGGGGGCAGGCTGGACGCCCCGTCGCAAAGGAGTTTCCGGATGGATTTCAGCCTCTCACGCCGTGCCGCATTGGCCGCGCCGCTGGCCCTCGCCGCCCCCCTCGCCGCCCCCCATGTCGCCAATGCCCAGGCGCGGCCCACCGTGCGCTTCGCCTTCGACTGGATCCTGAACGGCCCCTACGCCTTCGGCATCGCGGGCGACCGCCAGGGCTTCTTCCGCGAGGCCGGCGTGGACATCACCATCACCCGCGGCTTCGGCTCGGCCCGCGTGCCACTCGACATGTCCGCCGGCAGCTTCGACATGGCGATGGCCGACCCGACGCCGGTGCTGCGCTTCATGTCGCAAAACCCGAATAACAACCTGATCGCCGTGGCCCTGCTCTGGGACCAGGCGCCGACGGCGGTGACGGTGCG
Organism: uncultured Roseococcus sp.; assembly: GCA_947084995.1. Lineage (GTDB taxonomy): Bacteria > Pseudomonadota > Alphaproteobacteria > Acetobacterales > Acetobacteraceae > Roseococcus. The sequence continues at coordinate 42,436 of CAMTUX010000034.1, forward strand.
CGCCGATGGGCCGATCACCAGCATCTCGATGCTCGCGGGCCGCACGCTGGCCGCGCCCGAATTCGATGCCGGGCGGCAGGTTTTTCCGGCCTTCGCCGCCGTGAACAACATCCCCTTCTCCTCCGTCAACTGGATGTCCGTGGCGCCCGAATTGCGCGAGCCGATGCTGGTGCAGCGCCGCGCCGATGGCATTACCGGCTTCGTCACCTCCACCGCGCTCTCGCTGCGCGCGCTGGGGATGGACCTGCCGGCCCAGCGCATCTTCCGCTATCGCGAGCATGGGCTGGATTTCTTCTATGGTTCGGTGCTGCTCACCACCCGCACCTATATGGAGCGCAACCCCGATGCGGTGCGCGCCGTGACGCATGGCATGCTGCGCTCGCTGCGCTGGTCCTTCGTCAATCGCGGCGCGGCGATCGAGGCGCTGCGCGCGCGTGAGGCGCTGACCGATGTCGCCATCGAGACCATCCGCCAGGACATGGCGATGGCCGAACTGGTGGACAGCCCGAATATCCGCCGCCTCGGCCTGGGGCTGATCGAGGCGCCGCGCTTGCAGCGGCAGATCGAGGCGGTGAAGCTGGTCTACAATCTGGGCGACATGCCGACGCCGGAGCGGTTCTTCACCGATCGCTTCCTGCCGGCGGCGGCTGAGCGCCGGTTGGCGTAAAGGATCCAGGGCTCTGCCCTGGACCCGCTGGGGCCGAAAGGCCCCAGACCCCATCGGTCCGCGCGGATGCCTGCCATGCGGACCAGATCGCCGGGGCGGCGCACTTCCTCGGCGATGAAGTCTCCGAATACAGCGCCGGGCATGGTGCGGGGCTGGCTGCCGCTGGCGGTGATGCGCGCGGCCATCGGCCAGCATCGCCGCCGCGTAGCGCCGAGGCTCTGGCGCTACAGCCCCGCCCGCTCCAGCCGCAGCACGGAGCGCGCCAGTGCCTGGGCGCGCGGCACGAGGGAAGCCACTTCCAGATACTCCTCCGGGCTATGCGCGAGGCCCCCCACCGGCCCCACGGCGCAAATCGTGGGCGCGCCTTGCGCCGCGGTGAAGCCGCTATCCGCGCAGCCGCCCGAGAATTCGCCCACCACCGCAAGCCCCGCATCGGCAGCGGCGCCCTTGTAGAGGTCGAACAGCTTCGCCGCCGCCGCATCCTGGGTCAGGGGCAGGAACTCGCCCTTGATGGTCAGCTTCGCCTTGGTGCCGGGCACATGGCTGGTCGCGATGATCTCATGCAGCTTGGCCACGATCTCGTCCCGATCGGCCGGATTGACATAGCGCAGATCAATCTGCCCCGTGGCGGAGGGTGCCACCGTGTTCACGCTCTGCCCGCCCGAGATGAGGCCCACATTCAGCGTGATGCCGCGCTCCAGGTCGGTCAGCGCATGGATCGCCACCACCTTGTGCGCGAGCTCGCCGATGGCCGAGATGCCGGCGGTGAAATTGCCCCCCGAATGCGCGGCCTTGCCCTCGATCTCGAACACCGAGAAGACACCGCCCTTGCGCCCCGTCACCACGCCACCCGAAGGCCGGCCAGGCTCGGAGTTGAACACCACGCGGGCGCCGCGGGCTTCCTCCTCGATCACCGCGCGGCCCTCGGGGCTGCCGATTTCCTCATCCCCGGTGAACAGCCCGACCATGGGGCCAGGCGCGCCACCGAATTTCTTGAAGGCGGCGAGGACGAACATGTTCATCACCAGGCCGGCCTTCATGTCGGCGACACCCGGCCCATAGGCGCGGCCATCGCGGACGGCGAAGGGGCGGCGCTCCGGCTCGCCCTTGGGGAAGACGGTGTCACGATGGCCCATCAGCACGATGTTCTGCGCGTGGTTGCCGCGCGCGCGCGAAGCGCCTTCATGCGGCAGGATGGCGCGGATGCAATCACCGAATTTCTCGCCGCGCACCGTCTCCACCATCAGGCCGTGGCTCTCGCAGAAATTCTTCACGATGGCGCCCACGGCATCGACGCCCGCCTTGTCGTAGCTGCCGCCATCGGTGTTCACCATGGCCTGGAGCGCATCCAGCATGGGCTGCTGCTGCGTGGCGAGCCAATTGGCGATGTCGGTTTCGGTGGTCATGCGTGGCGCTCCGATGCGGTGGTTTGACGACAGGCGAGCATGCGAAGCGCCTCGCCGCAACCGGGTGACAATGCGCTCCAAGGGTGCCCCCTGGAATTTTCCGCGCCCGACTTGACCGGACAAATTTCACCCCCGCAAACTGTCAACAGAATTCAACCGAGGAAACCATGCCCGATACCCCCAAGGTCATGCCGCTCGACGGCATCCGCGTGATTGATGTCTCCAGCTTCCTGGCCGGCCCCTTCTGCTCGACGCAACTGGCCGAATTCGGCGCCGATGTGATCAAGCTGGAACTCCCCATCATGGGCGATCCGTTGCGGAAATTCGGCACCGTGACGGAATGCGGCGAGACGCTGCCCTGGCTGTCTGAATGCCGCAACAAGCGCTCCGCCACGCTCGATCTCCGCAAGCCCGATGGGGCGGCGCTGCTGAAGCGCATGGTGGCCGAGGCCGATATCATGGTGGAGAATTTCCAGCCCGGCACGCTGGAGAAATGGGGCCTGGGCTGGGACGTGCTGAGGGAGATCAATCCCCGCCTCATCATGGTCCGCATCTCGGGTTATGGGCAGACCGGCCCCTATAGCGGCCGCCCAGGATTTGGCCGTATCGGCAATGCCTTTGGCGGGCTGTCCTACCTCGCGGGATACCCCGATCGCCCGCCGGTGACGCCGGGTTCGGCCACCATCCCCGATTATCTCGCCGGCCTCTATGGCGCGCTCGGCGCCTTACTGGCCATCCAGGCGCGGGAGAAGACGGGGCGCGGCCAGGTGGTGGATATCGGCCTCTACGAGCCGATCTTCCGCATCCTGGATGAGCTTGCCCCCTCCTTCCATCTCAATGGCTACGTCCGTGAGCGCATGGGGCCGGGCACCGTCAATGTCGTGCCGCACAGCCACTACCCGACGAAGGACAAGCGCTGGATCGCCATCGCCTGCACCAGCGACAAGATCTTCGCCCGATTGGCCGGCACCATGGGCGTTCCAGAATGGGCCGATGAGGGCAAATGGGGCAAAATCAAGCAGCGCGAGGCGGCGCGCGGCGAGGTGGATGCCTATGTCAGCCACTGGACCAGCCAATACACGCGCGACGAATTGATGACGATCTGCGAGCGCGAGCAGGTGCCCTGCGGCCCGGTCTATTCCATCGAGGAAATCTTCCAGGACCCGCAATACAAGCACCGCGAGAATATCCTGATGATGCAGGACCCCCGCGTGGGCGAACTCGCCATCCCCAACCTCGTCCCGCGCCTGACCGACACACCGGGGAAGGTGAAATGGCTTGGCCCCGCCATGGGCGAGCATAATGACGAGATCTACCGGGACTGGATGAAGCTGGACCAGGCGGAGATTGACCGGCTGACCAGGCTCGAAGTCATCTGAGTGCTCGACGCCTGGACCTTGCCGCCACGCGCCTGCCTGCCCGAGACGCTGGAGCGGGATGCGTTGAGGCGGAATCGCCAAAAACGTTGAATCCCGATCTCAGCAGTGGCGAGACCATGAAAGTGAGCGCAAGCGAACGCATCATGGTCTGGAGCTTTTTCCGTTCGAAAGGGCTCACGGAAAAAGCTCCAGACCATTGAATCACGAGCATCTTTATCCGGCCAAACGATTCCGTTTGATCGGATGATGCTCTAGCCGCCAACTGGCCCAGTTGGAGGCGCATCCTCGCCGCCGCCCAGGCCAGGCGCGTGGCCGAATGGCGCGATGCCGCCTGGCATTTCCATGAGCTGGCCTGCCGGCAATCGGGCAATGAATTCCTGCTGCGCGCCTGGCTCTCCGTGTCGCATCTCGTGCGCTGTTCCTCCATCGCCGCGATGATCACCCCCGGCCATCGTCGCGAATGGCTGGAGAAGGCCGCGATCCTGCAAACCGACGCCCTCGCCTTCGAGGATGGCGCGCCGCCCAGCCGCAAGGCCGAGATGCGGGCCACCATCGCCGCTGCTTGCGACGCCGTGGGCATCCAGGCGATTGACGCCCCCTTCCTGCACGGGCGCGGGACGTGGAAGGCATGCACGCCGATGCGCTGGCGGCGAAGGAGCTGGGCTTCTCCGGCAAGGTGGTGTTTCATCCCGACCGTATCGCCCCCGTCAACGCCGCCTTCACGCCCGATGCGGCGGCGGCGCGGGGCGAGGCGGTGGCGCAGGTGGATGGGGAGTTCATTGCCATGGATCTGGCGCAACACATGGAGCGCATCATCGCCCTCGCCGGGGAAGCCGCGGCGAGTTGAGGACGCTGATCGGCGATATCGGCGGCACCCAGGCGCGCTTCGCCCTGGCCGAGGGCGGTGCCTTCGGGGCGGTGGTGGCGCAGCGCGTGGCGGAACACGCCACGCCCCTGGCGGCGCTGCGGGCGGCGCGGGCCGCACTCGGCCCGGTGCAAGCCGCCATCCTGGCCATCGCCGGGCCGATCGAGGACCAGCACGCCCGGCTGACCAATGGCGCATGGGAGTTCGACGCCCCTGCCCTGGCCGGCGCGCTCGGCCTGGCCTCGCTGCGGCTGGTGAATGACCTGGAGGCCATGGCCTGGGCGCTACCCGCCCTCACCCCCGCCGATATCGAGACCTGGCAGGAAGGCGCCCCCGCCCCCGGCGCGCCCCAGGCCATCATCGCCCCCGGCACCGGGCTGGGCGTGGCAGGCTTCATCCCCGGCCATGGCGCCCTGCCGACCGAGGCGGGGCATGCCGGCTTCGCGCCGCGCGATGCGACTGAGGCGGCGCTGCTGGCATGGCTCCAGGCGCGGCAGGGCGCGGTCTGCGCGGAGGATTTTCTCTCAGGGATTGGCCTGGTCACGCTGCATGACGGCCTGGCGGAACTGCGCGGCGCGGCCCTGCTCCCCCGAAATGGCCCCGAAATCAGCGCCGCCGCACAGGCGGGTTGCCCCGTGGCACGGGAGGCGCTGGCCGTCTTCTGGCGCGGCCTCGCTGGCTTCTGCGGCGATGTCGCGCTGATGCTGGGGGCGCGCGGCGGCGTGTATCTGGCGGGCGGGGTCGCCCAGGCGCCACTGGGCCGCACGGGCTTCCTGGAACGCTTCCAGGACCGGCCGCGCATGCGCGCCTATCTGGCGCGGGTGCCGGTGCGGCGGATCATCCATCCGCAACCGGGGCTGTTGGGGCTGGCAGCAATCGCCCTTGATTTTGAAACCGCCCAGGCAATTCGCACCTGAAATCCCCCAAAAATACTTGCAGGTTTTTTTGTTTCTGCAATCGCCAAATTTACGCCGCCTCCAGCTTCTCCGTGATTTCCAGCCACTCCATCTCCAGCCGCTCCACATCCTTGGCGATGGCGGCGCGGCGGGCGGTGGCGCGGGAGATCAGGTCGGTCTTGCCACGCTCGTAAAGGCGCGGATCGGCCAGCGCGCCCTCGATCACGCGGGCTTCCTCGTTCAGCTTCGCCAGCGTGACCTCGATGCCTTTCAGCCGGGCGCGCAGCGGGGCCAGGGCCGCGCGGTTTTCCATCCCGGCTGCCTTGGCCTGCTTGCGATCATCCTTCTTTTCCTCGCGCTTGGCCGCCGCCGTCCGGCCGCCCAACTGCGCGCGGTAATCATCGAGGTCGCCGTCGAAGGGCGTCACCACGCCCTTGGCCACCAGCCAGAGCCTATCCGCCACCAGTTCCACCAGATGCGGGTCATGGCTGATGAGGATGACCGCGCCCTCGTAATCCGCCAACGCCTTCACCAGCGCCTCACGCGCATCAATGTCCAGGTGGTTGGTCGGCTCGTCGAGGATGAGCATGTGCGGCGCATCGCGCGTGGTCAGCGCCATCAGCAGCCGCGCCTTCTCGCCGCCCGAAAGCCCCTTCACCTGCGTCTCGGCGCGATCCGCATCCAGGCCGAAGCGTGCAAGCTGCGAGCGGCATTGCCCCGGCGTGGCGCGCGGCAGCGCATGGATCATGTGGCTGAGCGGCGTGCCCTCCAGGTCGAGGTCGTCTTCCTGATGCTGCGCGAAATAGCCCACGCGCATCCGCCGGTCGCGATGGATATCGCCCGAGATGGGCTGCATCCGCCCGGCCAGCAGCTTTGCCAGGGTGGATTTGCCATTGCCGTTGGCCCCCAGCAGCGCGATCCGGTCCTCCTGGTCAATGCGAATGTCCAGGTCCCGCAGGACCACATGATTGCCATAGCCGACATTGCCGCGGCTGACGGTCAGGATGGGCGGCGAGAGCTGCTCAGGCTGCGGGAATTGGAAGCGCGTGGCCACGTCTTCCACGATGGATTCCAGCGCCGGCATCCGCTCCAGCGCCTTGATGCGCGATTGCGCCTGGCGGGCCTTGCTGGCCTTGGCGCGGAAGCGGTCCACGAAGGCCTGCATATGGGCGCGCTCGGCCGCCAGCTTCACATTCTGGGCTGCCACCTGCGCCGCACGCTCGGTCCGGATGCGAATGAAGTTCTCGAAATTGCCGGGATAGAGCGTGATTTTCTGGCGATCGAGATGCGCGATGGAATCCACGCAGCGCTCCAGCAGCCCGCGATCATGGCTGATGATGATGGCAGCACCCGAGAAACGTGTGATCCAGCCCTCCAGCCACATGGCGGCTTCAAGGTCGAGGTGGTTGGTCGGCTCGTCCAGCAGCAGCAGGTCGGGCTCCAGAAACAGCGCGCGGGCCAGGCTGACGCGCATCCGCCAGCCACCGGAATATTCGCGCGAAGGGCGCTGCTGGGCGGCTGCGTCGAAGCCGAGGCCAGCCAGGATGGTGGCGGCGCGGGCGGGCGCGGCATCAGCCTGGATGGCCATCAGGCGCTCATGGATCTCGCCCGCGCGCACCGGCTCGGGCTGGCCTTGCAATTCGGCCAGCAGGCCGGCGCGCTCGGTATCGGCTTCCAGCACGATGTCGAGCAGGCAGGTCTCGCCGGCCGGCGTCTCCTGCGCCACATGGCCGATGCGGGCGCGCTGGGCCAGGCGGATCTCGCCGCCATCGGGCTGAAGATCGCCCAGGATCGCCTTGATGAGCGTGGATTTCCCCGCGCCATTGCGGCCCACCAGGCCGATCTTGCGGCCGGTATCCACCTGGAGCGAGGCGCCTTCCATGAGGGGGCGGCCGCCCATGCGGATCGTCAGGTCTTGGATGGTGAGAACGGTCATGGCCGGGGTTTAGACGGATTTGCTGCGGCGCGACATGGTACCCATGCAGCCCTGCCGAGCGATTGACGCCCCCCAGGGCTTGCGCCCGCGCCCGCGCTTGGGCAATTGCGGGCGAATTCCATTTCAAAGGACGCCCTCATGGCCATCGAACAGACCTTCAGCATCATCAAGCCCGACGCGACCCGCCGCAACCTGACCGGTGCCATCAACGCCGTCTATGAGAAGGCCGGCCTTCGCATCATCGCGCAGAAGCGCATCTGGATGAGCCGCGCCCACGCCAAGAAGTTCTACGAAGTCCATGCCGCGCGCCCCTTCTACAATGACTTGGTGGATTTCATGGTCTCCGGCCCCGTGGTCGTGCAGGTGCTGGAAGGCGAGAACGCCGTCCTCGCGCATCGTGACCTGATGGGCGCCACCAACCCCGCCAACGCCGCCGAAGGCACCATCCGCAAGATGTTCGCCGAGAGCATCGAGGCGAACAGCGTCCATGGCAGCGACAGCCTGGAGAATGCCGCGATCGAGATCGCCTATTTCTTCGCGGGCAACGAGCTGGTCGGCTGAAGCGTGACCAGCAGGCGCTGATTTCGCTTCGGCGCCTGCGGCGAGGCTGATTCGCGCCTTTGGTGAAGCCACCAAAGGCCATCGGGCCCGAACCACGGCCGGCCTGCAAGGTCCGGCCGTTTTCATGTCAGCGCTATTCCCGGTGCGCTATTCCCGGTGCGCGATTTCCAGAGAGACCAGCCGCGCCGGCAGGATGGCGGCGATCAGCACCGCAACGATGGCCAGTTGCCGCGTCCGGCACCCCGCTTCATCCAGCCAGAACAGACCCGTCAGGATCACCGATTGCAGACCAAGGGCCATGGCAAAGGCCGGCAGCACGTCCATCTCCGCCAGCGGCTTCACCACCAGGATCAGCGCGCCACCAGCAGCGCGTGTTCGCCGCGCGGGAGGGCGGTCATCCCGCTTCCGCGCCCGTCGGCTCAGCCGAAGAACACGTAAATCCCGACCAGCAGCGCGATCGTGGCGATGGTGGTCCACTTGGTGGCGACCATGAAGCCGTCGAACAAGGCCCGGCGCTCGGCCATGATGTCCTCGGACTTCACTTCGATCATCTCGACGTTCATCTGCTGCTCGGCCATGCCTGTGATCCTCAATCGCGTGGGGGTTGTGTAGAAACTGCCGCGCCAGCCGGCAAGGGGTTTACCAGGCGGCCGCGCGCCTCGGTGGCCGCCACATGGGCGCGCCCCCCGCTGACCCGCACCCGCCCGGCCGCGAGCCAGGCCAGCGCCGCCGGATAGAGGCGGTGCTCCTGCTCCAGCACGCGGGCGGCCAGGCTTTCCTCGGTATCCAGCAGCAGCACCGGCACGGCGGCCTGGGCGAGAATCGGCCCCTCATCCACCCCCGCACTCACCAGATGCACCGTGCAGCCATGCAGCCGCACGCCGCCGGCCAGCGCGCGAGCATGGGTGTCGAGGCCTGGAAAGCTCGGCAGCAGCGAGGGGTGGATGTTGATCATCCGACCTTCCCAGGTCTGCACGAAGCCAGGCGTCAGCACTCGCATGAACCCGGCCAGCGCCAGGATCGCGATGTCATGCCGCGCCAGGACCTCGGAGAGTTCCGCCTCGAACACCTCGCGCGCGCGGCCACGGCTGGGTACCACAAGGGCGGGCACGCGCATGTCCCGCGCGCGGTCCAGCCCCGCGGCATCGGCCCGGTTGGAGACGACGAGGGCGATATCGGCGGGGTAGTCCGGATGCGCCGCCGCTTCCAGCAGGGCCACCATGTTGGAGCCCCGGCCGGAGATCAGGATGGCGACGCGCGGGCGACTCACAGGTCCAGCGCGCCCAGGCCGATCGCACCCTGCATGGTCACCTCGGCCTCGCCCGTGGCGGGCACCAACTGGCCGATGCGGAAGCAGCCCAGATTGTCGCGCAGGTTGAGCATGGCGAGCACCTGGTCGGCATGCTCGGGCGCCACCACGAGCACCATGCCGATGCCGCAATTGAAGACGCGCAGCATCTCGGCCTCGGCCACGCCGCCCGCCCGGGCCAGCCAGGAGAAGACCGGCGGCACCGGCCAGGAACCACCGACCACCTCGGCGGCCACGCCTTCCGGCAGCACGCGCGGCAGGTTGCCCGGCAGGCCGCCGCCCGTGATGTGGGCCGCCGCCTTGAGCCAGCCCTGGCGGTGCAGTTCCAGCATGGGCTTCACATAGATCTGCGTCGGCACCAGCAGCGCCTCGCCCAGGCTCCGGCCCGGCGCGAAGGGGGCGGGGTCCGCGAGGCTCAGGCCCGAGGCCTCGATCACCCGCCGCACCAGCGAGAACCCGTTGGAATGCACGCCGGAGGAGGCCAGGCCGATCAGCACATCGCCCGGTGCCACATCGCGCGGCAGCAGGGCGCCGCGCTCGGCGGCCCCCACCGAGAAGCCTGCCAGGTCGTAGTCGCCGCCGTGATACATGCCGGGCATCTCGGCCGTCTCGCCACCCACGAGCGCGCAGCCGGCCTGGCGGCAACCCTCGGCGATGCCGGCGACGACCTCCGCCGCCTGCGCCACGTCAAGCTTGCCGGTCGCGAAATAGTCCAGGAAGAAGAGCGGTTCCCCCCCCTGCACGATCAGGTCGTTCACGCACATGGCGACGAGGTCAATGCCGACCTTGTCATGGATGCCGGCCTCGATGGCGAGGCGCAGCTTGGTGCCCACGCCATCGGTGGATGAGATCAGCACCGGGTCGGTGAAACCGGCCGCCTTGAGGTCGAACAAGGCGCCAAAGCCGCCAAGCCCGCCCATGCTGCCACGGCGCTGCGTGCTGCGGGCAAGCGGCTTGATGCGCTCCACCAGGGCATCGCCCGCCTCGATATCCACCCCGGCGGCGGCGTAGGTGAGACCGGCTTTCTCGGAACTGTTCAGGGCCGCCTCCGATGGGCTACACCAATGCGGTGCGATAAGGATGGAACGTATGTGCAGGGCCGCCCGGAAAGTCAGACACCTGGTGGTGGCCGCCATCCTGACGCTGCTCTTTTGCCCGCCACTGGCAGCCCAGGACAACCCCCTGGTCCAACGGGGCGTCCCGGCGGAGGCCACGGCCGAGAATGCCGTCCTCGCGCGGGACCGCGCCCATGCCAGCGCGCGACGCATCGCCTTCCAGCGATTGATCGAGCAAAGCGGCGGGCCGGCCACCGCCTCGCCCTCGGATTCGCAGTTGGAGAACATGGTCGCCGCCCTTATCGTCGAGGAGGAGCGCACCACCCCCACCCGCTATTCCGGCCGGCTGACGGTGCAGTTCAATCCGGGCCTCGTGGCCTCCGCGACCGGGCGCAGCTTCGCGGGCGGCGGCGCGACGGGTGACTCGGGCGGCGGGCTCGCGCTCAACATTCCCATGGCGGCGCAGGGCTTCATGGAGGCCAGCAGCCAGCATGGATCGCTCTCCGAATGGCTGGAAATGCGGCGGCGGCTGCGCGCCTCGGGCAGCGTGGCCAGCATGGAGATCCTCTCGCTCAGCATGGATGCGGCGCGCTTCCGGCTGGGGCTGCGGCAACCCGCGGCCGAGGCGGCGGCGGCGCTGAGCGGTGCCGGGCTGGTCATCAGCAACAATGGCGCCGGCTGGCAGGTTTCGCTCGGCTCCGGCGGCTGAGCACGCGCGCCCCCATGAGCGAAAGCCCGCAACCCCAGGACCCGGCGCCTCCGATCCTGCTGACGCTGCCCAACATCATCACCCTGGCGCGGCTGGTGGCGGTGCCGGGCACCATCTGGCTCATCCTCCAGCACCGGCTGGACCTCGCCTTCCTGCTGTTCCTTGCGGCCGGCCTCTCGGATGCGCTGGATGGCTGGCTGGCGCGCGTGCTGAATGCGCGCTCGGCCCTCGGCGCCCTGCTGGACCCCGTGGCGGACAAGGCGCTGCTGGTCAGCGTCTATGTCACGCTGGCTGCGATTGGCGTGCTGCCGGATTGGCTGGCCATCCTTGTCGTCTTCCGCGATCTGCTCATCGTCGGCGGGCTGACATTGCTCTGGATGGTGGGCAATCGCCCGCCAATCCGCCCGCTCTGGGTGTCCAAGCTGAACACCCTGCTGCAGATCACTCTGGCGGCGCTGGCGCTGTTCATCCATGGCTTCGAGGTGCCGATGGAAATGGCCGTCACCCTGCTGATCTGGCTGGTGGCGGCAACGACGCTCGCCTCGGGCATCGCCTATGTGGCGCAGGCGGCGCGGCGGATGGGGGCGCCATGAACGAGATGCCACCCCCGCCCGGACGTGGCCGGCCCGGCCCCATCGTGGCAACGCGACGGCAGCGGACCATGCTCGCCTTTGGCTTTCTGGCCGCCATCTTCTTCGCGCTCTGGCTGTTCTCGGCGATTCTCACGCCCTTCGTGCTGGCCATCTGCATCGCCTATTTCCTGGACCCTATGGTAACGCGCCTCGCGCGAATCGGCGTGCCGCGCAGTTTGGCCTCCATGGTGCTGGTGCTGCTGCTGGTGCTGCTGGGGCTGCTGGCGGTGCTGCTGCTCTATCCGCTCATCGTCGCGCAGATCGGCCTGTTGCTGACGCGCCTGCCCGGCTATGTCGCCACCATCAATGCCGGGCTGCGCGATTTCCTGCTCTCGTTGGAGGAAGCCGCCGGCCCCGAGATGGTGGATGCCCGCCTGCGGGAACTCATCATCGGCCAGGCGGGGGCGATGGTCAGCTGGCTCGGCACGGCGGCAACGCGGCTGATCGGCGGCGGCTTCGCGCTGTTCAACGTGTTCACGCTGGCCATCGTGACGCCGGTGGTCAGCTTCTATTTGCTGCGCGACTGGCCGGGCATCATGACCCGCATGGAGTCCTGGCTGCCCCGGCGCTCCGCATCCTCATTGCGGCAATTGGCGCGCGACATGGACCGCGTGCTCTCGGCCTGGCTGCGCGGGCAATTGCTGTGCTGCCTCGTGCTCGGCGTTTTCTACGCGAGCGGGCTTTCGCTGATCGGCCTGGAACTGGGGCTGATGATCGGGCTGATCTCGGGCTTTCTCTCCTTCATCCCCTATGTCGGCTCGCTCACCGGCTTTGCGCTTGCGGTGCTGCTGGCCGTGGGCCAGTGGGGCGACTGGAATGGCGTGCTGCTGGTGGTGGCCGTCTTCACCGTGGGCCAGGTGCTGGAGGGCTATATCATCTATCCTCGCCTGATCGGGGACCGGGTGGAGTTGCACGCGGTCTGGGTGATCTTCGCGCTGTTCGCCGGCGGCGTGGCCTTTGGCTTCCTGGGCGTGCTGCTGGCCGTGCCCATTGCGGCCGCCATGGGGGTGCTGGCGCGGCATTGGCTGCGGCGCTACCTGGAAAGCCCGCTCTATCTTGACCCGCCAAGGACCGGAATATGACGCAACTCGTGCTGCCGATGGAGGCCGCGCCCTCCTTCGCCGCGGCCGATTTCGTGGCCGATGCGAGCAATGACGAAGCGCGGCGCTGGCTCTCGGCGCCTTCACGCTGGCCCGATGGCCGGCTGCTGCTGGCCGGCCCGGCGGGCACCGGCAAGACGCACCTGCTGCACGCCACCGCGCAGACCCAGGGCTGGGCGCTGCTGCGCGGCCCCGAGCTGCGCGGCATGCCCGAGGCGCCCACGCGCGGCGTCGCTCTGGATGACGCCGACCTGCCGGGGGAGGAGACCGCCCTGCTGCACCTGATGAATGCCTGCGCCGAGGCGAAGCTTCCCCTTCTCATGGCCGCCCCCCGCCCGCCCTCGCGCTGGCGCGTGGCCCTGGCCGACCTCCGCTCGCGCCTGGCCGCCACCGCCGTGGCGCAGTTGGACGAGCCCTCGGATGCGCTGCTGGATGCGCTGCTGGCCAAGCACCTGGCGGACCGGCAATGGCTGCTCGACCCTGGCCTGATCGGCACCCTGCGCCGCCGCCTGCCCCGCCGCGCCAGCGTGATGGCCGAGGCGGTGGCCCGGCTGGACCGCGCCTCCCTCATCGCCGGGCGCCGCCTGACGCGGGCCGCCGCACTGACCATCCTGGCGCCGTTGTTTGATGATGGTTCGGAGACAATGCCGGGTGATGCCGTGCCACCTGGCACGGCCTTGCTGTAGGGAAGCCCCATGTCCAGCGCAGAAGCCCTCCCCCTTCCCGAATCCGACCCCGCCAACGATCCGGGCCGGTTCTTCAACCGCGAGCTGTCCTGGCTCGATTTCAACACCCGCGTGCTGGAGGAGGCGGCAAACCCCCAGCACCCCCTGCTGGAACGGCTGCGCTTCGTCGCCATCTCCGGCTCCAACCTCGATGAGTTCTATTCGGTGCGCGTGGCCGGGCTGGTCGGCCAGGAGCGCGAGGGCGTGCAGACGCTCACGCCGGATGGCCTCTCCCCCACGCAGCAATTGGCGGCCATCCAGGCGCGCGGCGCGACGCTGATCGAAGGCCAGCAGGAGGCCTGGCGCACCCTGCGCCATCTGCTGCGCCCCGCCGGCTTCGCCGTGCTCGACGCCGATGAATTGCAGCCCGCCGACATCGCCTGGCTGGAGCATTATTTCCAGGAGCGCATCTTCCCGCTCATCACGCCGCTGGCGGTGGACCCGGCGCATCCCTTCCCCTTCATCTCCAACCTCGCCCTTTGCATGGTGCTGAAGCTGGTGCGCGAGGAGGATGGCGGCACGATGCGGGCGCTGATCAACCTGCCGCCCCAGGTGGAGCGCTTCATCCGCATGCCCGCCAGCCCCGAAGGCGGTATCCGGTTCGCCGTGCTGGAGGATGTGGTAGCGCTCAACCTGCACCACCTCTTTCCCGGCTTCATCCCCGCCGAGCGCGGCCTGTTCCGCCTGATCCGCGACACCGATGTGGAGTTCGAGGAAGATGCCGAGGATCTGGTCCGCAGCTACGAGACGGCGCTGAAGCGCCGGCGCCGTGGCCGCGCCATCCGCCTCGCCGTGGATGCGCGCATGCCCTCCGACATGACGGATTTCGTGGCCGAGGAACTGGACGCAGACCGCTCGGCCGTCTTTGCCGTGGATGGGCTGCTGGGTGTCGCCGATCTCAAGACCCTCATCGTGGAAGACCGGCCCGACCTGCTGTTCACCCCCTACACGCCACGCTTCCCCGAGCGCATCCTGGATTTCGGCGGCGATTGCTTCGCCGCCATCCGCGCCAAGGACATCGTGGTCCATCACCCCTACGAATCCTTCGACGTGGTGGTGCAGTTCCTGCGGCAAGCCGCGCGCGACCCCAATGTGGTCGGCATCAAGCAGACGCTCTACCGCACCAGCCGCGACAGTCCGATCGCCCGCGCGCTGATCGAAGCAGCCGAGGCCGGCAAATCCGTCACCGCCATGGTGGAGCTGAAGGCCCGCTTCGACGAGGAGCGCAACATCTCCATCGCGCGCGAACTGGAAGCGGCGGGCGTGCAGGTGGTCTATGGCTTCGTGGAACTGAAGACCCACGCCAAGATCAGCCTCGTCATCCGGCGCGAGGGCGCCAATCTTCGCAGCTACGCGCATTTCGGCACGGGCAATTACCACCCCATCACCGCGCGCATCTACACCGACCTCAGCTTCTTCACGGCTGATCCGGTGCTGACGCGCGATGCGTCGAAGCTGTTCAACTACATGACCGGCTATGCCCGGCCCGAGGCGATGGAGCGCCTGGCCTTCGCGCCGCTCACCATCCGCCCCTCGCTGATGGGGCTGATCGAGCAGGAGGTCGCCTTCGCCTCGGCCGGCAAGCCGGGCGGCATCTGGCTCAAGATGAACAGCCTGGTGGACCATGATTTGATTGACGCGCTCTACCGCGCGAGCCAGGCGGGCGTGCGCGTCGAATGCGTGGTGCGCGGCATTTGCTGCCTGCGGCCTAGCGTGCCGGGCCTGTCGGAAAACATCCGCGTGAAGAGCATCGTAGGCCGCTTCCTGGAGCATAGCCGCATCTACTGCTTCGGCAATGGCCACCGCCTGCCCTCGCGCCGCGCCCGCGTCTTCATCTCCAGCGCGGACTGGATGGCGCGCAACATGGATTGGCGCGTGGAAACCATGGTGCCGGTCCAGAATGCGACCGTGCATGCCCAGGTGCTGGACCAGATCATGGTGGTGAACCTGCGCGACGCCGCCCAAAGCTGGGACCTGGAGCCCGATGGCAGCTGGCGCCGCCGCACGCCGGACCCACGGCAATTCTCGGCGCATGAATACTTCATGACCAACCCTTCCCTTTCCGGCCGTGGCAGTGCGCTGCATGCGCCAACCCCACGCCCACCCTCTCACCGTCCCTTGGGCCGCCGCGCCAAGACGGACCGCCTTCATCAGGATTAGCGCATGGCGTCTTCGCCCCAGCACCCGCCGCGTTTCGGCGTGGTGGATCTCGGTTCCAACTCGGTCCGGCTTGTTGTCTATGAGGGCCTGCTGCGGAACCCGCATGCCATCTTCAACGAGAAGGCCGTGCTGGGCCTGGGCCGCGGCCTGCACAGCACCGGCCTGCTGAACGAGGAAGCGTCCGCCCAGACGCTGACCGTGCTCGGCCGCTACCACGCCCTCGCCCGCGGCATGGGGGCGGACCCGGTGGAGGTGCTGGCGACGGCGGCGGTGCGCGATGCCAGCAATGGCCAGGCCTTCATGGCGGGCCTGGCCCAAGTCATGCCAGGCGCCCGCGTCACCGTGCTCTCGGGCGATGAGGAGGCGCGCTTCTCGGCCGAGGGGCTGCTGCTGGGCGTGCCCCAGGCCGATGGCGTGCTGGCGGATCTGGGCGGCGGCTCGCTCGAATTGGTGCGGCTGGTGCAGGGCCGCATCATGGAGACCACCTCGCTCCCCATCGGCACAATTCGCCTGGCCGAACGCGCCGAGGGCGATGTCGCCCGCGCGCGCGGCATCGCAGAAGCCGAATTCAAGCGCGTGCCCTGGCTGGGCGGCGGCGCGGTGAAGGATTTGTTCCTGGTGGGCGGAACCTTCCGCGCCATGGCCCGGATGCACATCGCGCAGACCGGCTATCCGCTCTCCATCGTCCATCACTACGCGATCCGCCGCGAGGAGGCACGCGACCTTGCCGGTGTCGTGATGAACGCGCCGCGCAAATCGCTGGAGCGCATGCCGGCCGCCCCCAGCAAGCGCGTGGGGGATCTGCCCTTCGCCGCCGTGGTCATGCGCCGCCTGCTGCGCGCCTCGGGCGCCGCGCGCGTCGTCTTCTCGGGCAATGGCCTGCGCGAGGGCTGGTATGGCCGCCGTCTGCACGCGGCCGAACGCATGCGCGACCCGCTTCTGGCCGCCGCCCAGGAAATCGGCCTGCGCCTGGGCCGCGATGCCGGTCTGCCGCCCGCCCTGCTGCGCTGGACAGAACCCCTGGTGGAGGAGGGCGACACCGAGCCCGCCTTACGCATCGCCGCCTGCTGGATCAGCGATAGCGGCGCGCTGGACCACCCGGAATACCGCGCCGAACAGGCCTTCTTCCGCCTGCTGCGCCTGCATGGCGTGGGACTCGACCACTACGCACGCGCCTTCCTGGCCCTGGTGGCCGCACTGCGCTACGAGGCCGATCCAACCGCCGCCTATCTGACGCCGGCGCGGCTGCTGCTCTCCGCCGCCTCCGTGCGGCGCGCGGAAATTCTGGGGGCCGCGCTGCGCCTGGGCTTCACCCTCTCGGGCGGCGTGCCGAGCCTGCTGGATGCCACGCAGATGGAACGCCGCGGGCGGCGCCTGACGCTGAAGCTGGAGCAGGGCGCGGGCGTCTTCGCGGGCGAGAGCGTGTTACGGCGGCTGGAGGCACTGGCCCTCACCCTGGGGCTGGACCCGGCGTTGGAGGTGGCGTGAGCCCTTCCAGCCTGGCTAAGGCCGGAACACCGCCAGCAGCACCGTCAGCGTGAACAGCGACAGCAAGGTGGAGACCAGCACCGAGGCGCCCGAGGCCTCGGTCCCCACCGAATAGCGCCGCGCGAGAAGAAAGGCATTGGCGCCGGTCGGCAGCGCGGCCGTCACCGTCGCCACCGCGATTTCCAGTTCGGAGAGGCCCATCGCCGTGGTGATGGCCCAGACCAGCACCGGCAGCGCCACGAGCTTCAACGTCACCGTCACCGACATCTGCCGCCAGGCCGCCCGCGCATCGAAGCCATGCAGGCTGCCGCCCAGGCAGAACAGCGCGACAGGGGGCGAAGCCGCGCCCAGCAGTTCCAGCGTGCGCCGCGCCGCGCCCGGCACGGGCAGCGCCAGCGCGCTCCAGAGCATGGCCAGCACCACCGCCATCACCACCGGGTTGCGGGCCACCCCCGCCAGGGTGGTCCCCAGCAGCCGCATCGGCGCCGCACGCTGGTTCTGGCCGATCTCGGCCACCACCGTCGCCGCCCCCAGCAGCACCATGGAATGCAGCGCCAGGATGGTGAGCAGGATGGCGAGCCCCTGCGGCCCGAAGGCTGCCAGGATCAGCGGAATCCCCATCATCACCGTATTGCCGTAGCTGACATCGAGCGCGAGCATGCCACCCGCCGCCAGCCCCATCCCAGAACGCCGCGCCCCCCAGAGCACCGCCACGTAGAGCAGCCCCGCCGCCGCGAAAAAAGCCAGCGCCGCCGCCCCGCCGCCCTGGTGCCCCGCCGTGCCGCTGGCAAACAGCAGCGCGGGCGCGGCCAGCGAGAAGGCGAAGATATTGAGGCCCTTGAACCCCGCCGCATCCACGAAGCCGCGCGCCGCCGAGAGATATCCCGCCGCGATGAGGGCGAAGATCGGCGCCACCACCTCCAGCAGGACGAGGAAGGCGTCCCTCACGCGCCGCGCAGCAAGGTGGCGGCAAAGCCCGGCAGCCAGGACTGGCGGCTGCGATGGGTGCGTGCCGCATGCAGGATGGCACGCACATTGGCGACGGTCGCCGCGAAATCCTCATTCACCAGCACATGGTCGAACTCATCCCAATGGGCCAATTCGGTGCGGGCGGCGGTCATGCGGCGGGCGATTTCCTCATCGCTATCCTGGTTGCGGTCACGCAGCCGGCGCTCCAGCTCGGCCAGGGAGGGTGGCAGCAGGAAGATACCCACCACATCCTGCGCCATCTTCGCGCGCAATTGGCGGTGGCCCTGCCACTCGATATCAAACAGCACATCCTGGCCGGAGGCCAGCGCCGCCTCCACCGCCGGGCGCGGCGTGCCGTAGGATCGGCCGAGGAAGCTGGCGTGTTCCAGCAATTCCTCGGCGGCGACCATGGCCGCGAATTCCTCAGGCGAGCGGAAGAAGTAATGCACGCCCTCCTCCTCGCCCGGGCGCGGGGCGCGGGTGGTGGCACTGACGGAAAGCGCCAATTCCGGCTCGGTCTTCAGCAACTCGCGCGAGACGCTGGTCTTGCCCCCTCCGGGTGCGGAGGCGAGCACGAGACAGACGCCACGGCGAGGCATGTTGCCCGGCCGATTCACGCTCGGCTCCGCTTCGCAATCGAACGGGGTCTCACTCAACATTGGCCGCCTGCTCCCTGAGCCGCTCTATGGCGGCCTTCAATTCCAGCCCGATGCGCGTCAGGGCGATGCTGGCGGATTTGCTGCACAATGTATTCGCCTCGCGCACGAATTCCTGCACGAGGAAGTCAAGCTTCCGGCCCGCCCCCTCGCCTGTCGCCACCAAGGCCCGCGCGGCGGCGAGATGCGCGCCGAGCCGGTCCAGCTCCTCGCGCACATCGGATTTGGCGGCGAGCAGCGCCACCTCCTGCGCCAGGCGTTCTTCCGGGAAGCGGGCGCGGCCGGCTTCGCCCAGCAGGGCGGCCAGGCTTTCCATCAGCTTCGCCCGCTGCGCCTCGGGCTGCGTCGCGGCCTCGGTCGCGGCCGCGGCGCAGAGGGCTGCGATCTCATCCAGCAGCGCAGTCAGGATGGCGGCGAGGCGCGCGCCCTCCACCGCCCGCGATTCCCACAGCGCGGCAAGAGCGCGCTGGAAGGCGGCGTTCAGCAGCATGCGCCGCGCCTCCTCCTCAGCCTCGCTCGGTTCGGCCTGTTCGGCGCGGAAAATGCCGGGCAGGCCGAGCAGCGCCTCGGCGCGGGGTGGCTCGGCGCCGAGGCGGCCGGCCAGCGCCTGGGCCATCTCCACCATGCGGTCCAGCGCTGCCATATCGGCGGCCAGCGGTGCGCGGCCTTCCTGCTTCAAGGTCAGGCCGATCTGCACATTGCCGCGCTTGAAGCGCCTGGCCACCGCCTCGCGCGCCGGGCCTTCCAGCGCGTCCAGGCCGGGCGGCAGGCGGAAGCGCAGCTCCAGCCCGCGGCCATTCACCGATTTCATCTCCCAGGCGAAGGCGGAGCCATCGGCCAGGGTGCCGGCCTCCCGCGCGAAGCCCGTCATGCTGCAAAGGCGCTGTGTCATGCGGCTTTGTCCCGCGAGAGGCGCGGGCTGTCCAGGGCGCGGGCGGCCCGGCGGGCAGTCCCATGAAGGTGAGTGGCGGGCTGAACAGCAGCGCATCGCCCATGCGCCGCGAGCGTTGCGCGCAATTCCTGGGCATCGCACCCGCGCCGGTCAATTCGCCGGCCGCCTCTCGACGCGGCCGCCAGGGGCGGCCAAACCCCCCGCTGACAGCAGCGGGGGTTTCATGTCCATCCTGATCACGGGGGCGTCAGCCGGACTCGGTGCCGCGCTGGCGGTGGAATGCGCGGCGCCAGGCGTGGTGCTGCATCTCTCGGCCCGCAATGCCGCCCGGCTCGTGACAACGGTCGCGGCCTGCGAGGCCAAGGGCGCGACAGTACATCCCCTGGGCCTTGATGTCCGCGATCAGCTTGGCATGGCGGCATGGATCGGCGGCGCGGGGCGGCTTGATCTCGTCATCGCCAATGCCGGCATCAGCGCCGGCACAGGCAATGGCTCCGAAGCACCCGAGATCGTGCGCGACATCTTCGAGACCAATGTGACCGGCGTGCTGAACACCGCCCTGCCCGCCATCACCGCCATGGCCGCGCAGGCGCCCGGCGCCGATGGACTGCGCGGGCGCGTGGCCGTGATCGCCTCCATCGCGGCCTTCGTGGCGGGCCCGACCGCCCCGGCCTATTGCGCCAGCAAAGCCGCCGTGCAGCGCTGGGCCGAAGCGCGCGACGCGACCGAGCGCAAGCGCGGCATTCGGCTGCATGCCATCTGCCCGGGCTTCATCCGCACCGCTATCACCGACCGCAACGCCTTCCCCATGCCGGGGTTGATGGAACCCGAGCAGGCGGCGCGCCTCACTCTGGCCGGCATCCGCGCCGGGCGGCTGCGGGTAGCTTACCCCCGCCCCTTCTATGCGATGAGCCGCGTGATGGGCGCGCTGCCACCCGCCTGGCGGAACCGGCTGCTGCTGCGCCTCCCGCCCAAGGCTGGAACGGCTTGACGCTCCGCCCCTCGCGGCCGATGTGGAAGGCAATTCATCGGGAGAAGACCATGCACCTGCCACGCCGCCTTGCCCTCGCCCTGCCGGCCCTCGCCCTGCCCGGCCTGGCCCGCGCGCAATCCCGCCCCATTCGCATCGTGGTTCCCTTCGCGGCCGGTGGCGCCGCCGATAGTGCCACGCGCAGCATCACGCCGCGCATGAGCGAGCGGCTGGGCCAGTCCATCGTGGTGGAAAACCGCACCGGCGCCGGCGGATCGGTCGGAGGTGGCGAGGTGGCCCGCAGCGCGCCCGATGGCACGACGCTGCTGATGGACGCCTCCAGCCACATCGTGAATCCCAGCCTGCTGCGCGGCCTGCCATTCGACTACGCGACGGCCTTCACGCCCATTTCGCTCGTCTGCACCTTCCCCCAGGTGCTGGCCGTCAAGGCGGACCTGCCGGCGCGCAACCTGGCGGAGTTCATCGCCCTGGCCCGCCGCCAGCCACTCAATATCGGCACGCAGGGCAATGCCACCGCCGGCCACCTCGGCCTCGCGCAGCTCAACCGGGCGGCGGGCATCGAGACGACGCATGTGCCCTATCGCGGTGGCGCGGATGCGGCGCGGGACCTCGCCGCCGGCACGCTGGATGCCTGCTTCATCACGATGCTTTCGGCCGGGCCGATCGTGGATAGCGGGCGGGCGCGCTTCATCGCCGTCTCGGCCGCGCAGCGTGTGCCGCTGCGCCCGGATGTGCCGACCTTCGCCGAACTCGGCACGCCCGGCATCGAACTGAGCGAATGGGTGGCGATGTTCGCCCCCGCCGCTACGCCCGCCGGCCCCATCGCCGCCATCCATGCGGCCCTGGTCGCCACGCTGGCCGAGGCGCCGGTCCGGGCGCGACTCGCCCAGCTCGCCGCCGTGCCGGTGGGCAATACGCCGGAGGAGTTCGCCCGCTTCGTGACCCAGGGCCGCGCCGCCATGGCCGAACTGGTGCGCGTGGCGAATATCCGCATTGAATAGGCGCATCCTCCTCACCCTCGCGCTCATGCCGCTCGCGGCGCGGGCGGAGCCGCCCGAGGTTCTGCTCCTCGCCGGGCAGCCGGTGCTGGAACTGGCGCGCCATCCCACCGTCGGGCCGCGCCTGCGCTCCATGTCGGCCGGTCGGCAGCGCGTCGTGAGCGCCGCCCTGCGTGGGCCAGGCCCGCCCCTCGCCGTCACCGATGGCCGCTGGGTGCATGGCTATGGCGTGACGGCACAGGCGCGGGTCTTTCTCGGCCTCGACACCCACACCGAGTCGGTGGTGATCCTGCTGCTGGAGGATGGGCGGCCCTCCCTCTTTATCCCGCCGCGCGTGGCGCGCTGGCCCTCCGCGCTGCAACCGGCCTTGCGGGAATTCGCGCCAGAGATGGCGGCGGTGATGCGCTTCACCCAATAGGCAAAGAAAAGGGGCGAAGGGTTTCCCCCTCGCCCCTGTTCAGGAAAGCCTGGAGGCTTGGTTTACGCCGCCTCCTGCTCCTCGGTCACTTCCGGCTTCGGGCCGCTATCCAGGCCCTTGGCGGCAATATCGCGGTCCACCAGCTCGATCACCGCCATTGCGGCGGCGTCGCCGTAGCGGAAACCGGCCTTCAGCACGCGGCAATAGCCGCCCTGGCGCGTCTTGTAGCGCTCGGCAATGGTCGTGAACAGCTTCTCCACCACTGCGTCATCCATCACGATCGCATGGGCCTGGCGGCGCGCATGCAGGCCACCGCGCTTGGCGAGGGTGATGATGCGCTCAACATAGGGGCGCAGCTCCTTCGCCTTGGGCAGCGTGGTGGTGATCTGCTCGTGCTTCAGCAGGCTGGTCGCCATGTTGCGAAACATGGCCGCCCGGTGGGACGAGGTGACGTTCAGCTTCCGATTGGCCATACCGTGACGCATAACAAGTCTCCATTGGTGGGCCGCTAGCCCAAACCCAGTTCATTATTCACCCCGAACCCGCCCCGCGAAGCCGGGTGCTCACCCGGCCTGCGGCAGCGGCTAGAACGGGTCTTCGATCCGCTTCGCCAGGTCTTCGATGTTCTCGGGCGGCCAGCCGATGATCGGCATGCCCAGCGAGAGGCCCATCGAGGCCAGCACTTCCTTGATCTCATTCAGCGATTTGCGGCCGAAATTCGGCGTCCGGAGCATTTCCTGCTCGGACTTCTGCACGAGGTCACCGATATAGACGATGTTGTCGTTCTTCAGGCAATTCGCCGAACGGACGGAGAGCTCAAGCTCATCCACCTTGCGGAGCAGGTTGCGGTTGAAGGGAAGGTCGTCCTCCACCTCATCGCGCATCTTCTCGCGCGGCTCCTCGAAGGTGACAAAGAGCGCGAGTTGGTCCTGCAGGATGCGGGCGGCGAGTGCCACGGCATCCTCGGGGACGATCGTGCCATTGGTCTCCAGCGAGAGCACCAGGCGGTCATAATCGGTCACCTGGCCGACGCGGGTCGGCTCGACGCGGTAGGACACCTTGCGGACGGGCGAATAGATCGCGTCCACCGGGATCATGCCGATGGGGGCATCCTCGGCGCGGTTCATCGCAGCCGGCACATAGCCGCGGCCAACCTGGACGGTGAGTTCCATGGCGAGCTTCGCGCCGTCATCCAGCGTGCAGATCACCAGTTCCGGATTCGCGATCTCGATGTCGCCCGTGGTCTGGATCATCGCGGCGGTGACTTCGCCGGGGCCGGTCGCCGTCAGCATCAGGCGCTTCGTGCCCTCGCCATTATAGCGAATGGCGAGTTGCTTGAGGTTCAGGATGATGTCCGTCACGTCTTCGCGCGCGCCGGTCAGGCTGCTGAATTCATGCAGCACGCCGTCAATCTTGACGCCCGTGACGGCCGCACCCTGCAAGGAGGAGAGCAACACGCGACGCAGCGCATTGCCCAGCGTCTGGCCGAAGCCACGCTCCAGCGGCTCGGCCACCAGGGTCGCCTGGCGCAGATCAGTGCTACCCGACTCGACCTGGAGCTTCTCAGGCTTGATCAGGGATTGCCAGTTGCGTTCGAGCAAGGGTGTCTCTCCTAGAGCAGATCAGGTCCTGGCAAGACGCGCCAAGGTGAATGAAGATGCTCGCAAAACCAAAAATCCGCGGGCGCGGCCGACATCGGCGCACCCGCGGTCGCAAGGCCCCGCGATCAGACGCGACGGCGCTTGCGCGGACGGCAACCATTATGCGGGATCGGCGTCACGTCGCGGATGGCGGTCACGTGGAAGCCCACGGACTGCAATGCGCGCAGCGCCGATTCGCGACCCGAACCAGGGCCGGAGACCATGACCTCGACGGTCTCCATGCCATGCTCGCGGGCCTTCATGCCAGCATCCTCGGCGGCCATCTGGGCGGCATAGGGCGTGCTCTTGCGGCTGCCCTTGAAGCCCTTTGCCCCAGAGGAGGACCAGGCAATCGAATTGCCCTGGGCATCCGTGATGGTCACGATGGTATTGTTGAAGGTCGCGAGAACATGCGCCACGCCGGAGCTGATGTTCTTGCGTTCTTTCTTCTTCGGGCGGGAACCGCCGGGGGTGCGGGCCATCTTACTTCGTCACCTTCTTCTTGCCGGCAATGGCCACGGCCTTACCCTTGCGCGTGCGCGCATTGGTATGCGTACGCTGCCCGCGGACCGGCAGGCCACGGCGATGCCGCAGGCCGCGATAGCAGGCCATGTCCATGAGGCGCTTGATGTTCATCGCCACTTCACGACGGAGGTCACCCTCCACGCGATAGTCACGATCAATCACTTCGCGCAGCTTCACGATCTCTTCGTCGGTCAACTGGTTCACGCGGCGCTCGGCCGGAATCCCCACCTGCTGGCAGATGGTCACGGCATTCTGCGGGCCGATGCCATAAATATAGCGCAGGGAAATCACCACGCGCTTGTTGGTGGGGATGTTCACGCCAGCGATACGCGCCACGTTCAAGCTCCTGTGGCCCCCGGAGGGGCCCGTCCAATGGTTACCGCGGTTCCGGAAGCCCGGCCTTACGGCGAAAAATACTCTACCCGACTGCACGCCCCGACTGGCGCGTTGACCAAAAGACAACGCGGCCGAAGAATGCCTTGAAGACACTCCGCGCCCGTGAGAGGGGCGCAGATAGAACCAAGCCCTGCCCTGCGTCAACCCGTCGGCGCAAGAATCCTTGTCAAAGCGATCGTCACCTCGGACATGTCGGCCATGCCGTCCACGCTACGCAGCTTGCCCTGCGCCGCGTAATACGGCAGCAGCGGGGCGGTCTGGCTATGATAGGCGGCAAGCCGTGCGCCAACCGTCTCTGCCTTGTCATCGGCGCGACGGGTGAACCCGGTGCTGCCGCACACATCGCAAACGCCCGGCGTCCCAGGCTGCTTGAAGTGGTCGTGATAGCCCTCACCGCACTTGCCGCAAGTGTAACGGCCCGAAATCCGCTCCACCAGGGCCGCATCATCCACCTTCAACTCAATCACATGGTCAAGCACCATGCCATTCTCGCGCAACATATCGTCCAGCGCGGCCGCCTGGGGGGCGGTGCGCGGGAAGCCGTCCAGGATGAAGCCCTTGACCGCATCAGGCTGCTTCACCCGCCCGGCTATCATCGCGGTGATGATGGAGTCGGGAACCAGCGCCCCCCGTTCCATGATGGCCCTGGCCTCTACTCCGATGGCGGAGCCCGACTTCACCTCGGCCCGGAGCATGTCCCCGGTCGAGACCTGAACCAGGCCGTAGCGCTGCTCCAGGATCTTCGCCTGCGTGCCCTTGCCGGCACCCGGAGGGCCAAGAAGAATCAGGTTCATCGCCATCTCCCTAGCGCGGCCTCGGGCCGCGTCCGCCCAGCCGGGCTTTCTTGATCAGGCCCTCATACTGGTGAGCAAAGAGATGCGACTGCACCTGCGCCACCGTGTCCATCGTCACCGTCACGATGATCAGCAGAGACGTGCCGCCGAAGTAGAAAGGAACGCCGTAATTCGAAATAAGAATCTCAGGGATGATGCACACGATGCAGAGGTAGATCGCGCCCACCGCCGTCAACCGCGTGAGGACCCGGTCCAGATACTCGGAGGTGTGATGGCCAGGCCGGATGCCGGGCACGAAGCCGCCATACTTCTTGAGGTTGTCCGCCGTCTCGGTCGGGTTGAACACCACGGCCGTATAGAAGAACGCGAAGAACACGATCAACGACATGTAGAGCCCCATATAGAGGGGCTGCCCATGCGCGAGCATGTTCGCCATGGATTGGAGCCAGGTATCCGCCGTCCGGTCCGTGCTGAAGCCCGCGATGGTGGCCGGCAGAAGCAGCAGCGATGACGCGAAGATGGGCGGAATCACACCAGCCGTATTCAGCTTCAGCGGCAGGTGGGTGTTCTCGCCGCCGAACATGCGGTTGCCAACCTGCCGCTTCGGGTACTGCACCGGAATGCGCCGCTGGGCGCGCTCCATGAAGACCACGAGGGCGATTGTAAACAGCGCCGCAACCAGGAAGAAGATGATGAAGAAGGTCGAGAGCGCGCCCGTCCGGCCCAACTCCAGCGTCGAGACCAGCGCCGAAGGCAGGTTGGCCACGATGCCCGCGAAGATAATGAGCGAGATGCCGTTGCCAACGCCGCGCGCAGTGATCTGCTCACCCAGCCACATCAGGAACATGGTGCCGCCGACCAGCGTGATCATGCAGGATATGCGGAATGCCATCCCAGGATCGGCCACGGCCGCGCCCATGCTGCCGCGAATCCCCTCAAGCCCCACGGCGATGCCATAGGCCTGGAAGATCGCGATCACCAGCGTCAGGTAGCGCGTATATTGGTTGAGCTTCTTGCGCCCGCTCTCGCCCTCCTTCTTCAGCGCTTCCCAGGCGGGAATCGCCGCCGTCATCAACTGGACGATGATGGAGGCCGAGATATAGGGCATGATATTAAGCGCGAAGACCGTCATCCGGCCCAGGGCTCCGCCACTGAACATGTCGAACATGCCAAGGATGCCGCCGCCATGCTGGCGCAGCATTTCCCCCATCACGGCCGCATCCACGCCCGGCACCGGGATGTAGGTGCCGATGCGATAGACGATGAGCGCGCCAAGCGTGAACCATATCCGGTTCTTCAGCTCGGTCGCTTTGGACAGCACGCCAAAATTCAGGCTGTTCGCGAGCTGATCGGTGGCCGACGCCATGCCCTAAACCCCCTGAGACTTGTCTGAGCAGTCAGTCAAACGTCGCCCGATCACTCGGCGGCGGCTTCCGCCGCCGCAGGCAGCGTGACCGAACCGCCAGCCGCCTCGACCGCCGCGATCGCGGTCGCCGAAGCGCCCGAAACCGTGATTTTTACCGCGCGCTTGATCTCACCACGCCCCAACAGGCGCACGCCAGCGAACTTCTTGCTCTGGCGAACGATTCCAGCCTCGCGCAGGGCGACTTCCGTGATCTCGGCATCGGCGGAGATCTTGCCCTCGTCGATCGCCTTGTCCAGCGTGCCGATGTTCAGCGCCGCGTACTGGATGCGGAAGATGTTCTTGAATCCGCGCTTCGGCAGGCGCCGATAGATCGGGAGCTGACCACCTTCGAACCCGTTCAGCGAGACGCCGCTGCGGGCCTTCTGGCCCTTGACGCCACGGCCGGCAGTCTTGCCCTTGCCGGAGCCGATGCCGCGACCGACGCGCTTGAACTTCGGCCGCGCGCCATCGTTGTCGCGCAATTCGTTGAGCTTCATGACCATGTCCTTTGAAGGAATGACCGCGTTGCCGCGGTCAGCCCTCCACCTTGATGAGATGCGCCACCTTGCGGATCATGCCGCGAACCGCGGGCGTGTCCTCAAGCTCGCGGGTGCGGTTGATCTTGTTCAGCCCGAGGCCGATCAGCGTACCCTGCTGACCCGGCTTCTGGCCATTCCCCGACGAGACCTGGGTCACGCGGATCGTTTTCTTCGCTTCAGACATTCGCAGCAGCCTCCGGCACCGGCTCAGCCGTGCCATCCTTGCGCGGACCCATCAGGTCAGCGACCTTCTTGCCACGGCGGTTCGCCACGCTGCGCGGGCTGGTCGCCAGCGACAGGGCGGCGAAGGTCGCCTTCACCATGTTATGCGGGTTGGTCGAGCCGGTGCACTTGGCCACGACGTCACCCATGCCCAGCGTCTCGAAGACGGCGCGCATCGGGCCGCCAGCGATGATGCCCGTACCGGCCGGGGCCGAACGCAGGACCACCCTGCCGGCACCAAACTCGCCGACCACATCATGGTGCAACGTGCGGCTCTCCCGCATCGGGACGCGGATCATGCCCTTCTTGGCGCGCTCCGTGGCCTTGCGGATGGCTTCCGGCACTTCACGCGCCTTGCCCGAACCCCAGCCCACACGGCCCTTCTGGTCACCCACCACCACCAGGGCGGCGAAGCTGAACCGACGGCCGCCCTTCACCACCTTGGCGACGCGGTTGATGGTAACCAGCTTGTCTTGCAGCTCATCGCCCTGGTCGCGCTCGGGCTGGTTGCGATTCTGGTCGCGGTCGCGGCCACGGCCACGCCCCCGGTTCTCGCCTTCGCCGCCGCTTCGCGGTTCACGTGCCATAATCTATCTCCCCGCGGCTCAGAAGGACAGGCCGCCCTCGCGGGCAGCCTCCGCCAGCGCCTTGACGCGGCCATGATACAGGAAGGGCCCACGGTCGAAGACGACCGAGGAAACCCCGGCAGCGAGCGCACGCTCGGCCACCAGCTTGCCAACCGTGACGGCGGCGTCCTTGTCGGCACCGGTCTTGAGGCTGCCGCGCAGATCCTTCTCCACTGAGGAGGCTGCCGCAACCGTCTTGCCGGCCACGTCGTCGATGACCTGGGCGTAGATGTGACGCCCCGAACGAAAGACCGACAGGCGCGGACGCCCGGCACCCTTGACCTTGATCTGGTAGCGCAGGCGCGCCCGGCGGCGATCCCGCAATGCGAGTTTGTCGGCCATTACTTCTTCTTCCCCTCCTTCCGGAGGATGACTTCGTTGTCGTATTTGATACCCTTGCCCTTGTAGGGCTCGGGACCGCGATAGGCGCGAATTTCAGCCGCCACCTGGCCAACCTTCTGCTTGTCCGTGCCTTCGACCTTGACCGAAGTCGGCTTGTCGCAACTGATCTTGATGCCAGCCGGAACCGCATAGCGGATCTCGTGGCTGTAGCCCAGGTTCAGCACCAGCTCATTACCGACCACAGCGGCCTTGTAACCGGTTCCGGTGATTTCCATGGACCTGGTGAAGCCCACCGAGACGCCCTGAACCATCCCCTGAACCAGGCTGCGCGTCGTCCCCCAGAGGGTACGCTCGCGCGTGCCCTTCCCGCGGGGCGAAACCGCCACCTCATCGGCACGGATGTCGACATCGACCGCATCCGTGAGATCGAGCTTCAACTCACCGAGCTTGCCCTTGGCCACCAGCGTGCGGCCGTCCAGCGAGAGCTGGACGCCTGCAGGAACCGGGACCGGATATTTACCAACGCGAGACATGCCGGCCCCCTATCAGAACACGCGGCAAAGGACTTCGCCGCCAACATTGGCAGCGCGGGCCTCCGCATCACTCAACACGCCTCGCGGCGTGGACAAAATCGAAATCCCGAGGCCGGCGTAGAACTTCGGCAGCTCCTTGATCTTCGAGTAGACGCGACGGCCAGGCTTGGAGACGCGCTTGATTTCCTTGATGGCGGGCTCGCCCTCGGAATACTTCAGCTCAATCTCGATCTGGCTGATGCCGGCGCGCAGCTCCTCCACGCGCCAGGCGCGGATGTAGCCTTCGCGCTTCAGCACGTCGAGCACATCGGTCTTGAGACGCGAGGCAGGCGCCACGCAGCGCGTCTGGCGCGCGCCATGGGCATTGCGGATGCGGGTGAGCAGGTCACCCAACGGATCGGACATGGACATGTGCCGGGCCCCTTACCAGCTTGCCTTGACCACACCGGGGAGCTGACCCTTATTGGCCAAATCCCGCAGCTGGTTACGGCTGAGCTTGAACTTCCGGTAATTGCCGCGCGGACGCCCGGTCAACTCGCAACGCAGGCGGACACGAACCTTCGCACCGTTGCGCGGCATCTCGGCGAGCTTGATGCTCGCCTCGAAGCGGTCTTCGATCGGCGTCTCGCGGTCCATGACGACCGCTTTCAGCTTCGCGCGCTTCTTGGCATGCAACGCGGAGAGCTTCTCGCGATACTTGTTCTTCTGAACTGAAGAGGTCTTGGCCATTTGGTCTGTGGTCCTCCGGAACCTGCCAACTCAACGTTGGCGGTTTTCCAATGATTCAGTTGACGAAGGGGAGATCGAAAGCCTTCAGCAGAGCCTTGGCTTCCTTGTCCGTCTTCGCCGTCGTGACGAACACGATGTCCATGCCGCGCACCTGATCAACCTTGTCGTAGTTGATCTCGGGGAACACGATCTGCTCCTTCAAGCCCAGGGCATAGTTGCCCCGCCCATCAAAGCCACGGTTTCCGGGAATGCCGCGGAAGTCACGAACGCGCGGGAGGGCGATCGTCACCAGGCGGTCCAGGAATTCGAACATGCGCGCCTTGCGGAGCGTCACCTTGCAGCCAATCGCCTGGCCTTCACGGATCTTGAAGCCCGCAATCGCCTTCTTCGCACGCGTGCGAACCGGCTTCTGGCCGGCGATCAGCGTGAGGTCGGCAACGGCCGCGTCCAGCTTCTTCTGGTCGCCGGCGGCTTCGCCCACGCCCATGTTGATCACGATCTTGTCGAGCTTCGGCACTTCCATCGGGTTCGTATAGCCGAACTCCTCCTGAAGCTTCGCCCGGATCACCTGGGCATAGGCAATCTGAAGGCGAGTGGGCTCGGACCAGGAAGCGGCTGCGGGACCGGGCGCGGCCGGAACTGCCTCCGCACGGCGGCTGCTGCCCTCGGGGGCATCAGCCTTCTTCGCAACCGGCTTGTTGGCCGGCTTGTTCTTGTTGCCGGGCGCATTGCCCTTTTTCGTCCCGCTCATGCGTCGAGCACCTCACCAGAGCCCTTGGCCACGCGAACCTTCTTCCCGTCCTCAAGGACGCGGAAGCCGACGCGGGTGGGCTTGTCCGTCTTCGGGTCAATCAGCGCCAGGTTCGAGAGGTCAATCGTGGCCTCCTTCGAGACGATGCCGCCGGCCTCACCCACGCGCGTCTGCTTCGTGTGCTTCTTGACCAGGTTCACGCCCTGAACCACTGCGCGGTTCTCGGTCGGGTTCACGCGGAGGACTTCCCCGCGCTTGCCCTTGTCACGACCGGAGAGCACATGCACCCGGTCGCCCTTCTTGATCTTGGCGGCCATGATTACAGGACCTCCGGCGCCAGCGAGATGATCTTCATGAACTTGCGCGCGCGCAGCTCACGAACCACCGGGCCAAAAATACGCGTGCCGATCGGCTCATTGGACTTGTTGATCAGCACCGCGGCGTTGCGGTCAAACCGGATGGCAGAGCCATCGGCGCGGCGAACCGGGTAGGAGGTGCGCACGATGACCGCGCGCTCGACCGATCCCTTCTTCACCTTCCCGCGGGGAATCGCTTCCTGCACGGCAACGACGATGATGTCGCCCACCGAAGCCGTGCGGCGCTTGGAGCCGCCCAGGACCTTGATGCACTGCACCCGGCGCGCGCCGCTGTTGTCAGCGACGTCGAGATTGGATTCAACCGAGATCATGCCGCGACTCCTTCAGCCAGGGCGGCGCCGTTGCGGGCCACCACCGTCCAGGTCTTGCGCTTGCTGATCGGGGGGCATTCCTCGATGGAGACGAGGTCGCCTTCCTTGCACAGGTTGGTTTCGTCATGCGCCGCATACTTCTTGGAACGGCGAATGAACTTCTTGTAGAGCGGATGCATCACGCGACGTTCGACCAAGACGGTGATCGTCTTGTCCATCTTGTCGCTGACAACCCGCCCGGTGAGGACTCTCTTCGGCATGGCCGTGGTCTCCTCTATGCCTTGGCGGCCGAACGCGAACGCTCGACCAGGACGGTTTTCACACGGGCGATATCACGACGAACCGCCTGGATGCGGCCCGTCGCTTCCAGCTGCCCGGTGGCACGCTGGAAACGCAGATTGAACTGCTCCTTCCGAAGGTCGAGCAGCAAGCCGCCCAACTCATCTTCCGTCTTGGTGCGGATGTCCACGATCTTGGTCATGACCTCAGGCCTCCGTCGCGCCGAGGCGCGCAACAATCTTGGTGCGGATCGGCAGCTTGGCCGCGCCAAGCTCCAGGGCCTCGCGCGCGATATCCAGCGGCACACCATCAATCTCGAACATAATGCGGCCCGGCTTCACCCGGGACACCCAGAACTCCGGCGCGCCCTTGCCTGAGCCCATGCGGACTTCCGCGGGCTTGGACGAGACCGGCACATCCGGGAAAATGCGGATCCAGACGCGGCCCTGGCGCTTCATGGCGCGGGTGATCGCGCGGCGAGCCGCCTCGATCTGCCGCGCCGTCACGCGCTCAGGCTCCAACGCCTTCAGGCCGTAGCCGCCGAAGGACAGCGTGAAGCCACCCTTGGCCACGCCCTTGATGCGGCCCTTATGGGCCTTCCGATACTTGGTTCGCTTCGGCTGCAACATCTCAGTTCACCTGGTTACCGCTGGGGCGCTTGTTCGTGGGCACGCTTGTCTTGCGCGCTCGGATCGTGGGCCATGATCTCGCCCTTGAAGATCCACACCTTGACGCCGCAGGTGCCATAGGTCGTCTTCGCCGTCGCCACGCCGTAGTCAATATCGGCGCGGAGCGTGTGCAGGGGCACGCGGCCCTCGCGATACCACTCCATGCGCGCGATCTCGGCGCCGCCAAGACGGCCGGAGCAGTTGATCCGAATCCCGAGCGCACCCAGCCGCATGGCGGATTGAACGGCGCGCTTCATCGCACGCCGGAACGCCACGCGGCGTTCGAGCTGCTGGGCGATGCTCTCGGCCACCAGGACGCTGTCCAGCTCCGGCTTGCGGATCTCAAGGATGTTCAGCGACACCTCGGCGCCCGCCTTGACCGACAGCTCCTTGCGGAGGGTATCGATATCGGCGCCCTTCTTGCCGATGACGACGCCAGGGCGCGCGGCATGGATGGTCACGCGCGGCTTCTTCGCCGGACGCTCGATCACCACCTTCGACACACCGGCGGACTTCAGGCGGTCCTTCAGGGTCTCGCGCAGACGCAGGTCGTCATGCAGCAGGCGCGCATAGTCGCGGCCCGCATACCACCGGCTGTCCCAGGTGCGGTTGATGCCGAGGCGAAGGCCAATCGGATTGACTTTGTGACCCATATTACGCTGCCTTCGCTTCGCTCGACGCCGCCGGCGCCTGCTGTTCCGCGACCACGATCTTCAGATGGCTGAACCACTTCTCGATGCGCGACGACTTGCCGCGGCCGCGCGCGGCGAAGCGCTTCATCACGATCGAGCGACCCACTTCCGCCTTGGCCACCACCAGACGATCGACGTCCAGCTGATGGTTGTTCTCGGCATTGGCGATCGCGCTCTCGAGCGTCTTTTTCACAGTCTGGGCGATGCGGCGCTTGCTGAAGGTCAGCGTGGCGACGGCATCCTGGGCCTTGGCACCGCGGATCATCGCGGCCACCAGGTTCAGCTTCATCGGACTCACGCGGATGTTGTGCGTGATGGCCTGGGCCTCGAAATCCGCGAGACCGCGGGGATGTTTCGGCTTGCTCATGGCTTAGCCCCGCTTTGCCTTCTTGTCGGCCGAGTGACCACCAAAGGTCCGCGTCGGCGAGAATTCGCCGAGCTTGTGGCCAACCATGTTTTCAGACACCTGAACCGGCAGGAACTTCTTGCCGTTGTAAACCCCGAAAGTGAGGCCCACGAACTGCGGCAAGATCGTGCTGCGGCGCGACCAGGTCTTGATAAGCTCGTTGCGGGTGGAGTTCCTTGCGGTCTCCGCCTTGGCGAGGAGGTATCCGTCTACGAACGGACCTTTCCATACACTGCGCGGCATCGCGATTAGCCCTTCGTCGCGTTGCGGCGGCGCACGATATTGCGATCCGTCCGCTTGTTGTTGCGCGTCTTCGCACCCTTGGTCGGCTTGCCCCACGGCGTCACCGGATGGCGACCACCAGAGGTCCGGCCTTCACCACCACCATGCGGGTGGTCAACCGGGTTCATCGTCACGCCGCGGTTATGCGGCTTGCGACCCATCCAGCGGCTACGACCAGCCTTGCCCAGGTCCTGGTTGCTGTTATCCGCGTTGGACACGGCACCGATGCTGGCCAGACACTCGCTGCGCACGGTACGCACCTCGCCTGACATCAGCTTGACCTGCGCCAGGCCGGCATCCTTGCCGACCAACTGCGCGAAAGTCCCGGCCGAGCGCGCCACCTTGGCGCCGGCACCCGGCTTCAGCTCGATATTATGGATCACCGTACCGACCGGGATCGCGCCCAGCGGCATGGCATTGCCGGGCTTGATGTCGGCCTTGTCGGCGGCGATCACGACATCACCCACCTTCATGCGCTGCGGCGCGATGATGTAGGCGATTTCGTTGTTGCTGTATTTCACGAGCGCGATGAAGGCGGTGCGGTTCGGATCATACTCGATCCGCTCCACCGTCGCCGGCATGCCCCAATTGGCACGGCGCTTGAAGTCAACGATGCGGTAGGACTGCTTGTGTCCGCCCCCACGGAATCGCACAGTGATGCGGCCGTGATTATTGCGGCCGCCGGAGTGGCTCTTGCCCTCCGTCAGCCCCTTCACGGGCTTGCCCTTCCACAGACCGGAGCGGTCAATGAGAACCGTGCCGCGAAGGCTCGGCGTCGTCGGGTTGAAATTCTTGAGCGACATGGCTTAGCTGAGCCCCGTGGTCAGATCGATGCTCTGGCCATCGGCCAGGCGCACCATCGCCTTCTTCCAATCCGAGCGCTGGCCGGGACGGCCCTTGAAGCGCTTGGCCTTGCCCTTCACGACGAGTGTGTTCACCGCGAGCACGTTCACGCCGAAGAGACCCTCGACTGCCTGCTTGATCTCAGGCTTCGAGGCGTCCATCGCGACGCGGAACGCGTACTGTCCGGTCTCGCTCATCATGGTGGCCTTCTCGGTCACCAGGGGCGAGAGGATGCACTGGTACATCCGCTCGGCGCTGATCTTCGGCGCCGCCTTGGGCTTGCTGATGGACGCACTCATGCGAGCCGCTCCTTCAGGGCTTCGACGCCGGCGCGCGTGAGCACGAGCACGTCATGGTTGAGGATGTCATAGACATTGGCGCCCGCCGTCGGCAGGGCGTCCATGCCAGGGATGTTACGCAACACGCGCAGGAAGTGATCATTCACCTCCGCGTCGATCACCAGCGCCTTGGTCCAGCCCAGCGCCTTGACCTGCCTGGCCATGGTGCTGGTCTTTGCCGCCTGGTCGGCCGTCGCGGCGTCGAGCACGACCAGCTTGCCGTCCCTGGCCTTCTGGCTAAGCGCGGAGATCAGGCCCAAACGGCGAACCTTCTTGTTCAGGCTATAGCCATGGTCGCGAACGACCGGGCCATGCACCACGCCGCCCTTGCGGAACTGCGGAGCGCGCAGCGAGCCCTGGCGGGCCGAGCCCGTGCCCTTCTGGCGGTAAGGCTTGCGCGTCGTACCCGACACTTCGCCCATGCCCTTGACCTTGTGGGTCCCGGCGCGGCGCTTGGCCAGCTGCCAGTGAACCACGCGGGCCATGATGTCGGCGCGGGGCGCCGTGGCGAACAACTCGTCCGGCAGATCAGCTTCGCCGGCCGGGGCGTTGTCCAGAGTGATAACGGAAACTTGCATGGACCTGACCTCAGACCGTCGCCGCGGGCGGCGCGGAGGAAACCGCAGTGGGGAACGGCGCATCGGCGGGACGCGCGCGCTTCACGGCGTCACGCACCAGCACATAGCCACCGGCAGAGCCAGGAATGCAGCCCTTGATGAGCAGAAGTCCGCGCTCGGCATCGTGACCGGCGATCACGAGGTTCTGCGTGGTGATGCGCTCAACGCCGAGGTGACCGGCCATCTTCTTGTTCTTGAAGGTCTTGCCCGGATCCTGACGATTGCCGGTCGAACCATGCGAACGGTGGCTGATCGAGACGCCGTGCGAGGCTTCGAGACCCGAGAAGTTCCAGCGCTTCATGGCACCGGCAAAACCCTTGCCCTTCGAAGTGCCGGTCACGTCAACCTTCTGCCCGGCGACAAAATGCGCGCCCGACAGCATGGTGCCAGGGGCGACCAGCGCCTCGGCATCCACACGGAATTCCGTCACCTTCAGCGGCGCCTCAACGCCGGCCTTCGCGAAGTGCCCGCGATTGGCCTTCGATACGTTCTTCGGCTTCGCCTTGCCAATGCCGAGCTGGAGGGCGGTGTAGCCATCCGTCTCAACCGTCCGTTGAGCGACAACGCGAACCGCGTCGAGGTGAAGCACCGTCACCGGGGTGGTGGTGCCGTCATCATTGAAAAGACGAGTCATGCCGAGCTTGCGCGCGATCAGTCCCGTCCGGACCTGGGTGGCCATGGTTCCGTCCTCAGATCTTGATCTCGACGTCCACACCGGAGGCCAGGTCGAGCTTCATCAGCGCGTCCACGGTCTGCGGGGTGGGGTCGACGATGTCGAGAAGCCGGCGATGCGTCCGAATTTCGAACTGCTCGCGGCTCTTCTTGTCCACATGGGGCGAGCGGTTCACCGTGAAACGCTCGATCTGCGTCGGCAGCGGGATCGGACCCCGCACGCGCGCACCGGTCCGCTTCGCGGTCTGGACGATCTCCCGCGTGCTGCCATCGAGCACGCGGTGATCGAACGCCTTGAGGCGAATGCGGATATTTTGGCTGTCCATGGTAAGGTGCCCGCTTTACTTCGCGATGCTGGCGACGACGCCGGCACCCACGGTGCGGCCACCCTCGCGAATGGCGAAGCGCAGCCCCTCATCCATCGCGATCGGCGCGATCAGCTCGACATCCATCGAGACGTTGTCGCCCGGCATCACC
>CAMTUX010000035.1:0-21740 GCA_947084995.1 uncultured Roseococcus sp.
TATCATCGGGCATGGCGGGTGTGGCTCGGCGCGCTGGCGTGAATGGGATGGCTTCGACACCCAATCCCTAAGCGCAATCAGCATCTTACGCGACGCCCGCCAGCGAATCCCTGCCATGCGCTGAATAAGAGCGGCTAGACGCCGCCCGTGCCGGCCTCGCCATTCAGGCAGTTCTTGCGGATCAGCCCCTTGCGGGCGAGTTCGCGATAGATCGGCGCGGTGGCGACGGCGCCCTTGATGGCCTGTTCCTCGGTCCGCTTCGGCAGATCGAATTGCACGATCACGATGCATTGGCTCATGGCCGGTCCCTGCCTTGGTTGCAGGAAGGATGCGGCCCGACGCATGGCACGGGCAAGGAAAAAGCCTCAGGCCGGGTCCAGGCCATGGGCGGCCAGTCGCTCCGGCGTCATCGCCCCGGCCAGACGTTCCAGCAGCGCCGGAGCTTCGGGTGCGGCGTCCGTGAATAATGCCGCGGAGAAGATGGCGTAGGTATTGGCCTCCTCCGGCAGCTTGCCCACGATCTCCACGCCCTCCACGGCCATGAGTTCGCTCACCTGCTGGATGGCCAGGCCCGCCTCGCCCCGCGCCGCCACCTCGGCCGTGAAGCCCTGCGGAATGATGGTGGCCTTGGCGTTCACCGCCTCGGCGATGCCCAGGCGCTCGATCAGTTCGGCGAAGAAAATGCCGCTGGCCCCGGCACGGGAATAAACCAGGTTCGGCGTGGCCAGCAGCGTCGCGCGCAGTTCCGCTACGCTGCCAATGGGCGGGTGCGCCGCGCCACGCGGCACGGCCATGCCGATGGCCGAGCGCGCCAGGTCTCGCCGCGTGCCGGCCGCCAGGATGCCGCTTGCCGTCAATTCCTCGATGCCGGCTTCGGTAAGGATGGCGATATCTGCGCGCTGGCCCTCGGCAATGGCGGCCAGCAGCCGGGCGGTGGGGTTGAATTCCACCTCGGGCGGCGTGCCGCCAGCCTCTGGCAGCCATTCTCGCAGCAGCGCCATGACGGCGAGGGTGGACATGATTCGCATGGGCTGGGGCAAGCGCATTCTCCTGTAGCGGCCCCACTCTACCGCTGTGCTGAAACTCCTCTACCCTTGGGCGGCATTCTTCAAGGATTCACCCATGTCCACCCTGAGCTTCGACCACATCCACCTGCGCTGCCCGAGCCCTGAGGCGACGGCCCTCTGGTTCGAGGAGATGCTGGGTGCCGAGATCATCCGCTCCATGCAGCAGGGCCAGCCGCGCTTCGATCTCAAGCTGGGCGGCCTCAACATATTCCTGCTGCCCGAGGGCCAGGGCGCGGCCCCTGCCCCTTCGGCGCCCTATCTCGGGATTGATCATTTCGGCTTCTCGGTCACGGGGCTGGATGCCTATGTGGCCAGGCTCAAGGCCAAGGGCGTGACCTTCACGATGGAGCCGAATGAGCCGCGCCCGGGCATCCGCATCTGCTTCATCCGCGGGCCGGAGAACATCTCCATCGAAATCCTGGAACGTTTCCCGGTCTAGGCCCCCCATGCTCGACCTTTCCGGACGCCGCATCATCTGCCTGGGCGATGTGATGCTGGACCGCTTCCTCTACGGCGAAGCCAGCCGGCTCTCGCCCGAGGCGCCGGTCCCCGTGGTGCGCCTCACCCGGACGCAATCCATGGCGGGCGGCGCCGGCAATGTCGCGCGCAATATCCAGGCGCTGGGCGGCACGGCGGCGCTGGTCGGCCTGGTGGGCGAGGATGCGGAGGGGACGGAAATCGCTTCCCTCCTGGGCGAGGCCGGGCATTTGCTGCGCGGGGCCGAGCGCCGCACCACGGTCAAGCTGCGCGTCATCGCCGCCCGTCAGCAGGTGGTGCGCGTGGATGAGGAGGAGCGGCGCGAGGCCGACCCGCGCGAGGCCGCCGCCATCGCTGAGCGCATCGCCGAATTGCTGCCGGGTGCGGATGCGCTGATCCTCTCCGACTATGGCAAGGGCGTGCTGACGCCTCCCGTGCTGGCCTCGGCCATCGCGGCGGCGCGGGCGCGGGGCATTCCGGTCCTGGCCGACCCCAAGGGGCGCGATTTCTCCCGCTATGCCGGCGCGACCTGCCTCACGCCCAATGCCACCGAGCTGGCCGAGGCGACGGGCATGCCCGTCGGCACCGATGCCGAATGCGAGGCCGCCGCCCGCGCCGTCCTGGCCGCCGTGCCGGTCGAGGCCATGCTGGCGACCCGCAGCGAGAGGGGCATGATGCTGGTGCGCCGTGACACGCCCGCCGTGACCGTGCCCGCCATGGCGCGTGAGGTGTTTGACGTCTCGGGCGCGGGCGATACCGTGATCGCGACGCTGGCGCTGGGCGTGGCGGCCGGCCTGAGCATGGAAGGCGCCATGCGCGCGGCCAATGCGGCGGCGGGCGTGGTGGTGGGCAAGCTTGGCACCGCCACCTGCTCAGCGGCCGAACTGGACCATGCGTTGCGTGAAATCGAAGGCGCGACCGGCGAGATCCTCACCTGGCCCGCGGCGCAGCGGCTGGTGCGATCCTGGCATGACCAGGGGCTGCGCGTGGGCTTCGCCAATGGTTGCTTTGACGTGCTGCATGCCGGCCATACACGTATGTTGCGCGCGGCGCGGGCGGAGTGTGACCGGCTGGTGGTGGCGCTGAATGATGATGCCTCGGTGACGCGGCTCAAGGGCGCGCCCCGCCCGGTGAACACGCTGGAGGATCGGGCGGCGGTGATCGCCGCACTCGCCAGTGTGGATGCCGTCATCGCCTTCCCGCAGGACACGCCGCTGGAGGCCATCGAGGCCCTGCGGCCGGACCGGCTGTTCAAAGGCCGCGACTACACGCTGGCCGAAGTGGTCGGAGCACCCGAAGTAGCG
Source organism: uncultured Roseococcus sp. (assembly GCA_947084995.1). Taxonomy (GTDB): domain Bacteria; phylum Pseudomonadota; class Alphaproteobacteria; order Acetobacterales; family Acetobacteraceae; genus Roseococcus. The sequence goes on from CAMTUX010000035.1 coordinate 2,849, forward strand.
TCCTGGGGCGGGCGGACCATCCTGCTGGAACTGCTGCCGGGGCGCTCCACCAGCGACATCCTGGCGCGCGGGCGATGAAACGCTGGCTGCTCGCTTTGCTGTTTCTGCCCCCCGTGGCGCAGGCGCAGCCCATGAGCCATTGGGCGCAGGTGGCGACCCCCGCCCCCGGCCCGGCCCGCGTCATCGGCAGCACCACGCTGGGCTGCCTCGCCGGGGCGGCGCAATTGCCGCCGGAGGGGCCGGGCTACCAGGCGGTGCGGACCTCCCGCAATCGGCATTGGGGCCACCCCGACCTGATCCGCTTCACGCGCGATCTCGCCCAGCGCTCCCGCGCCATGGGCAATCCGGACCTCTGGATTGGCGATCTCGCGCAGCCGCGCGGCGGGCCGATGCCCAACCTGCATGCGAGCCACCAAAGCGGCCTGGATGTGGATATCTGGCTCGACCTGACGCCCAAGCCCGCCATGAGCCGCGCCGCGCGCGAGGATATTGACGTCCCCAGCCTGGTCCTGCCCGACCAGAGCGGCGTCAATGCGCGCTTTACGGCCGCCCATGCCGGGCTGATCCGCCTGGCCGCCGAGCAGCCGGGCGTGCATCTCGTGCTGGTCAATCACGGCATCAAGCGCAGCCTTTGCGAGATGCATCGCGGCGAATCCTGGCTGCATAGGGTGAGGCCCTGGCGCGGACATGACGGCCATATGCATATCCGTATCCGCTGCCCCCAGGGCTCGCCCGATTGCCGGGAGGCCAATCCGATCCCCGCCGGCGATGGCTGCGATGCCAGCCTGGAATGGTGGCTCTCGGATGAGGCGCGCCGCCCGCCCCCGCGCCCCCGGTCGCCTGGGCCACCGCCCGCGCTGCCGGCTGCGTGTTCAGGGCTGTTGCGGCTGCCCTGAACGGGCTACCCATCGGCCATGCTCGAATTCCCGCAGATTGACCCGATCGCCATCCAGATCGGCCCGCTGGCGATCCGCTGGTATGCCCTGGCCTATATCGCCGGCATTGTGCTGGGCTGGCGCCTGCTGCGGCGCCTGGCGGCCACGCCCCCACAGGCGGCTACGGCGACGCAGGTGGATGACTACATCACCTGGGCCACGCTCGGCATCATCCTGGGCGGGCGGCTGGGCTATGTGCTGTTCTACCGGCCAGGGCATTACCTGTTCCATCCGCTGGAAGCGCTGATGGTCTGGCAGGGGGGCATGGCCTTCCATGGCGGGGCGCTGGGCGTGATCATCGCCACCCTGCTGTTCTGCCGCAGCCAGAAGCTCAACCCGCTGATGCTGGGGGACCGCGTGGCGGTGGTAGTGCCGATCGGGCTGTTCTTCGGGCGCATCGCCAATTTCATCAATGGCGAATTGTGGGGCCGTGTGGCGGATGTCCCCTGGGCGATGATTTTCCCTGCTGATCGCCTGCAACTCCCCCGCCACCCAAGCCAACTTTATCAGGCCGGGCTGGAGGGCGTGGCCCTCTTCGCGCTGATGCTGTTTCTCTGGAGCAAGCCCGCCAACCGTGCCCGGCACGGCCTGCTGACCGGTGCGCTGCTGGCGGGCTATGGCGTGGCGCGGCTGATCGGTGAATTCTTCCGCGAGCCGGACGCGCATCTGGGCTTCCTGCTGGCGGGCGTCACCATGGGCCAGATGCTCAGCCTGCCCATGGTGCTGGTGGGCGGCTGGCTGATCTGGCGCGCGCGCCGCAACACCTAGGATGGAGCGGCTTGACGCCTTCATGGCCCGCGCCGCCGCCGCCTATTACGCGCGGGGCGAGGGCATTGGCCGGGATTTCACCACGGCGCCCGAGATGAGCCAGGCCTTCGGCGAATGTCTGGGCCTCTGGGCCGCCGTCACCTGGCAGTCCATGGGCTCCCCCGCCCGCGTCATCCTGACCGAGCTTGGGCCCGGCCGAGGTACATTGATGGCCGATGCGCTGCGCGCCGTGGATCAGATGATGCCCGCCTTTGGCCGCGCGCTGGAACTGCACCTTGTCGAGACCTCGCCCAGATTGCGGGCGGCGCAGGCGGCGAAGCTCGGCCTGCGCGTGGCGGGCTGGCACGGGGCGGCGGAGGCGCTGCCGCCCGGCCCCGCCATCATCCTGGCGAATGAGTTTTTCGACGCCCTGCCCATCCGGCAATTCATCCGTCGCGGCGATGGCTGGCGGGAACGCTTCGTCTCGGGCGGCGCCTTCGCCGAGCAGCCGAGCGACCACTGCGAAGCAGCCCCCGAAGGCGCCATTCGTGAGGTGAGCGAGGCCGCGCAAACCATCGCGGCGCGGCTCGGCGCGCGGCTCGCGGCCCAAGGTGGCGCGCTGCTGGCGCTGGATTACGGCCCGGCCGAGAGCGGCCTTGGTGACACACTCCAGGCGCTGCGCGACAATGCTGCGGCCGACCCGCTGGCCGAGCCCGGCCATGCCGACATCACCGCCCATGTGGATTTCACGGCCCTCGCGGCGGCCGGGCGCGCGGCAGGGGCTGCGGCGCATGGCCCTCTGCCCATGGGTATCTTCCTGCAACGCCTGGGGCTGATGGCCCGCAGCGCCATGCTGGCCCAGAGCGCGCCCGCCCAGGCAGGGGCGATCCTCGGCGCCGCGCAGCGCCTTGTGGCGCCCGAGGGGATGGGGCGGCTGTTCAAGGCGCTTTGCATCGCGCACCCTGCCCTCCTCATCCCAGCCGGATTCGAAGCCTGATGGCCGAGTTCCTCACCCATGCCGGCCTCACCGCGCGGCATGGCTTTTTCACGCGGCGCGGCGGCGTCTCCAGCGGCGCCTATGCCACGCTGAATTGCGGACTGCGCGGCGATGACGCTGCCGAATCGGTGGCTGAGAACCGCGCCCGTGCCGCGCATGCCATCGGCGCCGCACCGGAGGCACTTCGCAGCCTGCGCCAAGTGCATGGCGCGGCCGTGGTTCAGGCCGCCACCTGGGACTCGCTGCCCGAAGCCGATGCAATGGTGACCCGTACGCCCGGCATCGCCCTTGGCATCATCACCGCCGATTGCGCGCCCGTGCTGTTCCAGGATGCCCAGGCCGGCGTGATCGGCGCGGCCCATGCCGGCTGGAAGGGCGCAGTGCTTGGCGTGCTGGAAGCCACCATCGCCGCCATGGAACGCCTGGGGGCCGAGCGCGCCCGCATCACCGCCGTGGTCGGCCCCTGCATCGCCCAGGCCAGCTACGAGGTGCGGGCCGATCTGCGCGACGCCGTGGCAGATCCGCGCTTTTTCGCACCGGGGCGGGATACCGCGCATTTCCAGTTCGACCTGGCGGGCTATTGCGCCGCGCGGCTGGCGGCGGCCGGTGTCGCAGGGGCCAAGCTGGGCGTGGATACGCTGGGCGATGATACGCGCTTCTTCAGCCATCGCCGACGCACCCTGGCGGGCGGCGGGCCGCTGGGGCACCAACTCTCCGCCATCATGCTATGAGGCGCCCATGCCCTACGTCATCATGTTCCTGCTCATGTTTGTCCTGACCCTGATGGTGTCCTGTGTTTTCGCGTAGGTCCTTCGGGCTGGCGGCGCTGCTGGCGCTGCCCGCCTGCGGGGACCTGCCGCAACCGCATCGCGGCAATCCGGGCGGCCTGGCCGGCGGATTGCGGGTTCCTCTGGCCGTCCGCCTCGCCATCCCCCCGCCGACCGAGGCGCTAATGCCCGAGGAAGCCGCCCGCCGCTATGCCGAGGCGATGAGCGAAGCGCTGCAAGCGGTGGATGTGCCGGCGACCGCGACGGCAACCCCCCTGCCGCTTGACTGGCGGCTGGTCATCACGGCGCAGAATACCGGCAGCATGGTCATCCCGCGCTATGTCATCACCAATGCGGATGGCCGCGAGCAAGGCGCCGTCGTCGGCCCGCCGGTGCCGACGCGCCTTTGGGCCGAGGCCACCACACCCACGCTCCAGGCCGTGGCGCAGCAGGCGAATCCGCGCGTGACGCAGATGCTGCTCTCCATCCAGGCGGCCCGCGCCTCGGCGGACCCGGCCGCCATCCAGGCCGGCCCGCCCCGGCTGCGCCTGATTCCGGTGCGCGGCGCGCCGGGCGATGGCAATGCCGCGCTGACGGCGCGGCTGCGCGAATTCCTCACCAATCGCGGCTATGTCGTGCAGGAACTGGCCGATGGCGCGGCCTTCGCCGTGACCGCCGAAGTCAGGGTGGTGGCCGCGGGCAGCACGGTGCAGCGGGTGGAGATCCAATGGATCGTCTCCCGGCGGGACGGGTATGAGCTGGGCCGCGTGCTGCAACTGAATGAGGTGCCGATGGGCACCCTTTCCCGCGCATGGGGCGATATTGCCTATGCCGCGGCGGAAGAAGCGGCGGCGGGTGTGCAGACCATCATCCGCAACGCAAGTTCGACCGGGTAATCGCTTTGACCGCGGTGAAGTTTACATGGCGGCGGTGTGGCGCTATCGCTGCCCCGCCAGCCAACAGGGGTGACATGGCCCGATGAAGATCGTCGCGTGCAACAGCAATCTGCCCTTGGCACAAGCGGTGGCCGACAAGATTGGCATTCCACTGACCAATGCTTCCATCCGCCGTTTCGCGGACATGGAAATTTTTGTCGAAATTCATGAAAATATTCGTGGCGAGGATGTCTTCGTCATTCAGTCCACCAGCTATCCCGCCAATGACCACCTGATGGAATTGCTGATCACGCTGGATGCGCTGCGGCGTTCCTCGGCGCGGCGCGTGACCGCCGTGGTGCCCTATTTCGGCTATGCCCGGCAGGATCGCAAAAGCAGCCCGCGCTCGCCCATCTCGGCCAAGCTGGTGGCGAACCTGATCACGCAGGCCGGTGCGGACCGCGTGCTGACCATGGATCTCCATGCCGGACAGATCCAGGGCTTCTTCGATATCCCGGTGGACAACCTCTACGCCGCGCCGCTTTTCGCGCGTGACATCGCCGAGCGCTTCCAGGGCCGCGAATTGATGGTGGTCAGCCCCGATGTGGGCGGCGTGGTGCGCGCGCGGGCCATCGCGCAGCAACTACACTCCGACCTCGCCATCATTGACAAGCGCCGCCCCCAGGCCGGCGTCTCCGAGGTGATGAACGTGATCGGCGATGTGGCCGGGCGCGATTGCATCATCGTGGATGACATCATTGACAGCGGCGGGACGCATTGCAACGCGGCCGAGGCGTTGATGAAGAACGGCGCCAAATCCGCCAGCGTCTATGTCACGCATGGCGTTTTCTCTGGCGCGGCGGTTGAGCGGGTGGCGAAATCGCCCATCGAGATGATGATCGTGACCGACAGCATCGCGGCCACGGCGGCCGTGCAGGGGGCGCGCAACATTCGCCAATTGCCCATCGCGCCGCTGCTGGCCGAAGCCATGCGGCGCATCAGCGAGGAACGCTCGGTCTCGTCGCTGTTCTGTTAGCAAAGGGATGCGCCCATGAAGCTCTTCTATTCGCCAGGTGCCTGCTCCATCGGCATCCACGTGATCCTGGAGGAGATCGGCAAGCCCTTCGAGACGCAGGTGGTCTCCACCCGCGACGGCTCCAACAGGAAGCCAGAATACCTGGCCATCAACCCCAAGGCCAAGGTGCCCGCGCTGCTGCGCGATGACGGCACGGTGCTGACGGAGTTCCCGGCCATCGCCTGGTGGCTGGCCAAGGCGAATCCGATGTCCAACCTCATCGCCGTCGAATTCGAGACCGAGGCGCGGACGCTGGAATGGATGGACTACCTCTGCGGCACGGTGCACCCCCAGGCCTTCACCCGCCAATTCCGCCCCGGCAATTTCGCCAAGGATGCCGAGGATGAGCCGCGCGTGATCGCGCAGGGCAAGGCGCTGGCGGAAGGCTACATTGCGCTGATCGAAAGCCGCATCGCGGGCCAGCCCTGGCTGCTTTCCTCGGGCTATAGCGTGGCCGATTGCGCCATGTTCTTCATCACCGGCTGGGCCACCGGGCGCGGCGGCATGACGCTGCCGCCCAAGCTCGCCGCGCATCACGCCGCCATGCTGGCGCGGCCCGCCGTGCAGCGCGCCTTGGCGCGCGAAGCCAAGTAACGCGCAGCGCGCCTTGGCGCGCGAAGCCAAGTGACGCCCAACGCTGCCTGACAAGGAAACATGACCATGAAGCTGTTCTACGCCCCCGGCGCCTGCTCGCTCGGCATCCATGTCCTGCTGGAGGAAAGCGGCGCGGTTTTCGAGCCGACCCTGCTCAACCTGCGCGAAGGCGCCCAGTTCAAGCCGGAATTCACCAGCATCAACGCCAAGTCCAAGGTGCCGACGCTGATGCGCGATGACGGCTCGGTGCTGACGGAATTCACCGCCATCGCCTACTGGATCGCGGCCAAGTATCCGGCGGCCAAGCTGATGCCCGCCACCGCCGAGGCGCAGGCGGCGGCCCTGGAAGCGACCGATTACGCGGTCGCGACAATTCACATGCAGGGCTTCTCCCGCATGTTCCGCCCCGCCAACTTCGCCCCCAGCGAGGCCGATGCCGAGGCCGTGAAGGCGCGCGGCCTGGAAATCTACAATAAGGGCCTGGCCTGGCTGGATCACGCGCTGGAAGGCCGCGACTACATCGCAGGTGATTTCAGCTTCGGCGATGCGGCGCCCTTCTACGTCACCTTCTGGGCCGCCGCCCGCCTCAAGCTGGAACTGCCGAGGAATGTGGCCGCGCATTACGCCCGCATGCTGGCGCGGCCCGCAGTGCAGCGCGTGATGGCCCGCGAAGGCCTCTCTTGATCCTCTACATCTCCGCGCGCACGTCGAGCCTCGCGTGCCGCCTCGCCTTCGTGCTCGCCGGCTTGCCCGGCGAGGTGCGCGATCTCAGCCTGCGCGGGGATGAGCACAAGACGCCGGAATTCCTGGCCCTCAATCCGAAGGGGCAGGTGCCGGCGCTGCTGCTGGATAGTGGCGAGGTGATCACCGAGACGCCCGCCATCATGCTCGCGATTGGCGAGATGGCGCCCAAAAGCGGGCTGATCCCGGCCGATCGCGTGCGGCGCTGGCAGGTGATGGAGTGGCTCTCCTGGTACGCCTACCAATTCCCGCGCGCCTTCCAGCCCGCCTTCCGCCCCGCCATCTTCGCCCCCCCCCCGGCCGAGAACCAGATCCGCCAAGGCGGCCTGGCCCGAGTGGGCGAGGTGCTGGAATTCCTGGACTCGCGCCTGGGCGGGCAGGATTGGCTAGTGGGCGGGAAACTGACCGCCGCGGACCTCACCGCCGCCATGATCACCACCTTTGCGGGCTTTGTCGGCGTCGTGCCGCCCGATGCGCTGATGACGCATCGCAAGCGCGTCTTCGCCCTGCCCGCCCTTGCCGAAACCCTGAAGGCCGAAGGCTTCGCCGCATGATCCTCAACCCCATCCCCTTCTGGTTCCTGCGCCATGGCGAGACAGATTGGAACGCGGAGGGCTTGAGCCAGGGCCAGACCGACATCCCGCTCAACAAGGTCGGCCAGATGCAGGCCCAGCGCGCGGCGCGCACGCTGGCCGGCACGCTGATCACGACCATCGTGGCCAGTCCCCTCAGCCGCGCGCGCGTCACGGCGGAGACGGTCGCCGCCACGCTGGGCCTGCCGGTAAACTTCGATGACGAGTTGATGGAAGTGAATTTCGGCGAGCAGGAAGGCAAGCCAATGGGCGACTGGTACGATGACTGGATCGCCGACACCTATACCCCCGCCGGCGCCGAGCCTTTCGCCGTGCTGCGCGCCCGCGCCATCCGCGCCATCAACCGCGCAACCGCCTTGCCCGGCCCCGTTCTCGTCGTGGCGCATGGGGCGCTGTGGCGCGCCTTCCGCTATGAGGCGGGGCTGCCCTCCAATGTCCGTACGCCGAATGCGCTGCCGCTCTTTGCCCAGCCCGGCGCGGAAAGCTGGAGGCTCGACGCCCTCGAGCTCGCGCCTGAGGCATAAGGGATGGCGTGATCCGCGAGTTGGGCGGGAACCTCGCCGCTCCCGAAGGCACCACCATCGTGAATGCCAGCACGCACCTGCTGCATCCCGGCCTGATCAACGCCCATACCCAGGGCCATGGCGGCCTGGCGCGCGGCCAGGGCAACCGGGTGAGCCTGGAGACGCTGCTGGCCGCCGCCCCCTGGATCGGCGGCCAGCAGCTTGCAGGATAAGCGCCTCTCCGCCTTGCTGTGCGCGGCCGAAATGGTGGCGAAGGGCTGCACCGCCGCCTATGACCTGACGATGGAGGTGCCCCTGCCGACGCTGGAGGGGCTGGATGCCATCGCGGATGCCTATGCTACGGCATGACGCTGATCCGTTACATGGACAGCCTGGGTCTCATTGGGTCCGATTTCACGGTAGCCCACGGCGTCTGGCTGGATGATGACGATCTCAGGCTGCTGGCGGATCGCGGCGCCTCCATCGCGCACAACCGCCGCCATCGGCACGCTGCTGGCCCCGGTGCTGGCCCCGGTGCTGAGCGTTCTGGGTGCCGGCGTCTTCCTGAGCGAACCGCTGGGCTGGCGCGAGGCGCTGGCGCTGGGCGGCACGGTGGCCGCGGTGGCGCTGGCGGTGGGAGTGCGCGATAAGCCCGCATGAACCCCATATTGCGTCTGCAACCCGGCCGTGACCGCCGTGTGAAGTCCGGCCACCCCTGGGCCTTTTCCAACGAGATCGTGATGGATGCGGCGGCCCGCGCCATCGCCCCCGGCACCGCCATTCGCCTGGAAGGCGATGACGGTGTGAAGCATGGCGTGTGGCAGTTCAACCCGCACAGCCTCATCGCCGCCCGCGTGCTGGACCGCAACGCGACCGCCACGCCCGATGCCGCCTGGTTCCAGGCCAGGATCGGCGCGGCCCTGAAGCTGCGCGAGCAACTGGGCATCGCCCGCTTCTGCCGCCTGGTGCATGCCGAAGCCGATGGCCTGCCCGGCCTGGTGATTGACCGCTTCGATGACGTGATCACCCTTCAGGCGAATACCGCCGGGATGGAGGCGGCCACACCCTTCATCGTGGAGGCGCTGCGGCAATTGCTGAACCCGCGCAGCATCCTGGCCCGCAATGACAGCGCGGTCCGCACCCTCGAAGGCCTGCCGCTGGAGAGCAGGCTGCTGCACGGCACCGAGGCGCGCGCCCGCGTCGAGGAAGGCGGCCTCGCCTTCGAGGTGGACCTGCTCTCGGGGCAAAAGACCGGCTGGTTCTTCGACCAGCGCGAGAACCGGGCGCGCGTCGCCGCCCTCGCTTCGGACGCCACGATGCTGGATGCCTTCTGCCACACCGGCGGCTTCGGCCTTCTGGCCGCCAAGGCCGGGGCGCGGGAAGTCACGCTGCTGGACCGCTCGCAGCCCGCGCTCGAACTCGCCATGGCCTCCGCCGCCGCGAATGGTCTGCAAGGGCGCGTGGCGGCGCAAAAGGGCGAGGCGCTGGAAACGCTGGAGCGCATGGTGGGCGGCCAGCGCCGCTTCGACATCGTGGTGGCGGACCCGCCGGCCTTCGCGAAATCCCGCAAGGACATTCCGGCCGCGCTGCGCGCCTATCAGCGCCTGGCGCGCATCTGCGCCCAACTGGTGAATCCGGGCGGCTTCCTGTTCATCGCCTCCTGCTCGCACCACGCGGCCCCGCTGGAATTCGCGACCGCCGTGGCCGAGGGCGTTTGGAAGGCCCGGCGCGAGGCGCGATTGCTGGCCAGCACGGGCGCCGGGCCGGACCATCCCGTGCACCCGATGCTGCCCGAGAGCGCCTATCTGAAGGCGCAGCTTCTCCAGTTGGGATGATGCGCGCGGCGGCCTATCGGCTGACGCTCTATCGCGCGGGCGACGTGCTCGCCCGCGTGGGCCGGCGCAGCGCCTTGGCAGATGGCTGGATGGCGCGGCATGGCGCGCGGGAGGCGGGCTTCATCACCGCCTGGAACCCGATGAGCCGGATGATGCCGCCGCGCTGGAATCGCGCAGCCCAGAAGCAACTGGCGCGCGACCTGCGCGGCGTGCCGGTGGAAGCTGGCGAAGGCGCGCTCGGAGGCTGGCGTGAGGAGATGCTTCTTGTGGCCAGCCCCCTGGGGGAGTTGCGGCGCCTCGCCCGCAGATACCGTCAGGCGGCGATCATCCTGCTGCGGCGGGGGCGCCCCGCCGCGCTGGTCTGGACGACGTCTTGTCGTGAGACGGATTCGCGCCTGCGGTGACGCCACCAAAGGCGATCAGGCCCTACAGATACCGCTGGATATCCAGCGTGCTCTCGCGCCCCACCTTGTCCAGGCTTTCGCGGATGAAGACATCCGCCGCATCCCGTCCGTAATCGCGCAGCGTGGTGAGGAAATCCCAGTCGCCATTGAATTTGGTGCTGAGCTTGAAGGCGCGCATGCGCTCCTCATCCTCGATCGCATGCAGGAACAGGCGGCGGTAGCGCGGCTGCTCCAGCCGGCCGGAATCCAGCATGCGCTGCACGAAATCAATGGCGCGCATCTCGCTCATCAGCGAGGCGTTGAAGCTGATCTCGTTCAGCCGGTTCATGATGTCGCTGGTCGTGGTTGGCAATTCGGGGCGCAGCAGCGGGTTGAGCTGCACCAGCACGATGTCGGCTGCCAAGCGCTCATGATACAGAGGCCACAGCGCCGGATTACCGAGATAGCCGCCATCCCAATAGGCCTCGCCATCAATCTCCACGGCCTTGAACACGTTGGGCAGGCAGGCGGAAGCCAGCAGCGCATCCACCGTGATTTCGGCCCGCGTGAACACCTTGGGCTTGCCGGTGCGGACATTGGTGGCCGAAATGAACAGCCGGATGGCGTTCTTGTCAGCCCGCAGCCGCGCGAGGTCCAGGCTCTGGTCCAGCGCCTTGCGGAGCGGGTTGAACTCCATCGGGAAGGGGTTGATCTGATAGGGCGACATGACGCGCGTCATCGTGTCGAACGCGTTGTAGCCCATGCTGTATTTGAGGTCCCAGCCCCACAGCGCCTTCTCGAACATCGTGGCCTTCATGGGCGAGACGGCGAATTTCGCCCCCAGCGCGCGCCAGAAGCGGTTCAGCGCATCCTTGGCACCTTGCCGCCCACCTTCCAGCAGGCCGAGTGCGAGGACCGCGCCATTGATGGCGCCCGCCGATGTGCCCGAGAGGCCGTCAAACTCGATGCGCTCCTCCTCCAGCAGGCGGTCCAGCGCGCCCCAGGTGAAGGCGCCATGTGTGCCGCCGCCCTGCAGCGCCAGGTTGATGCGCCGCGTGGTCTTCTGCGCCAGGGCAGGCGCCGTGACAGAGGGGTTGATGTCCATCAGGCCGCGAGCCAGCCGCCATCGATGGAATGCGCGGAGCCATTCACCCCGCCCGAGCCGGGGCCGACGAGCCAGAGCGCCATATGCGCCACCTCCTCGACCTCGATCCAGCGCCTGGAGGGCTGCTTCGCCAGCAGGTGCTGCTTCAGCGCCACCTCCTCGCTCACGCCGAACTTTGCGGCCAGCGGCGGCACCTGCGCCTCGGCCAGCGGCGTGCGGACGAAGCCGGGGCAGATGGCGTTGCATGTGACATTGGCCTGCGCGATTTCGAGCGCGACCGACTTGGTGAGCCCCACCACGCCATGCTTGGCGGCCACATAGGCGGTCTTGTAGGGGCTCGCCACCAGGCCATGCGCGCTGGCCACGTTGATGATGCGCCCGTAGTCACGCGCCAGCATCCCCGGCAGGGCGGCGGCGATCGCGTGGAAATTGCTGCTCATGTTGATGGCGATGATCGCATCCCACTTCTCGGCCGGGAAATCCTGCACGGGGGAGACGAACTGGATGCCCGCATTATTCACCAGGATGTCGAGCTTGCCGAACTCGGCCTCGGCGGCGGCAACCATGGCGCGCACTTCGGCCGGCTTGGACATGTCGGCCGGGCTGTAGGGGGCGGCGGCCACGCCCATCAGTGCGCCGATCTCGGCGCGGGCGGCGGCGATCTCGTCGGGCTTGCCCAAGCCGTTCAGCATGACCTTCGCGCCGGCTTGCGCGTAGAGCTTCGCGATGCCCAGGCCGATGCCGCTCGTCGAGCCGGTGATGAGGGCGTATTGCCCTTCCAGAATGCATTCCATGCTCTGTGCCTCAACTACTCTTTGTGCGTCGCAATACCGCGAATGGTCGCAATTCTCAACCGCGAGACAAGCCGCGCTCAAGCCATGACACGGCGCGCGCTGATTCCGCTCAAAAGACGCGGCCCCATCGGGAGGGATTTCCATGCGCCCGCCGACAAGCCCCGGCAGAGGCTTGCACGGCCCGTGCCGGCATGGATGATGCGCTGACCCTTCCCGCAGGAGTTGCCCGCATGTCCGCCATCCAGGACCCCGTCGCCGATCTCTACGTCGAGCAGCGCCGCCAGGCCCGCATCGACATGGCCGCCGCCCATCGCCTGGCCGTGCTGCATGATTTCCATGAGGCGATCGACAACCACTTCACCCTGATGGTGCCGGGCCGGCCGGGCCGCTTCTACCTCAACGCCTATGGGCTGCACTGGTCAGAGGTGACGGCCAGCAACCTCATCGAGGTGGCGTATGATGGCAGCGTGCTGGAAGGCGCGGGCCCGGCCGATCGCAGCGCCATCTGCATCCATGCGCCGATCCATGAGATCGCGGGAGCGGAGTGTGTGCTGCACACCCACATGCCCTATTGCACCGCCATCTCCCAGTTGGAGGACATGACCATCGAGATGACGGGGCAAAGCGCGCTGCAATTCCACGACCGCATCGCCTATGACTACGACTATAACGGCTTCGCCCTGGAGCATGAGGAAGGCGCGCGGATGGCCGCGCTGATGGATGGCAAGCCCATCCTCATGCTCGCCAATCACGGCGTCGTCGTCACCGGCAATTCGGTGGCCCAGGCCTATCATCGCCTCTATTACCTGGAGCGCGCCTGCCGGACGCAGATGTTCTCCATGTGGGCCAATGCCCGCCGCCGCTTCGTGAAGAAGGAGGTGCTGGAGAAGATGCGCGCCCAGGCCGCCTGGAAGGACCCGACCATGGCCATGACCGGCCCCGAATATCATTTCGCCGCGTTGAAGCGCGTGCTGGACCGCAGCGACCCCTCCTACGCCGATTGAGGGGAGGGCGTGGCGGCAGACGCAACGCGCTGACGCAAGCCAGGTGATGACCAATGACGGATGACAAGGAAGCCCGGCGGGCGGCAGCACTTCGGGCCAATTTGCGCCGACGCAAGGCGCAGCAGCGCGCGCGGGCGGAGGAAGCCGCAAGCCCCACGAATGGACGCGACGCCTGCGGGGAGGCTAGACCCTTCCCTGTCACCCAGCCGCAGCCGAAAGAATCCTGAATGCCCATCATGCCCGACCACTGGATCCGCCGCATGGCGACCGAACACGGCATGATCTCGCCCTTCATCGAGGCGCAGAAGCGCGAGGGCGTGATCTCCTACGGCCTCTCCTCCTACGGCTATGACGCGCGCGCGGCCGAGGAGTTCAAGGTCTTCACCAATGTGGACAATGCGGTGGTGGACCCGAAGGAATTCTCCGAGACCGGCTTCGTCACCCGCAAGGGGCCGGTCTGCATCATCCCGCCCAACTCCTTCGTGCTGACCCACACCATCGAGGTGTTCAAGGTCCCGCGGGACATCCTGGTCGTCTGCCTCGGCAAATCCACCTATGCGCGCTGCGGCCTGATCGTGAACGTCACGCCGCTGGAACCGGAATGGGAAGGCCAGGTGACCATCGAGATCAGCAACACCACCCCGCTCCCCGCCAAGGTCTATGCCAATGAAGGCATCTGCCAGTTCCTTTTCCTGCAAGGCGCCAGCGCGCCTGAAGTGAGCTATGCCGACCGGGCCGGCAAATACATGGGCCAGCGCGGCGTGGCGCTGCCCAAGCTGTGAATCAACCAAGGCGAGAGATTTCACCAAGACCGCAAAGGCGCAAATCCACCCCGCCGCGCCGCATCACTTGCCAGTGTTCAGGGCAAGCGCCTCTGGCATGAGATCACGCTGTTCGCGGTGTGGTTCGAGCTGCCCGGAATCGGCACCCTGGAAGCCATCGCCCCGCACGGGATTGATGCGGTGAGGCTGGTACATGCCATGCGGCTCCGCATCCGGACGCTGCTGCTGCCCTTCAAGGCGCCTCTCCTGTCCGGCCACCGACAGCACCCATGCGGGCGGCGCGGTTGTCTTGGCCGGGGGGTGGTGGCACATGACCCCGGCCAGAACATGGCTTTCAGAGTTGGGCAGAGATCGAAATGGACCGGATTCGTATTCGCGGCGGCGTGAGGCTGAACGGCACTGTGCCCGTCTCCGGCGCCAAGAACGCGACCCTGCCGCTCATGGCGGCCGCCCTGCTGGGCGATGGCCCGCTGGTGCTGACCAATGCGCCCGACCTGGCCGATATCGCCACCATGCGGGCGCTGCTGGTGCAGCACGGCCTCACCGTCGCGCATGACAAGCAGGCCCGCACCCTGACGCTGAGCGGGGCGGCGACCAACCTCGAAGCGCCCTATGACATCGTCCGCAAGATGCGCGCCTCGGTGCTGGTGCTGGGGCCTTTGCTGGCGCGCTATGGCCGGGCGCGCGTCTCGCTGCCCGGCGGCTGCGCGATTGGCACGCGGCCGGTGGATCTGCACATCAAGGGTCTTGAGCAACTCGGTGCCGAAATCGAGATCAATGCCGGCTACATCGAGGCCCGCGCCCCGCATGGCAAGCTGCGGGGGGCCAAGATCATCTTCCCGCAGGTCAGCGTAGGTGCCACGGAAAACCTCCTCATGGCGGCCTGCCTGGCCGAGGGCGAAACCGAACTGGTGAACGCGGCGCGCGAGCCCGAGATCAGCGACCTCGCCATGTGCCTGATGCGCATGGGCGCGCGGATCGAAGGCATCGGCACCGGCACGCTGCGCGTCGAGGGCGGGGCTACGCTCATGCCGGCGACGCACCCCATCGTGCCCGACCGGATAGAGGCCGGCACCTATGCCTGCGCCGCCGCCATCACCGGCGGCACGCTGCACCTGCAAGGTGCGAAGATGGAGCATCTGGGCGCGGTGGCCCGCGTGCTGCGCGATGCGGGCGTGGATGTGGCGGAAACCCATACCGGCCTCACCGTCAGCCGGATGAACGGGCTGCGCGGCGTGGATGTCGTGACCGAGCCCTTCCCCGGCTTCGCCACCGACATGCAGGCGCAGTTCATGGCGCTGATGTGTGTGGCCGAAGGGGCGGCGATGATCACCGAGACCATTTTCGAGAACCGCTTCATGCATGTGCCCGAGCTGATGCGGATGGGTGCACGCATCAATTTCCACGGCACCTCGGCCATTGTACGCGGCGTGCCCAAGCTGGCCGGCGCACCCGTGATGGCGACCGATCTGCGCGCCTCTGTCAGCCTGATCCTCGCGGGGCTCGCCGCCGAGGGCGAGACGATCGTGAACCGCGTCTATCACCTCGATCGCGGCTATGAGCATGTCGAGGACAAGCTGGCCGCTGTCGGCGCTGATATCGCGCGGCTGCCGGCCTGATGGACATGCCCATGGCGTTCCCTGAAAACCTCACCGGAACCGGCCTGATCCTGGCGCTGCCCAAGGGCCGCATCCTCAAGGAACTCGGCTCCGTGCTGGCGCGCGCGGGCATCATCCCGGCCGAGGATTTCGTGGATGAAGACAGCCGCCGCCTGCGCTTCGAAACCAACGACCCCATGCTCGACGTGGTGCGCGTGCGCCCCTTCGATGTCGCGACCTTCGTGGCCCATGGCGGCGCGCATATCGGCGTCTGCGGCGGCGATGTGCTGATGGAATACGACACGGACCAGATCTACGCGCCGCTCGATCTCGGCCTTGGCCGCTGCCGCGTCTCGGTGGCGGAGCAGGCCGTCACCGCCGGGCAGGATGACCCCTCCCGCTGGTCTCGCATTCGCGTCGCCACCAAATATCCGAACATCGCGCGCCGGCATTTCCAGGCGCGCGGCGTGCAGGCCGAGGTGGTGCATCTGAATGGCGCCATGGAATTGGCACCTTCGCTCGGGCTCAGCCGCGTGATCGTGGACCTGGTGCAGACCGGCTCCACGCTCAAGGCCAATGGGCTGGTGGAGACGGAGGTGATCGCGCATGTCACCTCGCGCCTCATCGTCAACCGCACCGCGCTGAAGACCCGGCCCGAGGAAATCGCCGGCTGGATCGCGCGTTTCCAGGCAGCATTGGGCTGATGCAGAGAATCTCCACGGCGGATGCCGATTTCGAAACCCGCTTCCGCGCCATCCTGGAGGATGGCCGCGACACGACGACGCGCGTGGATGCGGCGGTCTCCGCCATCATCGGCGAAATCCGCGCCGAGGGCGACGCGGCGCTGCTGCGCCTGACAACGCGCTTCGATGGCTGGGCGCCCGCCGACACCACCGCCTTGCAGGTCACCGCGGCCGAGATGGATGCGGCCGTCACCCTGGTCGAGCCCGCGCTGATGGCCGCGCTGGACCTGGCGGCCAGCCGGATCGAGGCGTTTCATCGCGCGCAAATGCCCTCCGATCTCGTGCTGCCGGGTGCGGATGGCGTGGTGCTGGGCATGCGATGGAACGCGCTGGATGCGGTCGGGCTTTATGTGCCGGGCGGCAAGGCGGCCTATCCCTCCTCGGTGCTGATGAATGCGATCCCGGCCCGCATCGCGGGCGTGGCGCGGCTGGCGATGGTGGTGCCCACGCCCCGCGGCGCGCTGAACCCGCTGGTGCTGGCCGCGGCCCGGCGCGCGGGTGTCACGGAAGTCTGGCGCATCGGCGGCGCTCAGGCCGTGGTGGCACTGGCCTGGGGCACGCAGAGCATCGCGCCGGTGGACCGCGTGGTGGGGCCGGGCAATGCCTATGTGGCCGAGGCCAAGCGCCAGGTGTTTGGGCGCGTCGGCATCGATTCCATCGCCGGCCCGTCGGAGGTGCTGATCCTCGCCGATCGCACCAACAACCCCGCCCATGTGGCGATGGACCTGCTGGCCCAGGCCGAGCATGACGAGGCGGCGCAATCCATCCTCATCACCGATGACGCGGGTTTCGCGGATGCCGTGACGCGGGAGGTGGCGGCGGCGCTGACCACCCTCCCCCGCCGCGCCATCGCCGGCGAAAGCTGGGAGAAGCACGGCGCCGTGATCCTGGTGCATGACTGGGAGGAGGCCCTGGCCCTGGCCAACCGCCTGGCGCCCGAACACCTCCAGATCATGACGCCCGACCCGCAGGCGATCTTCGCCCGCATCCGCCATGCCGGCGCGGCCTTCCTGGGCCGCCACACGCCGGAGGCGATCGGCGACTACGTGGCAGGGCCGAACCATGTGCTGCCCACCGGCCGCACCAGCCGCTTCGCCTCGGGGCTTTCCGTCTTCGATTTCCTCAAGCGCACCACCTGGGTGGAAGCGGATGCGGCGGGCCTTGCCGCCATCGGCCCCGCTGCGGTAAATCTTGCCGAGGCCGAGGGGCTTGGGGCGCATGCGGCGAGTGTGGCGCTGCGGCTTCGTTAACCTTTCCAGGAGGATAGCCCCGTGAACCTCGCCCGCCTCCTTGCCGCGCGCGCCGCCGCGCAAAAGCCCATCACGGTAGGCGTCATCGGCGCGGGCAAGTTCGGCGCCATGTTCCTCGCCATGGCGGCGCGTTCGCCGGGCATTCACGTGGCCGTGATCGCTGACCTGTCGCCTGCCCGGTCGCGCGAGAACCTCACTCGCATCGGTTGGGTGCCCGAGCAATCCGCCGCTGCCAGCCTGGATCACGCGCTCGCGTCGCGCGCCACCTTCGTCACCGACAATGCGGCCCTGGTGAATGATCCGCGCATCGAGGTCGTGGTGGAAGCCACCGGCAATCCGGCTGCCGGCATCCGCCACGCTTTGGCCGCCATCGCCGCCGCGCAGCACATCGTCATGGTGAATGTCGAGGCCGACGTGCTGGCCGGGCCGCTGCTGGCCGCCCGCGCGGCCCAGGCGGGTGTCGTCTATTCCATGGCCTATGGCGACCAGCCGGCCCTGGTCTGCGAAATGGTGGACACCATCCGCGCCATGGGCCTGCCCGTCATCGCGGCCGGCAAGGGCACGAAATACCTGCCCATATTTCACCAATCCACGCCCGAGACCGTCTGGGGCCATTACGGCCTGACGCCCGAGCAGGCGGCGGCGGGCGGCATGAACCCGCAAATGTTCAACTCCTTCCTCGATGGCACGAAATCCAGCATCGAGATGGCCGCCATCGCCAATGCCACCGGCCTCCTCCCGCCCGAGGATGGCCTGGCCTTCCCGCCCTGCGGCGTGCAGGACCTGCCGCATCTCCTCCGCCCCCGCGCTGATGGCGGCATCCTGCCGCGCAAGGGCATGGTCGAGGTGATCAGCAGCCTGGAACGCGATGCCCGCCAAGTTGTCGGAGACCTGCGCTGGGGCGTCTATGCGGTGTTCGAGGGCGAGACGGATTACATCCGGCGCTGCTTCTCCGAATATGGCGTGCACACCGACAGCACCGGCCATTATGCGGCGCTTTGGCGCCCTTACCACCTGATCGGGCTGGAACTGGCCGTCTCGGTCGCTTCCGTGGCGCTGCGCCGCGAGGCCACCGGCATGAGCGAGGCCTGGCGCGGCGATGCGGTGGCAACCGCGAAGCGAGACCTTCGCGCGGGCGAAATCCTGGATGGCGAGGGCGGTGCGATGGCCTGGGGCAAATGTATCCCGGCGGCGCGCAGCCTGGCGGAAAACGCCCTGCCCATCGGCCTCGCGCACGGGGTGAAACTGCTGCGCGACATTCCCCGCGGCGCCGTGCTGCGGCAGTCCGATGTCGCCCTGGATGCGACGCAGGAGGCGGTGCGGGTGCGGCGCGAGATGGAAATCATGCCTTTGACCTAGAGCATTTTCCGTTCGGAAGGGTTCACGGAAAAAGCTCTAAATCATTGAATTACGAGCATCTTTATCCGATCAAACGATTCCGTTTGATCGGATGATGCTCTAGCAGGCTGTCGGATTGGAACTTTTCATGTCATTTTGTGCCTGCACTTGGCTGCGCTCCGGAAATTTTTGGTCTTTTTTTGGCGCACCGGGGTCACAGCATTACGTTTGAA
>CAMTUX010000036.1:0-18185 GCA_947084995.1 uncultured Roseococcus sp.
CACGCCGTCTTCGCCCTACATAGCGATGGATCGCAGAGCCTAATCAGCGGTCGAGGCGAGTTGGCGGTGTCGGGGGATCTGCCTCCTCAGCGATTGTGCGCAGCCTCTGTAGCAACCATCCCGACACCGCCGCCGCGCCGAGATTGTTGCATGCCAGCATCACGGCGTCAGGCACTGCTTTCGCAGCATCTGAACGGTAGGGCGCTGTAGACAACCAGACTCGGCCGCCCCGTGGAGTCACGGCCTGTGAAACCAGCACAGGTCGAGAAAGGTTACGTCGTGATCCAGCGCTTCCCACTCTTCGCGCAGCCGCTGCAACACGGCAGCGTTGCCCTGTTCAGGCCATGGCGCGCTCGGCGGATCGGCGTAGGGGCTGGACACGGGGACGAAGCCCTGGTCGAGCATCAGGCCGACGAAGTGCAGCATCCGCTCGGTGTCGTCCTTGCCGGGGGGGATCTCGGTGAGGCCTCGCAACGCGTCGAGAACACTCGGAAAGGTCACGTCATCAATTTTGGCATATTCCCAAAACCGCGAGATTTGTTCCTTCATGGTGGCCATTTTGATGTCCTTAAAAATGAAGTTTCCGAACGGATGTGAAGCCAGGAATGTTGATATCGATCGAAGGGCTACCGCTCGACGTCGTTGGCCGATAGGCTCGGCCTATCTCGCCGGCTACGAGATTGAATTTCGCCCCACCTCCGTCGCGGTCTGGCAAGGCTATGCCGGCGGCTTCGGCGCCACCGCCGTCGCCATCCCCACGGCCGAGCCGACCGCCTTTCGGGTGCGGGCGCAGGCGCGCAGCGGCGCGGTGTCGGGCTGGCGCGAGGCGCTGGTGCCGGCCGCCGCGTCGGGCCTGGCCGCAATAGGCATCGCTGGCGGCGTACGGCTCTCGGGCAGCTTCCCTGCCGACGGGGTCCGGCTGCAGGTCTTCGAGGCCAGCAGCGCCAGCCTGGCCGCCGCCACCAAGCTGGCCAGCGAGCCGACCGCGCTGCCCTGGGACCGCACCGGCCTCACCGCCGGCCAGACCCGCTGGTACTGGCTGCGCAGCGTCTCGGCCGAGGGCAACGTTTCCGCCTTCGCCGGCCCGGTCACCGCCACCGCCCTCTGATCGGAGAAAGCCATGCCGGCCCGCATCGACGACCTGCTGGTCCTCAACGCCAATCTCAACAAGACCGACTTCGCGAAGTATCTGCGCGACCGCGAGGCTGTGCTGCCCAATGATTTCGGCGGCCTGGGCGATGGCGTGGCCGACGATCGCACTGCCATCCAGGCTGCTTTCGATCGTGCCGGCGCGGACCAGAAATTCGCGATGATCCCGCCGGGCACATGGAACGTCTCCGGCACCGTGACCCTGCCAGGCGGGGCGCGCGGGCTGATCATGCAGGGCACCATCCGCTACACCGGCACGGCACCCACCTCCGTGCTGGTGCTGGGCGATGGCGGCACCATTCGCAACGCCGAGAAGCTCTACACCGGGCTGAACGTCATCCGGCAGACGATCTCCGACTGGTCCTCCGAGGCCGATATCGGCATCACCGTGCGCAACGTCGATGCCAGCCAGATCGAGCTGCGGCGCGTCGAAGGCTTCACCATCGGCATGCGCACGCTCGGCGATGGCCGCGGTGTCGAGGACAGCACCTTCACGCTGGGGCGCATCGTCAACAACCGCATCGGCCTCGATATCTGGTGCGCGACGGCCACGGCAGCCGCGCCATCGTCGTCCCGATGGTGGGATGCGAGAGGTTCAGCCGCGCCGTTGCCGTCGCCACCGACAGCAGGGGCTGCGCCTTCAGCAGGTCATGCAGGCGGAGCGCGGAGCCGGCGCTGCGCCCCAGCGCCTCGATCTTCGCTCGGTCCTCGGCAAACAGCGCGAGGATCTGCCGTGCGGCCTCGGTCGCGCCTTCCGCGGTCTCGGCCACGCCGTCGAGGAAGAACCGCAGCCAGGCTTCCCAATCCCCCTGGTCGCGCACCCGCTGCAGCAGGTCGTAGTAGGTCTGCCGATGCGTCTTCAGATAGAGGCTGAGATAGAGGATCGGCTCGCGCAGAATCCCCTCGGCGCAGAGCAGGAAGGTGACGAGCAGCCGGCCCAGGCGGCCATTGCCGTCGAGGAAGGGGTGGATCGTCTCGAACTGGACATGCACCAGGCCGGCCTTGAGCAGCGTCGGGAGCTCCGGCGTGTCGGCATGGATGAAGCGCTCCATGTCGCTGAGGCAGGGCATGACATGCTGCGGCGGTGGGGGGACGAAGGCGGCGAGGCTGGGGCGCGGGCCGCCGATCCAGTTCTGCGAGGAGCGGAACTCGCCCGGCTGCTTGCCGGCGCCGCGGCCGGAGGAAAGCAGCACGCCATGGATCTCGCGGATCAGGCGGAGCGAGAGAGGCAACCCGCCGCGCAGCAGTTCGAGACCACGGTTCAGGGCGGCGACGTAGCAGGAGACCTCGGCGACGTCGTCCAGGGGCACGCCGGGAACTTCATCGCTCTCGAAGAGCAGAAGGTCCGAGAGGGAGGATTGCGTGCCCTCGATTTGCGAGGAGAGCAGCGCTTCCTTGCGCACATACATATAGAGAAACAGGCCGGTGTCCGGCAGGATGGACGCCATGCCGTCAAGCCGGCCCAAGGCCATCTGCGCCCGCTGCAGCGGCACCAGCAGGCTGGAGACGTCGATCGGCGGGATGGGCGGCAAAGGGGGCGGCACGAAGGCACGCGCCGCCTCGCCGCCTCGCCGCCGAAGGTGGTGGTTTCGTATCGCCCGAGGCGGCTTTGGCGGCTGGGCTGGGGCATCCTTATGAAAGGCGACTTTCGCTAGGGGCGGGACAAGGAAGATTTCTACCCTGTTTTTTTCACAAGGGCCGTTGATTCGCCAGCCCATCCAGACCATCAAACTCGCGCATTTCCGCCTGGCCTTCAGCCGCCAGATGTTCGTCGTGACCTATCCCCGCGAAACCCAGGAAATGGTCTTCGACGCGCACAACCAAGCCTTCGCCTTCTTCTGCGGCGTGGAGCAAATCGCATCCTGCCGGCCGGCGTGCCGCTGCGCGTGGTCCGGTGCGAGGATGGGCTGCTGATCGTGATCTTCGCCGAGGCCGCAAGCTGCGCGCAGTTCGAAAGCGTGATGGCGAGCTTGCCCCTGACAGCATGAGCGCCCGCTTTCGGTGTAGCCAAGCCCCGCCTACACTCCCCCCAACCAAGAGGGAGGAGCTTCGTGTGAAAAACCTGTTCGACCTGAGCGGCAAGGTCGCCATCGTCACCGGCGGCAGCCGGGGCATCGGCCGGGCCATCTGCGAGCGCCTGGCGCAGCATGGCGCGAAACTGGTGGTCAGCAGCCGCAAGCTCGATGCCTGCCAGGAGGTGGTGGATGGCATCACCGCCGCCGGCGGCACGGCCATGGCCGTGGCCTGCAATATCGGCCGCAAGCCGGAATTGCAGGCTCTGGTGGATGCCGCCATCGCGGCCTATGGCCAGGTGGATGTGCTGGTCTGCAATGCGGCGGTCAATCCGTATTTCGGCCCGTCCCAGGACATCCCCGACGAATCCTATGACCGCATCATGAACTCCAATGTGCGGAGCAATCTCTGGCTTTGCCAGATGACCATCCCCGCCATGGCCGAGCGCGGCGAAGGCTCGGTCATCATCGTGAGTTCCATCGGCGGCTTCCGTGGCTCACCGCGGCTGGGCATCTACGGCGTCTCCAAGGCGGCGGACATGCAGTTGGCCCGCGCGCTGGCCACCGAATGGGGTCCGCGCGGCGTGCGCGTGAACGCCATCGCGCCTGGCCTGGTACGGACCGATTTCGCCCGCGCCCTGTGGGAGGACCCGGTGAACCTCAAGAAGCGCACGCGCGACACGCCGCTGCTGCGGATCGGCGAGCCAGACGAGATCGCCGGTGCCGCCGTCTTCCTGGCGAGTGCGGCCTCTGGCTTCATGACGGGCCAGAGCATGGTGATTGATGGCGGCGTGCTCGCCGGGCCGCCACTCCTGGAGGAGTGACGGGCGCGGGCTGCGCGGCTCAGCTGTTCGGGCCGCGCCCCAGGCCAATGGGCTGCCAGCGTTGCAGCCTGGTGTTTTGCAGCACGGCCGGGTTCACGCAGCTCATCGGCCACTTGCCTTGCAGCACCAGCGCCAATTCGCTGCCCACCCGGCGCTTGCGCGCTTCATCAAAGCGCGCCGAGGCGGAGGCTGTGTGCGCCGAGAGGATGACGTTATCCATGCTCAGCAGCGGGTTGTTGTGGCTCGGCGGCTCCACCTCCAGCACGTCCAGCCCCGCATAGGCGATCCAGCCCTCGGTCAGCGCCTTGATCAGCGCGGCTTCGTCCACTGTCGGGCCACGGCCGACATTGAGGAAGATCGCGCTCTGCTTCATCAGGCGGAAATGCCGTTCCTGGAGCAGCTTGTTGCATTCCGGGCGGGCGGGGGCGTGCATCGAGACGAAGTCGGACTGGCTCATCACCTCGTTCAGCGTGGCGGGCAGCACGCCATGGTCGCTCATCACCGTCTCGTCGAGAAACGGGTCATAGGCGATCATCCGCAGGCCGAAGGGGGCGGCGCGCCTGGCCACCGCGCGCGCCACGCGCCCGAAGCTGATGAAGCCCAGCGTCTGGCCCATCAGGCGCGGGATTTGCAGAAGCGCGGGGCGGCCTTCCTTCCAGCGATGCTCGCGCACCATGCGGTCCTGCTCCAGCGTGCGGCGGAAGGTGCTGAGGAGCAGCATCATGCAGTGATCGGCCACCTCCTCGATGAAGGTGTCGGGCACGTTGGTCACGGGGATGCCGGCGCTGGTCGCGGCCTTCACATCCACGCTGTCCACGCCGACGGAACCCAGGCTGATCACCTTGCAGTTCTTCAGCCCCGCGATGATCTCCGCCGAGATGGGGATGCCCTTGGCGTAGATGGCATCGGCCGTGGCGGCGGCGGCGAGGAAGCCTGCCGCATCGGTCGGCGCTTCCACGATCTCGGCATCGAGGCCGTTGAGCGCTTCCATCTCAAGCTCGTAGCCGCCGCCGGTGGTGAAACTGGCGCCCGCGGGCGTCACGATGCGGAACTTCGCCATGGGTGTTTGCCTCCCTGATTGATGCCGCAAACGAAGCATGCGGGTGCCCCGGCGGCAAGGTCATGGGCTTGCCAGCGGGCGGGCTTGGGGCAGACTGCCCGGCATCAATCCAAGGGGGAAAAACCGATGAAGAAAATCGCATGGGTGACGGGCGCCGGCAGCGGCATTGGCGAAGCGGCGGCCATCGCCCTGGCCGAGATGGGCATGACCGTCGTGCTGACCGGCCGCACCAAGGCGAAGCTCGATGCCGTGGCCGCGCGGATCAAGGCGATGGGGGGCAGCGCGCATGTGAAGCCGGCCGACATGGCCAAGGCTTCGGCCGTGCAGAAAGTGGCGGATTTCATCCAGGAGAAGCTCGGCCGCCTCGACGTCATGGTGAATAATGCCGGGCTGAACATCACCGAGCGCCGCTGGAGCAACCTGACGCCCGAGGGCGTGAAGGAACTGGTGGATGGCAACCTCACCTCCGCCTTCCACGGCGTGCTGGCGGCCCTGCCCATCATGCGCGCGCAGAAGGATGGGCTGTTCATCCACACCGCCTCGATGGCCGGCCGCTTCGTCAGCCCGCTCAGCGGCGCGGGCTACACCGCCAGCAAGCATGGCGTGGTGGCGATGAGCCATTCGCTCAACATGGAGGAATGCGCCAATGGCATCCGCAGCACCGTGATGTGCCCGGGCGAGGTGCGGACCCCCATCCTCGACAAGCGGCCGAACAAGCTCAGCGAGAAGGAACTGGCCGAGATGGTGCAGCCCGAGGATTGCGGCGCGCTGGTGAAGTTTCTGGCCGGGATGCCCGCGCATGTCTGCATCAACGAGGTGCTGATCACGCCCACGCGCAACCGCAGCTACATCGCGCAGATGCAGCGCAAGCTGTGAGGGGGCGAGCTACCGCCGGGCGCCCCCCCCCGCCCGGGACACTCACCGCCCCACGGCATAGCCCTGCATGCCGCGCGGATTGGCGCCGGCGAAGATCTGGCCGTCCTTCTCGCGCCGCGCGCCGGTCAGGCGGCCTTCGCTCCAGTCTCCGCCCATCTCGGCCCGATGCCCGCGCGCACGCAGCGCCGAGAGCACTTCGGGGGCGAAGCGGCCTTCCAGCACCAGCTTGCCGGGCTTTGCGCCACGCGGCCAGAAGCTGCTGACCCAATGCTCGGAGTGGAAGGAGGGGAGGTCAATCGCCTCCTGGATGTTGAAGCCATGGGCCAGCATGCGGCTCAGCATGATGGGCTGCCACTGGTCCTGCTGCTCGCCGCCTGGCGTGCCGAAGCTCATCCAGGGCTTGCCGTCGCGCAACACCATGGAGGGGGAGAGCGTGGTGCGCGGCCGCTTGCCCGGCATCAGCCCATTAGGCAGGCCCGGATCCAGCCAGAACATCTGGCAGCGCGTACCCAGGCAGAAGCCGAGTTCCGGAATGGCGGGCGAGGATTGCAGCCAGCCGGCCGAAGGCGTTGCACTGACGAAATTCCCGTCGCGGTCAATCACATCCACATGGCAGGTATCGCCGCCGGCAGCGCCCAGACGCGAGACGGTGGGCTCACCCGTGCCGGCGGCCATGGCCATTTCCTCGGCGCGGCGAATGGCGCCCGCGTAGTCCACGCCGCGGACCGGCAGGCCATCCGGATTGCCCGGCCGGAAGTCGAGCGAGGCGTCATGGCCGATCAGCTTGCGGCGCAGCGCCGCGTAGTCCGGCGAGAGCAGCGTGGCCAGCGGCACATCCACGAAGTCGGGGTCGCCATAGAAGGCCTCGCGATCGGCGAAGGCGAGCTTCATGGCTTCCGTCACATGATGCACGTAGTCCTCACCCACCGGGTCCATGGCGGGCAGGTCATAGCCGGCCAGCAGAGCCAGGGTTTGCAGCATGGCCGGCCCCTGGCTCCAGGCGCCGCATTTCAGGATGGTGGTGCCCTGGTAGTCGAGCGTGACCGGCGCCTCGATCCCCGCGCGCCATTGCGACATGTCATGCGCCGTGATCACGCCGGCATGACGCCAGCCCGAGGTATCCATGGCCGGCATGCGGGCGAAGCGCTCGATGGCTTCGGCCACGAAGCCGCCATACCAGGCGCGGCGCGCGGCCTCGATCTCGGCCTCGCGCGAGCGGCCGGGGGCCTCGGCCTCGCGCAGCACGCGCTCATAGGTGTCGGCCAGCGTCGGGTTGGCATAGAGCTGGCCGGGCTGCGGGCCGCCATTGCGGAGCCACAGCGCGGCGGAACTGGTCCATTCGCTTTCGAATAGTGGCCGCATAGTTGCCACTGTCTGGCAGATGCGCGCCACCATATGCGCCCCGTTTCGGGCATAGCCGATGGCATAGGCCAGCACGTCGCGCAGGCGCCAGGTGCCGTGGTTTTGCAGCATGGTCGCCCAGGCATCAAAGGCGCCGGGAATGGGGGCGGGCAGGAAGCCGGTGCCCGGCATCAGGTCGAGGCCCAGCTTGTTGGTGATCAGGTCCACGTTCAGGCCCGAGGGTGCCGGCCCTTGCCCGCAGATGACAATTTCGCGGCCCTGCTTGGCATCATGCAGGATGATGGGGCAATCACCAGCCGGGCCGTTCAGGTGCGGCTCGACGATCTGCAGGGTGAAGCCGGCGGCGGCGGCGGCGTCGAAGGCATTGCCGCCACGTTCGAGCACGGCCATGCCGACCTGGCTTGCCAGCCAATGCGTGGTGGCGACCGCGCCGAAAGTGCCGGCGATCTCGGGGCGGGTGGTGAACATGGGGTGGCCTTTTCGAATGCGGTCTGATCTGGGCGAAGACGCGGCTTGCGGTCAATCGGGAGGCTGCATGTTTTGGGTCGCGGTGGCGGGGCCTTCGGGTGCGGGCAAGGACACGCTGCTGGACGCCGTTCGCGCCGAATTGGCCGGCGATGCCCGCTTCCATTTCGCCCGCCGCAGCGTGACCCGCCCCGCCACGCCCGGCGGCGAGGCGCATGAGAGCCTCTCGGCCGAGGGCTTCGAGGCGGCGCTGGCGGCGGGCGCCTTCCTTCTGCATTGGCGCGCCCATGGCCTGGGCTACGGCATTCGCCATGCCGAGGCGCCGGCAGGCCGGATCGTGGTGCTGAGCCTCTCGCGCGCCATGCTGACCGAGGCGGCGCGGCTGCGGCCACTCCGGGTGGTGGAAGTCACCGCCCCATCCGCCCTTCTGGCCCAGCGCCTGGCCCGGCGCGGACGCGAGGATGCGGCCAGCATCGAGGCACGGCTGGCCCGTGAAATGCCTTTGCCCGAGGGCCTGCACGTCACGCGGGTCATCAATGACGGCCCCGTGGCGGAGGGTGCTTCGCGGCTGCGCGCGGCGCTCGAAGCGGTGGCAGCTTCTTGCATCCATGGCGGTTTTCCCCCATAGGCCTGCCACCGCAGGGCACGGGCCCCGCGGAATCCACACGCGGTGCCCCCTTCCTCACGGCAGGGTCCGGTCTCGGCTCACGCCGAGGTTTGCACCGCGGAGGCTCAACCGGACTGATTCGGAAGGAAGTTTTTCAATGGCGATGCCAGAAGTTTCCCTGCGCCAGCTGCTCGAAGCGGGCGTGCATTTCGGCCACCACACGCGGCGCTGGAACCCGCGCATGGCACCCTACATCTTCGGCGTCCGCAACCAGGTCCACATCCTGGATCTGCAGCAGACCGTGCCGATGCTGGAGCGTGCGCTACGCACCGTGCGTGACACCGTGGCCGGTGGCGGCCGCGTGCTGTTCGTCGGCACCAAGAAGGCGGCGGCGGAATACGTGGCCGAGGCCGCGACGCGCTGCGGCCAGTACTACGTCAACCATCGCTGGCTCGGCGGCATGCTGACCAACTGGAAGACCATCACGGGCTCGATCAAGCGCCTGAAGGAGATGGATGCCCGTCTCCAGGGCAACATCGAGGGTCTGACCAAGAAGGAAATCCTGATGCTGAACCGGGAGCGCGACAAGCTCGACCGCGCGCTCGGCGGCATCCGTGAGATGGGCGGCCTGCCCGACATGATCTTCGTGATCGATGTCGTGAAGGAGAAGCTGGCGATCGAGGAAGCCAACACGCTTGGCATTCCCGTCGTGGCCGTGGTGGACAGCAATTGCGATCCCACCGGCGTGACCTTCCCGATCCCGGGCAATGACGACGCGATTCGCGCCATCAACCTCTATTGCGACCTGATCGCAGCGGCCGTGTTCGACGGCATCTCGGCCGAAATGGTGGCCTCGGGCCGCGATGTCGGCGCGATGGCGGAGCCGGTGGCCGAGGATGTGGCGATCGAAGTCGCCGCCGCCGAAGAAGCGCCCGTGGCGCAAGCCTGAGCGAAACGCAAAAGGAGCAAGACGATGGCTGAAGTGACTGCTGCCATGGTTCGGGACCTTCGCGAAGCGACGGGTGCCGGCATGATGGATTGCAAGAAGGCGCTGGTGGAAGCCGGCGGCGACCTCGAGGCCGCCATTGACTGGCTGCGGAAGAAGGGCCTCTCCGCCGCGGCGAAGAAGTCCGGCCGCGTGGCCGCCGAGGGCCTGGTGGGCCTCGCCTCCGGCCCGCATGTGGCCGCGATGGTCGAAGTGAATGCCGAGACGGACTTCGTCGCGCGCAATGAGAACTTCCAGAACTTCGTGGCCGAGGTGGCGGGCCTGGCCCTCTCCGTCGGCGACGATGTGGAGGCTCTGAAGGCTGCCACCTATCCGGGCACGCAGCACAGCACCCAGGAAGAACTCACCAAGCTCATCGCCACGATCGGCGAGAACATGACCATCCGTCGCGCCAGCGTGCTGCGCGTGTCGAAGGGCACGGTCGCCACCTACATGCACAATGCGGTCAAGCCGGGCCTCGGCAAGATCGGCGTGCTCGTGGCGCTCGAAGGCGAGAGCGAGATGCAGGTGATGGAGACGCTGGGCCGCCAGATCGGCATGCATGTCGCGGCGACGCGGCCGGCAGCGCTCGATGTGAACGCGGTCGAGCCCTCCGCGCTGGAGCGCGAGAAGGCCGTGCTGACCGAGCAGGCCCAGGCCTCCGGCAAGCCGCCCGCGGTCATCGAGAAGATGGTCGAAGGCCGCATCCGGAAGTTCTACGAGGAAGTGGTGCTGTTGGAGCAGGTCTGGGTTCATGATGGCGAGAGCCGCGTGAAGGCCGTGGTGCAGAAGCTCGGCCTGAATCTGACCGGCTTCACGCGCTTCCAACTCGGCGAGGGCATCGAGAAGCAGGTCTCCGACTTCGCGGCCGAAGTTGCTGCCACGGCCGGCGTCTCCTGAGGCGAATGGCCGGCGGGGTCGAGAGACTCCGCCGGCACTCCATTTTGGCGGCCGGGAGCGCTTGCGGCGACCCGCCCCCCTGCTATCGTCGCCCCAACGCCCCAAGGAACCTCCCCCCCCATGAGCGAACCGCCACGCTACAAGCGCGTCCTGCTGAAGGTCTCGGGGGAGGCCCTGATGGGAGACCGCTCCTACGGGCTCGATGTCGCCACCATGAAGGCGATCGCCCAGGATGTGGCCGGCGTCGTGGAACTCGGCGTTGAGGTCGCGATGGTGATCGGCGGCGGCAACATCTTCCGCGGCGTCGCGGGTGCGGCCACCGGAATGGACCGCGCCCAGGCCGATTATATGGGCATGCTGGCCACCGTGATGAACGCGCTGGGCATGCAATCCGCGCTGGAGAAGATCGGCGTGCAGACGCGGGTGCAATCCGCCATCGAGATGAGCTCGATCTGCGAGCCCTATATCCGAAGGCGCGCCATGCGCCACATGGAGAAGGGCCGCGTTGTGATTTTTGGCGCCGGCACGGGCAACCCCTTCTTCACCACCGATACGGCGGCGGCGCTCCGCGCGGCCGAGATGGGCTGCCAGGCACTGCTCAAGGGCACGCAGGTGGATGGCGTCTATGACAGCGACCCGCGCAAAAATCCTGACGCATCGCGCTACACCACGCTGACCTATCTGGAGATGCTGTCCCGTGATCTCGCGGTGATGGATGCCGCGGCGATCTCGGTCGCGCGCGAGAACCATCTGCCGATCATCGTCTTCAATATCCACGAGCCCGGCGCCTTCACCGCCGTGATCCGCGGCGAAGGCCGCTTCACCACCGTCACCGATACGCCCTGAAAGTCCAAGATCATGGCCGCTCTCCCACCCGACCGACAGGTTCTCAAGGCTGATCTGGTGCGCCGCATGGATGGCGCGATCGAGACGCTCAAGAAGGAGTTCACGGGCCTTCGCACCGGCCGCGCCAGCCCCTCCCTGCTGGAGCCGATCCGCGTCGAGGCCTATGGCAACAACCAGCCACTCAGCCAGGTGGGCAATGTGTCCGTGGCCGGACCGTCCATGTTGCAGGTGCAGGTCTGGGATCGTTCCGTCGTGAAGGCGGTCGAGATCGCGATCCGCGATTCGGGCCTCGGGCTGAACCCGCAATCCGAGGGTCAAACCATCCGCGTCATGCTGCCGCCACTGACCGAGCAGCGCCGCAATGAACTCGCCAAGACGGCGGCCAAGTATTCGGAAGGCTGCAAGGTTTCCATCCGCGGCGTGCGCCGCGATGGTATGGAGCAGATCCAGGCATGGAAGAAGAAGTCCGAGATTGGCGAGGATGACGCCAAGCGCTGGTCGGACGAAGTGCAGAAGCTGACCGACGAATACGTGAAGAAGATCGACGTCCTGCTCGCGGAAAAGGAAAAGGACATCAAGACCGTCTGATGAGCGCGTACCCGGCCTCAGCTTCGGGCGTGGCGCCCGGGGGTGCCTTACCGGCGCCGCCCCGGCATGTCGCCATCATCATGGATGGGAATCGCCGGTGGGCGCAGTCGCGCGGGCTGCCCGTGGCACTGGGGCATCGCGCCGGCGCGGATGCGGCGCGGCGCGCCATAGAGGCCGCCATCGGCGCGGGCGTGCCCTGGCTGACGCTGTTTGCCTTCTCCTCCGAGAACTGGTCCCGCCCGGCCGATGAGGTGCAGGAACTGACCCTGCTGCTGCGCCACTATCTGCGCGCCGAGGTCAGCCAGCTCAGCAAGGAGGGCGTGCGCCTGCGCGTGATCGGCGAGCGGGGGCGCTTCGGCGAGGACACGCTGAAGGCCATGGCATCCGCCGAGCAAGTCACCGCGGGCGGGCAACGCCTGAACCTCACCATGGCGATCTCCTACGGGGCGCGGGCCGAGATCATGGCCGCCGCGCGCGCCGTCGCCGCCGCTGCCGCCAAGGGCGAGCTGGACCCGGACAAGCTGGACGAAGCCACGTTCGAGCGCCATCTCTTTACCGCCGGCATGCCCGACCCGGACCTGATCATCCGCACCTCGGGCGAGCAGCGGATTTCCAACTTCCTGCTCTGGCAGGCCGCCTATGCGGAGTTGATCTTCCAGCCCGTCCTCTGGCCCGATTTCGGCGCGGATGACTTCAACGCGGCGCTCGCCGCCTATGCCGCACGCGATCGCCGCTTCGGCGCCCGCACCGGCTGATGGCGTCCCCTCCCTGATGGCGCAACTCGCGGATCTCCGCGCGCGGGTGCTGACAGCCTCCATCATCGCGCCCGTGGCCCTGGTTTGCATCTGGTGGGGCGGCGCCTGGTGGTCGGCGCTGATGCTGCTTTGCGTGGCCGGGCTGGGCTGGGAATGGGTGCGTCTGTGTGGCGGCCGCGGGCGTGGCCGCGCTGGCGCGCTGGTGCTGCCGCCCGCGCTGCTGGGCGCGCTCTGCGCGGTGCTGAACCAGCCCCTGGCCGGGCTGCTCGTGGTCGGGCTTGGGGCGCTGCTGGCCTGGCGGCTGGCCGGCGAATTGCCGTCGCGCTGGCTGGGCTTCGGGGTACTGTATATCGGCGTGGCGGGCATTGCCCTGCTGGAATTGCGGCATGATGGCGCGGCCGGGCGCGGCAATGTGGTCTTTCTGTTCCTCGTGGTCTGGGCCTCGGATATCTGCGCCTACTTCACCGGGCGCTTCCTGGGCGGGCCGAAGCTCGCCCCGGCGATTTCGCCGAACAAGACCTGGTCGGGCGCCATGGGGGGGCTGCTGGGCGCCATCCTGGTGGGAATCGGCGCGGCGCTGGCGCTGGGGGGCGGTGCGCCCTTGGGCGCCATCGCGGGCGTGGCGCTGCTTCTGGGCCTTGCCACGCAGTCGGGCGACATGTTTGAGAGTTGGATCAAGCGGCGCTTCGGCGTCAAGGATTCGTCCGGGCTGCTGCCCGGGCATGGCGGGCTGCTGGACCGGCTGGACGGCGTCCTTGCCGCCGCCCCGGTCGCGGCCCTGATCGGCCTGGCCTCCGGGCCGGGGGTTCATGTGTGGAGATGGGTGTGACGGATTCCTCGGCGCGCAGCGTCACCGTGCTTGGCAGCACTGGCTCGATCGGGCGCAGCACCATGGCGCTGCTCGAAGCGGCCAGCCCTGGCAGCTTCACCGTGCGCGCCCTGGTCGCGGGCCGCGATGTAGCGACCCTCGCCGCCCAGGCCCGCGCGCATCGCGCCGAATTGGCCGTGGTGGAGGATGAATCCTGCTACCCCGCGCTGAAGGAGGCACTCGCCGGCACCGGGATCGAGGTGGCTGCCGGGGCCGAGGCCGTCATCGCCGCCGCCGCCCGCCCGGCCGACTGGACCATGGCCGCCATTGTAGGCGCCGCCGGCCTGCGGAGCACTCTGGCCGCGCTGACGCGGGGCGGGACGCTGGCGCTGGCCAACAAGGAAAGCCTGGTCTGCGCCGGCCGGCTCGTCCTCGACCTCGCGGCCCGGCACGGCGCCACGCTGCTGCCGGTGGATTCCGAGCACAACGCCATCTTCCAGGCGCTCGACCCGCGCGACCCGCGGGCGATCGAGAAGATCATCCTCACCGCCTCGGGCGGTCCCTTCCGCGACTGGAGCCTTGCCCAGATGCGGACCGCCACGCCTGAGCAGGCGGTGCGCCACCCGGTCTGGTCCATGGGCGCCAAGATCAGCGTGGACAGCGCCACCATGTTCAACAAGGGGCTGGAACTGATCGAGGCCGCGCGCCTGTTTCCCGTGCCGGCCGAGCGGATCGAGGTGCTGGTGCACCGCCAATCCGCCGTGCACGGCCTGGTGCAATACAGCGACGGTTCGCTTCTGGCGCAGCTTGGTTCGCCCGACATGCGTACGCCCATCGCCCATTGCCTCGCCTGGCCTGGGCGCATGGCGGTGGATGTCGCGCGCCTCGACCTCGCGGCGCTGGGCCGGCTGGATTTCGAGGCGCCGGACCCGGTGCGATTCCCGGCCCTGCGGCTGGCGCGCGAGGCCCTGGCGGCGGAAGGCGGCGCGCCTTGCGTGCTGAATGCCGCCAATGAAGTCGCGGTCGGACTATTCCTGGGCAAGCGACTCGGCTTCCTGGACATCGCGGCCGTTGTGGAGGACACCCTCTCGGCGCTGGCCGGGCGCGGCGTCGCCGATCTCGGGGCGGTCCTGGAATTGGACCAGTCGGCGCGCCACATCGCAACCGGCCTGGCCGCACATCGCGCGGCCGCCTGACGGAGCCTCATCTTGCTGGATTTCCTGCCCGACGCAGTCCGCACCATCCTCGCCTTCCTGGTGGTGCTGGGCGTGCTCATTTTCTTCCACGAGTTGGGCCACTACGCCGCCGCACGCTGGCGGCGGGTGCATGTGGACGCATTCAGCATCGGATTCGGCCGCGCCTTGCTGCGCTGGACCGACAAGCGCGGCACGGAATGGCGCCTCGCCTGGATTCCGCTGGGAGGCTATGTGAAGCTGCACGGCCAGTCGCCTCTGGATGACGCGCCCGAGGCCGAGCGCCTGCCGGAGCGCGAGGGCGAGACCTTCCACAACAAGCCAGTGCGGGACCGCGCCATCATCGTCGCCGCCGGGCCGGCCGCCAATTTCGTGCTCGCCATCCTGCTTTTCGCTGGCATGTTCGCGACCCATGGCATTCCGCGCGGCTTGACCACGATTTCCGCCGTGGTCCCGGCCTCGGCGGCGGAGCGCGCCGGGATCCAGCCCGGTGATGTCGTCCTTTCGCTGGATGGCACGCGAATCACGCGCTTCGACCAGGTGCAGCGCCACATCCAGCCCCGCGCCGGGCAGGAGGTGCAGGTCCGGGTGGAACGCGATGGGCGTGAAGTCGCCCTGGTCGTGATCCCGGCCGCGCAGGCGCGCGGCGATGCGGCGCCGGTCGGCGTGCTGGGAATCCAGGGTGGCCGGGCCCAATTCGAGCAATTGGGTCCGCTCGACGCGCTCTGGGCCGGCACCGTCCAGACGGCCGATGTCAGTTGGCAGACGCTGGTGGGCATTGGCGAGATGTTCGCCGGCACGCGCAGCCCGAAGGAACTGGGCGGCCCGATCCGAATCGCCGAAGTCTCGGGCGAGGCGGCGACGCTGGGGATCATTCCGCTCATCAACCTCATGGCGCTGCTCTCGGTCAGCCTTGCGCTGCTCAACCTGTTTCCGATTCCCCTTCTGGATGGCGGGCATTTGATGTTCTACGCGGCCGAGGCCATTCGCGGCCGCCCGCTGCCGCCACGTGCCATGGAATATGGCTTTCGCGCCGGCTTCGCGATGCTGATCGGGCTTTTTTTGTTTGCAACCTGGAATGATATCGCCCATGGCGGCATTGGTCGCTGGGTTGCGGGGTGGATCGGATGAAGATGACGAATCTCTCGGGGTGGCGGGCAATGGCGCCTGAGGCTATGGTCCGCCCGCTTCCGCATGGCCGAAACACGTTGGGTTCCGTCTGACAATGAAATTGCATCCGATCCTGTTCGTGGCCGCCGGCCTGACGGCACTGGCCCCCCTCCCCGCCGAGGCGCAGAACCGCCCCAGGCCCGCCCCCGCACGCGCCGAGCAGCCGGGCGGCATCGTCACGGCCGTGGAAGTCCGCGGCAACCAGCGCATCGAGGTGGAGACGATCCGCAGCTACATGCTGCTCTCCCCCGGCGATCAATATGACAGCGACCGCGCTGACCGCTCGCTTCGCAGCCTCTTTGCGACCGGCCTGTTCCGAGATGTCAGCATCTCGCGCGATGGCTCGCGCGTGATCGTGCAGGTGGCGGAGAATCCGCTGGTCAACCGCGTGGCCTTTGAAGGCAATCGCCGCATCTCCGACGATAATCTGCGGCCCGAGGTGCAATTGCGCCCGCGCTCCGTGTTCACGACGCAGATGATCCAGGCCGACCGGCAGCGCATCCTCGACCTCTATGCCCGGCGCGGACGCTTCGCGGCGCGCGTGGAGCCGAAGGTGATCCAGCTCGACCAGAACCGCGTGGATGTGGTCTTCGAAATCACCGAGGGCGATGCTGCCCTGGTGGCGCGGGTGAATTTCGTCGGCAACCAGGCCTATTCTGACGCCCGGCTGGCCGATGTGATCTCGACCAAGGAAGCCGCCTGGTATCGCTTCCTCTCATCCTCCGACACCTTCGACCCCGAGCGCCTGAACTTCGACCGCGAACTCCTTCGCCGCTATTACCTTCGCACCGGCTTTGCCGATGTGCAGATCGGCGCGGCGACGGCGGAACTCGCCCCCGATCGCAGCGGCTTCTTCCTGACCTACAATGTGACCGAAGGGCCGCGCTACACCTTCGGCACGGTCGAGATCACCTCGGCCTTCTCGGGTCTCAACCCGGCCGATCTCAGGCGCTTCCTGGAGATCAGCTCCGGCGGCGTCTATAATGGCGACGCCGTGGAGCGCAGCGCACAGGCGGTGGCCGATGGTGCCAATCTGCGCGGCTTCCCCTTCGTGGATGTGCAGCCCCAGATCACGCGCAACGCCGAGAACAACACGATCAACATCACCTTCGCGGTGAATGAGGCGCCGCGCGTCTTCGTCGAGCGCATTGACATCAACGGCAACACCCGCACGCAGGACCGCGTAATCCGCCGCGAATTCCGCCTGGCGGAGGGCGATGCCTTCAACGCTGCCCAAGTCCGCCGCTCGCGCGAGCGGTTGCGAAACCTCGGCTATTTCTCGGACGTGCAGATCGCCAACACGCCCGGCTCCGCGCCGGACCGCACGGTGCTGAACACCCAGGTCGTCGAGCGCGCGACGGGTGAGGTCAGCATCGGCGGCGGCTTTTCGACCGATGCGGGCTTCCTGGCCGATCTGGGCCTGCGTGAGCGCAACCTCTCGGGCACCGGCATTGATGCGCGCATCAATGCCACCTTGGCGCAGCGCCGCAGCCAGATTGACCTGTCGGTGACCAACCCGCAATTCCTGGACCGCAATCTCGCGGTTGGCGCGGATGTGTTCTTCATCCAGCGGAACCTGCAGATGATCTCGAACTTCAGCGAGCGCCGCGCGGGCTTCGCGCTGCGGGCCGGCTACGAGTTCAACGAGAGGCTGCGGCAATCCTGGTCCTACAGCCTGACCAACCGCGAAATCTTCAACATCCAGCCCGGTGCCTCGATCTTCGTGACCGAGCAGGCCGGCACAACCCTGCTGAGCCAGGTGAGTCAGACGCTCGCCTATGACACGCGCGACAACCTGATCGAGCCGCGCCGCGGCTATATCATTCGCCTCGGCACCGATTTCGCGGGCCTCGGCGGCGATGTTGCCTTCTTCCGCGGGCGCATTGACGGCGCCCTGTTCCTGCCCTTCGAGCAGGTGCTGGGACATCCCGACTATGTGCTGAGCATTTCGGGCAGCGTCGGCATGATCGAACCCTGGTCGAGCACCTCGAACCAGGAACGCATCGTGGACCGCTTCTTCCTGGGCGGCGAGAATTTGCGCGGCTTCGCCCTCGCCGGCGTTGGCCCGCGCGACCTGAACACGCTGGATGCGCTTGGCGGCCGGCGCCTCTGGACGCAGAGCACGGAAATGCGCTTCCCCCTGCCCGGCATCCCCTCGGAGATCGGCCTTCTGGGCCGGGCTTTCGTGGATGTGGGCTCGCTGTGGGACACGATTTCTGGCCCCAATATCGGCAGCACCCCTGCGCCGCGCGTGGGCACGGGCGTGGGCGTTTCGTGGCGGAGCCCCTTTGGCCTGATCAATGTTGATCTGGCGCAGGCGGTGGTGAAGCAACCCTATGACCAGACGCAAGTCTTCCGCTTCGGCTTCGGGACGCGCTTCTAGGCGCGCAGACAGGTACAAGACATGACATCCTTCCGATACGCACTGACCTTATTGCTCGTTGCGGCGTCTGGTCCCGCCCTTGCCCAGCAGAGCCAGGAGTGGTTCGTCCCCGGCCAGGGGGGGCAGCGCCCCCAGGGCCAGCCGCAGCCGCAGCGCCCGGCGCAGCCCGCCCAGGGCCAGCCGGCGCAGCGCCCGCCCCCGG
>CAMTUX010000037.1:0-48633 GCA_947084995.1 uncultured Roseococcus sp.
CCGCGCCGCGCGTGACGCCGCTCGCGGCCCGCGCCGTTGCCGGCCCGGCCGTTCGCCCGTCCAACCCGCCGCCCTCCGGCCCCTCGGCCAAGCTCTCTCTCAGCCCGCGTGCGCGCGGCGAGGAAGATGATGACCGTCGCGGTCCGGCCCGGCGCCCCGGTGGCGGCATGTCGCCTGGTGGCGTGAAGCGCCCGGCGCCGGCCCCGGTGAAGAAGGCCCCGCTGGCCATTGGCCGCCGCGAAGGCCGCATTGACGTCGCCGCCGCCATGGATGGCGAGGATGAGCGCAGCCGCTCGATGGCCTCGGTCCGCCGCGCCCGTGAGCGTGAGCGCCGCCAGGCCGAACTCGTCCGGCTGCGTGCCGGGCAGGAGCGCGTGGTGCGTGACGTCGTCATCCCCGAGACCATCTCGGTCCAGGAACTCGCCAACCGCATGGCCGCCCGTGGCGGCGAGGTGGTGAAGGCGCTGTTCCGCATGGGCGTGATGGCCACGCTGACGCAAAGCATTGACGCCGACACGGCCGAACTGGTCGCGCAGGAATTCGGCCACCGCGTGAAGCGCGTCGCCGAGGATGACGTGGAAATCGGCCTCGAAGGCATGGTGGATGAGGAGGAGGCGCTGATCGCGCGTCCGCCCGTCGTCACCATCATGGGCCATGTGGACCACGGCAAGACATCGCTGCTGGACGCGCTCCGCAAGACTGATGTGGCGGCGCGCGAGGCGGGCGGCATCACCCAGCATATCGGCGCCTATCAAGTCGAGACGGCGCAGGGCAAGGTCACCTTCATTGACACGCCGGGCCATGAGGCCTTCACGGCCATGCGTGCCCGTGGCGCCGGCGTGACCGACATGGTCGTGCTGGTCGTCGCCGCCGATGACGGCGTGATGCCGCAGACCATCGAGGCCATCAAGCACGCCCGCGCGGCGGACGTGCCGCTGATCGTGGCCGTGAACAAGATCGACAAGCCGGGCATCAACCTGGATCGCGTGCGGCAGGAACTTCTCCAACACGAGATCGTGGTGGAAAGCCTGGGTGGCGAGACACAGGAAATCCAGGTCTCCGCCACCAAGG
This sequence comes from uncultured Roseococcus sp., assembly GCA_947084995.1. GTDB lineage: Bacteria > Pseudomonadota > Alphaproteobacteria > Acetobacterales > Acetobacteraceae > Roseococcus. Next base: position 1,072 of record CAMTUX010000037.1, read on the forward strand.
GCACCAATCTCGACAAGCTGCTGGAAGCCATTCAACTCCAGGCCGAAATCCTCGACCTCCGCGCCAATCCCGATCGTCCGGGCGAAGGCACGGTCATCGAAAGCAAGCTGGATCGCGGGCGTGGTCCCGTGGCCACGGTGCTGGTCCAGAAGGGCACGCTGAAGCAGGGCGATATCGTCGTGGCCGGCGCCGAATGGGGCCGGGCGCGCGCCCTGGTGGATAATCTAGGCAAGCCGGTGAAATCGGCCGGACCCTCGGTTCCGGTCGAGATCCTGGGCCTTTCGGGCGTGCCTTCCGCCGGCGAGAATTTCATCGCCGTCGAGAGCGAAACCCAGGCCCGCGAAGTCAGCGAATTCCGCCAGCGCCGTGCGCGTGAGAAGGCCGCCGCCGCCCTGGGCGCCGGTCGTGGCACGTTGAACGACATGCTGGCGCGCATCCAGGCGGGCGAGCAGAAGGAGGTGGCCGTCGTCGTGAAGGCCGACGTGCAGGGCTCGGCCGAGGCGATCAACGTCACGCTCGGCAAGCTCGGCAATGATGAGGTGCGAATTCGCGTGCTGCATTCGGCCGTCGGCCAGATCACGGAGAGCGACATCCAGCTCGCCAAGGCGTCCAATGCGGTGGTGGTGGCGTTCAACGTCCGCGCCACGACGCAGGCCCGCGAGATGGCGCAGCGCGATGGCGTGGATATCCGATACTACTCGATCATCTACCAGGTGTCGGACGATATCGAGGCGATCTTCAAGTCGCGCCTCGCCCCGGTCCAGCGCGAGACCTTCATCGGCTACGCGCAGATTCTGCAGGTCTTCGAGGTCAAGCGCCTGGGCAATGTGGCCGGTTGCCGCATCACCGAGGGCGTGGTCAAGCGCGGCTGCGGCGTGCGCCTGCTGCGCGAGGGCATTGTCATCCATGAGGGCGAGCTCAGCACGCTGCGCCGCTTCAAGGATGACGTGAAGGAAGTGATCAACGGTTACGAATGCGGTATGGGCTTCAAGAATTACGATGACATCCGCGTCGGCGACCAGATCGAGTGCTTCGAGGTGGAGACGGTCGCGGCCGCCTAGCGCCGGCTGAGTTTCCACCACCAGATGCCGGGCGGCGTTTGCGCCGCCTGGATTGCGCTCTCTTGATCCCGGGGTTCCAGCCCCCTTCTGCCCTGAGGTTCCCATGGCCAAGCGCCACCAAGAAAATCCCGGCGCGCCCTCGCAGCGCCAGCTTCGCGTGGCCGAGGAAGTGCGCCACGCACTCGCCGCCGTCTTCGAGCGCGGCGATTTCCGCGACCCCGACCTCGCCAATGCCCGCATCACCGTGACCGAGGTCCGCGCCAGCCCTGACCTGCGCCACATGACGGCCTTCATCAGCGGCCTGGGCAAGGATCTGCCGCCCGAGCAATATGCGGCGCTGAAGCGCGCCAATGCCTTCCTGCGCGGCCAGGTGGCGAAGAATGTCCGCCTGAAATTCGCGCCCGACCTGCATTTCCAGCCGGACAGCGCGCTGGATTACGCGATGAAGATTGACGTTCTGATGCGCCAGCCGAAGGTCGCCCAGGATTTGCTCAAGAAAGACGCCGTGAAGGAAGAAGGGGCGAAGGAAGAAGGGGCCGAGTGAGCCGGGCGCATCTGCCCCGCGTCGCCACGCCTTCCGCCCCCTCCCAAACCAGCTAGAACGCGCCCTCCTTTCGCACCGCAGGATTTGATGCCCCGCCACCAGAGAAAACCCAAGGGCCGGCCGATTGATGGCTGGCTGATCATCGACAAGCCCACGGGCATCGGCAGCACGGATGTCGTGAACCGGGTCAAGCGCGCCTATGACGCGCAGAAGGCCGGTCATGGCGGCACGCTGGACCCGCTGGCCACCGGCCTGCTGCCCATCGCCTTCGGCCATGCCACCAAGACCGTCCCCTATGTGATGGACGGCACCAAGGTCTATCACTTCACCCTGGCTTTCGGCGAAGCGCGCGACAGCGATGATTCCGACGGCGCAGTGACCGAAACCAGCGATGCCCGCCCCACCGATGACGAGATCCGCGCCGCCCTGCCGCCCTTCACGGGTGACATCATGCAGGTGCCGCCGGTCTATTCCGCCATCAAGGTGAATGGCGAGCGCGCCTATGACCTGGCGCGTGATGGCCAGGTGGTGCAACTCGAAGCCCGCCCCGCGCGTGTGGATCGCTTTGAACTGATTGACCGGCCGAGCGCTGACCGCGCGGTGTTCGAGGTGCAATCCGGCAAGGGCGTCTATATGCGCTCCCTCGCGCGGGACCTGGCGCGCGCGCTTGGCACGGTGGGCCATATTGCGGCGCTGCGACGCCTGCGCGTGGGCCCCTTCACCGAGGCGCATGCCGTGACCCTGGACAAGATCGTCGTTGCAGGCGATACCCCGCCTCCTTCACTGGATCTTTTGCTCCCCTTGACGACCGCGCTGGCCGACATCCCGGCTCTGGCCGTCACGGAAGCGGAGGCCGCCCGCCTCAATTTCGGCCAGGCCATCAGCCTGGTGGAACTCATGGGCCGGGTTCCGTCCGAGGTCAGCCCCGATGGGGGCCTGGTCCGCGCGATGGCAGCGGAGCGGTTCGTGGGCCTGTGTCGTCTCGAAGATGGGATGATGCGGCCCGAACGGCTGATGGCGCCCGGTTGATCCGGGGCTTTCCGCCCAGAGCCGGTTTTTTTCTCAAACCTTGAAGGGATCTCCCGATGTCGATCACTGCTGAGCGCCGCGCGGCGCTTGTTATCGAATACGCGACCAAGCCCGGCGATACGGGCAGCCCTGAAGTGCAGGTGGCCATCCTCTCCGAGCGGATTGCCAACCTGACCGAGCACCTGAAGACCCACGCGAAGGATTTCCACTCGCGCCGCGGCCTCCTCGTGATGGTCAGCCAGCGTCGTGGCCTGCTCGACTATGTGAAGCGCAATGACAAGGCGCGCTATGACAAGCTGATCGCCCGCCTGGGCCTGCGTCGCTAAGAATGCCTGGCCGGTCCTTCGGGACCGGCCATTGCGGGGCCTCGCCTTCCCGCCAGGCTTCCGCTCCCCACATAGCGAAAGTGTTGTCCCGCCGCGCCCTTTTCGCGCTTGTCGTCCTGCCCGCCTTGCCGGCACGGGGGCAGGAGCGTCTGCGCTACGTCTTTGACCAGAATCTGGGTCGCATCGCCTTCTCCGCCCGGCATCTTGGGCTCTTCACCTCGCAAGGGCAGTTCGATCGCTTCCAGGCGACGCTGCTGATAGACCCCGCCAATCCGCAAAATGCCTCGGTGGAATGCGTGGTCGAGACCGCCGAGGTCAGCATCGCCTTCCCTGGCGCCACGGATTTGCTGCGATCGGAAGCCTATTTTGACGTAGCCCACCACCCGACGGCACGCTTCGCCGGCGAGGCCAATGGGCTGACCGAGGCGGGCGGCTTTCCCATCGCCGGACAATTGGCGGTGCGCGGCATCACGCGCCCCTTCCGCATGACGGCGCGGCTGATCGAGCGCCAGGGCGGCGTGGCCCACTTCCAGGCAGAGGGCGATATGCTCCGCGGTGAATTCGGTATGGTGGCCGACCGCGTCCTGATCTCGGATGCCATCCGGCTCAGCGTTGATGTGCGGATCGCGGTGTGAGCGGCAGGCCGGAGCGCTGGTCCCGCCCGCAGCGGCGCCTGCATGCCTGGGGCGCGGTGCTGGTGGTGCTGACGCTGGGGCTGTCGCTTGCCATGGTGGCGCTGCCCATGTCGCAGTTGCTGGCCAAGTTCCTGACCTATCAACTGCACAAGACCTTCGGCCTGCTGGTGCTGATCATCACCCTGGCGCGTCTCGGCTACCGCCTGACGCGGCGCGCGCCGGAACTGACCGGCATCAGCCCGCCCATGCGCCGGGCGGCGCGCTGGGGGCAGGGGGTGCTCTATGCGCTTCTGCTGCTGGTGCCGCTGCTCGGCTATCTGACGGCCCAGGCGGCGGCGGGCCCGGTGCCGACGACGCTATTCCTGGTCATCCCCGTGCCGCATCTGCTGGAGCCCAACCCGGCCCTCTATGCCTGGCTGCGCCCCACGCACCAGATCGCGGCATGGAGCCTGATCGCGCTGGCCGCCGCCCATGCGGGCTTGGCCCTGCGGCATCATTGGCAAGGCGTGCCGATGCTGGAGCGGATCTGGGGCTCGGGGTGAAAGCCACCTGATTCCGTTCGGACATCCCCGCCCTGGCCGCAACGGCGGCGCGGATTGCCGCCGCTTGCGGCCAGGGCCTAGCATCGCGCCAAAGGAAAGGAACGCCCCCTCATGGATCTGCGCCAGAAGCTTCACGGCCGGCTGCGCCTGCCGCTCATCGGCTCGCCGCTGTTTATCATCTCCGTGCCTGATCTGGTGGTCGCGCAATGCTCGGCCGGCATCATCGGCTCCATGCCCACGCTGAATGCGCGGCCGCTGGAGCAGCTGGATGACTGGCTCTCCGAGATCCAGGAGCGCCTGGCCGCCTATGATGCCGCCAATCCGGACCGGCCTTCGGCGCCGTTTGCCATGAACCTCATCGTCCACCGCTCCAATGATCGACTGGATGAGGATCTGAAGCGGGTCGTGAAGCACAAGGTGCCGCTGATCATCAGCTCGCTCGGCGCGCGGACCGAGGTGAATGACGCCATCCATTCCTATGGTGGGCATGTGCTGCATGACGTGATCAACCAGACCTTCGCCCATAAGGCGATCGAGAAGGGCGCGGATGGCCTGGTGCTGGTGGCTTCCGGCGCGGGCGGCCATGCCGGCGCGCAAAGCCCCTTTGCCCTGATGCAGGAAACCCGCGCCTGGTTCGACGGGCCGGTGGCGCTCTCGGGCAGCATCGCGCATGGCCGAAGCATCCTGGCGGCCGAGGCGATGGGCGCGGATTTCGCCTATATGGGCTCGGCCTTCATCGCGACTGAGGAGGCGCGCGCGGTGGAGGATTACAAGCGCATGCTGGTGGAATCCGGCGCCGAGGACATCGTCTATACGAACCTCATCACCGGCGTGCATGGCAACTACCTGAAATCCTCGGTCCGCAATGCCGGACTGGACCCGGATAATCTGGAAACCTCCGATAGCTCGGCGATGAGCTTCGCCCAGGGGCGCAACAAGAAGTGGAAGGATATCTGGGGCGCGGGGCAAAGCGTCTCTGGCATCAATGCCGTGCTGCCGGCGGGTGAGTTGGTGGCGCGGCTGCACGCGGAATATCTGGAGGCTCGGCGCAAGCTGGCTGGCGCATCGCCTTTGGTGAATCCAAACTGGGCGAGGCTCGCGCAGGCGGCCTGACGCCCCATATAGGGGCCATGTCCGAAGCTTCGATCCGCCTCGCGGCCTTTCTCGGCGTGTTGGCCCTGCTGCTGGCCGCCGAAAGACTGGTCCCCTGGAATGTGCCGCGCCCGCTGGGCTGGCGGCGCTGGCTGCCGAATTTCGGGCTGGTGGCGCTGGGCTCGCTGACGGTGCGTTTCCTCATGCCGCTCGCTGCCGTGGGGGCCGCGCTCTGGGCGCAATCGCGCGGCATCGGCTTGATGAACTGGCTGGACCTGCCCGGCTGGGTGGCCATCCCGCTCACCATCCTGCTGCTGGACCTGCTGATCTACTGGCAGCACCGCGTCTTCCACGCGGTGCCCTGGCTCTGGCGGCTGCATCGTGTGCATCACGCCGACCCGGAGATGGATGCCAGCACGGGGCTGCGCTTTCATCCCATCGAGATCTGGCTCTCCATGTGGATCAAGATCGCCGGCGCCATCGCACTCGGCGCGCCGCCCGAGGGCGTGGTGGCCTTCGAGATCATCCTGAACGCGGCCAGTCTGTTCGAGCACGCCGCCATCCGCATCCCGCCCCGGCTGGACCGGGCGCTGGGCTGGGTGATCGTGACGCCCAGCCTGCACCGCATCCATCACTCCGAGCGCGAGGAGGAGACGAACAGCCATTACGGCTTCTGCCTCTCCATCTGGGACCGCATTTTCGGCAGTTGGCGCGGCAGGTGGGCGGGTGAGCTGGTGCTGGGAATCCGGGGCTACCGGGCCGAGCGCGAGCAGCATGTCCTGCCGCTGCTCACTCAGCCCTTCCGCTGAATCACCCGGCGGCGCCCCGCGCCCGCGCCGCCATGGCAGCATCCCGGCGGATCAACTCTGCCCGCACCTCTCGGGCTGTCCGCAGCGCCTCGGCATTGCGACAGCGCGCGAGATCGGCGGCGGCGAGGCCGATGCCGGAATCGTCGATGGAAGCTGCGTCGTCCCGCTTACGCGCGCGGCCCAGCAGCCAAATGCCGTGCAATTGCGGGAGGAGCAGTTCCAGTTCCTGCGTGATCTGCTGCATTTGCAACAGCGGGCCGCGCAGCCATCCTGGCAGGATCATCCTGATCCCTGGGCGTGGAAGCCAAGATCAAGCTATCCTTGGGCTTCGCGCCGTGGCAAGCGGCCGCCTCACCCCAGCGACGCCAACGCCTCGCTGTAGCGCTCCAGCACCTGGCGCCGCTTGATCTTCATGGTGGGGGTGAGAAGGCCGTTCTCCACCGTGAAGCCCTCCGGCAGCGTCTCGAAGCGGCGGATGCGCTCGATGTTGGAAAGGCGCGCATTCACGCGCTTCACCGCCTCGCCCACGCGTTCGCGCTGGCCATCGGCGGGGACGATCAGCGCCACGACGCCCGCCATGCCCTCGCCCGCCGCGACGGCCTGGGCCACCTCGGCCTCGCCCGCCAGCATCGCCTCGATCTTGGAGGGGGCCACCATGTCGCCGCCCTTCAGCTTGATGAAGTCCCGCTTGCGGTCGGTGATGTGGATGCGGCCATCGCGCAACTCCGCCACGTCGCCGGTGTGCAGCCAGTTCTCGCTCTCGCCGGGTGGCGGTCGGAGGGCCTGGGCGGTGGCTTCCGGGTTGTTCCAGTAGCCATCCATCACCAGCCCGCCATTGACCAGCAATTCGCCATCCTCGGCGAGGCGCAGCGCCACGCCGGGCAGGGGCCGGCCCACGCTGCGGCGGTCATTGTCCCAGGGGAGGTTGACGCTGATCACCGGGCCGGCCTCGCTCTGGCCATAGCCCTGGATGATGGTCACGCCCAGCGCCATGAAGAAGCCCGACAATTCCGGGTCCAGCCGCGCGCCGCCGGAGATCAGCGCCTCGATCTCGCCGCCGAAGCGCGCCCGCACCTTGGCCCGCACCAGGCGCTCCAGCGCCGCATCCTGCACGCGCTCGAACAGGGATAGCGGCGGGCCGTCCAGCTTGCGAAGGCCGAAAGCGATGGCGCGCTGGAACAGCGCCAGGCGCAGCCCGCCCTCTTTTTCCAGCGCGGTCATGATGCGCTCGCGGATCACCTCGAACAGGCGTGGCACGGTGGTGACGAGGTGCGGGCGGTGCTCGGCGAAATCCGCCAGCAGCTTGTCCGCGCCCCTCGAGAAGATCACCTGGTAGCCGCAGGCCGGCATGAGGAAGCCGCCCACCGTATGCTCATAGCTGTGCGAGAGCGGCAGGAAGGAGAGGTAGCGGCCATTCCGCACGCCGATGCGGTCAATCAACCCCTTGGCGCCAGCGCAATTGGTCAGCATGGCGCGGTGCGGCAGCATCACGCCCTTGGGGTTGCCGCCGGTGCCCGAGGTGTAGATCAGGCAGGCCAGCCGCCCGGCGGGAATTTCCTCGACCTCGGCGATCAGCATGGCGAGGTCGCCGGGTGTGGCTTCCAACTCGGCCCAGGGCAGGGTGCGGGTCTCGGCGGGGGCGGGGGGCAATTCCTCCATGCCCACCAGCAATTCGAGGGGGGCCGCCGTCAGCACCCGCTCAGCCAGGCTTCGCGTCGAGACGATGGCCGCCCGCGCCCCGCTGTCGCGCAGCACATGGGCATGATCGGCCACGGTGTTGGTGACATAGGTGGGGACGGTGACGGCGCCGATGGCCATGATGGCATTGTCGGCGATCATGAATTCCGGACGGTTCTCGCTCACCAGCAGCACGCGGTCACCGGGCATGATGCCCTGGGCGCGCAGCCCGGCGGCGATGTTTGCCACCCTCTGGCAGAACTCGCCCCGGCTCATGCTGTGCCAGGCGCCATCGCGCCAGAAGCCGAGCATGGGCTTGTCGGGCGACTGGACGGCCAGATCAAAGATGAGGCCGGGCAGGCTTGTGGCCGTTTCCACGGTTCGTGGCATGCGATGGTTTCCGGAACTTGGACGTTGGGCCGCTTGGACGCGGCGCTATCGCGCATATATGAGTTGAATGCGAATGATCCCAGGCCGCGCCCCTGAAATGTTGCGCTCCCCTCTCGATGCCGCCTCTGGCGATCATCAATCTCCCCTTGGCCTCCCCTCCTGGGACCTCTCGGACCTCTACAAGGGGGCCGAGGATGCCGCGCTGACGGCCGATCTGGCCTGGGCGGAGGAACAGGCCAGCGCCTTCCAGGAAAGGCTGAGCGGGCAATTGGCCGGCCTCTCGGGGGACGCGCTGGCCAAGGCTTTGCTGGAATATGAGGCGATCGAGGAAGTGCTCGGTCGCGTCATGAGCTTCGCGCAACTCCTGTTCGCCGGCGATGCCCAGGACAGTGAGAATGGCCGCTTCTACCAGACCATGCAGGAGCGGGTGACGCAGATCTCCTCGCATCTGGTGTTCTTCACGCTGGAACTGAACAACGTCTCCGAGGCCGTGCTGGAGGAGAAGATCAAGGCCAGCCCCGCGCTCGCCCGCTTCCGCCCCTGGCTGCGCGATCTGCGCGTCTGGCTGCCGCACCAGCTCTCCGACGAGATGGAGCGCATGCTGCACGAGAAGGAGGTGACCGGCCGCGCCGCCTGGAACCGCCTGTTTGACGAAACCATGGCGAATATGACGGTGACGGTGAGCGGTGAGGCGCTTTCGGTCAGCGCCGCGCTGAACAAGCTCTCCGACAGCGACCGCGCGGTGCGTGAAGCGGCGGCCAAGGGCGTGTCCGAGGCATTCGGCAGCCGCATCCGCCTGTTCAGCCTGATCACCAACACGCTGGTGAAGGACAAGGAGGTGATGGACAAGTGGCGCAACCACCCGCGCCCCGGCTCATCCCGCAACCGCGCCAACATGGTCGAGGATGCGGTGGTGGATGCGCTGGTCACCGCCGTGCGCGACAGTTTTCCCCGACTTTCGCATCGCTACTACACGATGAAGGCGAAGTGGCTCGGGCTGGAAAAGCTCATGCATTGGGACCGCAACGCGCCGCTGCCGCGCGATGCCGACAGCACCATCCCCTGGTCGCAGGCGGTGCAGCAGGTGCGCGCCGCCTATGCCGGCTTCTCACCCGAGATGGAGAAGCTCGCCGCCCCCTTCTTCGACAAGCCCTGGATTGATGCGGCGCTCCGCCCCGGCAAGTCGGGCGGCGCCTTCGCCCACCCGACGGTGCCCAGCGCCCACCCCTATCTGCTGCTGAATTACCACGGCAAGGCGCGGGATGTGATGACGCTGGCCCATGAACTCGGCCACGGCGTCCATCAGCGCCTCGCCGCCGAGCAGGGCTACCTGATGAGCAGCACGCCACTGACACTGGCCGAAACCGCCAGCGTCTTCGGCGAAATGCTCACCTTCCGCGCCCTGCTGGATGCCGAGACGGACCCCGCCAAGCGGCGCCTGCTCCTGGCCGGCAAGGTGGAGGACATGCTGAACACCGTGGTCCGCCAGATTGCCTTCTATCGCTTCGAGACTCTGGTGCATGACGAGCGCCGCAATGGTGAGCTTTCCTCGGAGCGCATCGGTGAAATCTGGATGGAGGTTCAGCGCGAGAGCCTCGGCCCCATCTTCGACTTCACGCCGGATTACGCCTGCTACTGGGCCTATATCCCGCATTTCGTGCACTCACCCTTCTACGTCTATGCCTATGCCTTCGGCGATTGCCTGGTGAACGCGCTGTACGGCGTCTATCGCGATGGCGGCGTGCCGGATTTCGAGGGGAAATACATGGCGATGCTCAAGGCGGGCGGCACGCTGCGCCACAAGGAATTGCTGGCACCCTTCGGCCTGGATGCCTCCCGCCCGGATTTCTGGAAGCGCGGGCTGGATGTGATTTCCGGCTTCATTGACGAGTTGGAGGCCACCTCTTGAGCGATCGCGACAGATCTTCCTTCTTCGGTGAGGTGCGGCGCATGGCGCGCACCTCCGGCGCCGTCACCGGCATTGCGGCCCGTGTGGCGGGTGAGCGCTTCCTCGGCATCAAGACCAACAAGGACGCCCATGCGGGCGACCTCAAGGCGATATTGGGCGGGTTGAAGGGGCCGATGATGAAAGTGGCGCAGTTCCTCGCCACCATCCCCGACGCGCTGCCGGAGGAATACGCGCGCGAACTCGCCACGCTGCAATCCAACGCGCCGCCCATGGGTTGGGCCTTCGTGAATCGTCGCATGGGCACCGAACTCGGCAATGATTGGCAAAAGAATTTTTCCACCTTCGGGCGTGAGGCGGCCGCCGCCGCCTCGCTCGGCCAGGTGCATCGGGCCACCTTGCAGGACGGCACGGAAGTCGCCTGCAAGCTGCAATACCCGGACATGAACTCCGTGGTGGAGGCGGATCTCAAGCAGCTCAAGCTCGGCATGCAGATCTACAAGCGCATGGACAGCGCGCTGGACAATGAGGACGCCTATGCCGAAATCGCCGACCGTCTGCGCGAGGAGCTGGACTACACGCGCGAGGCCTCGCACCAGCGCCTCTACAGCCTGATCCTGGCCGATGAGCCGCGAGTGCATGTGCCCACGCCGATTGACCACCTGACCACGCACCGCCTGCTGACCATGACCTGGCTGGATGGCGGCTCCATCCTCAAGCGGCTGGACGAAAACCCCTCGCTGGAAGAACGCAACGGTTATGCCGAGGCGCTGTTCCAGGCCTGGTACAAGCCGGTCTATCGCTATGGCGTGATCCATGGCGACCCGCATCTGGGCAATTACCAGGTGCGCCAACCGGGCACGACATACACAAGCGGGGGGGGCGGCGATGGCGGCATCAGCCTGCTCGATTTCGGCGTGGTCCGCGTCTTCCCGCCCAGCTTCATCACCGGCGTCATCATGCTCTATGAGGCGGTGCGCGACGGCGATGACGAGAAGGCGCACCACGCCTTCGAATCCTGGGGTTTCCGCAACCTCTCGCGCGAGACGATGCTGGTGCTGAAATCCTGGGCGGATTTCCTTTATGAGCCGCTGATGGAGGACAAGGTCCGCCTTATCCAGAAATCCGATGACCCGACGCATGGCCGCAAGGTGGCCCAGGCGGTGCATGAGGGGCTGAAGCGCACCGGCGGCGTGAAGATCCCGCGCGAATTCCCGCTGATGGACCGCGCGGCGATCGGCCTGGGCAGCGTGTTCTTCCGCCTCAAGGCCGAGCGCAACTGGCACCGCATGTTCAACGAACTCATCGCCGATTACAGCGAGGAGAAGCTGGCCCAGCGCCAGGCGGCGGCCCTGGCCGAGGCGCGGGTGCCGGCCTCGCTCTGAGGCCGGCCCTCCTTTCGGGGAGGGGCCGTCACGCGCGGCCCATCAGGGCCAGCCCCTCCGCCACCGAGACGAATTCACCCCCGGCCACCACGCGCCCCTTGCCGAAGCGCTCCTCGAAGATGCGCCGTACCGCCGGCACGAGCGAGGTTCCGCCGGTCAGGAAGACGCGATCCACCTGCTTCGCATCCAGCGCGGCATCGGCCAGTGCCGCATCCACCGCCGCGCCGATCTGCCGCAACTCGGGCGCGATCCAGGTTTCGAAATCCGCGCGCGCGATCCCGGCATCCACCACGAAATCCTCGTGGCGGAATTGCAGCCGCGCTTGCGGCGCGCGGGATAGGGCGGCCTTCACGCCGGAAATCGCGCGGTACATCTCATAGCCCACCTCATCCTCGATGAGGCGGATCAGGTGGTGCAGGCGCTTCGGCTCGGCCGCGTTGCGCGCCACATCGGCGATGTCGCGCAAGGTGCGCGGCGCGCGCATCAGCGAGAGCAGGTGCCAGCGCGCGAAGCTGCCATACCAGCCGGGCGGGATCGGAAGCTCCGTGCCCATCACGGTGTAGCTGCCGCCCTTGCCGAGCAAGGGTGAGACGACGTGATCAATGATGCGGAAATCGAACGCATCCCCCGCCACGCCGACGCCCGAATGCCCCAGCGGCACCACTCGCACCGGCGGCCCTGGCTCGAAGCGCAGCAGCGAGAAATCGCTCGTGCCGCCGCCGAAATCGGCCACCAGAACCACCGCCGCCTCGGTCAGACTGGCGGCGAAGCGGTGGCCGGCGGCGGCGGGTTCCAACTCCACCTGCACACCGGGCAGGCCGGCCGCGGCGAAGCCCGCGATGAGGCGCTGCTCGCCCAGCGCGTCATCCGCCGTCTCGCCCACGAAGCGCACCGGGCGGCCGACGATGATGCGGGCCCCTTCCATCTCGGCGGCGAAGGGCGCCAGCAATTCACGGAGAAACAGGCCGACCAGGGCCTCAAGATCATAGGAACGACCGAGGATGCGCGTTTCGCGGAAGCTCTTTTGCGCGAGGTAGCTTTTTATCGAGAGGATGAGGCGAGCCTCCAGCGGGTCCTCCAGATAGGCGCTGATGCCCGCGGCGCCGGCCGCGTGGCGCAGGCTGCCCGCGCCATCGCGCCAGAAGCAGAGGATGGAGCGGAACACCTCCTCCGTCGCGCGGGAGAGCACGCGCACCTCGCCACCGGCGCCAAGGGCGGTCACCACGGAGTTCGTGGTGCCGAAGTCAATTCCGATGATGGGCTGCATGGCGGCGCTTGAACCGGCTTGGCGCGCATTTGGCAAGGCGCGGCCCTCCCGCGACGCTTGCGGCATGCGACCAACGCCATGCCTCCTCGGTCGCCACAACGCCTGCAACTTCCGCAAGCTGCTCTGGCTCCTCGCCGGACCGGGGCTGGAATACCCGCAGAAGGATCGGGGCCACGGCCGCTGCATGGAACTGTGTTTCTTTTCCTGCCGTGGCAAGCGGCTATAAGCATGGCAAAGCCCTGGAGGAAGATTCATGCCTGTCACCCGTCGCGCCGCGCTGACCTTGCCCGCCCTTGCTGGCGCCGCCCTCGCCAACCCGGCCTTCACCAGCCCAGCCTGGGCGCAACCCGCCTGGCCCGACCGGCCGGTGCGGATCATCGTCGGCTTCCCGGGTGGCTCCACGCCCGATATCGCGGCGCGTGCGGTCGCCACGCATTTCCAGCAGGTCTTCGGCCAGCCCTTCGTGATTGACAATCGCGCGGGCGGCGGCGGGACGATCGGCGCGGAAGCGACGGCGCGCGCCACGGATGGGCATACGCTGGGCGTGACCATCGGCGGCCCCGGCTCCATCGCGAAGATCCTCAACCCGGCGCTGGGCTATGACCCGACGATCGATCTGCAACCCGTCTCGCTGCTGGCGCGCATGCCCTTCGTGCTGGCGGTGAATTCCAATGTGCCGGCGCGCAACGTGGCGGAATTGATCGCGCATGCGCGGGCCAATCCCGGCCGGTTGAACTACGGCTCGGTCGGTGCGGGCAGCACCGGGCACATGCTGCTGGCCGAAATGGCGGGCCGGCAGGGCCTGGAGATGACGCATATTCCCTTCCGCTCGGTGCCGCAGAGCGTGACCGAGATCGTCGCGGGGCGGGTCGAGCTGATGGCCGCCGCGGCCGGCTCGGTGCTGGCGCAAGTGCGGGCTGGCCAGGTGCGGGCGCTGGCCGTCTCGGGCGATGCGCGCATGTCGCAATTGCCCGATGTGCCGACGCTGACCGAAGCCGGTGAGCCGGGGGCTGGCATCTATGCCTGGATGGGCCTCTTTGCACCCGCCGGCATGCCGACCGAGCGCGTGGCGCGGCTGGCGCAGGAGGCAGGGCGGGCGCTCTCCAACCCTGAGACGGGGCGCACGCTGGAGGCGGCCGGCTTCGAGCCGCTGGGCACGCCGCCAGCGCGGCTTCAGGCGTTGATCCAGGCGGAAGTGGCCCATTGGGGGCCGATCATCCGCCGCCTGAATATTCGCCCGGAAAGCTGATTTTCAGCGGGTCGCGCGGTCCACCGCGCGGCCGGCCCGTTCGGCTGGGCCGCTGGGCGGGTCCACCGCGTCCCGCACGGAATCCACGGCGCGGTCCAGGCTTTGGCCGGCGCGTTCAGCGGGGCCCGGCGTCGGCTTACAGGCGGCCAGCCCGAGCGCGAGCAGGGGAAGCAGGTAGAAGATGCGGATCATGCGGGAGGGGAACCTTGAGGAGTGACCTCAAGCAACGCCCCGCCAAGGCATTGGTTGCGAGAGCAAAAAAAGGCGGCGCCCGAAGACGCCGCCCTGATGCATGCAGGCTGGGCCCGCTTACTTGTGCGGTGCCTGGTCTCGCGTCTTGTAGAGCGAGAAGATGATGCCGCCCGCGATCAGCGCGGCCGTCACACCCAGCGAGAAGGCCGGGTCCAGCTTGCCGAAGATCTGGTTCCAGAAAATCTTCAAGCCGATGAAGACCAGCACCATCGCCAGCGCATACTTCAGATATTCGAAGCGATGCACCATCGCTGCCAGCGCGAAGTAGAGCGCGCGCAGGCCAAGGATGGCCATGATGTTGGCGGTGTAGACGATGAAGGTATCGGTCGTGATGGCGAAGATCGCCGGCACGCTGTCCACCGCGAAGATCAGGTCCGCGATGTTGATGACGACAAGCGCCAGGAAGAGCGGCGTGGCGGTCAGCGCCAGCTTGCCCGTCTTGGGGTCCGTCTCCCGCACGAAGAACTTCTCGCCATGCAGCGTGTCGGAGACGCGCATGCGCTTGCGCATGAACTTCACGACCGGGTTCTTCGAGATGTCCGGCTCGGTTTCCGGCACCATCAGCATCTTGACGCCGGTGCCGATCAGGAAGGCGCCGAAGATAAAGAGAATCCAGGAATATTCCTGCACCAGGGCCGCGCCGATCGCGATCATGATGCCACGCAGCACGATGACGGCGATGATGCCCCAGACCAGCGCGCGGTACTGGTATTTCCGCGGGATGGCGAAATAGCCGAAGATCAGGCTGATCACGAAGACGTTGTCGATGGACAGCGCCTTTTCGATGAAATAGCCGGTGAAGAAGGTGATGCCGGCATGCGTGCCGTCACTCGTCGTGATGTAGCCATTTTCATAGGCCCACCAGATGCCGGCACCGTAGAACATGGCGAAGGCGATGTAGAAGGCGGACAGGTAAAGGCTCTCGCGAATGCCCATCTCCTTGTCCTCCTTGTGGAGGACGCCGAGGTCGAAGGCGAGCAGCGCCATGACGATGGTCAGGAATCCGACCCACATCCAGATCGGCTTGCCGACCCATTCCAGCATCATGAATTCCACGAACATACTCCTCTGGGCGGGGCGGCGTGACGCTTTGGCCCCGCATGATGGCGAAATGATCCGACATCGCGCGGGCAAGGTTTCCCTTCACCTGCGCCAGAGGGGCCCGGACGGCGGGCGTCATGGCCGATAACCTACCGAAATGCAAGGGCCTGATGAACGAAAGCTGAATGCATTTCCCATTGCATGGATGCTGGCCGCATCCCACATAGCGGAAATCGGCGGGAAGGTGTTTGCGCTCGGCGCGCACGCGCACTAGGTTTCCGCCCACACAAGCACCACGGAATCGAGGCGCGACGATGGGTTCTTTCAGCATTTGGCATTGGTTGGTCGTTCTGGTGGTGGTCCTGCTGCTGTTTGGCAGCGGCAAGATCAGCGGCCTGATGGGCGACGTCGCGAAGGGCATCAAATCCTTCAAGGCGAACATCAAGGAAGATGAAAAGCCGGCCGACGCCTCCATGGCGGCGGAGTCGGCCCCGCCCGCCGGCACCATTGCCGGCCCGCAGGCTGGCACGACCACGGCCAGCACGGCGCAGCCGGCGGCCAATACTGGCCGCCCCGCAGCCTGAGCGGCGCGCCGGGCCAGGCTTGGCCCGCCGCTTCCTTGGAGACCGGCGTGATCCCTTCTGAAGCGATCGAGGCGATTCGCGCCGCCGGCCGGCGCATGGACATGTTCGGCTGGGTGCCAGCCACGGCCGGGAATATCTCGGTTCGGCTGGCTGATGGCCGCATTGCCATCACCCGCTCCGGATTTCACAAAGGCTTCATCCCGGAAGATGGCGTGATGGCCGTGGACCTGGAAGGCCGGCCGGAGCAGAGCAATCTGCGTCCCTCGGCCGAGACCGGCCTGCATTGCGGCATCTACCGGCGCTTTCCCAAGGCGAGGGCCGCGCTGCACGGGCATTCTGTCGCTGCCACCGTGCTCTCCCGCCTTTCCGGCGCGCAGATTACGCTGGCCGGATATGAATTATTGAAGGCCTTCCCCGGCCTGCCCACGCATGAAGCCGCGATCCGCCTGCCTGTCCTGGAGAATGACCAGGATATCGCCCGCCTCCAGTCCCGCGTCACGCAGCTCTGGGATGCCGACCCCGCCGCGCCGCCCGGCTATTTGCTTCGCGGCCATGGCGTCTATGTATGGGCCGAGGACATGCCCGGCGCCCTGCTGCGCCTGGAAGCCCT
The DNA here is from genome assembly GCA_947084995.1 of uncultured Roseococcus sp. Taxonomy (GTDB): domain Bacteria; phylum Pseudomonadota; class Alphaproteobacteria; order Acetobacterales; family Acetobacteraceae; genus Roseococcus. The sequence continues at coordinate 17,471 of CAMTUX010000037.1, forward strand.
GGAATTCATGCTCGCCTGCGAGCTGGAAGCACGGAGAATGCCGCGATGAGCCGCCTGACCGTCTGGGACGCCACAACCAAGGAGGAAATCCTCCGCACCGAGGATGCGACTGAGATCGCCACCACGCTGGGCAGCGTGGGCGTGCGCTTCGAGCGCTGGCCGGTGGCGCCCCTGCCCAAGGGCGCGGCGGCCGAGGCCGTGCTGGCCGCCTACAAGCCGCATCTCGACGCCTTCCTGGCCGAGACGGCGGCGGGCACCGCCGATGTCATCCAGCTCACGCCCGACCACCCGATGAAGGGCGCGCTGCGCGAGAAATTCCTCAAGGAGCACATCCACACCGAGGATGAGGTGCGCTTCTTCCATGAGGGCGCCGGCAATTTCGTGCTGCACCTGGATGGCCGCGTCTATGACGCGCATTGCACCCAGGGCGACCTGATCAGCGTGCCGGCCAACACCCGGCATTGGTTCGACAGCGGCGACGCGCCGGATTTCACGGTGCTGCGCGTCTTCACCGATACCAGCGGCTGGACGCCCCACTACACCGGCACCGACATGGCCGAGCACTTCCCCGTCGTGGTGGGCTGACGCTTCTCTCCGCTCGCTTTTCGTTTGCTTCCTTGCCATCGCGGATGGATGCCCCATGATCACGCACATCCTCTCGGATATCGAGGGCACCACCACCGCGATTGCCTTCGTGCATCGCAGCCTGTTTCCCTACGCGGCCTCGGCGCTGGAGGATTTCCTCGCGCGCCACGCGGATGAGCCGGAAGTGGCGGCCATCCTCGCCGGAATTCCCGGAGACAAGCTCGCCACCTTGCGCGGCTGGATGGCGGCGGATGCCAAGGTCACGCCGCTCAAGGCGCTGCAGGGGCTGATCTGGGCGCAGGGCTATGCGGATGGCGCGCTGCGCGGCCATCTCTGGCCCGATGTGGCCGAACAACTCCGCGCCTGGCATGCGCGCGGCCTGCATTTGGCGATCTACTCCTCGGGCAGCGAGGGCGCGCAACGGCTGCTGTTTCGTCATTCCCAGGCGGGCGATTTGGAGCCGCTTTTCGAAGGCTTCTTCGACACCCGCATGGGCGCCAAGCGCGAGGCCCCGAGCTATACGCGCATCGCCCAGGCCTGGGGCGCCGCGCCGGGTAGCATCATCTTCCTCTCCGACGTGGCGGAGGAGTTGGATGCGGCCCGCGAGGCAGGCCTGGCCACCTGCCAACTGGTGCGCGCCGAGGACGGCACGCGCCCCTCCGGCCGCCATCCCGAAGCGCCGGATTTCGTGGCGGTCAATGCCCGGCTTGCTGCGTGACAGCCCGCCTGCCTGGGGTTAGAAGGCCCAGGACCGCCACCCCCGCGGAGTGCCCTCCATGCTGACGACCTACACCGTCGAGAACGGCCACCTCGCGGTCCGCGACCATGTGCGCGAGGCCGAAGCGCTGCGCCGCGCGGTATGGATCGACCTGCTGCAACCCTCCCTGGAGGAGGAGCATGCAGTGCAGGCGGCCCTGGGCATCGAGGTGCCGACGCGCGAGGAGATGCAGGAGGTCGAAAGCTCCTCCCGCCTGTACCGCGAGGGCGACACGCTGGTGTTGACCGCCAACTTCCTGCACGGCACCGATACCGGCGATTTCGGCTCCACGCCGATTTCCTTCGTGCTGACCGCCAATGCGCTGATCACGGTGCGCTACGCCACGCCCAAGGCCTTCCCGGTCTTCACCGCGCGTTGCCAGAAGACGCCCTCGCTGGTGAGCAGCGGCGATGCGGTGATGCTGCACCTGTTCGAGCAAATCGTGGATCGGCTGGCGGATATCCTGGAGCGCATCAGCGGCGACATGGACCGCGCGAGCCACAACATCTTCCAGCGCGGCGCGGCGGCCCCGGCCAATAAGCGCGACCGCAACCTCAAGGAAGCGCTGCTCACGCTTGGCCAGGTGGGGGAGGTGACGACGCGCGCCTCGGAAACCCTGCTCGGCCTGAACCGCATCTTCACCTTCGTGGGCGCCGAGAAGGCCATGGCCGTCCGCAAGGAGAACCAGGGTACGATCAAGACGCTGGTGCGCGACGTGCGAAGCCTGGTGGAATACGCGAATTTCCTGAACAGCAAGGCAACCTTCCTGCTCGACGCGGTGCTCGGCATCATCAATGTCGAGCAGACGAACATCATCAAGACCTTCACGGTGGTGAGCGTGGCGCTGATGCCGCCCACGCTGATCGCCAGCATCTACGGCATGAACTTCCAGCACATGCCGGAACTGGAATGGACCATCGGCTACCCGCTCGCGCTCGGGCTGATGGTGGTGACGGCGGTGCTGCCGATCTGGCATTTCAAGCGCAAGGGGCTGCTATAGGGGCGCGCACCGCGCCCATCCTTTGGGCGGGACGCAATCGGTCCAGGCAATTCCCCGCCCGCGGGCCAGGCCGCACCGCTTGACCGCCCCGCCAAGGCTGGCTTGTGTGATGCCCTGTCCAGGAGCTTTGCATGCCCGCCACCCACCACATCCCCGCCACCCCCGAGACCATTCGCTGGGGCACCTTCGATGGCAGCTTCAAGCCCATCCGCGAGGTGGAGAGCGGTGATCTCGTCATCCTGCAATGCGTCTCCGGCGCGCCCGATGTGGTGGCCGAGGCCGAGGCGCTGGGGCTGAAGATTCCCCCGGCCCTGGCCGCCATCCATGCCAGCAACCCGCCGCGCCTGGGGCCACATATCCTCACCGGCCCCGTCGCCGTGAAGGGCGCCATGCCGGGCGATGTGCTGCGCGTGGATATCGAGAAGATCGAACTTGGCGCCGAATGGGGCTTTTGCGGCTTCCGCCCCCTGGGCGGCACGCTGCCGGAGGATTTCCCCTACCGGCGCATGCTGCACATCCCGGTGGATCACGAGAAGCGCACCGGCCATGTGCCTATCGGCCCCGGCATCACCCTGCCGCTGGCGCCCTTCTTTGGCGTGATGGGCGTGGCGCCCCCGCCGGAATGGGGCCCGATCAGCACGAAGGAGCCGCGCGCGCATGGCGGCAACCTCGACAACAAGGAAATCGGCGAGGGCGCCACGCTGTTCCTGCCGGTGCACGTGCCGGGCGGTCATTTCTCGGCCGGTGACGGGCATGGCGTGCAGGGCGATGGCGAGGTCTGCATCAACGCGCTGGAAATGTGCCTCACCGGCCATTTCCGCCTGACGCTGATGAAGGACGCCAACCTTCTCTACCCGCGCGCCGAGACGCCGACGCACTACATCACCATGGGCATGCATGAGGATCTGGACGAGGCGATGAAGAAGGCGCTGCGGGAGATGATCGGCTTCATCACCAGCCGCACCAATCTGAGTGCCGCCGATGCCTACCAATTCTGCTCGCTGGCCGTGGATTTCCACGTGACGCAGACGGTGAACGGCGAAAAGGGCGTGCACGGCCTGCTGAAGAAGGGCCTGCTTTTCTGAGGGCTTGTTTGCAACGGCCCCGGAATCTTCCTCCGGGACGCTGCCGCGTCGCCGGGCATAAAAAACCCTCCCGCAAGGGAGGGTTTTTCAGGATCAGGCCGCTTCGCCCTTGACCGGCAGGCCCTCGGCCTTGCGGCTGGCGCGCTTGCGGTCATTGGGATCGAGGTGGCGCTTACGCAGGCGCACGGCCGAGGGCGTGACCTCCACCAGTTCATCATCCTCGATATAGGCGATCGCCTGCTCAAGGCTGAGCTTGCGCGGCGGGATCAGCAGCAGCGCGTCATCCTTGCCGGCGGCGCGGATGTTGGTCAGCTTCTTTTCCTTGACCGGGTTCACTTCCAGGTCATCGCCGCGCGAATTCTCGCCCATGATCAGGCCGATATAGACCTTCGCACCGGGGTCCACAAAGAGCGTCCCGCGCTCCTGCAGGGCGAACAGTGCGTATTGCGTCGTCTCGCCATCCACGTTGGAGATGAGCGAGCCATTGCGCCGACCCTCCATCACGCCAGCCCAGGGGGCATAGCCGTGGAACAGGCGGTTCATGATGCCCGTGCCGCGCGTATCCGTCAGGAATTCCGAATGGTAGCCGATCAGGCCACGCGAGGGCATGATGAAGGTCAGGCGCGTCTTGCCGCCGCCCGAGGGCCGCATGTCCTGCATCTGGGCCTTGCGGATGGAGAGCTTCTCCACGACCACGCCGGTGAAGGCGTCATCCACATCCACCAGCACTTCCTCGAAGGGCTCCTCGCGGACGCCGGTCTCGGGGTTTTCGCGCATCAGCACGCGCGGGCGGCCGATGGTCAGTTCGAAGCCCTCGCGGCGCATCGTCTCGATCAGCACGCCAAGCTGGAGTTCGCCACGCCCAGCCACTTCGAAGGCGTCGGTCTCGGTGGAGACGGTCACGCGGATGGCGACATTGCCTTCCGTCTCGCGCTCCAGTCGGTCGCGGATCTGGCGCGAGGTGACTTTCTTGCCTTCACGGCCGCCCAGCGGGCCGTCATTCACGCGGAAGGTCATGGCCAGCGTCGGCGGGTCCACCGGGATGGCGGGCAGCGGCACGGGCTGGTCGGGCGAGCAGATGGTGTCGGGGATGGTGGTGTCGGACAGGCCGGCGATGGCGATGATGTCACCCGCATGGGCTTCCTCCACCGGCACGCGCTCCAGGCCGCGGAAGGTCAGCAGCTTGGTCAGGCGGCCGGTTTCCACCGTCGTGCCATCGGCACGCAGCACCTTCACGGGCATGTTCATGCGGGCCGTGCCCTGCTCGATCCGCCCCGTCAGGATGCGGCCGAGGAAGTTGTCGTATTCGAGGATGGAGGCGTTCATCGCAAAGGGCGCGTCCGGCTGCACCTTCGGCTCGGGCACATGGCGCACGATCAGGTTGAACATCGCGTCCAGGTTCTGGCGCGGGCCGTCCATGCTCTCATCCGCCCAGCCCTGGCGGCCGGAGGCGAAGAGCATGGGGAAATCCAACTGCTCGTCATTGGCGCCGAGATTGGCGAAGAGGTCGAAGATCTCGTCATGCACCTCATGCGGGCGTGCGTCCTGGCGGTCCACCTTGTTGACCAGAACGATGGGGCGGATGCCACGGGCCAGCGCCTTGGTCAGCACGAACTTGGTCTGCGGCAGCACGCCCTCGGCGGCGTCCACCAGCAGCACGCAGCCATCCACCATCGAGAGGATGCGCTCCACCTCGCCGCCGAAATCGGCGTGGCCGGGGGTGTCCACGATGTTGAGCTTCACGCCCTGCCACTCGACGGCGGTGCACTTGGCGAGGATGGTGATGCCGCGCTCACGCTCCAGGTCGTTGCGGTCCATGGCGCGCTCAGCGACCTGCTGGTTCTCGCGGAAGGTGCCGGCCTGCTTGAGCAGCTGGTCCACAAGGGTGGTCTTGCCGTGGTCAACGTGCGCGATGATGGCGAGGTTACGCATGGGCATGGATCAGGACTTCCGGGCATGTGTGATGCCCGGGAGCTGAGGGGCCCGGGCGGCGTGGCACTCAATTGTTTGGTATGTGCGGCGCACACATAGGCGGAAGCGCCGCGAATTGCCAGCGAAGATGCAACGGGTGGCCCAGCCGGTTCCTGAAAACGCAATTTCGTGGTCGTCTCGGTTCGTGTAGCCTTGCGTGTCATGCAAGGATATCGAGGCGGAGGTTTGCTTTCATGGCCCCATGGATAGCGACGGCGCTTATTTTTTTCATGGCTGCCCCCTCGAATGCGCAATCCGGGAATTGCCTGACGGGCAACCTGCTGCGCGTGGATGCGGCGTTTTCGCGGCATGGGGCGGGTGGAACCTTCGATTATTCCGTTCAGGTCAGCAACATGTCCAACCGGCCGGTCACCTTCCGGGTGGGCTTCCGGATGACCAGCGTCGTTGCGAACCCGGCCCTGCACAGCCAGAGCTTCACCCTGCCGCCCGCCGGCAGCCGGATCATCATCGTGGGCAATGGCCGGGACAATGCCCTCGCCAGCCGCATCGGCGGCGGCGTGCAGCTCAATTGCTGAGGGGCGGCATCCCTTTCGGCAAGTCACCCTGGCCCAGCACCCAGCCTTCCCAGCGCCGCACCATGTCATCGGCCGGCACGAAATCGGGGCGCACCCCGTCCAGCACCGCGACCAGGGCGAGCAACCCCAGGGTGCAATCCAGCCGGTCCTCCCCTGCCGCATCCGCCCCGAACCCGTCCCGGATCATCGCCAGCGCCTGGGCCGAGGGTGCCACGCCCAGGCGGTCCATCGCCGCGCGCAAGGGTTCGGCAAGCGCCAGCCGCACCGCCTGGTGCCGCTTGCTGCCGGTGAGCCTGAGCCCCAACTGGCGCAGCGCCTCCGCCGGATAGACCTCCGCGACGGCAAGCCATCCCGGCAGCAACAAGTCATGCAACCCGCCCTCGAAGGGCCAGAGGGAGAGCGGCGCGCCGGCCGCCAGGGCGGGGGCCAGCCAGTCCCGCCAGGCGGTGATGGCGGCCTTGCCGGACTGGTTGGCGCCCAGCGTCCAGAAGGGAGGCGCGCCGGCCGGGCGGGTCGCCGTCGCGCGGTCGCACCAGCGATGCAGCGCATTGGCATCCGGCAGGCCCAGCGCCTCGGCATGGGAGGCGCGCGTCATGCCCTTCACGCCGCGCTGCGGGTAGAAGGGGGCATCGAGGCCGATGCTGCCCAGCCCCTCATTCACGGCGAAGAAGCGAGCATCACCGGCGCGGGCGCGGAGAAAGGGGATGAAGCCCGCCTCCGCGCGCTGCGCCGCGTAATGCCGGGGCACGCCGAGCGGCAGGTCCAGGCCGAGGGCGGCGGGCAGGCCCTCGGCGCGCAGGGCCGCGGCGAAGCGGGTCACCTCGCCCACCAGGCGGGGCGCCTCCATGCGCCAGCCAGCGGCACCGCGCCGGGCCACAGCCGCCCAGCGCTTGCCCGGCGCGATGGACCAATCCGCATGCGCGGCGATCATGAAAGGGTGATCCTTTCAGGCATGGCCCGTGGCAGGATGCCGCGAACGCGAATGGAGGCATGCATGGCCTATTCCCCGACGGCGAAGTGGTTCCACTGGATCACCGTGGCGCTGATCCTGATCGCGCTGCCGACCGGCTTCGTGATCGGCCACATCAAGGAAGCGAGCAAGATGGATTTCTACGCCATCCATGAGAGCGCGGGGCTGACCTTGCTCATGGTTTCCGCCTCGCGCCTCTGGTACCGCATCCGGCATCCGGTGCCGGTGGAAGCCAGCCTGCCCGGCCCGATGCGGATGGCGGCGACCGGCGTGCACCATGCCCTCTACGGCGCGCTGATCCTGCAACCGCTGCTGGGCTTCTTCGCCACCAATGCGTTCGGCTTCCCCATGCAGGGCGCCACCGCCTATCTGGGCTTCATTGACCTGCCGAAATTCATGCCGGTGATGGAGGGGCTGGCGAAGGCGCTGCTTTGGATGCACCAATGGCTGGGGCTTGGCATCGTGGCCCTGCTGGTGGCGCATGTCGGCGCGGTGATCTTCCACCAGGCGATCCGCAAGGACGGCACGCTGCTCCGGATGGTCTGACGCATTTTCAGGCCTTGCGGCTTCGCAAGGCGGGCCTCAGGCGCCATTCGCGGCGCGCAGCAGCCGGCCCACATCATGCTCCGCGTCGCAGGCCACGAAGCGGCCCGGCGCGCCCTCCTCGGGCAGGGCCTGCAAGCCGATATCGGCATAGATCCGCAGGAATTCCGACCCGACCGCGGTGAAGGCCGGCCGGCCGCCCTGGCGCTCGCAGAAATCCCTGAAGCGCCAGATGGCCGAGATCGCATCCCGCGGATCCCCCACCGGGTCGCCATGGCCGATCCAGACATCGCCGGCATGGGTGAAGGCGAAGCCTGCGCGCCCGGCCTCGCCCCAGAGCGCGCCATCGGCACTGGCCGGCAGGCAGGCGCCGAGCGATTCCAGGCGGGTGCGGTTGCTCTCGTCGAAGGGGGCGGGAAGGATGGCGGCCGGGCGCAGCAGCCGCACCATGCCCAGCAGCAGCAGCACCACCATGATGCCCACGGTGAAGCGCAACTGGACGGGGGCGCCGGCGAACATCACCACCTCCCACCAGGTCTCGCGCTGCAAGCGGCTGGCATTGGCCAGTATGGCCAGCGCCATGCCGCAAATGCCGACGGCGGCCAGCGGCAGCAGCATCTCGTTCGACAAGGGTTCCCGCCGCAGCCGGCTCTCCCGGTAGAAGGCCCCGCGCATGGTGGCGAGGAGCGCCGCCACCAGCAGGAACAGGCTCCAGGTCCACCAGCTTTCCTCGCGCAGCCAGGCGATCAGCGCGCCATTCACCAGCAGGAACAGCGCCATGCCCCAGGCCAGGCGCAACCGCCGCGCCAGGCCGAAGGCCATGACCAGCAACAGCGAACCCACGATGGATGCGGCGAATTGCGAGGCCAGCGCCGCCTCATACCCGGCCCAATCCTGCAGGACGAGCGCCGAGACCGGCAGCGAGCCGAGGAAGACCAGCAAGGCACCACCCAGCGCCACCAATCCCGCCAGGATGGGCACTTCCAGGGGCATGGCGCCCCGGCTCAACGCCTTGAGCGAATTCCGCCGCTGGCCGATCTCGAAGCTGGCGAAGAGCGCGCCGGAAATGAACAGCGGCACGATGTAGTAGTAAAGGCGGAACACCAGCAGCGCGCCCACCACTTCCGCGGCGCCCAGATAGGGGGCCAGGCCGATGATGATCGCGCCATCGAAGACGCCAAGCCCGCCGGGCACGCTGGCCGTGATGCCCAGCGCATAGGCCGCGAGGTAGATGCCGATGAAGCGCAGGAAGGTCAGCCCTTCGGCCGGGGGCAGCAGCACATAGAAGATGGCCGCCGTGACGGCGACATCCAGCGTGGCCAGCAGGCTTTGCGCGATGGCCATCCGCACGCCGGGCAATTCCACATCATGGCCGAAGACGCGCACGCTGCGGCGGAAGCGGCTGAGCAGCACATAGGCGATGACCATGCCGAACAGCGGCAAGGCCGCCAGTTGCAGCAGCCAGCGCGGCAGGTGGTCCCCCACCCAGGGCAGTACCTCCGGCTCGGCCAGGAGGACCATGCCGCCCAGCGCCATGCCGCCCAGCCCGAAGGTGAGGGAGGTGAAGCCCACCACCTTGCCGATCTGCAACGGCGAATAGCCCCATGCCGAATAAAGCCGGAAGCGCACCGCAGCACCCGAGACGGCGGCGAAGCCCAGATTATGCGCCAGCGAATAGCCGCAAAAGGAAGCGAGCAGCGCACGCCCCCAGCTGGATGGCTTGCCGGCATAGCGCGCCCCCAACCAGTCATAGATGGCGAGTACCAGATAGGCGATGACCGTCAGCCCCGCGCCCCACCACAGGGCCCAGGTCGGGATGGCGCGCATCGCGCGCTCGACATCGGCGACCGAGAGATTCTTGAACTCCCGATGGACCACCCAGATGGCACCGACCAGAAGCAGCAGGCCGAAGACGGTGGGGCCGTGCCGCTTGATGAGTGGCAGGGCGGCTTTCACGCCGTGGCGCTCTCCCGGTTCAGGGCGTTCTCGATCAGCGCCACGGTCTCGGGCACGCCCATCACGGCCACGGTCCCGCCGAAGCGCGGCCCCTCGCTCTTGCCCAGCAGCACCTCATAGAGCGCGCTGAACCAGGCGCGGCCCACACCCATGGAGCCATCCTTGTTCGGCACCGCGAAGGGCGGGCGGCGGCCCGCGTCATAGACGGCGTTCTGCATCGCCGTCTCGCGCTCGGCGCCCGGCGGCAGGGCGGTGAATTCGGGAGCGCGTTCCAGCAGGATGGCGATCAGCGCGCGCATCGCCTCGGCCTCCTCGGGGGTGGCGGCGCGGAACTTGCGCTCGGGGGCCACGAAGTCGCGCCAATAGGCACAGGCATTGCGGACCAGGCGCTCCAGCACCGGCTCGCCCTCGGGCGTCAGCTCGGGGTGGTATTTGCGGATATAGGCCCAGAGCCGCTCGGGGTCATCGGTATTGGCGATGCCGGCCAGGTTGAGCAGCGTGGCGTAGGAGACGGGGGGTGGGGCAAAATTCGGCACCTGCCCGCCATGGATGTGCCAGGCGGGGTTGGCCGGGTCATTGCCCTGCCTGAGCTTGGCGAGCTGCCCCAGCCATTCATCCACCGCGCGGGGAATCACTTCCTTGTAGAGCCGCTTGGCCGAGCCGGGCGAGCCGAACATGAAATGCGCCAGGCTCTCGGGCGGGCCATATTCCAGCCATTGCTCGATGGTCAGGCCATTGCCCTTGCTCTTGCTGATCTTCTGGCCCTGGGCGTCGTTGAACAGCTCATAGGTGAAGGAGACGGGCGGCTCGCTGCCCAGCACGCGGCAGATGCGGCTGGAAAGCTTCACGGAATCAATGAGATCCTTGCCGGACATCTCGTAATCCACGCCGAGTGCGTGCCAGCGCATCGCCCAGTCGGCCTTCCATTGCGCCTTGCAATGGCCGCCGGTCACGGGGGTTTCGAAGCGCTCGCCCGTCTCGGGGTCGGACCAGATGATGCTGCCGGCCTCCAGGTTCGTGGCCTCCACCGGCACCTGCATCACCACGCCCGTCCGGGGATGGATCGGCAGGAAGGGCGAATAGGTCGCGCGGCGGTCAGGGCCGAGGGTGGGCAGGATCACCTCGCGCACCTCCTCATGCAGGGAGAGCATTCGCAACAAAGCCGCGTCGAAGCGGCCGGATGCATAATATTCGGTGCTGCTGGCGAATTCGTATTCGAAGCCGAACTCGTCGAGGAAGCTACGCAGCCGGGCATTATTGTGCTGGCCGAAGCTCGGATGCGTGCCAAAGGGATCCGGGATGCGGGTCAGCGGCTTGCCGAGATGCGGGAGCAGGATTTCCTTGTTGGGGATGTTGTCCGGCACCTTTCGCAGCCCGTCCATGTCGTCGCTGAAGGCGATCAGCTTGGAGGGCAGGCCGGTCAGCCTCGTGAAGGCGCGCCGCACCCAGGATGTGCGCGCGACCTCGCCGAAGGTGCCGATATGCGGCAGGCCGGAGGGGCCGTAGCCGGTCTCGAACAGGGCTTCCGGTTTGCCTGTCGCGGCAAGGCGTTGCGCGACCTTGGCGGCCTCCTCGAAGGGCCAGGCGCGGATATTCTCGAATTGCGGATCGGCGATCATGCCAGGGGGGATGGCAGGCGCGGGCGGCGGGGTCAATCTTGACATGCCCAAGCACCGGGCAGGATTGCCCCGGGAAAGCGCAGGGTGGGCTGAGGCACCGGAACGAAGGGGCCGCGACCATCTGGCGTGACCGCGCCGGTTGCGTCAGGTAATCCCCAGGAGGGACCGATCCATGCCTGATTTCGACCCTGAAGCCTATGCCAAGCAGGCCGCCGCCGTGGATGCCAAGGTGGCGGCGGGCCAGGACCCCGGCCCCAGGACCGGCGTGCCGGTCGCGGCGAAGAACCTGTTCGACATTGAAGGCATCACCACCCTGGCCGGCGCCCTGCTGCCGGCGCATTGGCTGCAACAGGCCCAGCGCGTCCGCGCCGCCTATCGCGCCCGCGCGCTCAGCGTGTTTGACGAGGTGGATGTGCTGATCGCCCCGGCCACGCCCTTTGTTGCGCCAAAGATTGGCCAGGAGATGAGCGAGGTAAAGGGCGCGATGATCCCGGTGCGGCCCAATCTGGGCGTCTATACCCAGCCGATTTCCTGCATCGGCCTGCCGGTCATCGCCGCCTCCTGGGGCAAGGCGAAGCTGTTCCGCGTGGCCGCCGCGCTGGAAAAGCTGGGCATCTGCGCTTCACCTGCCGTAAGGGCATGATTGCGCGCGAGATCAACATCCCGGAAATCCACGCCGAGGTCTCGGCCGCCTCTTATCGCTACGAGCAGGCGTTGGTGAGCAATGACGTGGCCGTGCTGGATGAGTTTTTCCACAATAGAGCGGGATGCGTTGAGGCGGAATCGCCGAAAACGTTGAATCCCGCTCTCAGAAGTGGCGAGACCATGAAAGTGAGCGCAAGCGAACGCATCATGGTATAATGAGCACACGCGGCGCTTTGGCGTGACGGAGAACCTGTTCTCCTACGCGGAAATCGCGGCCTCCCGCCCCTCGCAGGGCCTGGCGCGCCGGCTGCTTCGCACCGTGATCACCACCTATGGGCGGGATTTCGGCGTGGCGAATACGAGCTTTCGCCGCCAGGGCGCTGCCCGGACCGGCCGCCAGAGCCACACCTGGCTCCGCAGGCCCGAGGGCTGGCGGATCGTGGCGGCCCATGTCTCGCTGCTGCCGCCCGGTGAGGAATAGCCGGCGCGCAATAAGCGGGGGCGGTAGCACTTTGTGCCATCGTCTCCCCGCAATTCAGGCCCATATCCCGGATTAAGATGACGGTCGGAGGTTTGCCATGAGACAGATTTTGATTCTTGCGATCGCGGCCTTTGGGCTTGGCGCCTGCACCGTCGCCCCACCGCGTGGGCCCAGCGTCGTATCGCTGCCGCCCAAGGGCAAGGATTTCGCCCGGTTCCAGCAGGAGGATGCGATCTGCCAGCAGCAGGCCTCAGCCAGCCTGGGGCTGAACAATGAGCAGGCGGCGGCGCAGGCGGGCATCGGTTCGGCCGCGCTTGGCACGGCGCTGGGTGCCGCGGCTGGCGGGCTGATCGGTGCCGCGACGGGGAATTTTGGCGCGGGCGCCGCGATTGGCGCCGGAACCGGGCTGCTGGCCGGCAGCGCGATGGGCGTGGGGGCGGCGGCCAACACCAATTTCAGCCTGCAGGAGCGGTTCGACATCACCTATTCCCAGTGCATGGCGGCCTATGGCAACACGATCCAGCCCGTGCGGGTCAGCGTTCCCGTGCCGGTCTATGTCAATCCCCGCCCCTATTTCGGCCCGAGCGTGGGCTTCGGCCATGGCTGGGGTCATGGCTGGGGCCATGGCCGGCCCTTTGGGGGCTATTATCGGCGCTGGTAATGGGTTCCAAGGGGGCGTGAACGAGCCCCTCGCCCTCTATATCCATTGGCCCTTCTGCGCGTCGAAGTGCCCCTATTGCGATTTCAACTCGCATGTCCGGGAAGCCGGCGTGGACCATGCGCGTTTCCGTTCCTCGCTGCGCCGCGAATTGGCGCATGAGGCGGCGCGTGTTGGCCGGCGGCCCCTGGCCAGCATCTTCTTCGGCGGCGGCACGCCGAGCCTCATGGAGCCCGAGACGGTCGAAGCGCTCATCGCCGATGCGCGTGGCTTCTTCGACGCGACCGCCGATCTGGAGGTCACTCTCGAAGCCAACCCCACCAGCGTGGAGATCAGCAAGCTGCGCGCCTTCCGCGCGGCGGGCGTGAACCGCGCCTCGCTGGGCGTGCAGTCGCTCGATGCCGAGGCGCTGCGCTTCCTCGGCCGCCGCCATGATGTGGGCGAGGCGATCGCTGCACTTGAGGCGGCGCGAGAGATCTTCCCGCGCCTCTCCTTCGATTTGATCTATGCCCGGCCCGGCCAGGCGCAAGCCTCCTGGCGGGCGGAATTGCGCCAGGCGCTGGCGCTCGCCGCTGACCATCTCAGCCTCTACCAACTCACCATCGAGCCCGGCACGCGCTTCGCCACCCAATATGCCCGTGGCGATTTCGCCCTGCCGGAGGAGGATGACGCGGCCCGCATGTATGAGGCCACCGCCGAGGAAGCGCGCCGCTACGGCCTGCTTCCCTACGAGGTCAGCAACTACGCCAAGCCCGGCGCCGAGAGCCGCCACAACCTCGCCTATTGGCGCTATGGCGACTATCTCGGCATCGGCCCCGGCGCGCATCAACGCCTGCTGCGCGATGGCGCGATGCTCGCCACCCGCCGCCACCGCGCGCCCGAGGAATGGGCCGCGCGCGTGGAGCAATCCGGCCATGCGGCAGTGGCGGAGGAAACCCTCTCCGAACGCGATCGCGGGCGCGAGGCCCTGCTGATGGGCCTGCGCCTCGCGGAAGGCGTGGACCCCGCGCGAATCGAGGCGCGCAGCGGCTTGCGCTTCGTGGACACGGTGGACCCCGCCATGCTGAGCGCCTGCCTGGAGGAGGGGTATCTGGAGTGGCGCGAGGGCCGCCTCATCGCCACCAGCGAGGGCCGGGTGCGCCTGGATGCGCTGCTTCCGGCCTTGCTTCGCTGAGCGCGGCTGTGCAGAGTGCGGCGATGTTCCTGATGGTCACTTTTTCGCGAATTACGCGCCCGGCCGGCTGATCCGCGCCGCAATGTCGCGGCGTGCAGCCGCGCCGGGTGTTTCGCGGACCCCAACTCAGGAACCCATCCCATGACCACCAGCGTGCTTTTCACCGTGGACGCCTTGGCCGAACCCGGCCTGCTACCCCGCCTGCTGCAACCCTTCGCCAAGCGCGACCTGACGCCCGACCACATGCAGGTGCGGCGCGAAGGCGAGATGCTGCGCGTCGAGCTTGGCATGGAAGCGATGCCGCTGGAGATGGTGCACCTGATCGCGGGCAATCTCGGCCAGGTGATCGGCGTGACGCGCGTCACCGAGGCCCGGCGTGAGGCCTTGCGGCAAGCCGCCTGACGGGACGCCCGGGAGGGGCGCTGGCCCATCTCCCGGTGGCGCGGGAATCCCGCCGCTCCGGCGCTGGGCCCTGGCAAGAACGAGCCCTGAATTCGGCACCGCCATGGCATCGGGCCGGATGCCATGGCATCCTGTGGCTGGAGGTGCCCCGATGGCCTGGCTTCTGCGGATAGCGATGTTGGCGGGTGGCGTTGTCGCCGCCTGGTTCGTGGCGCCCGACGCGCCGAACTACACCATCGTTCAGGGCATGATGGCGGTGGCGATCATCGCCGCCTGCGTCGTGGCGGCCGCGCTGATCAAGCGCCGCTGATGGCGATTGTCGAGGCTGTCCTCGCGCTCATGGCGGCCTGCATCGCGCTGGCGGTGCTCGCGCGTTTCGCGGGGCTGCCCTACGCGGTCGTGCTGATCCTGGCGGGCTCGGCCATCGCCTTGATTCCGGACCTGCCGGATATCGCGCGCAACCCTGAATTGGCGCTGGCGTTCTTCCTGCCGCCGCTGCTCCAGGCCAGCGCCTTCCGCGCGGATTGGCCGGCCTTCCGGCGCAACCTGCGCCCCATCCTGCTGCTGGCGGTGGGCTGCGTCGCCTTCACCGCCTTTTTCATCGGCTGGGTGGCGCGGCTGCTGATGCCGGAGATGCCCTGGGCGGTGGCCATCGCGCTCGCGGTGCTGGCCCTGCAATCCGCCGACAAACTGACCGAGGACCTCCTCGCCAAGCTCAGCCAGGAGCTGGATTTCGAGGAAAACCGCTTGAGGGGCGCCCTGGGATGAGCATCGCCGCGCAACTGGAACAGGCGCGCCGCGCGCTGATTGATCTCTCCACCCGCAACCGCCTGCTGAGCCTGCCGGCGCAAGGCCGTTCGCGCGGGGTGATCCGCATCGAGGATGAGGATGCGGGCTTTGTCGTGGCGCAACTCGCCGCCGGCAAGGGCTTTGGCTTCGAGGCGAGCGGCGCCGCCACCCCCGGCCCCCGCAAGCGCGCCGAGGGCGTCACCACCGCCAGCGCGACCGCGACGCGCGAGGAATGGCGCGCCGACACGCAATTTCGCGTTGCCCTCCCGCCCGAGGAACTGACCCGCCGCCTGCGCGATGTCATGGGCGACGCCCGCAGCGCGCGGGAGGAAAGCGGCGTGCCGAGCCTGTTCCTTGCGGTCGGGGCGCTGATCTGGCGCGATCCGGGCACTCCGGGCACGGAGCGCGTGGCGCCGCTGGCCCTGATTCCGGCCACGCTGGAGCGCGAGGGTGTGAGCAATCGCTTCCGCCTGCGCGCCAGCCCCGAGGATGTGGTGGAAAACCTCTCCCTGCGCGAAAAGCTCGGCGCGGATTTCCGCATCACCCTGCCGGATTTCGCGGGCGAGACACCCGCTGACTGGGCGGCGCGGATGCAGGGAGCGACATCCGGCCGCGAGGGCTGGCGCGTGGAGGCGGATGCGTTGGCGCTCGGCATCTTCGCCTTCGCGAAATTCCTGATGTGGCGCGACCTGGACCCCGTGGCGCATCCGGGCCTGCTCACCCATCCCATGTTGCTGCGCCTGCTGGATGGCGCCACCGCCACGCCCGAGCCGCCACCCTTCGCCGATGACGCCGATGTGGATGCGACCATCCCGGTGGAAAAGCTGGATCACGTGGTCGAGGTGGATGGCAGCCAGGCCCTGGCGGCGGAAGCGGTGCGCCGCGGGCATTCCATGGTGATCCAGGGTCCGCCCGGCACCGGCAAGAGCCAGACCATCGTGAACATCCTGGCGCAAGCCGTGCTGGATGGGCGCAGCGTGATCTTCGTGGCCGAAAAGGCGGCGGCGCTGGAGGTGGTGAAGCGCCGCCTCACGCAATTCGGCCTGGGCGCCGCCGTGCTGGAACTGCACAGCGAGAAGCAATCCAAGCGCGCCGTGCTGGATGAACTCCGCGCCACCCTGGCCCTGCCGCCCCCGGTGCCGCCCCAGCGCGAGGCGGCGGCGCCGCCCCAGCGCGAGGCGGCGGTGCAGCGCCTGGGCGATCTGCGCGGCCGGTTGAACCGCCACGCCGCCGCCATGCGGGACATGGTCGGCGAGACGGGCGTGAGCGTGCAGGAGGTGGTGGGTCGCCTCGCTGCGCTGCGCGCCTCGGGCGCGGCACCGCCGGCCTTCCGGCTTGATCCGGCGGGCTGGGATGCGGCGCGGCTGCGGGCGCTGCGTGAGGCGGCGCGAAACCTGGCCGCCAGCGTGGCGGGGGCGAAAAGCCCCTGGCGTGGTGTGGTCGCGCCACTGGATGGCATCGCGGCGCAGCGGCTGCTGGCGGATCTGCCGCGCGCGATCCGCGCTTTGGCCGCCGCAGCGGGTGGCGTGGCCGAAGCTGAAGCGTCGGTGGCGGCCGAGGCGCTGCGGGCGGAGGCCCCGCTGCGGCCTGACGAAATCCCCGCCGCCGAGGCGCGGCTGGCTGATCTGCGGCTGATGGCAACGCCCGATCCGCGCTTCCTGCCCGGCGCGCTTGAACTGCCCGGCCTTGCAGCGGCGCGGGAGATACTCGCCAGGCCCGGCGGCATGCTGGGCTTTTTGGATGGTGCGCGGCGTGCGGCGAAGGCGACCCTCGCCGCCGCCCTGCGCGACCCGAAGGATGCGGCGGCGCTGGATGCGCTGCTCGCCGCGCAGGCCGCCAAGGCGCGGCTCGGCCCCGGTCCGGATGCCACGGAACTGGGCGCGCAACTCGGCTGGATGGCGACGCATGCCAGCGCCTTCGCCACGCCCCCCGCCACCGCCGCGCAGCGCGATGCGCTGGCCGCCTGGGCCATGATCCGCGACGCGACCGGCCTGCCGCCCGACGAAAGCTTCGCGGCCATTGCCGAGCGCCTGGCCACCATGGCCGCCGAGCCGGAGGCGCTGGCCCCCTGGCAAGCCTGGGCGCGGGCGGAAGCCGCCGAGCCAAGCCTCGCGCCGCTCGCCGAGGCGCTGGCCAGTGATGCCCTGCCGCCCGATGCGACCGAGGCGGCGCTGGATTTTGCCATCCTCGAAGCGCTGCTGCGGGTGGCGATGCGCCAGCATCCCTCGCTCGCGGTGTTCGACGCCGCCGAGGCGGATCGCTGGGTACTGGATTTCCGCGCGGCCGACGCCGCCCGCGTGCGCCTGGCCCGCGCCGAGGTCGCCGCCATCCATGCGGCGCGGGTGGATGCGCTGCGGCGGGGAGAAGAAGCCGCGAGCCTCGCTTTCCTGCGCGGCGAATTCGAGCGCAAGCGCGGCCATGCGCCCTTGCGGACGCTGCTTTTCCGCGCGGCGCCGCTGATCCGCAAGGCCAAGCCCATCCTGATGCTCAGCCCGCTGAGCATCGCGCAATTCCTCGCCAATCCGCATCACGCCACGCAGGCGGGTTTTCCCGTCTTCGACCTGCTTGTGATGGATGAGGCGAGCCAGATCGAGCCGGTGGATGCGCTGGGCGCCATTGCGCGCGCCAGGCAGATCGTCGTCGTCGGCGATGACAAGCAGATGCCGCCCACGCGCTTCTTCCAGCGCATGACGGAGGATGCGGAGGAGGTTGCGGCAGAGGAGGATGACGCGCTGGAGGCGCGGGATGTGGAGAGCATCCTGGGCCTGGCCAATGCGCGCGGCATCCCGACCGCCATGCTGCGCTGGCATTACCGCAGCCGGCACGAAAGCCTGATCGCCACCAGCAATGCGGAATTCTACGGCCAGCGCCTGCTGGTGCTGCCCTCGCCCCGGCCGCGCAGCGCGGCCTTGGGCCTGTCCTTGACGCGCGTGGAGGGCCGCTTCAAGGGCAGCGCCAATGCCGAGGAAGCGCGCGCCGTGGCGGAAGCCGTATTGCGCCATGCCCGCGAAACGCCCGGCGATACGCTGGGCGTCGCGGCCTTCTCCGTCACGCAGCGCGATGCGATTGCCGATGCCGTCGAGTCGCTGCGCCGTGACAGCCCCGAGACCGAGCCCTTCTTCACCGCCCACCCGACCGAGCCCTTCTTCGTCAAGAATCTGGAGAACGTGCAGGGTGATGAGCGCGACAGCATCATGATCAGCGTGGGCTATGGGCGTGGCGGGGATGGCAAGCTCGCCATGCGCTTCGGTCCGCTCTCGGCCGAGGGCGGCGAGCGGCGGCTGAATGTGCTGATCACGCGCGCCAAGAAGCGCTGCATCGTCTTCTCCGGCATTGGCGCGGAGGAGGTGGATCTGGAGCGCGCGAAGGGCCGTGGCGTGGCGGCGCTCAAGGCCTTCCTCGGCTTTGCGGCGGGTGGCGAGGCGGCGCGGGCCGCGGCGCAGGAGGGCTCGGCCATCGCGCAACTGATTGGCGGGTTGATCATCCAATCCGGGCGGCAGGCGGTGCCGCGCGTGGGGCTCTCCGGCCTGTTCCTCGACGTGGCCGCGCGGGGCGAGGCGGGGTTTGACCTCGGCGTGGAGTTGGATGGCGCCGATTGGTCCGGCCTGCGCTGCGCGCGGGACCGCGATCGCGGCCGGCAAATGGCGCTGGAGGGGATGGGATGGGCGCTCACGCGCAGCTGGTCGCTGGACTGGCTGAACCAGCCGGAAGCGGCGGCCGCCAGGCTGCGCGTGCCGCTGGGCCTGGCGGCGCCCGCCATGGCGCCCACGGCCGCGATGAGCCTGGCCCCCGCCTATGCCGAAGCCACGATGGAGCGCGCCCCCACCAACCGCGCCGAACTCGCCGCCCTCATTGCCGCCATCGTTGCCACCGAGGCGCCCGTGCATGGCGATGCCGCGCTGGAACGCCTGCGCCTGCTGCTCGGCGATGCCGCACCTGACGCCAAGGGCTTCGCCGCCGCGCTGAACGAGGCGCGGCTGTTGCAAGGCATCACCGAAGCCGGCGGCTTCTGGTTCCCGGAGGAGCGCGGCCCGATCATCGCCCGCAATCGCGCTGGCGCTGCCGCACATCTGCGCCGCCCCGCCATGATCCATGCGGAGGAGGTGGCGGCCGGCGCGCGCCTGGTCCTGGAACTGGACCCCCAGGCGAATGAGGAGGAACTGGCCCAGGGCCTGGTTCGCCTCCTCGGCCTGGAGCCGTCTGCGGCCCCCGCCTTGGCCGCGCGGCTCGCCCTGCTGGTCGGGTCAGGGCGGGTGGCGCTTCTCAATCGGGGATAGACCATGATGCGTTCGCTTGCGCTCACTTTCATGGTCTCGCCACTGCTGAGAGCGGGATTCAACGTTTTCGGCGATTCCGCCTCAACGCATCCCGCTCTAATCGGCCCCTTCGATTGAAAAGTCTGGAACAATTCATTGGCAAAGCCATGCTGCATCGCAATATGTCGCGCTGTTGCCGGCTGCCCGCCAGCGCCTGGCCCACCTCCTCCTCCGAGGCGCCGCGCGAATAGACATCGGCGGTGTCGAGGAAGTTGAAGCCGGCCTCCTTCGCCGTGGCGATCATGCGCGCGCTGGTGGCGGCGTCGGTCGGGCCGCCGAACATCATGGAACCCAGGCAAAGCCGGCTGACGCGGACGCCGCTGCACCCCAGGATGCGATATTCCATGCCTCGTCGCGTCCTCATTTTTTCCGGTCAGGATAATCCCGGCCGGGCCGCGCGCGATATCCCGGCAGGCTCCAGCCGAACTGGATGGCGGCGGCGCGGATGGCGAAGCAGGTCAATGCGCCGGCCAGGAAGGCGGGCTCCCGCCAGATGCCCTCCAGCCGCAGCAGGACGAAGACGGTGGCCCCGGCGGCGGCGGCCGTCACATAGATCTCGCGCCGCAGGATCAGCGGGATCTCGTTGCAGATCACATCCCGCGCAATGCCGCCGAAGGTGGCGGTGATGACGCCAAGGATCACCGCCGCCCAGGCATGCGCGCCCGCCAGCATGGCGATTTCCGCGCCCAGCACGGCATAGATGGCAAGCCCAACCGCATCCGCCCAGAGCAGGGCGCGAAAGCGGTTATGGAGGCGATGTGCGATGAAGAAGACCAGCACGGCCACCGCCGTCGCCACCGCCACAAGTTCCGGCGCGCGGAGCCAAAAAACCGGCGTGCGCCCCAGCAGCAAATCCCGCAGCGTGCCGCCGCCAAACCCCGTGACGATGGCGATGAGGATGAACCCCACCGCATCCATCTGCTTGCGCGACGCCACCAGCGCGCCGGAGATGGCAAAGACCGCGATGGCCGCGTGGTCGATCCAGTAGAGCCAGGCGTCGAGACCCGTCACCTATTCGGCCGGCTGCGCGCGCGGGCCGGGCGCTGGCGCCATGGCCCGCGCGCTGCCGGCGCAAAGCAGCGAGAGCGCAAGCAGAATGGCCACCACCGGCAGCACCATCCAGCTCATGCCGAAATCAATCAGCAGGCCCATCGGCACCGGCATCAGGGCGGAACCCAGCGGCAGCCCGGCGCTGACGAAGCCGAACACCTTGCCGATCTCGCCCGGCGGGCAGGCTTCCTTCAGCATCACGTCGCGCGGCGTGCGCGAGGAGCCGAGGCAGAGGCCGGCCACCAGGGCGACTGGCGCCAGCATCCATTCGGCATAGGGCACGAAGCCGAGCGAGAGGAGCAGTCCGATGGCGCAAAGCGTCAGCACCGTGACGAAGCCCAGCAGGTTCCCGCCCTTCTTGTCAGCCCACCAGCCGCCGATGAGCGTGCCCGCCGTGGCCCCCACCATGTAGCCCGTGAGCGCGAGTGAAGCGACCGCGATGGGCGTGGCCCAGAGCTTGCCGAGCACCGTGATCAGGAAGGCCGTGACGCCCGAGCCCGCCATGGCCGAGAGCAGGAAGAAGGCGAAAAAGGCCAGGATGGGCTTGCTGGTCAGCAGCCGCGCGCCGCGCTCCCGCTTTGGGCCGCGCGCTTTGGGCTGCTCGCTCAGGATGCGCGATTGCCAGAGGATCAGCCCCACCACCGGGACCCCCAGCAGGCCCACCAGCAGCAGCGCGCCCCGCCAATCCATCACCAGCAGCAGCAGCGCGATGACGGGCGGTGCCAGCGCGAAGCCCAGATTGCCGGTGAAGGTATGGGCGGCGAAGGCGCGGCCCATGAATTCCTTGCGGATGGAACCGGCGAGGATGGCGTAATCAGCCGGGTGGATCACCGAATTGCCGATGCCAGAAAGCACCGCCAGCGCCAGGATCAGCCGGAAATCCTGCACGAAGGCCATGGCGCTGATGGAAAGCGCCATCAGCAGCGTGCCGCCCACCAGGAAGCGCCGCGCGCCGTGCCTGTCCACCAGGAAGCCCACCGGCGTCTGCAACAGCGCCGTGGTGCCGCTCATCAGCGCCAGTGAGGCGCCAAGCATGGCGAAGGAGACATCGAATTCCGCCCGCCAGACGAGAAAGATCGGCGGCAGGCAGAGCATGTAGAAATGGCTGAGGAAGTGGCCCGTCCCGATCAGGGCGCAGATTTGATAGTCGCGACGGGGGGGCGGGATCGCTTCGCTCATCGGCTGAAACTGAGCGTGGGGGCGGGCTGCGTCAATGCGAGGTGTGGGGGCTTACCGGCATTTCACGAAGCCGGCGCGCCCAGTTCCCCCAAGGGCCAGCGTGGGCGCGGGGCCAGGGCCATCGCATCGCGCTGCCCCGCGCGCAGCCGTTCCAGCCCGGCCCAGGCCACCATCACGGCGTTATCGCCGCATAGTCGCAGCGGCGGCGCCAGCAGCGGCAGGGAGGTGGCCGTGGCCAGCGCCGTCCGCACCGCCTGGTTGGCGGCGACGCCGCCCGCCACCACCAGCGCCGTCGCCTCGGGCAGCATCGCCGCCGCGTGGCGGGCGCGATCGGCCAGGACGGCGGCGACGGCGGCCTGGAAGCTGGCGGCGATATCCTCGCGCCGGAAGCCCTTGCCCACGGCCTGGGCCACGGCGGTCTTGAGGCCGGAGAAGGAGAAATCGCAGCCCGCGCGGCGCAGCAGGGGGCGGGGCAGAGGGACGACGCGCGCATCACCCTGCGCCGCCAGCCGTTCCAGATGGGCGCCGCCCGGCCAGGGCAGGCCGAGCAGCTTGGCCGCCTTGTCGAAGGCCTCGCCCACCGCGTCATCCAGCGTGGTGCCCAGGCGGCGGTAGCGGCCGAGCCCTTCCACCGCCACGCATTGGCAATGCCCGCCCGAGACGAGGATCAGCAAATAGGGATAGGCGGGCGCTTCGGGGAAAAGCCCCGGCAGCCGGGCCGTCAGCGCATGCGCCTCCAGGTGGTTCACGCCGATGAAGGGCAGCCCCGCGCCCAGCGCCAGGCCCTTGCCGAAGCTGGCGCCGACGATCAGCCCGCCGATCAGCCCCGGCCCCGCCGTCGCCGCCACGCCGCCCAACTCATGCGGCGCGAGGCCGGCCGCATCCAGCACGCCGCGGACCATCCCCTCCAGCCGTTGCAGATGCGCGCGGGCGGCGATTTCCGGTACCACGCCGCCAAACCGCGCATGCTCGGCCGATTGGGTGAAGACCGCCTCGGCCAGGACGCGCCCGGTGGAGTGCAGCAGGGCGGCCGCCGTCTCGTCGCAGCTGCTCTCGATGCCCAGCACGGGGCCGCGAAAGAGTTCTGCATCGGGTTGGGTTTCGTTCATCACCATCGCCCTATATGACGCGCCAATGTGTTCCGCCACGTCCGCCCCGCACCAGCCCGCCCATTCGGGCCAGCATTCACGCATGCGCGCCCTGCCGCTGCGCGTCGGCACCCGCGCCTCGCCCCTGGCACTTTGGCAGACGCGGCATTTCCTGGAGATCGTCACCCGCTTCTGCCCGGTGCTGCGCGGCGTGAATGCCTTCGAGGAACACGCCATCGCCACCACGGGGGACCTCGTGCAGAATCGCCGTCTGGCGGAGATCGGCGGCAAGGGCCTCTTCGCCAAGGAAATCCATGAGGCGCTGCTGGACCGGCGCGTGGATTTCGCGGTGCATTCCCTGAAGGACCTGGAGACCGAGATGCCGCCCGGCATCGTCCTGGCCTGCACGCTCCGGCGCGAGGATGCGCGCGATGCGCTGATTCTGGGCGCCGATTGCGGCACCCCAGACCTGGCCGACCCCTATGCCTGCCTGCCGCAAGGCGCGGTGATCGGCTCATCCTCGCTGCGGCGCCAATCCCAGCTCATGGCCGCGCGGCCGGACCTGCAATTCGTCACCCTGCGCGGCAATGTGCAGACCCGGCTGGACCGGCTGGCGCGGGGCGAGGTCGCGGCCACGCTGCTGGCGCTTGCCGGGCTGCGGCGCCTGGGGCTCGAGGATCGCGCCTCCCTGGCGCTGGACCCCGAGCTGATGGTCCCCTCCGCCGGCCAGGGCATTGTCGGCATCACCACCCGCGCCGACGACGTGGAGCTGCACGAACTCCTGGCCGGCATCGAGGATCGCGAGGCCGCCGCCGTCTCCAAGGCGGAGCGCGCGCTGCTGGCGGCGCTGGATGGCTCCTGCCGGACACCCATCGGCGGCCATGCGCGGCTGCTGCCCGATGGCCGGCTGCATTTGACCGGCCTGGTGGCGCGGGAGGATGGCAGCTTCCTGCTCAAGCGCCACATCCAGGGCCTGGCCGATGACGCGGCACGCCTCGGCGCCACGCTGGGCGAGGAATTGCGGGCGGATAGCCCCGCCGATATCTTTGGCTGACATGCCGCCCCAGCGGAGGGAGGGGGGGGGGCAAAGCGGCGTCCTGGTCACCCGGCCCGAGCCGGGGGCCGCGGAGACCGCCACCCGCCTGACCGCGCTGGGCTGGACGCCCATCCTGGCCCCCGCCCTGTTGCTTGCCCCCCGCCCCTTGGCGCCGCCCGCCCGCGCCCAGGCCCTGCTAGTGACCAGCCGCGCCGCCGCCCGCGCCCTGACGCCCTGGCCCATCAAGGTGCTGGCCGTCGGTGCCGCCACGGCGGAGGCGGCCCGCGCGGCGGGATTTGCCGAGGTGCAGGCCGCCGGGGGCGATGCCGCCGCGCTGGCGCAACTCTGCGCCGAGACGCTCCGCCCCGCCGATGGCCCGCTGCTGCTGGCGGTGGGCGCGGCCTATTCCCTCGACCTCACGGCCATGCTGCGGGCGCGGGGTTGGCGGGTGATCCGCCGCGTCGTCTATGCCGCCACCGAGGCCCGCGCCCTGCCAGGAGCCGCCGCCATGGCGTTGCGTGAAGGCCAGGTGTCACACGCGATGTTCTTCTCTCCGCGCAGCGCCGCGTGTAGCATGGCGCTGCTCAGTGACGCCGGGATTGGCGTGGCGAGCATCGAGGCGCTGGCTATCAGCCCGCGCGTGGCATCGGCGCTGGAGGCGCTGCCCTGGCGGCGCATTCGCGTGGCCGGGCGGCCAGACCAGGACCACCTTCTGGAGTTGCTTGGCACGCCATGACCCGCAAGATTGATCCCGCCTGGGTGGCGCTGCTGGCGGCGGCGGGGCTGCTGGTCCTGACCATTCTTTGGCTGATGAGCGGCCGCGCGCCGCCGCGCGACACTGTGCTCAGTGAACGCGTCGCGGCGATGGAGGCCACGCTTGGCCAACTGGCCGAGCGCCCGGCGGGAGACCCCGCAACCCTGACCGCGGCCCTCACGCGTCTTTCCGCCGCCGAGGCAACGATGCGCCAACTGGCCGAGCGCCCGGCGAGCGACCCCGCGGCGCTGGCCGCGCTGGAGCGGCAGATCGGCGCCAACCGCGAGGCGGGCGAGGCGGCGCTGGCCGAAAGGCTGGCCGCGCTGGAAGCCGCCCTGTCCGCCCGCATCACCCAAGCCGTGACCGCGCTTGAGGCGCGAGACGCCGCCCAGACCGCCCGCATGGCCGAGGCGCGGGCGCAGCGCGAGGCGGCCGAACAGGCCCAGGCCGCGCGCATCGGCAGCCTGGATCAAGCCCGACTGGCGGGCGAGGCGAGCCTGGGCCAGCGCGTCACCAATCTGGAGACAAGCATGCTGCAACGCCTCGCCGCCATGGAAGCCATGGTGGCCGAGCGCCTCGCTCCGCTCGAACAGGCCCTGCGTCGCCTGGGCGCGGCCGAGGCGCGGACCGAGCGCCTCGCTGGCATCGAGGCTCTGCGCGCCCTCCTCGATGCGGGCCAGCCCCTGGCCCCCGGCCTGGCCCGGCTGGGCCAGCCGCCGCCACCCGCCTTGGCGCGCTTCGCCACCACGCCCCCGCCGACCGAGCCCGCCCTGCGCCTTGGCTTTGAGGAAGCGATCCGCCAGGGCCGCGCCGCCGTGCCGGAGGGCGCGATGCCCCGGCTGAACAGTCTTCTCACCATCCGCCGTGGCGAGGATGTGGTCTGGGGCGATGCCGCCGAGGCCAATGTCGAACGCGCCCGCCGCGCCCTGGAAGCGGGCGATATGGACGGCGCGCTGGGCCATCTGGGGCGCCTGCCGGAATCGCTGCGCCAGGGCATGCGCGCCTGGCTGGAGGAGGCCCAGGCGATGGTCGCCGCACGCTTCGCCCTGCGCGCCCTGGCGGGCGGCTGATGCGGCTGGTTGCCAAACTGCTGCTGATGGTGCTGGCGGGCTTCGCCGGCGTGATGTGGCTGGCCGGGCTGGGCGGCAGCGTCGAACTCCGCCATGGCGACCTCTGGATCGGGATGCCGCTGGCCGCCGCGATGCTGGCGCTGGCCCTGGGCTTCCTGCTGCTGCACGGGCTGCTGCTGTTTTGGTCCTGGCTTCTGGCCTGGCCAACCCGCCGCCGCCTCCGATTGGAGCGCCGGCATCGCGCCGAGGGCGAATCGGCGCTGACCCGCGCCTTGGTGGCGCTGGCTGCCGGTCGCGCCGAATCTGCCCGCATCGA
The DNA here is from genome assembly GCA_947084995.1 of uncultured Roseococcus sp. Taxonomy (GTDB): domain Bacteria; phylum Pseudomonadota; class Alphaproteobacteria; order Acetobacterales; family Acetobacteraceae; genus Roseococcus. Next base: position 43,451 of record CAMTUX010000037.1, read on the forward strand.
GGTGACCCGCGCCCGCCGCCTGATGGGCGACACCCCCCAATTGCTGCTGCTGGCCGCCGAGGCTGCCCGCGCCGAGGGCGATGAGCCTGCCGCCAACCTGGCCTTCCAGGCCCTTGTCGCGCAGCCCGAGGCACGCTTCCTCGGCCTGCGCGGATTGCTCCGCCAGGCCGAGGCGCAGGGCGATTGGGATGCCGCGCGCGAGATCGCGGCCGAGGCGCAATCGGCCGAGCCGAATGCCGAATGGCTGCGGGCCGAGCGCTCGGAGGTGGCTCGGCGCCGGCAGGATTGGGGCGAGGCGCTGGCGCTTTCGAGCGCGGATGCGCCGCGCGCCGCCCTCAGCCTTGCCGCCGCCTTGCAGGAAACGGACCCGGTCCGGGCGGGGGAGCTGGAGCGCCAGGCCTTCCTGGCCGAGCCGGGCTTTGCCCCGGGCGTGCTGGCCCATGCCGCTCGCTTGCTGGATGCGGGCCATCCGCGCCGGGCGCGCGGAGTGCTGCAACAAGGCTGGAACGCCGCGCCGCATCCTGACATCGGCGAGGCGCTGCTGGCGCTGGAGAAGGACGGAATCCACCGCCTGCGGCTGGTGGATGAGCTGACGCGCCAAAACATGGCGCATCCCGAAAGCCGCTTGCTGCGGGCCCGCGTGGCGCTGGATGCCGGGCTGACCGGGCGCGCGCGCAACGAACTCACTCTGTGGCGCGAAACCGGCCAGGCGGATCGCCGCTGCTACGCGCTGCTGGGCGAGGTGGAACGCGCCGAGCATGGCCCGGACGCCGCGCGGGAGCGTGAGGCGGGCTGGCTGCGCGAAGCGGCCGATGCGCCGCTGGAGCCGGTCTGGCGCTGCGGCCATTGCGGCGCGGAGCACTCGGAATGGAAACCACTTTGCGGCGCCTGCGGGATGGCGGGCTCGATCACCTGGAGCGGCGCCGCGCGGTAACCCCCCCGGCGAGGCTCCGAATCGCGGCGCGCAGGGCCGCCGCGGCTTGTGCCGCGAAGCCAGGCGCGTGGAGCGCGCGCCCGGCCTCTGGGGGCGCCGGAATCAATGCAGCAAAAAGACCCCGTTCGCGTATTTCAGGTCGGCCGGCTTGATCAGGGCGGCGCTGGCAACCCGGACGGAATGCAGCGGCCCCTCGATCTCGCGCTTCCAGAAATCCAGGAATCGGGTCAGTTCCGGGAAGGCGGGTGCCAGGTCATGCTTTTGCCAGACGAAGCTTTGCAGCACGGCCGGATGGTCGGGCATGTGGTAGAGGATTTCGGCGGTGGTCAGCCGCCAGTCCTTTTGGCGGACCATGGGGGAGAGAATATCCAGCATCCAGTAGTCTCCTTCGGGTCATCTTATGCCCGCGGGACCGGCTGATCCTCCTGCCGGCCCTTCGCGCGGGCTGGTCAACGGCGTCAGGCTGACATGGTTGGAAGCGGCTTTTCCAGAAAAATCTTCTTTTATTTCAGTCCATTGGCACTCGCACTCGGAGAGTGCTGCCATTTGCCTTGACTCTTGCCGACCGTCCACTTAGGTTTCTGGCACTCCTCGCCAGCGAGTGCCAACAGGCGGCGCGCGCGATGAGGTTCTCATTGCCTGACTGATCAGGAGGAAAGAACTGACATGAAGTTTCGTCCCTTGCATGACCGCGTCCTTGTTCGCCGCATCACGGCCGAAGAGAAGACTGCGGGCGGCATCATCATTCCCGACACCGCCAAGGAGAAGCCCCAGGAGGGTGAAGTCCTGGCCGTCGGCGCCGGCACCGTGAATGACAAGGGTGATGTCCGCGCCCTGGACGTGAAGGCGGGCGACCGCATCCTGTTCGGCAAGTGGTCCGGCACCGAGGTCAAGATCGACGGCGAAGAGCTGCTGATCATGAAGGAATCCGACGTGATGGGCATCGTCCAGGCCTGAGCCCAAAGGCTCTGCCCCTGAGACTGACCATCGCTCCCAACAATTCAATGAGGTGATATAATGGCTGCCAAAGACGTTAAGTTCGGCGCTAGCGCCCGCGAGCGCATGATTCGTGGCGTGGACATCCTGGCCGACGCCGTGAAGGTGACGCTGGGCCCCAAGGGCCGCAACGTGGTGATCGACAAGTCCTTCGGTGCGCCCCGCATCACGAAGGACGGCGTGACCGTCGCGAAGGAAATCGAGCTCGCCGACAAGTTCGAGAACATGGGCGCCCAGATGGTGCGCGAAGTGGCCTCGAAGACCAACGACACGGCCGGTGACGGCACGACGACCGCGACGGTGCTGGCCCAGGCCATCATTCGTGAGGGTGCCAAGGCAGTCGCCGCCGGCATGAACCCGATGGACCTGAAGCGCGGCATCGACAAGGCCGTGAAGCAGATCGTCGCCGAGCTCGAAGCCAAGACGAAGAAGATCACGACCTCGGCCGAAGTCGCGCAGGTTGGCACGCTTTCCGCCAATGGCGAGGCCGAGATCGGCGAGATGATCGCCTCCGCCATGGAGCGCGTCGGCAATGAGGGCGTGATCACGGTCGAGGAAGCCAAGAGCATCCAGACCGAGCTCGACGTCGTCGAGGGCATGCAATTCGACCGCGGCTATGTCTCCCCGTATTTCATTACGAATGCGGAGAAAATGATCGCCGAGATGGACCAGCCCTACATCCTGATCTTCGAGAAGAAGCTCAGCCAGTTGCAGCCGATGCTGCCGCTGCTCGAAGCCGTGGTGCAGAGCGGCCGTCCGCTCGTCATCATCGCCGAGGACGTGGAAGGCGAGGCTCTCGCCACGCTCGTGGTCAACAAGCTGCGTGGCGGCCTGAAGATCGCGGCCGTGAAGGCGCCGGGCTTCGGCGATCGCCGCAAGGCGATGCTGGAAGACATCGCCATCCTGACCGGCGGCCAGCTCATCAGCGAAGATCTCGGCATCAAGCTCGAGACCGTCACGCTGGCGATGCTCGGCAAGGCCAAGACCATCCGGATCGAGAAGGAAAACACCACCATCGTCGATGGCGCTGGTGAGAAGTCCGAGATCCAGGGCCGTTGCGAGCAGATCAAGGCGCAGATCGAGGAGACCACCTCGGACTACGACCGTGAGAAGCTGCAGGAGCGCCTGGCGAAGCTCGCCGGCGGTGTCGCCGTCATCCGCGTCGGTGGCAGCACCGAAGTGGAAGTGAAGGAGCGCAAGGACCGCGTGGACGACGCGCTGCACGCGACGCGCGCCGCCGTTCAGGAAGGCATCGTGCCGGGTGGCGGCACGGCGCTGCTGCGCGCCAGCACCAACCTGCACACGCTGAAGGGCCTGAACTCCGACGAGCAGGTCGGCATCGAGATCGTCCGCAAGGCGATCCAGGCGCCGGCGAAGCAAATCGCTTCCAACGCCGGCAAGGACGGCGCCGTGGTTGCGGGCGAAGTGCTCCGCAGCGACGTCTGGGAGTTCGGCTATGACGCGCAGCTCGACGAGTACAAGAATCTGGTTGAGGCGGGCATCATCGACCCGACCAAGGTCGTGCGCACGGCGCTGCAGGATGCGGCCTCGGTTGCCTCGCTGCTGATCACCACGGAAGCGATGGTGGCCGAGCGTCCGGCGAAGTCCTCGGCCCCGCAGGGCGGTCAGGGCGGCGGCATGGGCGGCATGGGTGATATGGACTTCTAAGTCCGGATTTCCTTCGCTACGCATCTCTGGAAGGGGCGGTCCGCAAGGGCCGCCCTTTCTTTTTGTGGCGCGCGCCATGCGCATGGCAGAATCTCTGCCGGATTCATTTGACTTACCCCGAGCAATCTGTGCCTTCTGTTCAGGCCTTCGTCTTGCCGTGCCGACCCCAGAAGCTCTCATCAGCCCAACTGGATGTGTACCCGCTCGACAGCGCTCCCCCTTGCCGGGAAAGGTTTGGGTGAAAAAAGCGCGTCCTGCGAAGTCCGGCTGGAGTAGGTGATATGCGTCGGACATTCCCGCACGCATGAGAATATGGAGAATAAGCGGATGGCTTCAGGCACCGTTAAGTGGTTCAACGCGACCAAGGGTTACGGCTTCATTTCGCCGGCCGGTGGTGGCTCCGATGTGTTCGTGCACATCACGGCGGTCCAGGCCGCTGGCCTGCAGGGCCTCAATGATGGTCAGCAGATTTCCTATGACCTGACGGAAGAGCGCGGCAAGACGTCCGCGGTCAACCTCAAGGCCGGCTGATCTCGGCGGTCCTTCGGGACTGCTGGATGGAAAGGGTGCCCCTGCGACGGGGCGCCCTTTTTTTATGTCTCTACCCTTTGCGCGCACGCGGAGGTTTCGCCCCGCCCCCCGGTTGCGCTAGAATGGGTTCATGGATCAACCCGCCCCGCACCCTTATCGCGATGGCCTGCCACCCGCCCCGCCCGGCCCGCTGGAGGGGGAGCAGCATGCGCTCCTCAGCCGTGCCGAGGTGCCCTTCCTCACTGGCCTGGCCCAGGGGGCGGTGCTGCCGCTGGCCGTCGTTCTGGCCATGATGGCGCTGGGCCTCAGTGGCCCGGCGCTGCTGGCCGGGGGCATGGCGGCGTTGGGCGCCGGCACCGCCATGGCCGCGCTGCGGCGCTATTTCACCGTGTTGGGCGCCGCCGAGCACTATGCCGCCGAACGCCGCCGCGAGGAAATCGAGACCGAGATCTACCCCGAGCGCGAGCGATGGGAGGTGGCGGCCGTCCTGCACCGCTACGGGCTGCGTGGCGATATTCTGGCCCGCGCCGTGGAATCCATCGCCGCCGACAAGCGCCGCTGGGTGGATTTCATGATGCGCTTCGAGCTTGACCTGATCGAACCACAGCCGGCCCGCGCCGCGCAGGAGGCGGTGGCCCTGGCGCTGGGCCAGGCGCTGGGCGGGCTATTGCCGCTGTTGCCCCTCATGCTGCTGGCGAATCCGGGCGCCGGCTGGCCGCTGGTGGTGACGCTGTGTGGCGTGTTGCCGGCGGGCTGGCTGCTGGCCCGCGCCGAAGGGCAGGTCGCGCCGGGTGGGGCCATGCGGGCGCTCCTGCTCACGGCGGCCGCCATCCTGGGCGCCCTTGCGGTGATCGCCCTTCTCTAGCAGCCTGTCGGAATGGCGTCGCGTTGTTGCTTTGTTAGACTGCGTCCGTGGCGACCTTCGTACCCTACAACCGCGACCAGGCATTCCTGCTGCCGCCCGACCTGAAGGCCTGTCTGCCTGAGGATGATCTGGCGCATTTCGTGATCGGTGCGGTCGAGCGGGTGCCGCTTGGCGCCTTCCCGGTGAACG
>CAMTUX010000038.1:0-52085 GCA_947084995.1 uncultured Roseococcus sp.
GAGCATCATCCGATCAAACGGAATCGTTTGATCGGATAAAGATGCTCGTAATTCAATGATCTAGAGCTTTTGCCGTGAGCCCTTCCGAACGGAAAAAGCTCTAGACCATGATGCGTTCGCTTGCGCTCACTTTCATGGTCTCGCCACTTCTGAGAGCGGGATTCAACGTTTTCGGCGATTCCGCCTCAACGCATCCCGCTCTATCGCCCCGGCTGGACCAGCGGGTCATTGCGGAAAACAGGCCAGGTGCGGGCGGCAACATCGCCGGCGAATTCGTGGCCCGCGCCGAGCCCGATGGCCAGACGCTGTTCTTCAGCTCGATCGGCACGGGGGCCATCAACTACGGCGTCTATGGCGCGCGCATGCCATGGCGGCCAGAGGAGATGGCAGCGGTCGGCCTCGTCACCCGCATGCGGAAGGCATGGCGCCGCCCCTGATGGATGAGGGAGCCCGAACCCCAGGCCACCTGGCCGATGATGCCGATCTGCCGGTTTTTCATCTCCATCCGGGCCGCCAGCGGGCCAAGCGGCGCTTCGGCGGGCGGGGGTGCGGGCGGGTGCCGAAGCCACTGGCGCTGACGCCGGCTCGCTGGCGCAGGCGGCAAGGCCGAGGGCCGGCATGGCGGCGCGCCAGGGGCGGCGCTTCAGGATGATCCCGGATACGCGGCAAGCTCCCTTATTCCGCGGCCAGGCTTGCGCTTTGCGGCTGGCGGCTGCGAGTCCAGCCTGCTGGCCGGAATGCGGAAATTTCTGTATCCAGCGTCCCAAATCCCTTGGAGACTCGTCATGCTCAATCGTCGTGCGGCCCTCGCCCTGCCCGCCCTTCTCCCCGCCGCCGCCTTCGCCCAACCTTGGGCGCCAAGCCGCTCCGGGCGGATCGTGGTGCCCTTCACCGCCGGCGGCGCGACGGATGTGACCGCGCGCATCATGGCCGAGCGCCTCTCGGCGCTGCTGGGCCAGAGCTATGTGGTGGATAACCGCCCCGGCGCCGGCGGCAATCTGGGCGCGGAACTGGTGGCGAAGGCGGAGCCGGATGGCCACACGCTGCTGATGGGCACGATCGGCACGGTGAGCATCAACCAGTTCCTCTATCCGCGCCTGCCCTTTGATCCGATGCGGGACTTCGCCTCCATCGCGCTGGTGAATCAGGTGACCAATGCGATCGTGGTGCACCCCTCGGTCCAGGCCAACACCCTCCAGGAATTGCTGGCCCTCGCGCGCCGCCAGCCGGGGCGGCTGAACTACGCGACGCCGGGCAACGGCACCTCGGGCCACATGTCGGGCGAGTATCTGAAGTTCCGCACCCAGGTGGATATCGGCCATGTGCCCTATCGCGGCACGGGCGCGCTGATCCCTGACCTGCTGGGCGGCCGCGTCGAGATCGCGGTGGACAACCTGCCCGCCTACATCCCGCATATCCGCGAGGGCCGGCTTCGCATCCTGGCGGTGACCAGCCGTGAGCGCTGGTTCGCGGTCCCGGATGTGCCGACGGTGCAGGAATCGGGCGTGTCGGGCTTCGAGGCGGTGGCCTGGTTCGGCCTCCAGGCGCCCGCGCGCACGCCGCGCGCCGCGCTGGACCGCCTGACCGCCGCCTGCCTGGAGATCTGCGCCGAGCCCGCCACCATCGCCCGCTTCCGGGATCTGGGTGCCATGGCCTCACCGCTGGACGGTCCGGCCTTCGACCGCTTCATCGCCGCCGAGAACGACAAGTGGCGCGAGGTGGTGCGCGTGGCGAATGTGCGGCTGGAATAGCCGCAATACGTCATGCCCGCCTATCTCGGGGCGGCAAGGCCGCCGCCCGGCGTCTGAGGGCGCAACAAGACAATCCGAGCCGAATAGGCGAGGCGGAACGCTTCAGCGTTCCGAAGCCCAGGCGGCAAGGCCGCCGCCCGGCGTCTGAGGGCGCAAAACAAGCTTCCAAAATCGCCTTCAGGCGATTTTGGAAGCAATCCAATCCTTCATCTGCCCCTTCGGCATGGCACCCACCTTGGTGTCCACCGGCTTGCCGTCCTGGAACAGGATCATCGTCGGGATGCCGCGCACCGAATAGGTGTTCGGCGTCATCGGATTGTCGTCGATATTCACCTTCGCGACGGTCAGCTTGCCTTTGTATTCAGCGGCGATCTCGTCGAGGATCGGCGCGACCAGGCGGCAGGGGCCGCACCATTCCGCCCAGAAATCCACGAGCACGGCGCCCTTGGCCTCCAGAACATCGGTCTTGAACGTGTCGTCGGTCACGGCCTTGGTCACGTCGCTCACGGGGGCCTCCTTGGATCAAATTGATACGCTTAGACCATGATGCGTTCGCTTGCGCTCACTTTCATGGCCTCGTCACTGCTGAGAGTGGGATTCAACGTTTTCGGCGATTCCGCCTCAACGCATCCCGCTCTAGGTTGTATCGTGGGCGTTTCAGGTCAAGCGCCCCCCGCAACCGGGGGCATGGGCGTCCAACATTTCGGGCGGCAGGGGCATGACCCGCGCGCCATAGGTCCAGACCAGCGTGCAATCCACCGGGCGACCAGGAAAGGCCAGGCGCAGCACCGCCCGATAGGCCGCCATCTGGCGCAGATAGGCCGGCGGCGCGGCCTCCGCGCGGGTGGGCGGCGGGCGATTACTCTTGAAATCCAGCAGGGTGATGCGCTCCGCGGTGATGAGGAGGCGGTCCACCTGGCCCAGGATCAGGCGGCCCTGGACCTGCCCGGCCAGGGGCGCCTCGGCCAGGCTGCCCGGCCCGAAGGCGGCGGCGATGGCGGGGTGGGCCATCACGGCCAGCGCCTCGGCGAGGATTTCGGCCTGTTGCGCGGCATCCAGCCCATGGCCAGGTCGGGCCAGGAAATCGCGCCCGGCGGCTTCGCGACCAGCCTCGGGCAGGTCGGGCAGGGATTGCAGCAGGGCATGGATCAGGTTGCCGCGCCGGAAGCGTCGGCCCAGCGGATCGCCCGGCGCATGCGGTGCCGCGGCCGGCACTTCCGCCTCCGCATCCTCCATATGGGAGGGCGTGGCGATGGCGGATATTGCGAAGGGCGGCACGGGAATACGCGCCCAGGCGGGCAGCGCCTGGGCCGCCTCTGCCTGGCGGCGCGGCTCGGGCCGGCGCGGCTCGGTCTGGGCCGAGACCAGGCGCAGCAGGGGCGCGGCGGCGAAGCCGGTGGCCTCCCCGCCCCATTCGGCCGGGGTGAATTCGCGCTCGGCCACGCCATTCAGCCGCCTGAAGCCGGCCGAGATCTTCTCATACCAGCAACCTTCGGCGGGCGGTTTGCGGCCATGCCAGCCGCAGATGACCAGCCGATCCTCGGCGCGGGTCAGGGCCACATATAGCAGGCGGTTGCTCTCCTCCGTCTCGCGTTTCGCCTGGCGCTCCTCGGCTTCGGCATAGGCGGGGGCGTTGAAGCCGGTTTTGCGCGGCGCCCAGAGGGGAAGTTCCTCCTCGGTCCAGCGCAGGCCGGATTTCTGCGGCGGCGTGCCGGTGGTGTCGGGCAGGATGACGATGGGCGCCTGCAAGCCCTTGGCGCCATGCACGGTCATCACCCGCACCATGTCGGCACTCGCCTCGGCCTCGCGCTTCACCATGGCGCTGGAGCGCCGCAGCCAATGCAGGAAGCCCTGGAGCGAGGCCGGATGCGCGCCTTCATGCGCCATGGCGGCGGTGAGCAATTCATCCAGCGGGTCCGCCGCATCCGGCCCCAGCCGCGCCAGCAACCGGGCACGCCCGCCGCGCTCGCCCAGGATTTCGGCGATCAGCGCATGGGCTGGCACATGGTCGGCGCGGGTGGTCAGCGCTGCGAATAGATCGGCGGCGCGGCCGGTCGGGGTCTGTGCCCCGCGCTCGGCCATCAGCCGGGCATGCAGCGGGCCGGCGCGGTCATGGGCGAGGCCAAAGAGCGCATCCTCATCAAGCCCGAAGATCGGCGATTTCAGCGCGGCGGCAAGTTGCAGGTCATCCTGCGGCAACAGGATCGCATCCAGCGTCGCCAGCACATCCTGCACGGCGATCTGCTCGACCAGCACCATCCGGTCCACGCCGCCCACCGGCACGCCGCGCTCCTTCAGCGCGCGGACCAACTGGCCGAGGAAGGCATTGCGGCGGCGCACCAGCACCAGGATGTCGCCCGCGCGGATCGGGCGGCCCTGGCTGGGGTCTTCCTCGCAGCGCGCATCCAGCCGGCCATGGGCGATCATGTGGCGGATTTGCGCGGCCAGGGCGGCGGCCAGGCGGGCATCGGCGCCAGTTTCGCCCATGGGCGTCTCAGGTACGGCCCAGATGGGCGGGTCCTCGGGCTTTTCCTGGGATTGCAGCGGCCAGAACTCGACCAGGCCCGCCGCACCCTCGCGATCCGGCAGGTGGCGCAGCGTCTGGCCCTCGGCCACGACGCCGTCGCGGGCCGGGCCTTCGGCGAAGACGGCATCCACCAGCGCCAGGATGGGCGGCGCCGAGCGGAACGACACCTCCAGCGGGACGGAGCGGAATTCCTGGCCGGAGGCGGCGATGGCGGCGCTGAATTCCGCCTCGGCGCGCGGCAGCCCGGCCGCATCGGCGCCCTGGAAGCCATAGATGGATTGCTTGATGTCCCCCACCGCGAAGACGGTGCGCGGCGGCGCGTTCTCCCGCGTGCCCTGGCCGGCGAAGAACTCGCCGGTCAGGGCACGGGCAATGGACCATTGCTCGGGGTTGCTGTCCTGCGCCTCATCCAGCAGGACGTGGTCCAGGCCGCCATCCAGCTTGAACAGCACCCAGGCTGCGCCAGGGTTTTCCAGCAGCTTGCGCGCGGCCTGGATCAGATCGTCATAATCCAGCCGGCCCATGCGTTGCTTGGCGGCGGCGAAGCGGCGCAGCACGGGCACGCCCAGCACCAGCGCGGCCTCGGTGGAGCGCAGCAGGGCCAGCGCCTCGCCCTGGGCGCGAGCGGCGAGCAGACGCTCCCCCTCCCGCTCGCAAACGGCCTGGATGAAGCCCTGGTTCTCGGCGGTGGCCTTGGTGGCGAAGCTGTCGCGGATGGTGCCCTTGCCGGTGATGAAGACGCCGGTCCAATCCGCCAGCGAGGCTTCCCGCGCCACCCGGTCCTGCGCCAGCCAGGCCTTCATGGGGCCGGCCAGCTTCACGTCATTCTTCCCGCCCAGCGCCAGCATGGCGGCGGCGCGGGCCAGGTCCCTTTCCTCGGGCGGGGTCGCGGCGTCACGTTGCAGCGCATCCTCATCCGCCTCGGGGTCCAGGCCCAGGCGATGGGCGATTTCGGCCACCAGCATGGTCAGCCCGCCCAACGCCGAAAGCCCGGCCTGGAGCATGGGTTCCGCCCGGCGCAGCTGCGCCATCACGTCGGTCAGCCCCGCCGCGTTGCTGAGGGCGGCCAGGCGCTCCAGCGCGGGGCTGGCCAGCAATTCCATCTCGCGCGCGCTGGCCATCTGGGCCGCGGCGTCCAGTTCCTCCAGCACGGCGAAGCCAGGGGGCAGGCCCGCTTCCAGGGCGAAGCCGCGCAGCAGGGATTGCGCGAAGCCATGCAGCGTGGCGATCCGCATGCCGCCGGGCAGTTCCAGCACGGCGGCGAAGCCGGCCCGCGCGCGGGCGATTTCGTCGGCATCCGGCGCATGGCCCAGCAGCGCCCAAAGTTCCGCCTCCAGCGCCGGCTGCGCCGCCACCGCCCAATGGCCCAGGCGGCCATTGAGCCGCGTCGCCATCTCGGCCGCCGCCGCCTTGGTGAAGGTGAGGCAAAGCAGCCGCTCCGGCCGCGCGCCTCCCAGCATCAGCCGCAGCAGCCGGTCGGTCAGCAGCTTGGTCTTGCCCGAGCCCGCCGAGGCGGTGACGAAGGCCGAGACCGCCGGATCGGAGGCCTGGGACTGGCTGGCCTCGGCAATGTCGCGTGGCCGGCTCATTCGCTGCCCTCCCCCTCGGCGGACCATTCGGCCATGCGCGAGAGATGCTGGTAGTTGCGCCCGGCGCGGCGGCGCGGATGCGGATGCGCCGGGAAATCGCCATCGCCCAGCAGGAAGCGGTCGGCCAGGGCATGCAGCGCGGCCCCAGCCGTCGCGATGGTGGCGGGCAGGTCCAGCTTCAGCTCATGCACCTTGCCCGGCTGGTCGGCGCCGGTGAGGCGCCAATATTCCAGCGCGGCGACGGGGCCGGCGGCAATATTCTCGAAGGCCCCCTGCTCGGCCAACCACGCTTCCAGCGGCAATTGCGGCGCGGTGCCGGCCTCCACCTCGGCCTTGGGGGGCACGGTGCCGGTCTTGTAGTCCAGGATGCGGAGCGTGCCATCGGCCCGGCGATCCACCCGATCCGCCCGCGCTTGCAGGGTGAAGCTCCCGCCGGGGCGCCGGATGGCGAGGTTGGCCGTCACCTCGGGCCAGCTCGCCAGCAGGCCGTCGCGCTGCTGCGCCTCCAGCCCGCGCAGGAAATGCCCGATGCGCGCCAGGCGCGGCGCCCAGAGGGCCGCGACGGCGGGGCGCAGCCGCGCCTCCGCCATCTCGCGCGATGCCGCCGCATCCCAAAGGCGCGCGGCGGCCGCCTCACCCGGCCAGGCCTGGGGCAGCGAGGCGAGGAAGCGACGGATCGTGGCATGGATCAGGTTGCCGTAATCCGCCGCCCCCGGCTCCTGCTCCAGCGGGTCCAGCGCGCGCAGGTTGAGGATGCGCTGGGCATAGAAGGCATAAGGGTCGCCGATGAGGCTGGCCACATCGCTGACATTGATGCGCTCGGGCCGCGCCTCCAGGGGCGGGCGCGGGGCGGGGCGGGCGCAGGGGCGGATTTCGTCGGGCTGGTCCAGCAGGCGGGCCCATTCGGCGCAGGGCTCGGGCGTCAGGGCCGGGCCCTCCTGGCCCTTGAGGAAGATGTCCAGCCGCGTCAGCCAGCGCGCCGGCACCGCCGGGCTGCCGCCGCGCCGCGCCGCGCGCGAGAACACCGCCCGGCGCGAGGCCGAGGCCGTCAGCAGGAAATCCGCCGCCACCCGGCCGATCCGCAATTCGGGCGAGGGCAGGCCGAATTCGCGCCGCATGGGGCGGCTCATCCAGGGGCCGGGGTCGCTGGCCTGGGGCCAGATGGTCTCATCCAGGGCGCCCAGCACCACCAGGTCGAAATCCAGCAACCGCGCTTCCAGCAGGCCGAGGATCTCCACCTGCGGATGCGCCGCGTCGCTGCGCCCGCGTGAGATGCGGGCGGCGCGCGTATTGCCCTGGGCCAGTGCCGCCTCGAACAGGCCGGGCCAGTCGGCGGGCGAGATCGGCGGCAGCGCGGCCATGGCGGGGGCCAGCGCCGCCAGATGCCGTGCCAGCGCCTCGCCCTCGGCCTGGGCATAAAGGCGCAGCCCGCCTGGCAGGGTGGGCGTGGTGGCGAGCGCCTCGGCGGCGGCGAGGTGTTCGGCCAGGAGGTCGGCGGGCGGGCGCAGCGGGCTGTGTGGCAGGCTGGTGAAGGGGCCGAGCGCCGTCTCCAGCGCATCCAGCAGGGCGGCGAGGCGCGGTTCGGGGTCGCGCAGACCGGCCAAGGCGATTCGCAAACCGGCCAGGCCGGGGCCGGGGGAGACCCCGCGCAGGGTGGCGCGTTCCAGCGCCTGGGTGGCGACCAGCCATTCGCCGCGCTCCATCCCCGCCGCGCAAAGCGGATGCTTCAGGACGGAGAGCAACGAGACAGGCCCGCATTCGCCGGCCGCCAGATACGCGATCAGCCGCAGGAAAGCGCCGGAGGGCGTGTCGGAAAGCGGTTGCCCCGCGCTGTCATCGGCCAGGATGCCGTGGCGCGGCAATTCGGCGGCCACGCGCCGGGCGAGATCCCGGTCCGGCGTCACCAGCGCGGCCCGTGCCCCGGGCCGCTCCAGCGCACCGCGCATGGCGAGCGCGATGGCCGCCGCCTCATGTTGCGGGTCACTCGCCTCGATGCGGCTGAGGGCCAGCAGGGGCATCATCCAACGGGCAGGGTCGGGGCTTTGCCAGGGGACCAGGTGGCCGGCCGGCAGCAGCGCGGTGCCCAGCAGTTCCGAGACGCCATCCGGCCCGGCCGCAACCCAGGGCTGGGCATCGGCCATGCGGGCGCCCATGCGGTCCAGCATGGCGCGCTGGCCGGCATAAGGGTGGGTTGGGGCCTCGCGCAGGGCTTCCCAGGGCAGGGTCGCCGTCGCGCGATCCTCGCCGGGCAGGACGACGAAGCCTTGCGGCAGGCGGGTGGCGATGACGCGCAGCAGGTCGGCCGCGGCGGGCACCGTGCCGCCCATGCCGATGCCCGCGGCGATCACCGCGCCATCCGGGGGCGCATCCTCCCAGGCGACGCGCTGGGCACGCAACGCCAGAACCCGCCGCACGCCGATATCGAGCAACCCTTGCTCCGTCAGCCAGCCCTGCCATTCCACGACCAGGCCGCGCAGGAAGGTGGTGGTGATCTGCCAATGCACGGCCAGCGCCTCGGGGGCCAGCGCCTCCAGCCGCTCCAGCCAGCGATGACCGAGCAAGGCGGGGTCATCGGGCAGGATTTCCGCTTCTTCCAGCGCGATCTCGTCCAGCAGTTTGCCCAACTCCAGGCCCAGCGCCCAGGCATGTTCCGCATTGGCCGGCCCCCCCACCTCACGCGGGAGCCTGGCGGCGAAACCGGCCAGCACGGCCTGGCGGCGCAGCGCATCCACGCCGGGGGGCAGGCGCAGCAAGGCGGGGAGCGCCAGCTCATCCGCATCCTCGGTCGAGAGGCCGGCCAGGGCGCGCATGCGCGGCAGCAGCAGCGCGGGTGAGGCCGTTTCGCGCAGGAAGGCGGCTTGCAGCGCGCGGGCGGCGCGGCGTGTGGGCAGCAGGATGGTGGCCTTCGCCAAGGCCTCGCCGCTGCCCAGCCGGGCCAGGGCGCCACGGGCGAGCGCGGGGAGGAAGGCCTGGTCGGGCGGGATGGCAAAGAGCTTCATCGCCACTGGCTCAGCACGCCATCACGGAGGCGGCGTTCGGTGCGAGCCAGGTCGCCGGGGGTGGAGAGGTGGAACCAATCGCCATCATGCACCACGCCAAACAGGCGCCCTGCCGCGATGGCGCGGTCATAGCAGCGATTCAGGCTGAAGCGGCCCTCTGGCTCCGGGGCCACCAAGGCGGGGCTCATCACCTGCACACCGCCGAACAGATAGGGCGCGATCTGCATCGGGCCGGGGCGGCGGAGCTGGCCGGCTGCGTCCAGGAAGAAATCACCGCGCCCCACCTCGCCCTCGATGCGGGAGGTGCGGATCAGCAGCAGCAGCGCATCCATGCGCGCGGCGTCGAAATGCCGCTCCAGCAGGGTCAGCGCGCGGATCGGGCCATCCAGCCAATAGGCATCGCCATTCACGACCGCGAAGGGGTCCTCGCCCAGGCGGGGGAGCGCATGGCGGATGCCGCCGCCGGTTTCCAGTAATTCCGGCTCCAGTTGCAGGCGCAGGCGGGGCGGTGTGCCCTCGCGCGCGGCCAGCGCGGCGGCGACCTTCCCGGCGCACCAATGGGCGTTCACCACCACTTCCTCGACGCCGGCCAGCGCCAGGCGGTCCAGCGCGTGGTCCAGCAGCGAGCGGCCGAGCAGCGGCAGCAGGGGCTTGGCCGTCTCGGCCGTCAGGGGCCGCATGCGCTGGCCCAGCCCGGCGGCGAGCACCATTGCGCGGCGGATCATGCGGGGTTGCCCCGAAGCCTGGCCGGAACATGGGCATCCAGGAAGCGTGCCAGCGGCAGCGTCGCCGGATGCTCCAGCGCGCGGCCCAGCAGCGCCCAGCAGCGCGGACCGTGTTGCAGGTAATGCGGCTTGCCGTCGCGCCGGTCGAGCCGGACCCAGAGTGCGGCCACGCGCAAATGCCGCTGCGCCGCATGCACCGCCATGGCGGCGCGGAAGCCCTCGCCATCCAGGCCGGGACGCTGGGCGAGATAGGCGCTGACCACCGCCTCGCGCAGGGCGGGCGCCACGTCACGCCGCGCATCCTCGACCAGGGAGACGAGGTCATAGGCGGGGTGGCCGGTGGCGGCGTCCTGGAAATCAATCACCGCCATGCCGCGCGGCGTGGGGATGAGGTTGGCCGGGAAATAATCGCGATGCACGAAGCCCTGGCGGGCGAAGGGCGCCAGCATGGCGTGCAGCGCGGCGGCCAGGGCCTGCCGGGTCTCGGTGGGACAGGGGCTGCCAAAGATGGCGGGCCACCACCAGTCGCAGAAAGTGGCCTGGGTGGCGCGGATCATGGCCGGCGCATCCCAGGCGGGCAGGCCCGGCGGCGGCGGGGCGGCATGCAGCGCGACCAGGCTGCGCGCCGCATCGAAATAGAGCGGCGCGGCCTCGGCCCCCGCATCCAGCGCGCCGGCCATGCTGACGGCACCCAGATCCTGCACCAGGGCGGTGTGGGTGGCGGCCTCCACGCCGATGACACCCGGCGCCGGGACGCCCAGGGATTCCAGGTGCCGCGCCACACGGAGAAAGGCTGCCAGATACTCGGCCGTGGGGGTGCGCATCAGCAATGCCGGGCGCGGGCCACCGGAGAGGCGCGTGTAATGCTTGCTGGCATCGGCCTGCAGGAGCTCCTGCCGGGCCTCTCCGTAGCCATGGGTGTCAAGCAGGCTCACAGGCGATCCTCCCAGCCGGAGAGATGGGCGATGCGATCCTCCTCGCCAATGCCGGGGGCAAGGCGCAAATGCAGCGCGCCAGCGGGCGAGAGCCGGCCCAGCCGCTCCGGCCATTCCACCAGCACGATCCCTTCGCGCGCCTCATCCCAGCCGAGTTCGAGCAGGCCCTCGGGCCCGGCCAGGCGATAGAGGTCGAAATGATGCGCGGCCAGGCCGCCGGGCAACTCGTAGCTTTGCACCAGGGTAAAGGTGGGGCTGGGCACTTCCAGCGCCGGATCACCCGCCGCCGCGCGGAGGAAGGCGCGGGCCAGGGCGGATTTGCCGGCGCCGAGCGGGCCTTGCAGCAAAAGCGCATCGCCGGCGCGCGCCAGATGGGCGAGGCGTGCGGCCAGGGCTTCCGTGGCGGCGAGATTGTCCAGGGTGATCTCCATGCCCCACCATCTTGCCGGGACTGCGCGAGTCCCGCAAAGCGGAACAGGCGGAAGCTGAAGACTGGACGGGGGTGGCAAAGCGGGGCATGGGCGAAGCATGAACCAGATGATCGAAACCGACGTGGCCATCATCGGCGCGGGGCCCTGCGGGCTCTTTGCCGTTTTCGAATGCGGCATGCTGAAAATGCGCTGCGTGGTGGTGGACACGCTGGAGGAGATCGGCGGCCAATGCGCCGCCCTCTACCCCGAGAAACCGATCTTCGATATCCCGGCGCATCCGCAGATCGCCGGCGCCGCCCTGATCGAGCGCCTGGCCGAACAGGCGGCACCCTTCTCGCCGCATTATCTGCTCAACCAGCGCGTCGAGGCGCTGAGCCAGACTGAGGGCGGCTTCCGGCTGACCACCAGCGCAGGCAACCGCATCCAGGCCAAGGCGGTGATCATCGCGGCCGGGGCCGGCGCCTTCGGGCCGAACCGCCCACCCCTGGAAGGCCTGCCCGGCTACGAGGCCAGCGGTGCGGTGCGCTACATGGTGACCCGACGCGATGAATTCCGTGGCAAGCGCGTGGTGATCGCCGGTGGGGGTGACAGCGCGGTGGATTGGGCGCTGAGCCTCAAGGATGTGGCGGCCAAGGTCATCGTCGTGCATCGCCGCCCGAAATTCCGCGCCGCGCCCGAAACCGCCGCCCAACTGGAAGCCGCCGCCGCGCGTGGCGAAATCGAAATGGCCATCCCCTACCAGTTGCACGGGCTGGAAGGCGATGGCGCGCGGCTGGATGCCGTCATCCTCGCCACGCTGAAGGGCGAGGAGAAGCGCGTGGAGGCAGACCACCTTCTGGCGTTCTTTGGCCTTTCCATGGAACTTGGCCCCATCGCCGAATGGGGGCTGGGGCTGGAGCACAAGCACATCGCGGTCATGCCCGCGACCTGCGAGACCAACATCCCCGGCATCCATGCCATTGGCGACATGGCAACCTATCCGGGCAAGCTGAAGCTGATCCTGCAAGGCTTCTCCGAGGCGGCGATGGCGGCCCACGCCATCCACCCGCGCATCTTCCCCGGCGAGGCGCTGCATTTCGAATATTCCACCAGCAAGGGCGTGCCCGCGGCGTGAGCCAGTCAGAGGCCGCTGAAGCCCGCCGCTTCGCCCCCGCCGCCGCGCGCAACCGCGATGCGCTGCTGGAGGCGCTGCGCGGCATCCTGCCGCCGCGCGGCCTGGTGCTGGAGGTGGCCGCCGGCACCGGGGAGCACGCGGTGCATATGGCGGCGGCGCTGCCCGACCTGGAATGGCAGCCAAGCGACCCCTCGGACGAGGCGCGAGCCAGCATTGATGCCTGGGCCGCCGGGTATGCCAATATCCGCCCGGCGCTGGCGCTCGATGCCAGCGCCGGGCCCTGGCCCATCGCGCGGGCGGATGCGGTGCTTTGCGTGAACATGATCCACATCGCGCCCTGGGCGGCCGGCCTGGGGCTGCTGTGTGGCGCGGCGGCCTTGCTGCCGGCGGGCGCACCACTGGTTCTCTACGGGCCGTTCATCCAGGCCGGGGTCGAAACCGCGGCGAGCAACCTGGATTTCGATGCGAGCCTGAGGGCGCGCAATCCCGAATGGGGCCTACGCCGGTTGGAGGATGTGGCAGAGGCGGCGACAGGCTTCCAGTTGGAGCGGGTGATCGCCATGCCGGCGAATAATCTGACGGTAGCCTTCCGCCGCAACGGGTGAAGGCGAGCCTCTCGGCGATCTCGCAGCGCGGGATTCATGGAGACTTGGTTGGCTCGAATCATCTCACCATCCCGAGAAACGTCCGCAAAAAGATATAAATATCCATTTTTTATCTTTCGCGGAATATCAAGCCATTTTGGGCTCGGATTCACAATTGCACAGCCATCAGTGCTTCCGCATGATGAAGCGGCTTCGGGGGCCTGAACCCTGTTTACGCAAGCCAATGCGGCGATCATCAACCAATGGGGTACCGGCCTGATCGGCACAACAAGCACCTCAAACGGCACGCAAGCTCTCACAAATTGGACGATCCCTGTGGACATCCCTTTCCAGATCGCCAATATCCAGGATGCCAGCATCCTCACCCAGACCAGCCTGGGCAACGGCATCACGCGCTATCTCCTGGGCTCCGCCGGATGGAATGCGACGGGACCACCGGGCGGCGCCATCAGTCTCGGCTTCGAAGGCCGGGCGGAATCCTGATGGATGACTGGACCAATATGCAACAGAACAAGCTGGCCGCGCCGGGATCCCTCCTGATCGGGAGAGGCGCCCGATCAGGGATGCTGCGGCCCAGGATCAGAATTCCTCGGCCCGCAACGCCCGGGCCAGCGCGTCCAGCACGCCGTTGCAAAAACGCGGTTCCTCGCCCCCGAAGAAGCCATGGGCCACGTCCATGTATTCCTTGATGACGACCTTGGCCGGCGGCCCGCCCATGTCACGCATCTCGCCCGCCGCGGCGCGCAGGATGGCGCGCAGCACGGGGTCCAGCCGATTCATCGCCCAGCCTGTGGCCAGGTGCGAGGCGATCAACTGGTCCAGATCCTCGGTGTGGGTGGCGGCGCCCCGCATGATGCGCGCGAAAAGCGGCACATCGGCCTGCTCCACCCGGCCATCCTCGAAGCCATCCTGCCCCGGCGCGGCGCCCAGGCGGTGGCGAACGAATTGATCCAGCACGATCTCGATGTTCTCGCCCGATTGCTCGGTCTGGAACAGCGCCTGCACGGCGGCGACGCGCGCGCCGGTGCGGGGGCGGCCATTGGGTCCCTGCCCGTTCGAGGGTTTCGTGGCGGCTTTCATCCCAGACCCCAACGGCGCCGCAAGGCCACCTGCATGAGGGCGGCCTGCGCGGCCTCGGCCCCCTTGTTATGTCCATCCTGGCGCGACCGCTCGATGGCCTGCTCGATCGTGTGCACCGTCAGCAGCCCGAAGCCGATGGCGGCACCGGAATCGGTCGAGACGTTCATCACGCCCGCGCAGGCTTCGCGGCAGATATGGTCGTAATGGTCGGTTTCCCCGCGAACGACGCAGCCCAGCAGCACGAAGCCATCCCAGCGCGGCTCCTCGTCATCGGCGTCCAACGCCATGCGAAGTGTTGCGGGCAATTCGAAGGCGCCGGCCACATCCACCACTTCCAGCAGGCCGCCGGCTTGGGCCACGACGCGCTCGACGCCCTGGCGCATGCCGCCCACGATCTCGTCGTAATAGGGTGCCTGAATCAGCAGGATGCGGACGGGAGGGCCCGGCACCTGCACGGTGTCGCGCTTGGGTCCATCAACAGTACTCATTGATCCGCTCCGCAGATGGCGTTCATGCGCTTTCTCCAACAACCGGCCGCGTGGCTACGACGCGCAGCCCCCAGCCCTCCAGCCCCACCAGCGGGCGGGGATGGTTGGAAAGGCGAATAATGTCCGTCACGCCGAGATCGGCCAGGATCTGCGCGCCCACGCCATAATCGCGCAACTGGGGCGTCGCGTCATTGTCCCGGTTGCGGCGGATATGCGTGCTGATGCCATCGCGCCGGTAGTCGCGCAGGATGACGACGACGCCGCGGCCCTCGGCCGCGATGGCTTCCATCGCGCCATGCAATTCGCGCACGCCGCGGCCACCCACCATGTCATTCATCAGATTGGCCGCATGCATGCGCGCCAGCACCGGCTCCGGCCCCGAGATGTCGCCCTTGATGAGAGCCACATGCTCGCCGGATTCCAGCGCGGAGTTATACACGACCAGGCGCCAGTCGCCGCCCACGGCATGGGCGATCTCCCCCTCCTCGACGCGCGAGACCAGGCGCTCCGTCCGGCGGCGATGGGCGATCAGGTCGGCGATGGTGCCGAGCTTGAGGCCATGCATCTGGGCGAAGGCCACGAGGTCCGGCAGGCGGGCCATGGTGCCGTCATCATTCATGATCTCGCAGATCACGCCTGAGGGGTTGAGCCCCGCCAAACGCGCGAAATCCACCGCCGCCTCGGTATGGCCGGCGCGGATCAGCGTGCCGCCTTCGCGCGCCACCAGGGGAAACACATGGCCGGGTGTGACGATATGCTCACGCGACAATTCGGGGTTGATGGCAACGGCGACGGTGCGCGAGCGATCGGCAGCGCTGATGCCGGTGGTGACGCCGTCTCGCGCCTCGATGCTGACGGTGAACGCCGTCTGGTGCCGCGTACCGTTGGACTGCGCCATGAGCGGCAGGGCGAGTTGCTCAACCCGCTGCCGCGTCATCGCCAGGCAGATCAGGCCGCGGGCGAAGCGGGCCATGAAATTGATGGCGTCCGGGGTGGCGAATTGCGCGGGGATGACGAGGTCGCCTTCGTTTTCCCGGTCCTCGTCATCCACCAGGATGAACATCTTGCCGCGCCGGGCTTCTTCCAGAAGATCCTCGGTGGGCGTGATGAACTCATGGTAGCTGGTGGTTTTGGTGGCGACACTCACGCGGAAAACTCCATCAGCCGAGCGACGTAGCGCGCCAGCGTGTCAATTTCGATATTCACCGCATCCCCCGGTTGCAGCGTGCCGAAGCTGGTCACGGCGGCGGTGTGGGGGATGATGTTGACCCCGAAACTCTCCGCGTCAACCTCGTTGACGGTAAGGGAAACGCCATCAATCGCGACGCTGCCCTTCACGGCGATATATTTCGCGATCCCGCCCGGCACGGCGAAGCGCCAGCGCACCGAGGCGTTCTCCGGCGTGGCGGACAGCACGCGCCCCACGCCATCCACATGGCCGGACACCAGGTGCCCGCCCAACTCATCCCCCAGCTTGAGGCTGCGTTCGAGATTGACCCGCCCGCCCGCGCGCCAGCCGCCCAAGGTGGTGCGCGCCAGCGTCTCGGCGCTGGCATCCACGGCGAAACTGTCACCATGCAGCTCGATCGCGGTGAGGCAGATGCCGGAGCATGCGATGGAGCAGCCCAGCTGGGCACCGGCCAGGAATTCGGGCGCGACGCCGATGACCAGGCGCATGTCATGCCCCTCGCCGAGCGGCTGCACCTCGCGCAATGTGCCGAGGCCCGTGATGATTCCGGTGAACATGCGCCTTACTCCTTCACGAACTCGCTCATCACATCCTCGCCCAGCGCCCGCGTCTCCCGCAGGCGAAAGCGCGGCATGGCGGCCAGTGCCCCCACACCCATCGGGCCCAGGCTGGCCAGCCCCTCGGCGCCCATCAGGCCAGGGGCATGGAACCAGACGAGCCGGTCCACAAGCCCTGTTCGAAGCAAGGCTGCGGCGAGCCCGGCGCCGCCCTCGGCCAGCACGCGCGTCACCCCGCGCGCGGCCAGCGCCGCCAGCATGCCGCGCGGCTGCAAGCCACCGCCCGAAGCCCGCCGGATGGTCACCACCTCGACCCCCGCCTCGATATAGGGTGCCAGCGCGGAAGGGCGATGGCCGGCGCCGGTCAGCAGCCAGGTCGGCTGGAGCCTGGCCTCACGCACCAGCCGCGCCTGGTGGGGGGTTCGCAGCCTGCCATCGGCGATAACGCGGAGCATGGGCACGGGGTCCATGCCTGCCATCCGGCAGGAGAGGTCGGGGTCATCGGCGATGACCGTGCCGCTGCCCACCATCACCGCATCATGCCGGGCGCGCAGGGCATGCACGGCGCGGCGCGCGGCGGTGCCCGTGATCCAGCGGCTTTCGCCCGTGCTGGTGGCGATGCGCCCATCCAGCGTGGCGGCGAGCTTCAGCGTGACCAGCGGCAGCCCATGGGTGACGCGGCGGATGAAGCCGGCATTCAGCAAAGCGGCATCCGCACCGAGCAGCCCTTCTTCCACCGTGATACCGGCCCCGCGCAGCCGCGCGAAGCCGCGCCCATCCACCCGCGCATCCGGGTCGCGCAGCGCGACCACCACGCGCGAGACACCGGCGCGGATCAGCGCATCGCAGCAGGGCGGCGTGCGGCCGTGATGCGAGCAGGGCTCCAGCGTGACATAGGCGGTGGCACCGCGCGCCGACTCTCCCGCGCGATCCAGCGCCTGCGTCTCGGCATGGGGGCGGCCGCCCGGCTGGGTCCAGCCGCGGCCCACCACATGGCCATCCTTGACCAGCACGCAGCCCACGGCCGGATTGGGCCATGTATTGCCCAAGCCCCGCGCCGCCAATTGCAGGGCGGCGCGCATATGGGCGGCGTCCTCAGGCATTGGCAGCGCTGGGCATTAGAGCGGGATGCGTTGAGGCAGAATCGCCGAAAACGTTGAATCCCGCTCTCAGCAGTGGCGAGATCATGAAAGTGAGCGCAAGCGAACGCATCATGGTCTAGGGCGCGTCCAGACCGCCCAGAAAGGCCTGGAAATCCTTGGCTTCGGAGAAATTCTGATAGACCGAGGCGAAGCGCACATAGGCCACCTGGTCCACGCCCTTCAGCGTTTCCATCACCATCTCGCCAATCCGGCGCGAGGGAATTTCGGCCTCCGTCTCCATCTCAAGGCGGCGCTGGATGCCGTTCAGGATGCGCTCGATCCGCTCATCATCCACCGGGCGCTTGCGGCAGGCGATCTTGATGGACTTGGCCAGCTTGTCGCGGTCAAACGGCACGCGGCGGCCATCGGTCTTGAGGACGGTGAGTTCGCGCAGGGTCACGCGCTCGAAGGTGGTGAAGCGGTTGCCGCAGGCCGGGCAGAAGCGGCGGCGACGGATCGATGAGCCATCTTCCGATGGCCGCGAATCCTTCACCTGCGTCTCGTCATTTCCACAATAAGGACAGCGCAACCCACAACCTCCCAGCCCGAGCAAGGCGGCGGAGGGGCAGCGACGCCCCATCCGGCCTTCTCACATCTGCGCCAGTCACGGCGCAAAGCCAAGCGCGCCGGGGCCGCGCCCGGCGTCCAGGGGCGTCAATAGATCGGGAATTTCGCGCAGAGCGCCTGCACATCCTTCGCCACTGCCTGCTCCACGGCGGTGTTGCCGTCCGGCGCATTGGCCTGGGCCAGCCCGTCCAGCACGCGCACGATCAGCCGCCCCACTTCGCGGAATTCCGCCTCACCGAAGCCGCGCGTGGTGCCGGCCGGCGTGCCGAGGCGCACGCCGCTGGTGACCATCGGCTTCTCGGGGTCGAAGGGAATGGCGTTCTTGTTGCAGGTCAGGTGAGCGCGGCCCAGCGCCGCTTCCGCCGCCTTGCCGGTCAGCCCCTTGGGGCGAAGGTCCACCAGCATCAGGTGGCTATCCGTGCCGCCGGAGACGATGGCAAGACCGCCCTTCTCCAACTCATCGGCCAGGGCGCGGGCATTCGCCACCACCTGCCTGGCATAGGCGCGGAAATCCGGGCGAAGCGCCTCGCCGAAGGCCACCGCCTTGGCGGCGATGACATGCATCAGCGGCCCCCCCTGGAGGCCGGGGAACATGGCGGAGTTGATCTTCTTGGCGATCGCCTCGTCATTGGTCAGCACCAGGCCGCCGCGCGGGCCGCGCAGCGTCTTGTGCGTGGTCGTCGTCGTCACATGCGCGTGCTGCACGGGCGAGGGGTAGGCGCCGGCGGCCACCAGCCCCGCATAATGCGCCATGTCCACCATGAAGATCGCGCCGATCTCATCGGCCACGGCGCGGAAGCGGGCGAAATCAATCTCGCGCGAATAGGCCGAGCCGCCGGCGATGATCAGCTTGGGCTTATGTTCGCGCGCCAGGCGTTCCATCGTCTCGTAGTCGAGCAGGCCGGTATCCGCATGTACGCCATAGGCGATCGGCTGGAACCATTTTCCCGAATAGTTCACGGGCGCGCCATGCGTGAGATGGCCCCCTGCCGCCAGGTCCATGGCCAGAAAAACATCGCCCGGCTTCAGCAGCGCGAAGAACACCGCGATATTGGCCGAGGCACCGCTATGCGCCTGCACATTGGCGAATTTCGCGCCGAAAAGCTCCTTCGCGCGCTCAATGGCGAGTGTCTCCGCCACATCCACGAATTCGCAGCCGCCATAATAGCGCCGGCCCGGATAGCCCTCGGCATATTTGTTGGTCATCACCGAGCCCTGCGCTTCCAGCACGGCGCGGCTGACGATGTTCTCCGAGGCGATCAGCTCGATGCCATCCTGCTGGCGCGTCAATTCCTGCGCGATGGCGGCGGCAAGCTCGGGGTCGGCTTCCGCGACGCCGGCCTGGAAGAAGCGGGCAGGCAGGAAGCGGGCGGTGTTCTCGTTCATGGCAACGATCCTTGCGGGCAGGGAAATGGGCATATCACGGCCCGGCACGGCGGCGAAACCGCCCTGAGGAATCAGGTAAGCGGGGTCTCGATCTTGGCAACACGGCGCTGGTGGCGCCCCCCCTCGAAAGGCGTGGCGAGGAAGGCGGCCAGCGCATCGAGGGCGACCTCGATCCCCGTGGTGCGGGCGCCGAAGCAGGCGATATTCGCGTCATTATGGGCGCGGGTCAGCCGCGCCTCGGTCGTGTTGTGCAGCACGACGGCGCGGATGGCGGGGTGGCGATTGGCGGCAATGCTCATGCCGATGCCAGAGCCGCAGACCAGCACGCCGAACCCGGCCTCCCCCGCTGCGACCTTGGCTGCCACCCCATGGGCGAAATCCGGGTAATCCACGCTGGTTTCGTCATGCGCGCCGGCATCGAGCACGGCATGGCCCTGAGCCTCCAGGGCGGCGAGGATGGCCCGCTTCAGCGGCAGGCCGGCATGGTCGGAACCGAGGGCTATGATCATGGTGCAGCGCATTACCATGCCCAGGCCTGTCTCCGGAACCGCGCTTTGCTTCTGGCCGCCCGGCGTTGGCCGCGAGGAACGCCATGGGCCGGAACGCGTTCGGTTCAGCCCCCGCCGCGCTCACCCGCCAGCAGGCGCTTCTTGTTCGGCACCCCCCAGCGATAGCCCGTGAGATCGCCATTGGCGCCGATGACGCGATGGCAGGGCACAGCAAGGCTGATCGGGTTCTGCGCGCAGGCCCGGGCCACGGCGCGCACCGCGGCCGGCTTGCCCATCTCGGCCGCCAATTGCCCGTAGCTGCGCGTCTGGCCGAGCGGAATGGCCTGCAATGCCTCCCAGACGCGGCGCTGAAACGCCGTGCCGCGCAGATCCAGCGGGAGTTGCAGGGCGGAACTCGGCTCGCGCAGGAAGCCGGCGATGCGGGCCACGGTGGCTTCCAGCCTGGCATCCGCATGCAGCCGGGCATGGGGGAAGCGGCGGCGGAGGTCACCCTCCAGCGCCTCCAGCGCCTCGCCAAAGCCGATGAAGCAAACGCCCTGCGCGGTGGCGCCGACCAGCAGCGGCCCCATCACGCTCTGGGCGCGGGCGATGCCGATGGCCTCCCCCGGTGCGCCACGCCGCGCGGCACCTGGCGTCATGCCAAGCGTGGCGCCAGGCTTTTCATAGACGCGGCTTTCGCTGCCGAAGCCGGCCCCAGCCACAGCATCGGCCACGCGCGCCCCCTCGCTGAGGGCCGCTTGCAGACGGCTGGCGCGCACCCCCTCAGCATAGGAGCGTGGCGTGACGCCGGTGATGTCACGGAACAGCCGCAGGAAATGGTGACGGGCATAGCCGGCGCGCTTCGCCACGGCCTCCAGGCTTGGGATGGTCTCGCTCGCCTCGATCAGCGCGACGGCGGCGGCGACGGCCTCGCGGTGCAGGGCCGCGCGCTCGCCCTTCGGGTCGCAGCGCTTGCAGGCGCGGAAGCCGGCGGCCTCGGCGGCGGGGATATCGGCGAAGAAGACGGCGTTGCGGCGCAGCGGCGGGCGCGAGGGGCAGCCGGGCAGGCAGAACACGCCTTGCGTGGTCACGCCATAGAGGAAAGCGCCGCAATCGGGTGTCGCATCGCGGGCCAGCAGGGCGGCCCAGCGGCGTTGGTCGAGAGAGGGAAGGGTGTCGGGCATGGGGGGAATGTGACGTGGCGCGGGGCGCGGGGCCATCCGCGCATTGCTCTCACATCTCCTCGCCCTCGGCCGCGCGGGTCAGCTCCCGCAGCCGCTCGGCGCCGCCCGGCAGGCGGGGATGGATGGCCAGCGCCGCTTCGTGGCTGCGGAGCGCGCCGCGCGCGTCGCCCGCCTCCTCCTGCAAGCGCGAGAGGCTGACCAGAGCGGCGAAATGCCGGGGCTCCAGCCGCAGGCATTCGCGCAGATCCCCGGCGGCGGCCACGCGGTCCCCGACCAACTGATTGGCCTGGGCGCGCCAGTGCCAGGCATCGGCGGCCAGCGGCGCCAAGGTAATGGCGGCGTCGAAATCCTCCAGCGCGTCGCCAGGCTGGTTGGCGCGCAGGTTGCGGATGCCGCGATTGAGCAGCAGCGCCACGGCGGCGCTGGCCTGCCGCGCCCAGATCTGGCGGATCGCCATTTCGGCCATGTGGGCGCCGCGTTCATCGGGGGCTTCGCGCAGGGCCTCAAAGGCGCGGTCGAGATCGCGTGCGGCTTGCGCCGGAGGCGCAGGGGAAAATGGCTGCGCCGGAGGCGCAGGGGCGGGGCTTTGCGCCTGGGCTGGCATGCCGGCGAGCAGAAAGGCCACGGCAAGGGAGGCGATACGCATGGCGCGATGTTCGGGCGGTGGGGCACCCGGCGCAAGCTAATCCGTGCGCCTGGAGCTTTTTCCGTTCGGAAGGGCTCACGGAAAAAGCTCTAAATCATTGAATTACGGGCATCTTTATCCGATCAAACGATTCCGTTTGATCGGATGATGCTCTAGCCCCGCCCCAGCCGCAACCCCGTCTCACGCACGATGTCCTGGAACTTCGCCAGTTCCGCCGCCACGAAATCCCGCGTGCTGCTGGTCGTTGAGGGCTCGGCCGGGTCAATGCCGGCGAGGACCAGCCGGCGCCGCAGGTCGGGTTCGGCCAGGGCCTCCATGGCGGCGCGGTTCAGGCGCTGCTGGATGGGCTCAGGGATGCCGCGCGGCCCTTGCAGGACGTTCCAGGTGATGATGTCGAAGCCCGCCAGGCCGGATTCGGCCAGCGTCGGCACATCGGGCAATTGCGGGTGTCGCGTCGGCCCCGTGACGCACAAGGCGCGCGAGGAGCCGTCGCGAAGATGCGGCAAGGCGGAGGCCATGACCTCGGCCGAGAAATCAATCTCAGCCCTCCGCATCGCCTCCAGCACGGCCGCGCCACCGCGATAGGGCACGAATTCCCCCTGGAAGCCGAAGCGATGGGCAAAGAGGCTGCCCGTCAGATGCCCGATGCCGCCCGAGCCGGAACTGCCCCAGAGCATGGGCGCGGGCGCCGCCTTGGCCGCGGCCACCAGCGCGGCCACGCTGCGATGCGGGCTGCTGCCCGGCACCACGATCACCAGCGGCCCACCGCCCAGGATGGCGAGGTGTGAGAAATCCGCCACCGGGTCATAGCGCACCGTATCGGGCAGGGCGGCCGGGTTGGTGGCGTGGCTGGAGGCGGAATGCACGCCAAGCAGATGCCCATCCGGGTTCTGCCGCGCCACATATTCGGCGCCGAGCGAGCCGCCGGCGCCGGGCCGGTTCTCGACGATGATGCGGGCATTGGGGGCGATGCGCGGGGCCATGCGGTCGGCCAGCAAGCGCGCGGCGGTATCCACCGAGCCTCCGGGGAGGAAGCCCACGACGAAGCCGATCGGCCGGTCCGGAAAATTGGCCTGGGCTTGCGCCTGGGCGGGCAGCGCCAGCAGCGCGGGCGCGGCGAGGAGGGTGCGGCGCCTCATGCGGGCAGCCCCGGCATGACCAGCGTGGGGGGCTTCGGCCCGCCGGCCATCCAGTCCAGCAATTCCACCGTATGCACCACGGGCAGCGCATCGCCCGCCAGCTGCGTCATGCAGCCGACATTCCCGGCGGCGATGACATCGGCCTTGGTGCGATTGATGTTTTCCAGCTTCCGCGCGCGGAGCTGCCCGGCGATCTCGGGTTGCAGGATATTGTAGGTGCCGGCGCTGCCGCAGCAGATATGCCCTTCCGCCGGTTCCTTCACGGTGAAGCCGGCCCGCGCCAGCAGCTGCTTGGGCAGCGCCGTGAACTTCTGGCCGTGCTGCAGCGAGCAGGCGGAATGATAGGCCACGGTCATGCCAGGCTTTTCCCGTGAGGGTGCATAGGCGAATTTCTCCAGCACTTCGGTGATGTCCATGGCCAGGGCCGAGACCTGGGCGGCGGCGGCCGAGTCGGGCTCCTCGCGGAACATGAAGCCGTAATCCTTCAAGGTGGTGCCGCAGCCTGAGGCATTCACCACGATGGCGTCCAGCCCCTTACCCGCCATCTCGGCCGACCAGGCCGAGATATTGGCCCGCGCCGCCGCCATGGCCGGGTCATGCTGGCCCATGTGGTGCGTCAATGCGCCGCAGCAGCCCTGGCCCCGGGTGATCACGACCTCGATTCCCATGCGCGTCAGCAGGCGGATGGTGGCCTCGTTGATGCTGGGGTTCAGCACCTTCTGGGCGCAGCCGGTCAGCAAGCCCACGCGGCCCCGGCGCGGACCTTGGGCCTGGTGAATCTGCGCCTCCTGCATCGGGCTGGCTGGCGGCAATTGCGTGGGGGCCAGGGCCAGCATGCCCCGCAGGCGCTGCGCCGTCATGGATTGGCCGGGGATGAGGCGGCCCAGCGGGCGCGACAGGGCCGCCGCGCGCAGGGAAAGTCGGAACAGGCCAGGGCGCGGCAGCACGCGGGCGAGGACGGCGCGCAGCGCGCGTTCCGGCCAGGGGCGCTGATAGGTCTCCTCGATATGGCGGCGCGCATGGTCCACCAGATGCATGTAGTGCACGCCCGAGGGGCAGGTGGTCATGCAGGAGAGGCAGGAGAGGCAGCGATCCACATGCCGGACCTCCAGCTCGCTCGCCGGGCGGTTATTCTCCAGCATGTCCTTGATGAGGTAGATGCGGCCGCGCGGCGAATCCAGCTCATCCCCCAGCAGCAGGAAGGTGGGACAGGTGGCGGTGCACATGCCGCAATGCACGCAGCTGCGTAGAATCTTGTTGGCTTCAGCCGTATCGGGGTCGCGAAGCTGCTCGGCCGTGAAATTGGTCTGCATCTGGCGTCCTTTATTGACTGATGCCTCGCTGTTCATGGCGGGAAATTGACCGCAGGTGAAGGGTGGGCATGACATGTCGGCCTTGGAAGCCCTCGCGGCGCAGGGATGGGGGTTTTCGGCCTGCTCATCTTCATGGTCCTGCTGGTGGCCCATGGCGTCGGGGTGATTCCGGGACGCTGGCATCAGGCCCGAACGGCAGAGGGCATCGAGGCGTCCTTCAAGGTGGCCGCAGTATGGACCGGCGCGTTCGTCCTGGTGGTGGATCTGGCAAGCGCGCGCTTCGGTGCGGTGCTGCCCGATCCGGCTCGTATCACTGGACCATCGAAGGCTGCCGGGGCGGGGTGGTGCTGCCGCCCCCGCCCAGGCCCTATTCGGCGTTGGCCAGCGCGGTCAGCACCGCCTCGCCATACCGCGTGAGCTTGCTCTCGCCCACGCCGGGCACGCCGCGGAGCGTCTCCAGGCAGGTGGGCCGCCGGGCCGCGATTTCGGCCAGAGTCGCATCATGGAAGATGACATAGGCCGGCACCTGCTGCGCCTTGGCCTCGGCCTTGCGCCATTCGCGCAGGGCGGCAAATAACGGGTCATCCGAGGCCGGGCGTGGAACATCGCCCCGCGCACCCCGCGCCGGGCCGCGCTGGCTGCGCGGGCGGATGATCTCCTCGCGCAACATCACACGCTCCTCGCCGCGCAGGATGGCGCGGGCGGCTTCGGTCGGCACCAATTCGCCGTGCTTCTCGATGGCGATGTCGAGCGCGCCCTGCGCCACCAATTGCCGCGCGACGCCGCGCCAAGCGCCTTCCGAGACATCCTGGCCAACGCCGAAGGTGGGCAGCTTGTCATGGCTGAACTGCGCCACCTTGTCGGTCATCTTGCCTTGCAGCACATCCACCAGATGGCCCAGTCCAAAGCGGCTGCCGGTTCGCAGCGCGGCGGAAAGCAGCTTCTGCGCGGCGATGGTGCCATCCATCAGCTTGGGCGGCGCGGCGCAGACGTCGCAATGGCCGCAATCCTGCGCCAGATCCTCGCCGAAGCAGCGCAGCAGCACTCGCCTGCGGCAGGTTCCGGCCTCGGCGATGCCTACCATGGCATCGAGACGCATACGCTCGATCCGCTTCTGCTCGTCCGAGGCGGGGCTGGACTGGATGCGGTGCCGCGCGAGCGAAATATCCCCCGCGCCATAGAGCAGCAGCGCGCGCGCCGGCAGGCCATCACGCCCCGCGCGGCCGATCTCCTGGTACCAGCCCTCTGGCCCCTGCGGCAGCGAGAGATGGGCCACGAAGCGCACATCCGGCCGGTCTATGCCCATGCCGAAGGCGATGGTGGCGCACATCACCACCGCATCGCCACGCGCGAAGCGGCGATGCAGGTCGCGCTTGTCCCCGCTCGCCATGCCGGCATGGAAGGGCGCCGCGTCATGCCCATCGGCCCGCAGCCAATCGGCGGTCTGCTCGGCCCGCGCCCGCGTGCCGCAATAGATGATGCCAGCGCCCCGCCCATCCGAGGCCTCACGCAGGAAACCGCGGATCTGCGCGCGCTCCTGGTCGCGCGGTTCGGCCGCCAGGTGGATATTGGCGCGGTCGAAGGAGGCGCGGAACACCGGCGCTTCCTCAAGCCCCAGTTGCGCGCGGATATCGTCCACGGTGCGGGCATCAGCCGTGGCGGTGAGAGCCAGGCGGGGCACCTCGGGGAAGCCTGAGCGGAGAAAACTCAGCGCGCGATATTCGGGGCGGAAATGATGGCCCCATTGGCTGATGCAATGCGCCTCATCCACCGCGAAAAGCGCGATCTCCTGCTGGGAGAGGCGCTCCAGCATGCCATCCATGCCCAGCCGTTCCGGGCTGATGTAGAGCAGCTTCAGCGTGCCCTCATTGATGCCGCGCCAGACGTCGCGCCGGTCATTCTCGGAAAGTTCCGAATGCAGCGCGGCGGCGGCGACGCCCTGCTGGCGCAGCGCGGCCACCTGGTCCTCCATCAGCGCGATCAGCGGCGAGACGACGATGGCAAGCCCATCGCGGCACAGCGCCGGCACCTGGAAACAGAGCGACTTGCCGCCCCCCGTCGGCATCAGGACGAGGCCGGAGCCGCCCTCCATCACATGCTGGACGATTTCTGCCTGGCGGCCCCGGAAGCCAGGATGGCCGAAGACCTCCCGCAGGACATGCGCGGGATCACGGCTCAAATTGGCGCGAGCCGGATTTCAACGCGCCGGCTCTCGATCGGCGCCATGTCGAACGGCACTTCGCCACGGCCGAGGATGAAGACGCGATCCGCGGGCACACCGGACTGGCGCAGCAATTCCGCCACATGCCGCGCCCGCGCCTCGGACAGCGCCCGGTTGAAGGCGGCCCCGCCCACCGGCCCGGCATAGCCGAAGACGTTCGCCCGCACGGCGGAATAGTTCCGCGCGGCCTCTGCCGCCGAGACCACGACGCCACGCGCCGGGGCATCCAGCGTATCGCTATCCTCGCTGAAAAAGACGACGCGCACCGGTTCGGCGGCGGGGTCGCGGTTGAAGCTGGCGCAGGCGGCCAGGGCGGGAATCAAGGGGAGGAGGCAGAGGCTTCGGCGCTTCATGATGATTCTCCGGTTCGGATGGTGGTCGCGGATGCAGCGCCGCGGGTCAAGGGCGGCCAGGATCGCGCGGTGACCCGCTACCCCGCCGCAGGCAAAAGCCTGCCGCCCGCCAGCCGCAGCACGCGGTCCAGCGGCTCCGCGCCGGTCAATTCATGCGTGATGATGAGCAGGCTCCGGCCCTCGGTCGCCGTCGCCAAGGTGGCCATGAAGGCGCGCTCCGCCTCGGCATCCAGGCCGACGGTCGGCTCGTCCAGGATCAGGATGGCGGCGGGTGGCAGCAGCGCGCGGGCCAGGGCGATGCGCCGGGCCTCCCCGCCGCTGAAGCGGCTGCCGCCCTCGCCGCAGCGGGTTTCCAGCCCATCGGGCAGGCTGCGGACGAATTCCGCCACGCCCGCCTTCGCCAGGGCGCGCCATAGCGCCGCATCCGGCGCCTCGGCTGCCGCGAGGCGCAGGTTTTCGGCGATGCTCACATCAAACAGTCGCGCATCCTGCGAAAGGCAGATGATGCGCTGCCGGAGGTCGCTGCCGGTCAGCTTGGCGATCTCGGTCCCGCCCAGGGTGATCGTCCCGGATTGCGGGGCGGCGAGTTTCAGCAGCAGCGCGGCCAGGCTGGATTTCCCGGCACCCGAAGGCCCCAGGATCGCCACGCGCTCGCCCGCATGCAGGGTGAAATCGAGATTTTCGAGAATAGGCGCGGCTTCAGGCCGCCAGCCGAAGGTGACGCCGCTGAGCACCAGCTCATTGCCGCCCGGCAGCGGCGCGGGGTTGGCCGGCTCCTCGACGGGCGCACGGGTATCGGCAGCCTCGAAAAGCCGCCGCGCGCTGGCGGCCGCACCCGCCATCAGGGCGCCGGCGCGGGGTATGAGGCCGAGCGCCTCGGCCGCCGCGATGGCCAGGAACAGTGCCAGCACGGCCATCGCCGCCCCGCCTGCCCCGCTGGAAAGCCCCCAGCCCAGGGCCGCCAGCACCGCAAGCTGGGTCAGCAGCGTGCCCGCCGTGCCCGCCGCCGCCGAGCGCAGTGACAATTCGCGCTGCGCCGCCATGAGGTTCGCATCGGCACGGGTCAGCCGGGCCAGGGCACGGCCCTCCGCATTGGCGGCCAGCGTGTCCTCCAGCCCGGCGATGGGGTCCACCGCGGCCGCGCGCAATCCGCCGCGTTCTTCCGCCGCGCGCTGGGCCGCCCGCGTGGCGGCGGGCGCCAGCATCAGCGGCAGGATCAAGGCGAGGCCCAAGGGCAGCACCAGCAGCGCCATCAGACCGGGCTCGGCGCCCAGCAAAATGGCGATGGCGGCGACCACCGCCAGCGCCGCCGCCGCGGGCATCAGCCCGCCGAGATACAGCCGGTCCAGCGCTTCCACATCGCTGATGACGCGGCCCAGCAAATCGCCCGAGCCACGCAGCCCGATGCCGCCCGGCATACGTTCCGCGAGGCGGGAGAAGAACCAGACGCGCGTATCCGCCAGGGCCTGGAAGGCACCGGCATGGGAGGCCATGCGCTCCCACCAGCGCAGCAGGGGGCGCAACACCACCACGGGGCGCAGCCATACCAGGGCGGCCACGCCCACCAGGCCCACCCCGCCCGCGCCCGCCGCCACGCCCTTGCCGGCCAGGGCCAGCAACGCCACGCCGCTCAGCGCCGAGAGCATGCCGATGAACAGGCCCAGGATCAGCGCCTTGCGGCGCGGTGCCCAGAGCCGCAGGATGCGAGCGAGGTCAGCCCACATGCTGTTCCACCAGGCGCTGCCCATCCAATTCGATGACACGGCCAGAGAGGCCCATCAGTTGCGCGGAATGGGTGGCGATGATCACCGTCCGGCCAGTGCAGAGCCGCGCGATAGCCTCCATCACTTCGGCCTCGGTTCCGGGGTCGAGGGAGGCGGTGGGCTCGTCCAGCAGCACCAGGGGCGAATCGCGCAGGAAGGCGCGGGCCAGGGCCACGCGCTGCGCCTGCCCGCCGGAGAGGCCGAAGCCGCCCTCCCCCACCTGGGTATCCAGCCCCTGGGGCAGATGCGCCGCGAAGGCCATGACGCGCGCGGCCTCGGCCGCGCGCAGCATCTCGGGCTCGCTCGCCTCGGGCCGGGCGAGCAGGATATTCTCGCGCAGCGTGCCGCCGAACAGATGCGACCGCTGGCCGACATAGGCCGAGAGGCGGCGCAATTCGGCGGGCTTGAGGCGCGTCACATCCTGGCCATTGATGGCGATGCGCCCGGCAACGGGTCGCGCAAAGCCCATGAGCAGGCGCAGCACCGAGGATTTGCCCGCCCCCGATGGCCCCACCAGCATCAGCGTCTCACCTGGGGCAAGGGCGAAGGTCAGGCGGGCCAGGGCCGGCTTGTCCATGCCCGGATAGCGCAGCTCCACCTCGTTGAAGACCAGCGCGACGCGGGGCGGAATTTCCTCCAGCAGCAGGCCTTGATCGGGCGGAACCTCCAGCAGGGGGGCCAATTCAGCCGCAGCACCGCGCGCCGACATCGCCTCGTGATAGGCCAGGGAGAAGTTGCGGAGCGGCAGGAAGAAGACCGGCACCACCAGGATGCAGAACAGCGCCAGCGTCGGGTCGGTGGATTGCGGCGCCAGCAGGATGCCATGCCGCCAGGCGAGGTAGCCGAGCGTGAAGCCCGCCAGCAATTCCAGCGCCGCGCTGGAGAGGAAGGCCACGCGCAGCACCCGCATGGTCCGCAGCCGGAATTCACCGGCCGCCACGCCCAGCGCGCGGGCCTCATCCTGGGCGCGGTTGAACTGCACCAGGGTGGAAAGGCCGCGCAGCCGGTCCACGAAGCGGCCGGAGAGGCGGCCCAGCACATCCATCTGGTTGCGGCTTTCCACCGCCGCGCCGATGCCGGTCAACGCCATCGCCACCGGGAC
Source organism: uncultured Roseococcus sp. (assembly GCA_947084995.1). Classification (GTDB taxonomy): domain Bacteria; phylum Pseudomonadota; class Alphaproteobacteria; order Acetobacterales; family Acetobacteraceae; genus Roseococcus. The sequence continues at coordinate 29,295 of CAMTUX010000038.1, forward strand.
CATCAGCCCCATCACGGCCAGCACCAGGGCGCTGGTGCCATCCGCCATGGCCACGATGATGATGATCAGCGCGGGGGACAGGATCGCCAGCGCCGCCGCCGGCACCCAGCGCGAGAAAAAGCCGTCCAGCGCTTCCACGCGGTCCACCAGCAGCGTCGCCTTCTCGCCCACGCCGCGCGGATCGGCCGGGCCGAGTTCCAGCAACCGGGCAAACAGCGCCGCGCGGATGCTGGCGCGCGCGCGCTCGCCCGCCGCCTGCTGCGCGATTTCCTGCGTCATGCCGAGGGAGGCGCTGAGCAGGGCGAGCGCGCCCGCCGCCGCCAATTCACCGAAGCCGCCGCCATCGAAGCCCAGGATGGTGGCCAGCAGCCGCGCGATGAGAAAGACAAACGCCACCTGGCACAGGGTGGCGGCCAAGCCCAACGCAACCGGCAAGGCCACGCGGCCACCCTGGGCGCGTGCCTGCCGCATGAGCCAGGCCGAACCTTGGCGACCGTTACGAGGCGATTTCATTGCAGCCCAGGTTAAAAGAAATTCCCGGCGAGCGCCACGCCCCGCGCGTCACGCCCCGCGCGCCGGGCGGCCGCGCCTTGCGGGCAGCGTCCTGGCGGGCCAGATGCTCGGCTCGTTCACGGATGGGATTCGCATGCTCCCGCATCATGGCCGCTTTGCCTATTCCCCCTGGACCGCCCGCGCGCGGGAATCCTGGCCCCTTGGCCGCAAGCTCGCGGTATATCTGGGCGTGAACCTGGAACATTTCGCCTTTGGCGAGGGGCTGGGCGCCGAACTGGCGCCGGCTGGCCCGCAGCCCGATGTGCTGAATTATGCCTGGCGCGACTATGGCAACCGCGTCGGCGGCTTCCGCCTGATCGAACTGCTGGACGAGCTGAACCTGCCCGCCACCGTACTGCTCAACAGCGCCATGTATCATCACGCCCCCGAACTGCTCGCGGCCCATCGCGCCCGCGGCGACGAGATGGCCGGCCATGGCCGCACCAATAGCGAGCGCCAGAGCACCCTGCCCGAAGCCGAGGAAGCCCGCCTCATCACTGAGAGCACCGCCGAAATCCTCCGCCATGAGGGCGCGGCCCCGCGCGGCTGGCTCTCCCCCTGGATCGCCGAGAGCCGCGTGACGCCCGACCTGCTGATGGAGGCCGGCTACACCTACACGCTCAACTGGTGCATGGATGACCAGCCGGTCTGGAAGACCACCCGCGCCGGGCGGCTGCTGAGCATCCCCTACCCGCAGGAGGCGAACGACATCCCCGCCATCGCGGCGCGCAAGGATGGTGCGCGGCAATTCGCGGAACTCATCGTCGAGGATTTCCACGAGCGCCTGCGCCAGACGCGGGATGGCGTGCCCCAGGTGATGGGCATCGCGCTGCACCCCTACATCATTGGCCAGCCCTACCGGATGCGCGCGCTGCGCGAGGCGCTGGCGGTCATCGCCGCGCGGCGGGATGAGGTCTGGATCACCACCGCCGGCGGTATTTACGACCACTGCCTGACCTGGCCCGAAGGGAGCATCGTCTGATGCGCGGCATACTCCTCGCGGCATTGCTGGGCCTTGCGGCCTGCGGCGCCACCCAGCCCACCACCGAGACGCCCCGCACGGTCGAGAGCGTGGACCTGTCACGCTATCTCGGCCTCTGGCATGAGGTGGCGCGCCTGCCGCAGCGCTTCCAGGACAGCGCGACGCTACGCTGCGAGGAAGTGACAGCCGAATACGCAGCCCGCCCGGATGGCCGCATCAGCGTCCGCAATTCCTGCGTGAACGCGCTGGACCCGGCGCGGCCCACCCGCGTCGCCACCGGCCAGGCCTATGTGGTGGAGGGCAGCGGCAATGCGCGGCTGCGCGTCAGTTTCTTCTGGCCCTTTTTCGGCGATTACTGGGTGATCGGCCTCGACCCCGAATATCGCTGGGCGCTGGTGGGCTCGCCCTCGCGGCGCTCGATGTGGCTGCTCTCGCGCACGCCCAGCCTGCCGCCGGCCGAGCTTGAGAAGGCGCTGGGCATCGCGCGGGCGCAGGGCTTCGACCCGGAGCCGCTGATCCTGAGCGGGCGCTGACGCCTCAGCCGCGCGCGCGCGCCAACCATTTGCGGAGTTGCGGGGCAGCGGCCTTTGCGGCGGCGCGCTCCATCGCGCGGTAATCCTGGAGCAGCGCCTCGCCCGCCGGGGTCAGCCGCGCGCCGCCGCCGCGCGCCCCGCCGGTGCTGGCGGTGACTGCGGGCTCGGCCAGCAGGGTGTTCAGTTGGTCCACCAATTCCCAGGCGCGCTTGTAGCTCATCCCCAGGGCACGCCCGGCGGCGGAAATGGAGCCTTCCCGGCCGATCGCCTCCAGCAGCGCGATCTTGCCCGGGCCGATGCGCCCGCCGGGCAGATCCACGCGCAGGCTGAGACGGGCGCCGCTCATGCCGGGCGCGCGTGGTCGAAGGCGACCGATTTCACCAGGGCGAAGACCTCCAGGCCGGGCGCGAGTTGCAGGCGCTCGGCCGCGTCGCGCGTCACGCGCGCCAGCAATCGCGTCTCGCCGAGGGCCAGGTGCAGGAAGACCTCATGCGGGGAGGTGGTGGGCAGGATCGCGCTGATGACGGCGGGCAGGATGTTCTGCACCGAGATCTCCGCAGGCCGCGTCAGCGCGATGGCGACATCCCGCGCGCGCAGCCGCAGGCGCAGCGCCGTGCCGGGGGGCGCCGGGTGCAGCGGCATCAACAAATGCCCGCCCGCGAATTCCAGCCGCGTCAGGCCGCGCGCCGCGTCATGCGCTGCGACACGCACGGCGATCAGCACCCCCGCATCGCGCCGGGCGGCGAGCGGCAGGTCGGTGCGGGCGGTCAGTTCCTCGACGCCGCCGCTGGCCAGGACGCGCCCGGCCTCGATCAGCACGAGTTGGTCGGCCAGGGCGTCCACCTCGTCCAGCGCGTGGGTGACATAGAGGATGGGGAGGTTCGCCTCGGCCCGCAGCCGGGCCAGGAAGGGCAGGATTTCAGCGCGGCGCGGCGCGTCGAGCGCGGCCAGCGGCTCATCCATCAGCAGCAGGCGCGGGCGCCTCAGAAGCGCGCGGCCCAGCGCCACGCGCTGGCGCTCGCCGCCCGAAAGTCGCGCCGGGCGGCGTTCCAGCAATTCACCGATGCCAAGCAGGGCCACGACTTCTTCCAGCGCAGGCCCCTTCGCCTCACGCGGGGCGCGGCTGAGACCGTAGCGGAGATTGCCCAGCACGCTGAGATGCGGAAACAGCCGCGCCTCCTGGAAGACCACCCCGCAGCGCCGGCGCTCCGCCGGCAGGGCGATGCCGCGCGCCGTGTCCAACAGCGCCTCGCCATCCAGGCTGACATGACCGGCATCGGGGTGCAGCAGCCCGGCCACGGCGTTCAGGATGGTGCTCTTGCCGCAGCCCGAGGCACCGAACAGCGCGGTGACACCACGCGGCGCCGCCGTGAAGGCGGCGTCCAGCGTGAAGCCGGGACCGAAGCGATGGCGCAGCGCGACATCCAGCATCAGAAGCGCCCGAGCCAGTGATGCATCCGCCGCGCGATCAACTCGGCCAGAAGCAGCCCGGCCATCGCCAGCGTGAAGGAGATGAGCGCGAGCCGCGCAGCCATCCCCTCGCCACCCGGCGTCTGGGTCGCGCTGTAGATGGCCAATGGCAGGGTCTGCGTCTCGCCGGGGATATTGGAGGCGAAGGTGATGACGGCGCCGAACTCGCCCAAGCCCGCCGCGAAGGCGGTGACCGCGCCAGCCAGGATGCCGGGCGACATCAGCGGCAGGGTGATTGTGAGGAAGCGGTCCAGCCGCCCCGCCCCCAGGGTGCGCGCCGCCGCCTCCAGGCCGGGGTCCACCTGTTCGAGCCCAAGGCGCACGGCGCGCACGATGAGCGGGAAGGACATGACGGCGGTGGCAAGTGCCGCGCCCTCGGTGGTGAAGACCAGGCGGATGCCGAACCAGTCATGCAGGGGCGCGCCGATCGGGCCACGGATGCCAAGGAGCATCAGCAGGCCCCAGCCCACCACCACGGGCGGCACCACCAGCGGCAGGTGCACCAGCGCATCCAGCAACATCCGCCCGGCGAAGCGCCGCCGCGTCAGCAGCCAGGCCACCGCGATGGCCGGCAGCAGGGAGACGGAGACCGAGCGCGCGGCCACCTCCAGGCTGAGGCGGATGGCCTGCCATTCCTCCGGCGTCAGGCCCATCAGCGGGGCATCAGGAAGCCGTGGCTCTGCCAGGCTGGCATCGCTTCCGGCCCGGTCAGGAAGGCAAGCAGGGCGCGCGCCTGGGCATTGCCCTCGGCGCGACGAGTCAGGGCGAAGGGGTAGGTGATGGGCGGGTGGCTCTCGGCCGGGAAGGTGCCGAGGACGCGAAGGCCGGGCAGGACCAGCGCCAACGCCAGCGCATCCGTCGCATAGACGATACCCAGCGGCACCTCGCCCCGCTCCACCAGCAGCAGGGCGGCGCGGACATTCTCGGCGCGGGCCAGCCGCGGGGACAGGGCGCCCCACTGACCCATCCATTCCAGCGCTGCACGGGCATAGCGCCCGGCCGGGACATGGGCGGGGTCGGCCAGGGCCATGCGGCCTTGCGGGCCGAGCAGCGCCAGCAGATCCGTCTGGCGCGTCAGCGGCGCTGCGTGGTGCGAGTTGGGGGGCGCCACCAGAACCAGCGTATTGCCCAGCGCGCTGACGCGGCTGGCGGGCAGGATCAGGTCGCGGGCCGCCAGATAGTCCATCCAGGGCTCGTCGGCGCTGAGAAAGAGATCGGCCGGCGCGCCCTGCTCGATCTGCCGCGCCAAAGCGGATGAGGCGGCAAAGGAGAGGCGCGGCGGCGGGTGGCCGCGCGCCGCCCAATCCCGCGCCAGGGCGCGCAGCCCGTCCTGGAGCGAGGCGGCGGCGAAGATCGTCACTGGCGTTTGCGCGGCGGCCATTCCTGGAAGAAGGGCAAGGAGGGGAAGCGCGCGGCGTTGCATCGCTGCGTTATAGTCAACCGGGAATAGCGATGTCCAGTTGTGGCGCTATGCCAGCAGCGCGATCCCCCCGGCCGAGACCAGCACCATGAAGGCGAAGCGCTTGTAGAAACGCTGCGGGACGACGTGGAACAGCCGCGCCCCCAGCGGCACGCAGAACAGCAGCACCGGCAGCAGGATCACCAGCTTCGCCAGCACCGCCGCCGTGATCATCCCGAACCAGAGCGGCCCCAGGATGGAAACCACCGCGATCAGCGCGAAGAAGAGGATCAGGTTGGCGCGATGGCGCCTGGCCTCCTCAGGCCCCGCCAGGAGATACAGGATCACCGGCGGCCCACTCATCCCCGTGGCGCCCTTGAGCAGCCCGGCACTGGTGCCGACCATCAGGTTCAAGCCAAGTGGCCGGCTGCCATGATACCGCCAGCCCGACAGCAGCAGCAGGCCAAAGACCAGCACGAAACCGCCAATGCAGCGCCGCAGCAGGTCGGGATCGGCCGTGAGCAGCACGATGGCGCCCAGCGGCGTAGCCAGCGCGGCCGCACCGCCGATCGGCAGGATCACGCGGGTATCGGCATCCTTGAAGGCACGTGGCAACAACTGGAGAGAGACGACGAGCTCCATCATCAGCATCACCGGCACGCCCGCCCGCGGCCCCCAGAGCACGGAATAGATCGGCGCCAGGATGACGGCCGTGCCGAAGCCGGCATAGCCGCGCATCAGCCCGGCAATGGCGGTGGCCAGCGCCGCCGCCCAGATCGGCCAGTCACGGATCAATTCGTCGCATGCGGCGAGGAGCGCGCTCAACGCTCCACCTGTTCCAGCGCGACGACGGCGAGGTTCACCAGCACCTTGCCCGCATGTTCGAAATTCACCGTGACGCGGTCGCCCACCACGGACTGGACCTGGCCCACCCCCCAATCGGGGCATTGCGGGTGCAGGACCCGCATTCCAGGTTCGATTCCATGCATCCGAACAGCTCCCTTCCGGCCGGCGCGATGCTGCCGGCCCGCTCTCCCTTCACGGGAAAATCGAAATCCTGGAAGTCAGTTCTTGTCCGATTTAAACCATCCGGCAACCTGCCTTCGGGTAGCCTCATCCACAAGTCATGGATTTCGGCTCCGGTGGAGGCGGCATCCGCCGACACCATGAATTGGCCCGCTTCTTGCGATCCCTTCCTGCGAGCGCTTCTTGCGATGACTGATGTGCCGGGTTGATGTGCTGGGCCCTGGCGCTGAGTTCTTCCTGTTGGGCACCCTGAGCGCAATCATCGCGCGGCATATGAGAGACACACGAATGGTTTACCCTCACCGCCTCGCCGAGTTGATGGCCGCGCGGATTTTCCATGACCTCGGCTCCCCCATGGCCAGCATTACGGCGATCCTCCCTCAGGCGAGCGATCCGGCGGCACATGCGATCCTCATGGAAACAGCGGCGGAGCTGCGCGCGCGCATGAAGCTGTTTTCCGCCGCTTTCGGCAGCGGCGATGACCTGGCCTGGCATGAGCTGGCGATGCTGCTGCAAGGCGCCCCCATGGCGCACAGGATCCGCTTCGAATTGCCGCAATCCGTCGAAATCATGACGGCCGGCCGGGCAAGGCTGATACTCTCCATCGCCCTGCTCAGCGCCGAGGCGTTGCCGCGTGGCGGCGTCGTACGCGTCGCCCAGGACGCCGCCGGCTATGTCATGTTCCAACCAGAAGGCCGCGATGCGGCGTGGTCTCCGACCCTCGTCGAATTGATGGCCGGGGGGGGGCTGGAGGAGGCGCTGGCGGCGGGCCCGCGCCGCATCCTGGCGCCCTGGGCCATCAGCCAGGCGGCGGCGGAAGGGCTGGAACTCAGCTTCGCCCTGGGGACGGGCATGGCCCTTGCGGCCTTGCGCCTCGGGAGTGGCGACTGAACGGCCACTCCCCGGACGCGATGCAAAACGCAACGCATCCGGCCTGAAGGCGCCAGAAGATTCACGCCGCCCATTTACGCTTTCTTCGCCAGCCACCGTCCATTCTCCCGCCTATCGCAACCCCTGTTCGACCGGGGGCAGCTGAAAGGGACGCCCGATGGACGATCTGCTCGCCGACTTCCTCACCGAGACGAATGAAGGTCTCGCCAGCCTGGATGCGGCGCTGCTGCAACTGGAACGCAACCCGGCCAATGGCGCGGTCCTCTCCGAGGTGTTCCGCACCGTCCACACCATCAAGGGCACCTGCGGCTTCCTCGGCCTGCCGCGCCTGGAGGGCGTGGCCCACGCGGCCGAGAATGTGCTGGGCCTCTGGCGCGATGGCAGCCTGCCGGTCACGCCGGGCGGCATCACGCTGATTCTCTCCGCCGCCGATCGCTTCAAGCAGATCATCGCCGGGCTGGAAGCGACGGGCAGCGAGCCCGCCGGCGATGACGGCCCCCTGAAGGCGGCGCTGGATGCCGCCGCCTCGGGCGAGGCCGCGCCCGCCGAAGCCGTGGCCGATACCGCCATTCCCGTCGCCGAGACCGCCACGCCGGAGGCCCATCTGGATACGGCGGTCACTGGCGGCAATGCGCCGCAGACCATTCGCGTCGCCGTGGATGTCCTGGAGGAACTGATGGTCCTGGTGAGCGAGCTGGTGCTGACGCGCAACCAGCTCATGCAGCTCGCCCGCGCCGAGGAGAATGCGGCCTTCGCCGTGCCCTTGCAGCGCCTCTCGCAGATCACCTCCGATCTGCAGGATGGCGTGATGAAGACGCGCATGCAGCCCATCGGCAATGCCTGGGCCAAGCTGCCGCGCCTGGTGCGGGACCTCAGCAATGACCTCGGCAAGCGGATCGAGCTGGAAATGCGCGGCGCCGATACCGAGCTGGACCGCCAGGTGATGGAACTCATCAAGGACCCGCTGACGCACATGGTCCGCAACAGCGCCGATCACGGGCTGGAAACACCCGAGCAGCGCCGCGCCACCGGCAAGAAGGAAACCGGGCGCATCCTGCTCAACGCCTTCCATGAGGGCGGCCACATCGTCCTGCAGATCGGCGATGACGGGCGCGGCCTGAACACCGACCGCATCAAGGCCAAGGTGGTGGCGCAGGGCCTCGCCACCGAAGCCGAGCTGGCGACGATGAGCGAGCGCGACATCCACCGCTTCATCTTCCGCGCCGGCTTCTCGACCGCCGCCGAGGTGACTTCCGTCTCCGGCCGCGGTGTCGGCATGGATGTGGTGAAGACCAACATCGAGCGCATCGGCGGCACGGTGGATCTCACCTCGCGCGAGCACAAGGGCACGACATTCAGCATCAAAATTCCGCTGACTCTGGCCATCGCCGCCGCTCTGATCGTGGAGGCAGGCGGTGAGCGCTTCGCCATCCCGCAGGCCGGCGTGCTGGAGCTGGTGCGCGTCGGCGGCGGCGGGGATGGCCCGAAGGTGGAACGCATCAAGGAGAGCGCCGTCCTGCGCCTGCGCGGCCAGCTGCTTCCCCTGGTGCCGCTCAAGCATGTGCTGCAACTGGAGCAGGCGCCCAGCCGGCCCGAATCGGAGGGCTTCGTCGTCGTCACCCAGGTGGCGGGGCAGCTTTTCGGCATTGTCGTGGATCGCGTCTTCGACACGGAGGAAATCGTGGTGAAGCCCGTGGCGCCCATCCTGCGGCACATCACCATGTTCTCGGGCAACACCATCCTGGGGGATGGCAGCGTGATCATGATCCTTGATCCCAACGGCATCGCCCGCGCCTCCGGCCTCGGGCTGGAGGGCACCACCGAGGGCGGCACGATGGAGGAAGCCACGACCACCACCCGCCGCGAGGAGCGCAACACGGCGCTGCTGCTGTTCCGCGCCGGCGCGGGCGCACCCAAGGCGGTGCCGCTGGGCCTCGTCGCCCGCCTGGAAAACCTCGATGCCGCTCGGATCGAGCGCACGGGGGACAGCCTGGTGGTGCAGTATCGCGGCACGCTGATGCCGCTGGTTCCGCTCGACAGTTACATGACGCTGCCGGAGACGGGCTTCCAGTCCGTTCTGGTCTTCGGCGACGGCGACCGCGCCATGGGCCTGATGGTCGAGGAAATCCTCGACGTGGTGGACACCGCGCTGGAGATGGATGCCGCCGGGTTGCGCCCAGGCTTCCTGGGCAGCTGCGTGGTGGATGGCAAGGTGACCGACCTGCTGGATACCAGCTACTGGCTGAAGCAGGGCAAGGCCGACTGGTTCGAGCCGGCGGTACTGACCGGCACCAAGCCGCGCGTCCTGGTGGCCGAGGATAGCGACTTCTTCCGCAACCTCATCGTCCCCGCGATCATGGCCGCTGGCTATGACGTGACCACGGTGAATAATGGCCGGGACGCGCTGCGCCTGCGCGACGCGGGTGAGCGGTTCGACATCATCATCTCCGACATCCACATGCCCGAGCTGGATGGGGTCGGCCTGGCCCGCGCCGTGCGTGAGGGTGGCGCCTGGGTGGAGGTGCCGATGATCGCGCTGTCCAGCGCTTCCTCGCCCAAGGATGTCGAACGCGGCCGTGCCGCCGGCTTCAGCGACTACATCGCCAAGTTCGACCGCGATGCATTGCTGGCCAGCTTGCAGCACTGCCTCCAGCCCATGCTCGCCAGCTGAACAGGAGGGACATTCCATGCAGACCGCCCAAACCACGAAGCCTGATGACCGTGCGCCTGCGGGCTCCATCACTTCCGATGCCGCCAGCATGATGCTGACCCTCTCCGTCGCGGGGCAGCTTTGCGCCGTGCCGGTGCTGAGCGTCCGCGATGTGCTGGGGGTGCAGACCATCACCCGCATCCCGCTCGCCCCGCGCGAGGTCGCCGGCAGCCTGAACCTGCGCGGCCGCATCGTGACCGCCGTGGATTTGCGCAGCCGCCTGGGCCTGCCGCCGCGCGAGGCAGGTGAGGTGGCGATGAGCGTCGTCGTGGAGGTGGGCGGCGAGCTTTATTCCCTGCTGGCAGACCAGGTGGGCGAGGTGCTGACGCTGAACGCCGAGGAGCGTGCGCCCAACCCGCAGACGCTGGATGCGTCCTGGAAGGAGTTTTCCCTCGGCGTACACCGCCAGGGCGATCAACTGCTGGTCCTGCTTGATGTGGACCAGCTTCTGGCCCTGGGCGCCTGAGGAGAGACGAGCATGTCCAACGGTGAATGGCTGGTGGTGGATGACAGTTCCGTGGTTCGCAAGGTCGCGCGCCGCATCCTGGAGCGGCACGGCTTCACGGTGCGCGAGGCGGAGGACGGGCAGAAGGCGCTGGCGGCCTGCCGCGCCGCGATGCCCCGCGCCGTCCTGCTCGACCGCAACATGCCGGTGATGGACGGCATCGGCTTTCTTCGCGCGCTGCGGGCCGAATACGGCCCGGATGAGCCGGTGGTGGTGATGTGCACGACCGAGGCGGGGAGCGAGAAGATCCTCGAAGGCCTGGAAGCCGGCGCGCATGAGTATGTGATGAAGCCCTTCGACGAGGAAATCCTCCGCGACAAGCTCGCTCAGGTCGGGCTGTTGCCGGCATGAGACCTGTGCCGCCCGGCAAGCTGCGCGTGATGCTTTGCGATGACAGCTCAACCGTGCGTTCCGCCCTGGCCCGCGTGCTGGAGTCGGACCCCGGCATCGCCGTCGTCTCACGCGTGGGCGATGGCGCGCAGGCGCTGGCGGCGCTGGACTCTGCCCCCCAATCCGAGCGCGCGCAGGTGGTGCTGCTCGACCTCGAAATGCCGGTGATGGACGGGATGACGGCGCTGCCGCTGATCCTGCGCCGCGAGCCACGGCCGATCGTGATCGTGGCGAGCGCACTGACGCAGAGAGGCGCCAGCGCAACGATGGACGCGCTGCGCGCCGGCGCCTCGGACTACATTCCAAAGCCCGCTGCCGCGGGCGGCGGGCTGAATGATCCCAATTTCCGCGCTGATCTGCTGGCCAAGGTGAAGGGCTGGGCCAGGCTGCGCCAACCCGCCGCCCGGATGCCGGCCCTGGCCACGCGGGTGCCCGCCTTGCGCCGGGGCGAGCCGCCAAAGGTCATCTGCATCGGCAGTTCCACGGGTGGCCCGCAGGCGCTGGCCGCACTGGTGCGCCGCTTGCCGAAGCTGCTCACCCTGCCGATCGTGATCGTGCAGCATATGCCGGCCGGCTTCACGGCCATGCTGGCGAAGCACCTGGACGCACTCGGCGGCCCGCCGGTGAGCGAGGCGCGGCAGGGCGATGTCCTGGAGATCGGGCGCATCTACCTCGCCCCTGGCGACCACCACCTCCTGGCCAAGGCGGATGGCCCGCGCATGACGCTGCACCTCTCCGACGCCCCGCCGGAAAACTTCTGCCGCCCCGCGGTGGACCCGACGCTGCGGAGCCTGATCGCCATTCATGGCCGCGCGGTCCATGCCGTGATTCTGACCGGCATGGGCCATGACGGGCTGCAAGGCTGCCGCGCGCTGGCGCAGGCGGGCGGCACGGTCTGGGCGCAGGATGAAGCCTCCTCCGTGGTCTGGGGCATGCCCGGTGCCGTCGCGCGCGCCGGGCTGGCCCAGGAGCAGGGAACCCCCGAATCACTGGGCGACGCGCTCGCCCAAATCTGTGGAAAACGCCCATGAATCCGGCCACCTTCGCCTATCTCACGGGCATCGTGAAAACCCGCTCCGGCGGCATCATCGGGGCGGATCAGGGCTACATGCTGGAGACGCGCCTGGCACCTCTGCTGAAGCGCGAGGCGTTGCGCGACCTCGACGCCCTGGCCGCGCGCCTCAAGGCGCCGCGCGGCGAGACGCTTGCCCAGGAAATGACCGAGTTGCTGACCACGAATGAGAGCAGCTTCTTCCGCGACACGCGCCCCTTCGAGCATCTGCGCGGCCTGCTGCCCGAATTGCACAAGGCCCGCGCGCCGGGTCAGCCGCTCCGCATCTGGTCCGCCGCCTGCTCGACCGGGCAGGAGGCCTATTCCATCGCCATCATCCTGGCCGAGCTGGGCGAGGCTGATCCCGGCTTCCGGGCCCGGCGCGTGGAGATCATCGGCACCGACATCACCGCGGCCGTGCTGGAGCGCGCGCGCGCCGGCGTCTTCACGCAATTCGAGGTGCAGCGCGGCATGCCCATCCGCACGCTGATGAAGCGCTTCGTCCAGGAGGACACACGCTGGCGCATTCGCCCCGAAATCGCCACGCCCTGCCGCTTCGAGAAGTTCAACCTGCTGGGTGATCCCCGCAGCATGGGCCGCTTCGACGTGGTGTTCTGCCGCAACGTGCTGATCTATTTCGACGTGCCCACCAAGGCCCGCGTGCTGGGCGGCATCGCGCAGATCCTGGCCCCGGATGGCGCGCTCTATCTGGGCGCGGCCGAAACGGCGATGGGCGTCACCCAGGCGCTGCTCCCCAAGCCCAACGAACGCGGCGTCTATGGCGTGGCAGGCCAACCCGCGCGGGGAGCCGCCGTGGCGGAGCCGGCGCGCCTGCGGGCCTGATCTGCCTCGGTTGTCGGCGTGCCGCGCACGCCGCACAATCGGAGCATGCAAAGACAAATTCGCCTGAACGCCTTCGACATGGCCTGTGTGGGCCATATCCAGCACGGGATGTGGACCCACCCGCGCGATACCAGCGCGCAATACAACACCCTTCCCCATTGGCTCGACCTGGCGCGCCTGCTGGAGCGCGGCCTGTTCGACGGGCTGTTCCTGGCCGATGTGCTGGGCATCTATGACGTGCTGGATGCCAGCCCGGATGCGGCCTTGCGCGGCGCCGTGCAGGTACCCCTGCTGGACCCCGCCATGATCATCCCCGCCATGGCGGCGGTGACCTCGGAACTCGGCTTCGGCATCACCGCCAACCTCTCCTATGAGGCGCCCTATCTGTTCGCGCGGCGAATGAGCACGCTGGACCACCTGACACAGGGGCGAATCGGCTGGAACATCGTCACCGGCTATCTGGACAGCGCGGCCCGCGCCATGGGCCTGGACCGCCAGATGCAGCATGACGACCGCTACGACATGGCCGAGGAATACATGGAGGTGGTCTATCGCCTCTGGGAGGAAAGCTGGGCCGAGGATGCGGTGCTGCGCGATGCGGCGGGCGGGCGCTTCGCCGACCCCGCGCGCGTGCGGCGCATCCGGCATGAGGGGCGGCAATATCGGCTGGATGCCCATCATCTTTGCGAGCCTTCGCCGCAGCGCACGCCGGTGCTCTATCAGGCGGGCGCTTCGGCGCGCGGGCAGCTATTCGCGGCGCGGCATGCGGAATGCGTGTTCCTGAATGGCGGCCCGGCCACCGATGTCGCGAAGCAGGTGGCCGCCCTGCGCGCCCAGGCCACGCCGCGTGAGATCCGCATCTTCGTGGGCGCCACGCTGGTGATGGGCCGCACGGAAGCCGAGGCGACGGAAAAGCTCGCCGAGTATCGCCGGCATTCCAGCGTGGAAGGCGCGCTGGCGCATGCATCGGCCTCGCTCGGCATTGATTTCGGGCGCTATGGCATGGATGAACCGATCGAGGCCGGGCCGGGCAATGCCATCCAGTCAAATGTGGCGGCGATGAAGCGCGCCACCGGCCCGCAATTCACCCGGCGCGGGCTGACGGACCAGTTCATCCTCGGCAGCCGCCAGAAGCCCATGCTGGGCAGCGTGGAGCAGATCGCCGACCGGCTGATCGCCTATCTGGCCGAAACCGGGGCGGATGGCTTCAACCTCTCGCGCACCGTGTTCCCGGAATGCCTGGTGGAAGTGGTGGAGCAGTTGGTTCCCGCCTTGCAGGAACGCGGCGCCTATAAGCGCGAATACGCCCCCGGCACCTATCGTGAAAAGCTGTTCGGCGCCGCGCGCCTGGCCGCGCCGCATCCGGCGGCGGGCTTCCGCCAGGGCTGAGATGCGACGTTCAAAGGCCTGAGCCATCCCACAGGGATTGGATCAGGAAATCCGCCAGGTAATGTGTCCCGGCGGGGTTGGGGGCCGAGAACAGGCACATCTCCGCCATGCCCAGGGCGGGCAGGCCATCCAGCTCCGTCAGCCCTTCCGGCAGGCCGGTGCGGCCCATCACGCTTAGCGCGAAACCAGCCTGCGCCGCCGCCGCGATGCCCATCAGGCTGGGCGAAGTATAGACCACCTCCGAGGCGATGCCCGCGCGGGCCAGGGCCGTCAGCGCGCGGTCCCGGAACATGCAGCCCTGCGGCAACATGGCCAGCGGCAGGGGGCGTTCCCGCTTCACTTCGAAATCCGGCGCCGCCACCCAGACCACCGCCTCGGTGAAGATGACGCGGCCCTCCGTCTCGCCATCGCGCCGCTTGCCGAGGACAAGGTCCAGCGCCTCGCGCGCCAGGGCGGCGCGGAGTTCGTGGCTGCGGCCCACCTCCACCTCGATGCGGACTTCTGGCCAGGTGCGGGCGAAGCGGGCCAGGGCCGGGGCGAGGTGGCGCGGCACGAAGTGGTCGGCGACGCCCAGGCGCAGCCTGCCCGCCATGGGGGGTGCGACGAAGCGGCGCACCGCCTCCTCATTCAGCGCCAGCATGCGGCGGGCATAGACCAGCAGCGTCTCGCCCTCCCGCGTGAGAGTCACCTGCCTGGCACCTCGCGTGAAGACCGGCTTGCCGAGCAATTCCTCCAGCCGCTTCACCTTCAGGCTGATGGCCGATTGCGTGAGGCCCAGCACCAGCCCCGCCGCCGTGAAGCCGCCGCGCTCCGCCACGGTGACGAAGGCGCGCAGCAGGTCGAGATCAAGGTCAGGGATACGCATGCGCCCTTATCGGCCCGGTGGCGCGCAAAAAAAGTCCGGGGTGGCAAGCGGGGGCCAGGGTCAGCACTGGCCGGGCGGCCGGTGGGCCGCCCGGGAGAGTATTGACCTTACACTTCCTCGTCGTAACCGCCGCCGGCATCGTCATAGCTGCCGGCCGCATCGTTATAGCCGCCGCCATTGTCATGGCCAGCGCCCGCGGTGTCATTGCCGGCCGCCGCGCCGGGATCGGTCCAGGCGGAGGAGGTCGGCGAAGCGTCCTGCCCGAAGGCACCAGCGCCGGTCGCGGCCTGAGCCGCGCCGCCGCCCGAGAAGGCGCCCATCAGCATGTTGCCGAGCACGAGGCCACCGGCGACGCCGGCCGCCGTCATCATGGCGGTGCCGAGGAAGCCCGGCCCCTGGCGCTGCGGCAGCGCGCCGCCCGGCGCCTGCACGGGCTGCGGGCGCGCCGGCATGGGCGCGGGGCGCGAGCCGCCAAGGCCCAGGAAGCCGCGGCTATTGGCCGCCTGCGCCTGGCGCGTCTGCGCCTCCAGCTCCCACTCCAACTCCTGGATGCGGTTCTGCGCCTGGACCAGCGCATGCTCCTGCACGAAGGCGGTCTGGGTCAGGCGGAAGCGGGCTTCCGGATACTTGGAGAAAAGCTCGGCGATATAGGCATCGGCGGCGGGCTCGATCGGCGGCAGGTTCGGCGCGGGCTGGGCCGCTCCCGTCTGCGGCACGCGCCCACCCCAGGGGCTGCTCGACACGGCGGCCGGGCCCTGCTGCACGCCGGCCACGCGCATCACGTAGTCGCCGATGATCCTGCGTTCTTCGTCGGTCATGGTCTCAATTCCCTGTAGGATGGGCGATTCGGGCCGCCCTGGATGACGGCAGAAATGGCCCGGCTTCGTTCGTATTTCAAGAAATTTAGCAAACCGTCATGTTGCGGCCAAGCGGTCGGGCAGCCCCGCCGGCCCCCATTCGATGACCGGGCAGCGATCCATCACCACGCTCACGCCCCGCTTGCGAGCTCGGGTGGCGGCTTCCTCATCCACCACACCGAGTTGCAGCCAGACGGCGCGGGCCCCCAGTGCCACCGCCGCATCCATCACGGCGCCCGCCTCCGCGCTGCGGCGGAACACATCCACCAGGTCCAGCGGCGCGGCCTCGGCCAGGTTGGCCACGACGCGCCGGCCCAGAATCTCCTGCCCGGCCAGGCCGGGATTTACCGGCGTGACGTCATAGCCGCGTTCCAGCAGGAAGCGCATGACGCGGAAGGAGGCGCGGTCGGGCTTGTTGGAGGCGCCGACCAGCGCGATCCGGCGGGTGGTGAGCAGCAATTCGCGGATGTCCATGCGCGCCATATAGGCATGGGCTTGTGCCGACGCAGCGGGGGGGCACCTATGGGGCATGTGGAATCCCTTCGCCCCCCGCCCTCCCGTCATCGCCCTTGTGCGGCTGGAGGGCATCATCGCCGCCCGGACCGGCCCTTTTGGCGGGCTGAATGCCGCCGGGCTGGAGCCCATTCTGGCGCGCGCCTTCGGGCTGAAGCGCCTGGCGGCCGTGTTCCTGGCGATCAATTCACCCGGCGGCTCCCCCGTGCAATCCGCGCTGATCGCCGGCCGCATCCGCCATTGGGCGGAGGAGAAGAAGGTGCCCGTCATCGCCTTTTGCGAGGATGCCGCGGCCTCGGGCGGCTATTGGATCGCCTGCGCGGCCGATGAAATCCACGCCAATCCGGCCTCGATCCTGGGCTCGATCGGCGTGATCTCCTCGGGCTTCGGCTTTCCGGAGGCGATGGGGCGGCTGGGGATCGAGCGCCGCGTCCGCACGGCGGGGGCCGACAAATCCAGCAACGACCCCTTCCGGCCACAAACCCCCGAAGAACTCGCCCGGCTGGATGGCCTGCTGGCCGATCTCCATGTGGAGTTCAAGGACTGGGTGCGAGGCCGCCGCGGCACGCGGCTGAAGGTGGCCGAGGAGGAATTGTTCAATGGCCGCTTCTGGACCGGCCGCCGCGCCCTGGATCTCGGTCTTTGCGACGGGCTGGGCGATGTGCAGGGCGAAGCCAGGCGACGCTTTGGCGAGAAGGCGAGGCTCCTGCCCATCGGTGGTCGCAAGCGGCGCTTCTCGATGAGCCTGCTGCCCAGTGCCGGGGCCGCGCTGCTCGATCTGATGGAGGAACGCGCGGCCTGGGCCCGGCTCGGCCTCTGAGCCGCAATCAGTCCAACTGGGCCAGGTAATGCGCCAGCGCTGCGAGGTCCGCGTTGGAGAGCCCCATCACCGCGCCATTCATCTGCGTGTCCGGCCCGGCGCGCAGCCCGTCGCGATATTGCGTCATCGCATGCAGCAGGTATTCCTCGCGTTGGGCGGCGATGCGGGGGATCTGGTTGCGCCCGCCATAGTCGGAGACATGGCAGGTGGCGCAATGGCGCGGGCCGCTCAGCGCCTGCCCGGCCGCGAAAAGTGCTGCGTCACGCGCGCGGCGATCATCGGGCGGGCCGGGCGGCAGCGTCGCGAACCAGGCGGCGATATCCTGGATGTCCTGATCCGACTTGCCGGCCGCGAAGGGGGCCATGGCCGGGGCGTTTCGCAGCCCTTCGCGCAGCAGGATCATCTGGATGGTGATGAAATCAGCCGGCTGGCCGGCCAGCGAGGGAATGTCGGGCATCTGGCTGCGGCCATTGACGCCATGGCATTGCAGGCAGGATGTGGCGAGTTCGGCGCCGCGCCGCGCATCCTGCGCCAGCGCGTCACCAGCGGTCGCGGCGGCCAACAGGGCCGCCGCCATCAGTCGAAGAAAACTCACCGGCGATAGGTGATGCGGTAGATCGCACCCATCTGCTCGCCCGAGACCAGCATCGAGCCGTCGCGCAGCACATGTACCTCGGCCGGGCGGTCGGCGAAGCGCTGGCTGGCGTCGTCGCGCAGGCCGGTCAGGAATTCCTCGATGCGCGTCACATTGCCCTGCGCGTCGAGATGGGCCACCACGACGTCAAAGCCGCTCAGGCGCGCGCGGTTCCAGGAACCGCGGCGGGCGATGAAGATCTGGTTGCGATACTGCTCAGGGAACATGGTCCCCGTATAGAAGCGCATCCCGAGCACCGCGGTGTGCGGTCCCAGCAGGGCGGCCGGCTGCGAGAATTCGCCGCAGGCGCGGCCACGATTATATTGCGGATCCGCCCAGGTGCCGAGGCAATAGGGGAAGCCGAAATCCTCACCCACGCGGCGGACGCGCAGCAGCGAATCCTCGGGCGTGTCATTGCCGACCCAGTCGCGGCCGTGATTGGTGGCCCAGAGCTCACGCGTCACCGGGTGATGCGCCATGCCGACCGAGTTGCGAACACCGCGCGCCTCGATGCGGCGGTCGCTGCCATCGGGGCGGAAGGAAACCAGCAGGGCGAACTTGTCGCGGTCGGTGTCGCACACGTTGCAGTTCACGCCGACATTCGTATAGATCCGGCCATCGGGGCCCAGCGTCGCGTATTTCCAGTGGTGGTTGCCGCCATGCTCCTGCTCGGTCGGCAGGGCGAAGGCGGCGGTGAGGTCCACTGGCGCGGGCGGGCTGTCCAGATTGGCCTCGACATTGTCGTAGCGCAGCACGCGGTTCACGGCGAAAATGTAGAGGCTGTTGCCAATCATCACGAGGCCGTTGGGCTGGGCCAGGCCCTGCGCGAAGATGCGCGTGCGCGTGGTGCCATCCGGGTTGCGGGTGATGGCATAGACGCGGCCAATGGCCCGCGTGCCGGCGAAGAGCGTGCCGTTCGGGCCTTCCGCGATGGCGCGCACGCCCGGAATGCCATGGGCGAAGACCTCGGCCTGGAAGCCCTGCGGCAGGCGAATGGAGGAGACCGGCACCTGGTCCAGCGGCGTCACCGTCAGGCGCGCTGCATGGGGGGCGAGGGTGGAGCCCTCAGGGCGCCCCACGGCCCAGCCCGGAACCGGGGCGGCGGGGGCTGGAGCCTGGGCGAAGGCGGGGCCAGCCATGAGCATGGCTGCCATCCCGAGCAAATGGCGTCGGATTGTCATGAGTTTCTCTCCCTGCTTCCCGTTTCGGGTTTGCCCCTGGGAGGGAAGGACGGAATCAGGAGGCTTGCAAGCCCTTCATTACGATCTCGGGGCGAATTGCCTGCTCCCAGCTTCGAGAGCAGCCGCGCCACCGGCCAAGGCAGGATGAAATAGGCGGTGGCGGGCAGCTTCACCCCCTCCAGCGCGTTGGAAATCAAATCCGGCAGGACGTTCCGCACGGCCTGCGGCAGCACGACAAGGCGCATGGCCACCCCTGATTGATCACGGGCCAGGCAACCTGCCTTGAAAATACCCCGCTTCGTCCCTTTTGCGGCCCGAAGCCTGGGGGATAACGACCCTCAGGAGATCATCGCCATGCAACGCTTCGGCTTCAGCCTCGTTTTTTTCGGCCTTCTGCTCATTCTGGGCGTGGTCGGCGTCATGCTGACGGATGGGCTTTCGCCTGGGCGCGTGGCGCCTGGCTTCGCGGCCATCGCCGCGGCGGTGGGCGGCCTTTGCCTTGTTCTGGGCCTTTACGGCCTGGAGCGTGGGCGCGACACCACGCACCACCTTGGCTGATACGGCTCAGGCCTTTTCCGGATACATCGCGAGCAAGGCCGCTTCATTCGCCGCCGTCCGGCCGCGCTCGGTGATCAGGCCGGTCACCAGCCGCGCCGGCGTCACGTCAAAGGCGGGGTTGGCGGCGGCGCTGCCGGCGGCCACCACGCGCACCGTCTCGATCCGGCCATCGGCGGTTTGTCCCGTCATCTCCGTGACTTCGGCGGCGCCCCGCTCCTCGATGGGGATTTCGGCCACGCCATCGCGCACGCGCATATCCAGCGTGGAATGCGGCAGGGCCACCCAGAAGGGCACGTCATTATCATGCGCGGCCAGGGCCTTGAGGTAGGTGCCGATCTTGTTGGCCACATCGCCCATGCGCGTCACGCGGTCGGTGCCGACGATGACGATATCCACCTCGCCATGCTGCATGTAGTGGCCGCCCGCATTGTCGGCGATCACGGTGTGCTTCACCCCATGCGCGCCAAGCTCAAAGGCGGTCAGCGCCGCGCCCTGGTTGCGCGGGCGCGTCTCGTCCACCCAGACATGGATATCCAGCCCCGCATCATGCGCCATGTAGATGGGCGCCAGCGCCGTGCCCCAATCCACCGTGGCCAGCCAGCCGGCATTGCAATGTGTCAGCACATTCACGCGGCCCTTCCGGGCGGCGATGTCCTGAAGCAGGGGCAGGCCATTCTCGCCGATGCGGCGGCAGGTTTCGGCATCGTCATCGGCGATGTGCGCGGCCTCGGCATAGGCGGCGGCGGCGCGCGCATCGGCGGAGAGGTTGTGGAGCTTCGCCCGCTGCCGATCCAGCGCCCAGCGCAGGTTGATGGCGGTGGGGCGGGTCTCGTTCAACGCTTGCAGCACGTTGTCCAGCGTCTCGGGCGCTTCGCGCATGGCGAGTGCCACGCCATAGGCGGCCACGGAGCCAATCAGCGGCGCGCCACGCACCTGCATGGAGCGGATGGCATGCGCCGCCTGCTCCCATGTCGTGAGGCGGATTTGTTCCACCGCCCAGGGCAGCTTCGTCTGGTCGAAGATGCGAACGGACCAGCCATCGGCGTCAAGCCAGACGCTGCGATAGGAGACGCCGTTGATCTTCATGGGAAAGCTCCTGTTCTCGGGCGGCCTGTCCTGCTGGGTGATGGCTGTCGCGTCAAGGCGCGCGCGCGTTAAACCCGCTGATGCAGCGCCGCAATCAGCGTGAACAGGCGCCGCGCCGTCTCGAAATCCACGGCAATGCGGCCTTCCAGCCGGGTGGTCAGCAATTCCGCCGCTTCATTGTGCAAGCCGCGCCGGCCCATATCAATCGCCTGGACGCGGGCATCCATGGCGCCGGATGTCACGGCCTCCTCATGGTTTTCCACCAGCATCAGGTAATCCTTGATCAGCCGCCGGAAGGGGCCGAGCACCAGGATGATGGCGCGCAGCGGCCCATCCGCCTGGTCACGAATATCCAGGATAAGCCGGCCTTCGCGCACCATGAGGCGCAACACGAAGGGGCCTGCGCCCAGGCCCTCGGGATCAAAGCGGTTGCCGCGCAGCATATCCTCGATGGCCTGGCGGCGATCCGCCTCGGCATAGGCGGAAGGCGGCGGCGGCGCCTCGGGCAGCTCGATGCGGATCAGATGGCGGTCCGGCACAGAATCAGCCCGTGGTCTCGTTGCCGAAGCCGAAGCGGCTCATCAGCCCGACGGTCGCGCCCTTGACGGGGCGAAGCAGCAAGGTGGTGACGATGGTGAAGACGGGAATCCAGACCAGCATCTGGAGCCAGATTTCCGGCGAATAATGCCGTTCGATCCAGAGCACCGGCGGCAGCAGCAGGTGGCCCACCAGGAAGATGGTGAAATAGGGCGGGGCATCATCGGCGCGCAGCTTGCCCAGCGGCGCATGGCACACGCCGCATTCCTCCACCACGCGCAGATATCCGCGAAACACATGCCCCTCGCCGCAAACCGGGCAGCGGTTGCGCGCGCCGCGCCAGAGCGAGACGCGCAACCGCTCCTGCGCTGCTTTCGGCACGGAGCGGTCCGGCTGCCAGAGGGTGGGGGGGGTGGTATCGGGCATGGTGCACCGCACAAATGAACTGATCCGGGGAGTGTGGCAAGAGAAACCGGTTCCTGCCATGTTCGCCGCATGCATGGCCGCATCCTGATCATCAATCCGAACTCCAGCCGCTCCTGCACGGAGGGCATCCGCGACGCCGTCGCCCCCTTCGCGGGGCCAGGCATTCCGCGCATCGAGGTGACGCAACTGGATGAAGCCCCGCCCGCCATCGTCACCTGGCGGGACTGGTTCAGCGTGGCCGAGCCGCTTTGCCGCCGCGTCGAAGAAGAAGCGGCGGAGGCTTATGTCATCGGCTGCGTGAGCGACCCCGGCCTGGAGGCCGTGCGCGGCGTGACCGACAAGCCGGTGCTGGGCATGTTCCGCTGCGCCGTCGCCGCCGCGCTGACGCGGGCAGAGCGCTACGGCATCATCGGCTTCACGCAGAAATCCCTGCCGCGCCAGCGCCGCGCGCTCCAATCCATGGGCGTGGAGGGCAACATGGCCGGCTGGATTCCGCTGGACCTGCCGATGCATGTCCTGACCGATCCCATCGCCCCCCAGGCCCGCATCGCCCAGGCCGCCCGCCAATTGGCCGACCAGGGCGCCGAGGTCATCATCCTGGGCTGCGCCGGCATGGCCGGCCATGTGGCCGTGACCACGGAAGCCAGCGGCCTGCCGGTGATCGAGCCCTGCCAGGCCGGGGCGGCCGCGGCCGTGCTGGCCGTGATCGGGGGGCGCGTGCCGGCGCTGCTGCGCGCATGACCCGCCGATCGGTGAAGGGCGCAGGCGGCCAGCACCGGGGCCGCGATTCGGCGGGCCTGCCATGAGCGAGGCGCTGCTGCGGCGCTACTACGCCTCCTTCAACGCCGCCGACTGGCCGGCCATGCTGGATTGCCTCACCGAGGATGTGGCGCATGACGTGAACCAGGGCGCGCGCGAGACGGGCCGCCCGGCCTTCGCCGCCTTCCTGGCGCGGATGGAGCGTTGCTATCGCGAGCGCGTGGAGGATCTGGTGGTGATGCTCAGCCCCGATGGCCGCCGGGGCGCCGCCGAATTCACGATCCACGGCACCTACCTGGTGGCCGATGAGGGGCTGCCGCCGGCCCATGGCCAGGGCTATGTCCTGCCGGTCGGCGCCTTCTTCGAGATTCGCGGCGGGCGGATCGCGCGGGTCACGAATACCTACAACCTCCAGAACTGGCTGCGGCAAGTCGGTGGCTGAGCCTCCCGGCTGGGCGGCGCGCCGCGATTCCTCTCCCTTGCCGCCATGTTGCGTCGCCTGATCGCCGCCATACCGGCAGCCCTGCCGCTGCTGCTGATCCTCACCGCCTGCATGCCTAGCAGCCTGTCGGATTCACGTCGCGTTGTTGCTTTGTTAGACTGCGTCCATGGCGACCTTCGTACCCTACAACCGCGACCAGGCATTCCTGCTGCCGCCCGACCTGAAGGCCTGGCTGCCTGAGGATGATCTGGCGCATTTCGTGATCGGTGCGGTCGAGCGGGTGCCGCTTGGCGCCTTCCCGGTGAACGCCCGGCCCAGCGGCAAGCCGCAATACGACCCACGGCTGATGCTGGCGCTTCTGATCTACGCCTA
>CAMTUX010000039.1:0-64979 GCA_947084995.1 uncultured Roseococcus sp.
CCGCACGCGCCCCAGCGCGCGCCACCACCGCACCGGCGCCTGCGCGCCCCGCGGCGGCGCCTGCCCGGACCACCCAGGCGCAACCGCCCCGCAGCGCTGGCTGAGGCATTTGCGCCGGTCGTGATTTTTCCGGCGGGTAATTTCGGGGGGCTCGGAATTCTCGCCGCATGGCTTGTCGCCTTGGGCTTGGCCGTGGCAACAGTCGGGACATCGTCACTCAGGGAACGAAGTTGATGCCCAAGCCGCTGAAGAAGGCCGTCATGCCCGTAGCTGGCATGGGAACGCGCTTCCTGCCCGCCACCAAGGCGCTCGCCAAGGAAATGCTTCCCGTCGTGGACCGGCCGCTGATCCAATACGCGGTGGATGAGGCGCGCGCCGCCGGGATCGAGCAGTTCTGCCTCGTCACCGGCCGCGGCAAGACCAGCATCGTCGAGCATTTCGACGTGGCCTATGAGCTGGAAAGGACCCTGGAGGAACGCAACAAGATGGAGATCCTGCGCGAATTGCGCGGCCTCGCCATCGAGCCGGGCAGCCTGCTCACCGTGCGCCAGCAGGTGCCGCTCGGCCTGGGCCACGCCATCTGGTGCGCGCGCGCCTTCATCGGCGATGATCCCTTCGCCATCCTGCTGCCCGATGACCTGATGCAATGCGACAAGCCCTGCATCGGCCAACTCGCGGAAGCCTATGCCGAGACGGGCGGCAATGTCGTCGCCATCGAGGAAGTGCCGATGGACCGCGTCAACAAATACGGCGTGCTCGACATCGAGCAGGATATGGGCCGCCTCGTCTCGGTGAAGGGCCTCGTCGAGAAGCCGCCGATTGACCAGGCACCTTCCAACCTCACCATCATCGGCCGCTATGTGCTGATGCCCGAGGTGATCACCCACCTGGCGAAGATGGAAAAGGGCTCGGGCGGCGAGATCCAGCTGACCGACGGCATGGCCAAGCTGATCGGCCACCAGCCCTTCCACGGGCTGCGCTATGAGGGAAGGCGCTTCGATTGCGGCGACAAGATCGGCTACCTGGAGGCGCAGATCGCCTTCGCGCTGGCGCGCCCCGAAATGGCGCCGGCCGTGCGGGAGTTCCTTGCCACCTACCGCTGATATCCATGTGGCTTTTCCAGAAAGGCTGACAGCATGAAGATCGCGATGATAGGGGCGGGCTATGTGGGCCTTGTCTCGGGGGCCTGCTTCGCCGAATTCGGCGTGGATGTCGCCGTGGTGGACACCGACCCCGCCAAGATCGAGGCGCTGAAGGCGGGCCGCATCCCGATCTATGAGCCGCGGCTCGACCATCTGGTGGCCGACAATGCCCGCGAAGGGCGGCTGACCTTCACGACCGACCTGGATGAGGCCGTGACCGGCGCCGAGGCCGTCTTCCTCGCCGTCGGCACGCCGACCCGGCGCGGCGATGGCCATGCCGATCTCAGCTACGTCTTCGCCGCGGCCGAACAGGTGGCCCGTGCCGCCAAGGGCCCGCTCGTGCTCGTCACCAAATCCACCGTGCCGGTCGGTACGGGGCGGGAGGTGAAGCGCCGCGTGCAGGCGGTGCGGCCGGATCTGGAAATCGCGGTCGCCTCCAACCCGGAATTCCTGCGCGAGGGTGCCGCCATCGGCGATTTCATGCGGCCCGATCGCATCGTCATCGGCATCGAGGAGGGGGAGGCCGGCGCGCGGGCGGAAGCCGTTCTGAAGCGCCTCTATCGCCCGCTCTATCTGATCGAGACGCCGATTGTCGCCACCGGGCTTGAGACGGCGGAGATCATCAAATACGCGGCGAACGCCTTCCTCGCCATGAAGATCAGCTTCATCAACGAAGTGGCCGATCTGTGTGAGAAGGCGGGCGCCGATGTGCAGCAGGTGGCGCGCGGCATTGGCCTGGATGGCCGCATCGGGCGGAAATTCCTGCATGCGGGGCCGGGCTATGGCGGCTCCTGCTTCCCGAAGGACACCTTGGCCTTTGCGCGGACCGGCCGGGATCTGGGCGCGCCGCTGCGCCTGGTGGAAGCGACCATCGCGGTGAATGACGACCGCAAGCTCGCCATGGCGGACCGCGTGATCGCGGCTTGCGGCGGCAGCGTGGCCGGCAAGACCATCGCCGTGCTGGGCCTGACCTTCAAGCCCGAGACGGATGACATGCGCGATGCGCCCTCGCTGGAGATCGTGCCCAGGCTGGCCGCGGCCGGCGCGGTGATCCGCGCCTTCGACCCGCAGGGCATGGGTTTCGCCAAGCCGCTGCTGCCGGCGGGCGTGCATTACGCCGCCAATGCGCTGGATGCCCTCTCGGGCGCCGAGGCCGTGGTGCTGCTCACCGAATGGAACGAGTTCCGCAATATCGCCCCCGGGAAGCTCCGCGGCGCGATGGCCGGGCGCGTGATGCTCGATCTCCGCAACGTCTATGATCCCGCCGCGATGCGCGAGGCGGGCTTCACCTATCATTCGATCGGAAGACCCTGATGGCCGATTTTTCCCACCACTTCGACAAGACCTCGCTGCGCGAATACGATATTCGCGGCATTGTGGGCCAGACGCTGCACCCGGCCGATGCCTTCGCCATCGGCCGGGTCTTCGGCAGCATCGTGGCCCGCGCGGGTGGTTCGCGCGTGGCGGTGGGCTGGGATGGCCGGCTTTCCTCGCCCGAGTTGCAGCAGCACCTGGTGGCGGGGCTGGTGGCTTGCGGCATGGAGGTGATCCGCGTGGGCGTCGGGCCGACGCCGATGCTGTATTTCGCCAGCTACGATCAGAAGGCCGATGGCGCGGTGATGCTGACCGGCAGCCACAACCCGCCGAACTACAACGGCTTCAAGATGATGATCGGCAAGAAGCCCTTCTTCGGCAAGGACATCCAGGCGCTCGGCGCCATGGCCGCCAGCGGCGATGTGGTGCCCGAGACGCAAGGCACCGCGCGCGACGTGGATGTGAGCGAGAGCTACATCGCCCGCATGGTGCAGGATTACGCCGGCGGCCCCAAGACGCTGAACGTGGTGTGGGACCCCGGCAATGGCTCGGGCGGCGCCATCACCGAGCGCATGGTCAAGCGCCTGCCGGGCAAGCATGTGGTCATCAATGGCGAGATTGACGGCAACTTCCCCAACCACCACCCCGACCCCACGGTACTCAAGAACCTGGAGCAGATCATCGCCCGGGTGAAGGCCGAGGGCGCCGATCTCGGCATCGCCTTTGATGGCGACGCGGACCGCATCGGCGTGGTGGATGGCGAGGGCCACATGCTGTTCGGCGACCAGCTTCTGGTCGTGCTGGCCCGCGATGTGCTCAAGACGCATCCGGGTGCGACCATCATCGCCGATGTGAAGGCCAGCCAGGTGCTGTTCGACGAGGTGGCCAAGGCCGGCGGCAAGCCGCTCATGTGGAAGACCGGCCACAGCCTCATCAAGCAGAAGATGGCCGAGACGGGCTGCCCGCTGGCGGGCGAGATGTCCGGCCACACCTTCTTCGCCGACAAGTGGTACGGCTTTGATGACGCGCTGTACTCCGGCATCCGCCTGCTCGACATCCTGGCCCGCAGCGAGGACACGCTGGCCCAGATGCGCGCGACCCTGCCCCAGGTGCTGAACACCCCCGAACTGCGCTTCAACTGCGACGAGGCGCGCAAATTCCAGGTGATCGAGGAGGTCCGCGCCCGCCTCGCCACCGAGGGCGCCCAGGTGCAGGCGGTGGATGGCGTGCGCGTGCTGAGCGAGGATGGCTGGTGGCTGCTGCGCGCCTCCAACACCCAGGCCGTGCTGGTCGCGCGCTGCGAGGCCAAGACCGAGGCCGGGCTGGAGCGTCTGAAGGCGCAGTTGGTGCGCCAATTGGAGGCATCCGGCCTGGAGGCGCCGGATTTCTCCGGAGAGAATGCCGGGCATTGAGGCGCGCGCCATTTTTTAGCAAAATCGCCTAAAATTTGACTTGTTGCGGATCCGCCTCGCCACTTATATGCAACTTCTCCAAGCGGGGTGGTTGGATATGCGGGTCCAGGGCGAACCGAAGCAGGAAGCGGCGATCCGCAGCCCCCCCAGCGCATGGCGGGAGGCGGCGGATCTGCTCCGCTTCAGCCTGGAGGCGGCGGCCGTCTCGGGCGCGATCGTCATGACGGCCTGGGTGTTGACCGGTACCGGTTGACGCCGTCGCGTTCCGCGCGCCAACCTTGCGGCATCAGCCGGGCATTTCATGAACCCGGCGCCGTTGGAGGATGCCGGACCCATGTTGTCGCGCCGTAGCCTGACCCTTGCCCTCATTGCCGCCCCCGCTCTGGCCCAGGCCCAACCGGGGGGCTGGACGCCCAGCGGCCCCATCCGCGTCATCGTGCCCTTCCCGGCGGGCGGCACCACGGATATCCTGGCGCGCCTCTACGCGCAGCGCCTGACCGAGACGATGGGTGTTTCCGTCGTGGTCGAGAATCGCGGCGGCGCGGGCGGCTCCATCGGCGCGGATGTGGTCGCCAAGGCCGCGCCCGACGGCCAGACGCTGCTCTTTCACAACCTCACCTTCAGCACCACCACCGCCGCGCTGGAATTCGCCAATCGTGCGCCGCATTCCATCGAGCGAGACTTCGCCCCGATCTCGCTCGGCGCGAATGTGCCGATGATGCTGCTGGTGCATCGCGACGTGCCGGCCAGCAACCTCAGGGAATTCGCAGCCTGGGCGCGCAGCCAGCCCACCGCGCCCTTCTATGGCTCCACCGGCCCCGGCAGCACCATCAACCTGATGGGCGAGGTGCTGAAGCGCGACGGCAATTTCCCGATGGAGCATGTGCCGTTCCGCGGCGCCGCCCCCCTGGTGCAGGACATGCTGGCCGGCCGCATCCAGTTCGGCGGGGACCAGCTTTCCTCCTCGCTCAGCCATATCCGGGCCGGCGCGCTGCGCCCCATCGCGACGCTCGCCACCACCCGCGCCGGCGCGCTGCCCGAGGTGCAGACCGTGCGCGAACAGGGCTTCCCCAACGCGGAAATGCTGGGCTGGAACGGCTTCTTCGCCCCCGCCCGCACGCCGGAGGCGGTTCTGGCCCGCCTCCAATCCGAGATCGCCGCCGCCGCGCGCCACCCGCCCTTGGCCGCCCGCATCCAGGAATTGGGGGCGGAGCCCGGCGGCAATTCCAGCGCGGAATTCACCCGGCAGGTGCATGGGCAGATCGCCGCGATGCGGCCGCTCGTGCAATCCCTCCAGATGCGGGTGGAATGATGCGCCGCCGCCATCTCCTCGCGGCGCCGCTGGTGGCGCCGCTTGCCGCGCCCTTGGTGGCGCGGGCCCAAATGGGGGGTGCATCCTGGACGCCGAGCGGCCCGATCCGCGTCATCGTGCCCTTCGCGGCGGGCGGCACCACGGACATCCTCGCCCGCCTCTACGGCCAGCGCCTGACCGAGACGCTGGGCGTTTCCATCCTTGTCGAAAATCGCGGCGGCGGTGGTGGTTCCATCGGCGCCGATCTCGTCGCCAAGGCGCCGCCCGATGGGCAGGTGCTGCTGTTCCACAACTCCACCTTCTCCTCCACCAGCGCGGTGATGGAGTTCCAGAACCGCGCGCAGCATTCCATCGAGCGTGATTTCGCGCCCATCAGCCTGGGCGCGCTGGTGCCGACGGTGGTGATGGTCCACCCCTCGGTGCCGGCCACCACCGTACCGGAATTCATCGCCTGGGCGCGGCAGCAGCCCTCGCCGCCCTTCTATGGCTCCACCGGTCCCGGCAGCGCCGGGCATCTGGTGGGCGAGGTGCTGAAGCGCGACGGCAATTTCCAGATGGAGCATGTGCCCTTCCGTGGCGCCTCGCTGCTCATGCAGGATCTCATGGTGGGTCGCATCCAGTTCGGCGGCGACCAGCTTTCCACCGGCCTGCCGCATATCCGTGCGGGCGCGGTGAAGCCCATCGCCATCCGCTCCACCACGCGCAACCGCCTGCTGCCGGAGATTTCGACGGTGCGCGAGCAGGGTTTCCCGAATGCGGAAATCCTCGGCTGGAACGGCTTCTTCGCCCCCGCCCGCACGCCAGAGGCGGTGCTGCTGCGCCTCCAGGCCGAGATCGCTGCCGCTGCCCGCCACCCGCCGCTGGCCGCGCGGATTGACGAGTTGGGGGCCGATCCGGGCGGCAATAGCCGCGCGGATTTCACCGCCATGGTGCATGCCCAGGTGGCGGCGCTGCGGCCGGTGGTGGCCTCGCTGCGGATCGCGGCGGAATAGGCTCAGCCCTCCAGCCGCGCCGCCGCCTCGCCCGAGAGCCAGGCACCCGCCACCGTGCCGGCGAAGCGCGAATGGCAGGCCTCACCCGCGAAGCATAGCCGGCCACCGCCCAGGGGGGCGGCCAATGCGGCGCGGGAGGCGTGGTGGCCCGGCCTGGCATGGGTGTAGCTGCCGCGGAAAAGCGGGTTCTCGCCCCAGTCACTGATGACGCATTCCCCCAATCCCGCCCCGGCGCGCGGGCCGAACATGGCGGCGAGGTCTGCCCGCGCCGCCGCCTCGGTGGCATCCCGCCCGGCGCGGGAGAGTTCCCAGGCCCTCGCGCCGCCGACAAAGCCGAAGATGTGCTCCGCGCCGAAGGGCCAGAAGATCCAGCTCATCGGCTGCGGCGCCTCGGCGCTGACGGCGCGGCGGGCGCTGTGGAAGGGCGCCATGCCGAGGCGATCCTCGCCCCGCGCGCGAAAGGCGATCTTGGTGAGCAGCCCCATGGGCAGGCCTTGGATGGCCGTTTGCGTCGGCGCGGGCAGCGCGGGCGTGAAGGCGATGCCGCCAGCCGCCAGCACCCCGTTGGAGACGGTCACGATGGCCCGCCCGGCCCGCAGGCTGCCCCAATCGCCCGAGGCCACGACGCCCGGCCCCGACCAGTCGAGCCGGCTGACCGCGTGGTGCAGCCGCACTGGCAGCCCCTCCGCCAGCCGCGCGACCAGGCCGCCCACGCCCTCGCGCGGGAGGAGGTTCGGGCCCTCCAGCTCGGTCTTCACGAAATCCTCCAGCGAAATGCCGGTGAGTTCCGCCGCGTTGATCTGCGAGCCCAGCCAATGCGCGATGGTGGCATTCCAGCGCCCCGCCCTGGGGGCCGCTTCCATCACGCTGCGATCGGGCCTTTGCGGGGCCTCAGCCACGGCCTCCTCGAAGGCGGTATGGGCTCGCCAGTATTCGGCGAATTCCCCAGGCGTGGCGAAGCGCATGCCCAGATGCAGATGCCGGTCCCGCACCGTGTCATGGTCCAGATGCGGCCCGATGAAGGCCGCCAGCGGATTTTCATGCGCCTGGTGCAGCCAGGTGGCACCCAGGTCGAGCGGCGCGCCCAGCGCCCGGGTCGTATGCGCCCGCCCGCCCACGCCTCCGCCCGCCTCCAGTATCACGCAGCTTTGGCCCGCCTGGCGCAGCGCCCGCGCGGCGGCGATGCCCGCGCAGCCCGCGCCGATGATGAGGACGTCTGGATCATTGCCGTGCATCGCCGCATCATAGGGCAAAGCCGTGGGCCGGGCATGACGGCCGCGAAAAGGATTGCCAATGCTCCAAGCCCCTCCGGCCGAACCCGGCATGCGCGAAGACGAGGTGGACACGCCCGCGCTGCTGATTGACCTCGATGCCTTCGAGCACAACCTCGACACCATGGCCGGTTTCCTGGCGCCGAGCGGGGCCAGGCTGCGCGCCCATGCCAAGACCCACAAATCCCCGGTGATCGCGAAGTTGCAGATGGCGCGCGGCGCCATCGGCCAATGCGTGCAGAAGGTGGGCGAGGCCGAGGTGCTGGCCTGGGGCGGCATCCCCGACATCATGGTGACGAACCAGGTGGTGGGCGCGCGCAAGCTGAACCGGCTGGCGGCGCTGGCGCGCATCGCGCAGGTCTCGATCTGCGTGGATGATCCGGCGCAGGTGGCCGCCATCGAGGAAGCCGCGGCGGCGGCGGGCGTGCGGATCCCCGTGCTGGTCGAGATTGATGTGGGCGGTGCGCGCTGCGGCGTGCAGGCGGGGCCGGCGGCGGTGGCGCTGGCCGAGGTGATCGCGGCGTCCAGGCAGCTCAGCTTCGGCGGCATCCAGGCCTATCACGGCAGCGCCCAGCATATCCGCGAGCCGGAGAAGCGCGCCGCCGCCATCGCGGGCGCGGTGGAAGCCGCGCGCCGCACGCTGGAGCAATTGCGCCAGCGCGGCCTGGATTGCCCGGTGGTGGGCGGGGCCGGCAGCGGCAGCTTCCAGCATGAATTGGCCAGCGGCATCTACACGGAAATCCAGGCCGGCTCCTACGCCTTCATGGATGCCGATTATGCCCGCAACCAGGATGCGCCGCCCTTTCGCCACGCGCTGTTTGTGCTGGCCACGGTGATGAGTGCCGCCACGCCGCATATTTCCGTCGTGGATGCGGGCCACAAGGCGGTGCCGACCGATAGCGGCTATCCCGTGGTGGCTGGCCGCCCCGGCATTTCCTATGTCGGCGCCTCGGATGAGCATGGGAAGCTGACCGTGGAGGACCCCGCATTGCGCCCGCGCCTGGGCGAAAAGCTCCGCCTGATCCCCGGCCATTGCGACCCGACGGTGGATCGCTACGACTGGTATGTGGGCGTGCGGAAGGGCCGGGTGGAATGCCTCTGGCCGGTGGCCGCACGCGGCGCCATGGCCTGATGTCGGCGCCCCCCGGCTTCGGTGTCGGCCGCGTCGCGGCGCAGGACCGGATTGACCAATGGATCGCCGCCGTGACCCCTGGCCGCAGCCTGTTGGATATCGGTGGCATCGGCGAAGGCAGCGGCCATGAGCGTTGCAGCTGGGCGCTGCGCTGCGGCGCGGTGAATGTCGCCATGGCCGATAGCCTGCCGCTGAAGCATGAGCTCTGGCGCCATTTCCAGGACATGACGCGGGCGCATGGCGTGGCGGATATCGCCTTGCACCCGGAGCTGGACGTGAAGGCGGCGGATTTCCCGAAGGCGCTGGGCCGCTATGACATCGTGAATGCGACGGGCATCCTCCATCACTGCCCGCATCCGGTCCAAACCCTGCTGAACCTGCGGCGCGTGGTGGGCGAATACCTCATCACCAATACCATCGTGATCCCCGATGTGGTGGAGAATGAGGCGGGAAGGGTGGGCTTTCCCGCCGGCTCCGCGCTGTTCCTGCCGGCGCTGCGCGGGCGGGAGCGCGCGGTGCTGCGCCGGCATTACCTGGATCGCTTCCAGGTGGATCTCGACCTGCACGCGCCGCTGAGCGATGGCGGCATGACGCCCTATCTGCTGAAGAACGGTGAGCCGAGCGCCTGGCCCTATTGGTGGTTCTTCACGAAATCCGCCTTCGAACAGGCGCTGGAAATGCTGGAGATGCGGATCCTGGACCGCCACACTTGGCAGGACCACGCGCATTTCGTGTTTCTGCGGCGGCGATAGGGTCTAGGCCATGATGCGTTCGCTTGCGCTCGCTTTCATGGTCTCGCCACTGCTGAGAGCGGGATTCAACGTTTTCGGCGATTCCGCCTCAACGCATCCCGCTCTATTTCGCCGCCGCCAGCGAAACCCGCCGCACCCGCCGCATCTCCTGCCAGAGCGCGCTGGCAACGGCGAGGCCGAGGCAGGAGGCGGCGAGGATGAAGACGAATTGCGGCTGGCCGTGATCCAGCAGCCAGCCGCAGGCCAGCGGCCCGGCCATGCCGCCGATGTTGAAGCCGGTGCTGACCACGCCGAACACCGCGCCCGCCTGGCCGGGCGGGGCGGCGGCGCGCACCAGCATGTCGCGCGAGGGCATGATCATGCCGGAGAGGAAGCCCGAAAGCCCCATCACCAGCAGCAGCGTCACCGGCGACCAGGCGATGAGGCCGGCCACCAGGAATAGCAGCGCCGCCGCGCCCAGCCCGCCGGCCGCGACCAGGCCGTGGCGCTTCGTGCGGT
This sequence comes from uncultured Roseococcus sp., assembly GCA_947084995.1. Classification (GTDB taxonomy): domain Bacteria; phylum Pseudomonadota; class Alphaproteobacteria; order Acetobacterales; family Acetobacteraceae; genus Roseococcus. Next base: position 9,826 of record CAMTUX010000039.1, read on the forward strand.
CCGCCACATGCCCGCCCACCAGAACGCCCGCCGCACTCAGCGCCAGCCAGGCGGTCAGCGCGATATTGCCCGCGGTCAGCGAGGTGCCATGCGCCGCATCCCAGGCCGAGACGGCAAAGCCCTGGATGCTGGAATTGGACAGCGCGATCAGCACGAAGAAGGCCAGCAGCGTGAGCACCGCCGGGCTGAGGATGCGTGGCGCGCCGGCCACGGGCTTGGGCCGCGCGGGCTGGATGCGCTCGGCCAGGGCCTCGCGCAGCAGGGGGAGTGCGGCCAGCGGGCCAAGCAGCCCGGCGAGGATGAGCGCAAAGCCGACGCCGCCCAGGCTGGCCGCCCCCAGCATCAGCGCGGGCGCGACGGCGCTGCCGGCATAGCCCGCGAAGGTGTGGAAGGAGAAGGCGCGTCCCACATGCGCCTCCTCGATGGAGGAGCCCAGGATGGCGTAATCCGCCGGGTGATAGACGGCATTGGCCAGGCCCGCGAGCGCGCTGCCCGCCAGCAGCCAGGCATAGCTGCCGCCCAGGCCGGCCATGATGAAGGAAAAGCCCCCCAGCAGCAGCCCCGCGACCAAAGCGCGGCGCGGCCCCACGCGGTCCACCAGGAAGCCCATCGGTGCCTGGGTGAAGGCCGAGACGATGTTGAACAGCGTCAGCGCGAAGCCGAGTTCGAGGAAGGAGATGCCCATCTCGTCCCGCAGCAGCGGAAAGAGCGGCGGCAGGACCAGGATATGCACATGGCTGACGAAATGCGCGCCCGAGACGGAGGCGAGGATGCGGCGCTCCTCGGGGGCGAAGGCGGTCATCTCCGCTCCGGTCGTGCGCGGCGCGCTTTGCCGCGTGGGTGAATCGGCGCGGCAACCACGCTAATGCGCTTCCGCCCAGGAAGCGCCATGGCCGAGTTCGACCAGCAGCGGCACCCGCAATTGCGCCACACCCTCCATCACCCGCCGCAGCACGCCGCCCGCCGCCTCGATCTCGGCCTGGGGCACTTCGAGGACCAGTTCGTCATGCACCTGGAGCAGCATGCGCGCCTTGAGGCCGGCATCGCGCAGCGCCATGGGCACGCGGACCATGGCGCGCTTGATGATCTCGGCCGCACCGCCCTGGAAGGGGGCGTTGATGGCCTGGCGTTCGGCGCCCGCACGCAGCATCGCGTCCTTCGCCTTGATGTTCTGGATCCAGAGGCGGCGCCCGAAGGGCGAGAGGACGTAGCCGGTCATTCGCGCTTCCTCCTTCAGCCGCTCCATCTCGGCGCGGATGCCGGGATATTGCGCGAAATAGGCTTCGATGATGCCGCGCGCCTCGCCCGGCGGGATGCCGAGGCGGCCGGCCAGGCCGAAGGCGCTCATGCCGTAGATGATGCCGAAATTGATGGTCTTGGCGCGGCGGCGGGCTTCCTTGTCCACGCTGCCCGGTTCCAGGTGGAAGATTTCCGCGGCCGTGCGGCTGTGGATGTCCTCGCCCTTCTCGAAGGCTTCGCGCAGCGTGGGCACATCGGCGAGGTGGGCCAGCAGGCGCAGCTCGATCTGGCTGTAATCCGCGCTCATCAGCACATGGCCCGGCTCGGCCACAAAGGCGCGGCGGATACGCATGCCCTCCTCGGTGCGGATGGGGATGTTTTGCAGATTGGGCTCGGTGGAGGAGAGGCGGCCCGTGCTGGTCACCGCCATGGCGTAGTCGGTATGGACGCGGCCATCGGGTGCGATCTGCGCGGCCAGGCCCTCCACATAGGTGGATTTCAGCTTGGCGAGCTGGCGCCATTCCAGCACCACGCGCGGCAATTCGGCACCTTGCGCGGCGAGGTCCTCCAGCACGGCGGCGTCGGTGGAATAGGCGCCGGTCTTGCCCTTCTTGCCGCCCTTGAGGCCCATCTCGTCGAACAGGATTTCGCCCAGTTGCTTGGGGCTGCCCACATTGAAGGCGCGGCCGGCGATGCGGTGGCACTCGGCCTCCAGCACCACCAGGCGCTCGGCGAAATCCTGGCCGATGCGGGCGAGTTCCACGCCATCCACGCGCACGCCGGCCTGTTCCATGCCGGCCAGCACGGTGATCATCCGGCGCTCCACCTGCTCATACATGGCGAGTGCGCGTTCGGGGCGCAGGCGCGGGCGCAGATGGTGCCAGAGGCGCAGCGTCACATCCGCATCCTCGGCCGCATAGGCCGTGGCGCGGTCCAGCGGCACATGGGCGAAGCTGATGCGGCCCTTGCCGGTGCCGGTCACGGAGTCGAAGGAGAGGGGCTTGTGGAGCAGATGCAGCTGCGACAGCTCATCCATGCCATGCCCATGGGCCCCCGCTTCCAGCGCGCAGGAGATCAGCATGGTGTCATCCACGGGCGTGACCGTCAGGCCGCCATTCTGCGCTTGCGCCAGCACCTCCAGGTCATATTTGGCGTTGTGCAGCACCTTGAGCACGCTGGAGTCTTCCAGCAGCGGGCGCAGCGCTTCCATCGCTTCCTCGAAGGGGATTTGCGTTGGCGTCTGGGTCAGCATGTCGGCGCCGGCATGGCGCAGGGGCATGTAGCAGGCGCGGCCCGGCGCCACGGCGAGGCAGACGCCCACCAGGCGCGCCGCCAGCGCATCCAGGCTGTCCGTTTCGGTGTCGAGCGCCACCACACCCGCCGCGCGCGCCGCCGTGATCCAGCCTTGCAGGGCCGTGAGGTCGGTCACGCATTCATAGGGGCCGAAGGGCGCGGCATCGGCTGTGGCTTGGGCCTCGCTCGCCACGGGCCGCATGCGCGGCGGGGCGCCGCCATCGCCCAGGCCGAGGCGCGCGGCGAGGCTGCGAAAATTATTCTCCGCCAGGAAGGCGCCAAGCCGCGCCGCGTCGGGCGCGCGGGCGCGCAGATCCTCGATGGGGCTGGGGAGCGGCGCGTTCTCGTCCAGCGTCACCAGGCGCAACGAGATGCGCGCCTGTTCGGCATGGGTCAGCAGCAATTCGCGGCGCTTGGGCTGCTTGATCTCGCCGGCGCGGGCCAGCAGGGTTTCCAGGTCGCCATATTCCAGCAGCAGGCTGGCCGCGGTCTTCACGCCGATGCCGGGCACGCCGGGCACATTGTCGGTCGCATCGCCGGCCAGCGCCTGGACTTCGGCCACCTTGGCGGGCGGCACGCCGAATTTCTCCAGCACTTCCGCCTCGCGGATCGGCTTTTGCCTGATCGGGTCCAGCATGACCACGCGCTCGCGGATCAGCTGCATCAAATCCTTGTCGGAGGAGACGATGGTGACGCGGCCGCCCTGCGCCTCGAACGCCTTGGCGTAGGCCGCGATCAAATCATCCGCCTCGAAGCCGGGCAGTTCCACGCGGGCGACGCCGAAGGCCTCGGTCGCCTCGCGGATCAGGGCGAATTGCGGAACCAGGTCTTCCGGCGGCTCGGGCCGGTGCGCCTTGTATTCGGGGTAAATCTCGTTGCGGAAGGTGGTGCGCGCCGTGTCGAAGATGACGGCGATATGGGTGGAATGATTCTGGCTGAGAAACCGCTCCAGGATCTGCGCGAAGCCGAAGACGGCATTGACCGGCGTGCCATCGGGGCGCGTCATTGGCGGCAGGGCGTGGAAGGCGCGAAAGATGTAGCCGCTGCCGTCAATCAGGATGAGATGCGGATCACCCCCGGGCGAATCAGTGGTGCCCGTCATCGCCGGCACCTTCCTTGAGGCGATAGGTGCGCGAGCAATAGGGGCAGGTGACCTGGTGCTCCTCGATCCGCATCCAGATCATCGGGTGGCCCAGCGCGCCGCCGCCGCCATCGCAGCTCACCGCGCGGGTTTCCACCAGGATCACCTCCTCGGGCGTCACGCCTTCGATCATGTGGGGGGCATAGCCGGTCATCTGCGGGTCGCGCATTGGGGGATTCATCCTTGGCCGCGTGGTTGGCCCAACATAAACCGCTGGCCACGGATGGGCCAGCGGGCCATATCCACGGGTGATGAAGTTGCTGGCCGCCCTGCTCCTCGCGCTGCTCTCGCTCTCTGCCTGCGCGCCCGTGGTGGTTCCGGCCGGCCCGGTGACGCGGCAGGCGGGGATCGAGCCCTTCGTGGCGCCGCCCTTGCCCTGGATGCCTGTTCCCGCCTGGGCCTTCGCGCCTTCCCCACCCCCGCCCGAGCCCGCCGGCCCGCGCCCCGAAGCCATGCTGGTGATGCCCGATGGCGCGCGGCTGCCCCTGCGCGTCTGGCGCCCGGAAGGCCCGCCGCGCTTCGTGGTGCTGGCCATCCATGGCCTGGCCGATCACGGCGGCAACATGCTGGTGGAGGGCGGACCGCTGCTCGCGGCGGGCGGCGCGCTGGTCTATGCCTATGACCAGCGCGGCTTTGGCTGGACCAGCCCGCGCGGCTACTGGGCCGGCGCCGAGACCATGGTGGATGACGCCCGCCACGCCCTCGCCTTGCTCCGCGCCCGCCACCCCGGCCTGCCCGTCTTCCTGCTGGGCGAGAGCATGGGCGGCGCCGTGGTGCTGGCCATGCAGGCCACCGATGTCTCGGGCATCATCCTCTCCTCCCCCGCGCTTTGGGGGCGGGCCTATATGCCGGGCTTCCTGCGCGGCCTGCTCTGGACGGCGGGGCATGTGCTCGGCCCCGTGGCCCTGCCGCCGAGCGCACCCAATGTCTCGGCCAGCGACAATCGCGAGGCGTTGCTGCGCTTCAGCCGCGATCCGCTGACGCTGCGCGATGTGCGCTTCGACATGGTGAAGGGCCTGGTGGATCTGATGGACCAGGCCATCATCGCCCTGCCCACCTGCTGCCGCACCGTGCCCACTCTCATCATGGTGGGCGGCAATGACCAGGTGATCCCCACCCGGATCGCCCGCCGCGCCCTGCGCGACGCGCAAGTGCCGCGCGTGGCGCTCTACCGCGAAGGCTGGCACCTGCTGCTGCGCGATGGCGTGCGCGAGCAGGTGGCGCGGGATGTGCTGAGCTTCCTGAACGCACCGGACAGGCCCACGCCGCGTGAGGCGGATGGGGCGGCCTGGTTGGCGCGGACGCCGGAGGCCCCTCTTACGTCTCCGCCCCGCCATTCACCGCCAGCATCTGCCCATTGATGAACGCCCCCTCCTCCGAGACCAGCAGCCGCACCATCGCCGCCACTTCGGCGGGCTGGCCCAGGCGCCCCACCGGCACGCGCGCCACCATTTCCTGCCGATGCGCGTCGGGCGCCACATCCTCGTCATCCGCCGCGATCGGGCCGGGTGAGATGGCGTTGGTCGTCACCCCGCGCGGCCCGAATTCCTTGCCGAGTGACTTGGTCAGCCCCCAGACGCCATGCTTGGCGATGGAGACCGGCGCGCGCCCCGCATAGCCATGGATGGCGTTCATCCCCGCGAAATTCACGATGCGCCCCCAGCCCTGCGCCAGCATCCCCGGCAGGCAGGCCTGGGAGAGCCAGATGGCGGCTTCCAGATCCACCGCCACCACGCGCCGGTAATCTTCCTCGGTCAGGTCGAGGAACTTGTTCACCGGGCGCAAGGCCGCGTTGTTCACCAGCACATCCACCCGGCCAAATTCGGCGATGGCGGCGGCCGCGATGGCCTGGCAGGCAGCGCGCGAGCCCACATCGCCCATCGCCACCAGCGCCTTGACGCCAAGCGCCCGCGCCTCGGCCGCCACACGCTCGGCGGCGGCCTGGTCGGAGGAGCCGTTGATGACGACATTCATCCCCGCCTGCGCGAGGGAGAGGGCGACGGCGCGGCCGATATTGCGGCCAGCGCCGGTGATGAGGGCGGTCTTGCTCATGTCAGTTTCCTTCGCCGGGCATTTCCGGCCAGTCGTGTTTCGGATAGCGCCCGCGCATATCCTTGCGCGCATCCACCCAGCCGCCGCGCCAGAAGCCGGCGAGATCGGCGGTGATGGCGATGGGCCGCCCCGCCGGCGAAAGCAGCGCGACCTGGAGCGGGATGCGCCCCCCCGCCAGCTTGGGCATGGCGCCCATGCCGTAGAGATGCTGCGCGCGCGCCTCCAGCGTCGGGATTTCGGCGCTGTAGTCCACGGCGGCGCTGCGCCCCCGGGGCAATTCGATGCGCGCGGGCAGGGCGGCTTCCAGCTTGCGGCGCAGGTCGCCGGGCAGGAGCATGGCGCCGACATCGAGCGATTTCAGCTCGGTCAACCTGGTCAGCCCGTTGCAATAGGGCGCGAGCCAATCCTTCGCGGTGGCGGCGAGCGTGGCGTCGCTCACATCGGGCCAGGGCGCGCCTTCCAGCGTGTGCATGCGCGCGATGCGGGCGCGGAGTTGCTTCGCGGATTCACTCCAGTCGAGGTCGCGGAAAGCGCGCTCGGCGGCGGCTTCGGCCAGGGCTTCCGCCATGGCGGCGGGGTTAGCACGCGGCAGCGGGCTTTCCTCCAGCACCAGCGGCCCGAACATCACGCGGCGGCGGGCCAGCACGGCGCCGGCGCGGGCGTCGAAGCTGGCCCCTTCCACGGTGACGAAGCGCTGGGGGAAGCGGGCTTCCAGCACGGCGCGGCTGATGGGGGCGGCCATGCGGATGCGCGCCTCGGTGCCCTTCAATTCGAGATCGGCCACGGCCAGCAGCGTCTGCTTGGCCAGCGGATCGGCGCTGGAGAGGCGCGCGCCTTGGCCGGAGGCGAGGCGAAACGCCCCATCCATCGTGCCGCGCTTCAGCGCAATCCGGTCCGGGAAGCCAGCGGCCAGCAGCGCGCCCGCATCGCCCTCGGGCGGCGTGTTGCCATGCACGCCAAGACGGCGGCGGTGCATGGCGGCGGAGCGGCGGATGGCGCGGATTGCCATGCCGTCGCTTTCCGAATGCGCGTGGCCGTGCAGCACATCCAGGCGCAGCGTGATATCGGCGGGCGGCTCGCGGCCCCTTAAGGGATCACGCTCCTCCAGCAAAGCGGCGAGGTCGGCGGCGAGAGCGGCCTCGCCCTCGTTTTCCACGGCGCACATCATGCGCGCCAGGCGCGGATGCGTGCCCATGCGGGCCATGCGTTGGCCCATGGTGGTGATGCGGCCTTGCGCGTCCATCGCATCCAGGTTCCGCAGCAGGGCGCGGGCGGCGGCGATCTGCCCGGCGGGCGGCGCATCGAGGAAGGGCAGGGCGAGGGGATCCGCCCCCCAGCCCGCGCAATCCAGCACGAGGGAGGAAAGCTCGGCCTCCAGCATTTCCGGCCGGTCCTGGAGGGCCATGCCGCGCTGCACCGCCTCGCTCCAGAGGCGCAGGGCCACGCCCGGCTCGGTGCGGCCGGCGCGGCCGGCGCGCTGCTCGGCGGCGGCGCGGCTGATGCGGAGCGTCACGAGGCGCGTCAGGCCGGTGGCGCCATCCAGGCGTGGCGCGCGGCGGAAGCCGCCATCCACCACGATGCGGACGCCCGGCACGGTCAGCGAGGTTTCGGCGATGGAGGTCGCCAGCACGACGCGGCGTCTTGGCCCCTGGTTCAGCGCGCGATCCTGTTCGGCGGGGGAGAGTTCGCCATGCAGCGGCAGCACATCGGCATCCAGGCCGGAAAGCCGCTCGGCGGTGCGGCGGATTTCGCCCCAGCCGGGCAGGAAGGCCAGCACGTCGCCAGGCTCGCGCCCCATGACGCCGCGAATGGCCACGGCCATGGCTTCGGGCAGGTCGCGCGGGTCGGTGATGTCGCGCTTCACATGCTCGACGCGCACGGGATGGGCGCGGCCGGCGCTCTCGATCAGCGGCGCGTTCATCAGCTGCGTGAAGGCGCCGCCATCCAGCGTGGCGGACATCGCCAGCAGGCGCAGCTCTGGCCGCAACCCGGCTTGCAGATCGAGGCAGAGCGCGAGGCCGAGATCGGTGTCCAGATGCCGCTCATGCGCCTCGTCGAAGAAGACGGCGGCCACGCCTTCCAGACCGGGGTCGGATTGCAGGCGGCGGACCAGCAGCCCCTCGGTGATCACCTCGATCCGGGTGGCGGCGGAAACCGCGCGATCCAGCCGGGTGGAGAGGCCCACCACGCCGCCCGGCTGCTCGCCCAGCAGGGATGCCATGCGGCGCGCGGCGGCGCGGGCGGCCACGCGGCGGGGCTCCAGCACCAGGATTTTCTGGCCGCGCGCCCAGGGCTCATCGCGCAGCGCGAGCGGCACGAGCGTGGTCTTGCCCGCGCCGGGGGGGGCCACCAGCACGGCATTGCTGCCCGCCAGCAGCGCCGCCCGCAAGGCGGGCAGCGCCTCGGCGACGGGAAGCTCAAGGGCGGCGGCGTCAATCACGGGCGTGACGCGCTTATTCCCAGCCTTCGGCGACGGCCTTGCCGATCATCGTGCCGCTCTCCACCAGCGCATGCCCCGTGAGGAGGTTCGCCGCGTTGATGCGGCCCAGATGGCGCGTCATCGTGTGTTGCAGCGTGCCCGCTTCCAGCATGCTCGCCACCTCATTCAGCAGGAGGTGCTGCTTGGCGATGTCGGGCGTGCCGTAGATGCTGCGGGCGAACATCGCCTCCCAATGGAAGCTCGCGGATTTCGGCTTGAGGCGGCCGATATCCAGCGCCATCAGGTCATCAATCGCGCAGATGGCGCCTTGCGGGGCGATGATTTCGCACAGCGCCCGCCAATGTTTCAGCGTTTGCGTGGTGGAGAAGATCCAGGGGATCGCCACACCCAGGGCGCGGGCCTGGGCCACGAGGTCCCCGCCATGGTCCAGCACGTCATGCGCGCCCATTTGCAGGCACCATTCCCGCGTCTCGGGGCGGGAGGCGGTGGCGATGACGCGCAGCCCCGTGAGCCGCCGCGCGAGCTGGATCGCCACGGAGCCGACGCCGCCCGCGCCGCCGATGATCAGCACCGCGCCCTCGGCGTCCTTGCGGGGAAGGCGCAGCCGGTCGAACAGCGCTTCCCAGGCGGTGATGCTGGTCAGCGGCATGGCGGCGGCTTCGGCGCAGGAGAGGTTCTTCGGCTTGCGGCCGACAATGCGCTCATCCACCAGGTGGAATTGCGCGTTGCTGCCGGGGCGATTGACGGCGCCGGCGTAGAACACTTCCTCGCCATCGCCGAAGATATGCGCCTGAGGCCCGCGGGCGCGGATCACGCCGCAGGCGTCGAAGCCGAGGATGCGGGGTTCGCCCGCCGGGTCGGCGGTGGCGCGCAGCTTGGCATCCACCGGATTGACCGAGACGGCGCGCACTTCCACCAGCAGGTCATGGCCGCGCGGGGCGGGGGCGTCGGGCAGGGCCAAATCGGGCAGCACCAGGTCCAGCAGCGCATCCTCATGCGTGGCCGGGTGGCAATGGGTATAGGCGACGGCCTTCATATTGGACGCTCCAGTGGAAGATTCTTGGTCATCATCATACGCGAGGGGCTGACAAGGCGCGAGCGCGCGGCCTATCCTCTCGTAAGCGTAACGGAGCGTTCATGCGATGACCGAATTCCCCTTCGCCCGCCGTGCGGCCCTGCTGGGCGCCGCCACCGCCGCCACGCTGGGGGCGGCGCTGCCAGCCGCCGCCGCCGTGCCCCCGCAGCGGGGCGGCAACCCGCCGCGCTTCCATCGCCTCAAGCTCGGCGATGTGGAGGTGACGACGCTGCTGGATGGCGCGATGGGCGGCACCAATGCCGGCATCCAGAATTTCTTCCCCGACAGCCGGCCCGAGGAGATCGCGCCGCTGCGCGCGCGCGCCTTCGCGATCGAGGCGGGTCTGCACCAGCCGGTCGGCGCCTATCTGCTCAACACCGGCCGCAACCTGGCGATGATTGATTGCGGCGGGCATTCCAGCTTCATCCCCACCACCGGCGGCACGCTGGATGCGCTGCGCGCCTCAGGCTACCGGCCCGAGGATGTGGACACGGTGCTGCTGACGCATATCCACCCCGAACATGCGCTCGGCCTCAGCTATGACGGCACGACGCGCAACTTCCCCAATGCGGAAGTGGTGGTGACGCAGGTGGACCACCAATTCTGGACCGACCCCGCGATGGAGAGCCGCGTGCCGCAGGGCCAGCGCTTCATCGAGGCTGGGCGCCGCGCCATTCGCCCTTATGGCGGCCGCATCCGCACGGTGGACATGCGCGAGGGGCTGGAAGTCATCCCCGGCGTCTTCCTGCTGCCCGCCCCCGGCCACACGCCGGGCCATGTCAGCTTCCGCCTGACCAGCCAGAACCAGACCATGCTGATCTGGGGCGACATCGCGCACCAGATGGTGATCCAGCTGGCCCGGCCGCGCTGGCGCGTCGGCGTGGATGTGGACAGCGCGATGGGCGTGGAAAGCCGCGTCCGCACGCTGGAGATGCTGGCGGCCGAGGGTATTCTCATGGGCGGCGTGCATGTGCCCTGGCCCGGCTTCGGTCGCATCATCCGCGACGGCGAGGGTTTTCTGTATGTGCCGCGCCCGGCGCAGTTCGCGTAAGGCGTTTCATCTCGGCCCTTCGCCGTGATCTTCTGCCTGGCGCGGCTTGCCGGCGCTGTGCCGCGCGGCCTGATCACCCCACGGGCGTCAGCACCGGCTGGCCCGCGAAATGCGCCTGGAGATTCGCCACGACGAGTGATGCCGTGGCCAGGATCGCCTCGGGCGAGCGGCCGGCGATATGCGGCGTGACGATCAGGTTGGAGAGGTTCCGCATCGCCTCGGGCACCTCCGGCTCGCCATCCACCACGTCAATCGCCGCACCCGCGATGCGCCCCTTTTGCAGCGCCGCGATCAGCGCCGCCTGGTCCACCACGCTGCCGCGCCCGATATTCACGAGATAGCCCGCGGGGCCCAGCGCCTCCAGCGCCGCCGCATCCACCAGATGCTGCGTGCCCGCGCCGCCAGGGGCCGCCACCAGCAGCACATCCGCCCAGGCCGCCAGCGCGTGGATGGAAGGCATCCAGCCATGCGCGCAACCCTCCCGCGCGCGGCGGTTGTGATAGGCGATCTCCATTCCGAAACCGGCCTGCGCCCGGCTGGCGATCATCAACCCGATCTCACCCAGGCCCAATATGCCCAGCCGCTTGCCGCTGATGCTCGGGCGCGGCCAGCGCACGCCCATCCATTCACCGCGCTTCACCGCCGCATCCAGCCGCGGGATGTCGCGCAGCAGCGCGAGCATCAGCGCCATGGCGTGATCGGCGACGGAGGAGGCATTGGTGTTGGGCCCATGCGTCACCACGATGCCCCGCGCGCGGGCCGCCGCCACGTCAATATTCTCATACCCCACGGCGATGGCGCAGATGATCTCCAGGCCCGGCAGGGCGTCCATCTCGGCGGCGGTGAAGCCCGTCGCGCCATTGGTCAGCACGGCGCGCAGCCCCGGCATGGCCGCGATCGCCGCCGCCCGCGCCTGCGGCCCCAGCGCGACTTCCGGCGCGAAGCCGCCCTGCGCGATCCGCGCCAGGCGCTCCGCGTCGAGCGGGTTGAGGACGAGCAGGGGAATGGGGGCCATGCGTGATTCTCGGGCGTGGGCGCGCGGCTGTCGAGGGCTTGCGCCGCGTCATTGTCCCGGCCCTGGCACCCGGATAGCCTCGGCGCATGCGCATCGCCCTCCTCGCGGATATCCATGGCAATCTGGAGGCGCTGGAAGCCTGCCTGGCCCATGCCGCGACCCAGGGGGCGCAGCGCCTGATCTTCCTGGGGGATCTGGTGGGCTATGGCGCCAACCCCGAGGCGGTGGTGGCGCGGGTGCGCGGGCTGATGGACCAAGGCGCCATCACCCTGCGCGGCAATCATGACGAGGCGGCGCTGCACGGCCCGCAGGGCTTCAGCACCCTGGCCGCCATCGCCATGCGCTGGACCCAGGCGCGGCTGGATGGCGCGGCCAAGCAATTCCTCGCCGCGCTGCCCTTCACGCATGCGGAGGGAGATTGCCTCTACACCCATGCCGATGCCTCCAACCCGCCCGAATGGCGCTACGTGACCGAGGCGCAGGAGGCGCGGCGCAGCCTGGGGGCGACGCATGCGCGCCTCACCTTTTGCGGCCACACCCATGTGCCCGCGCTGTTTGCCCTGACCGCGACCGGGAAGCTGGTGCATCACTCCCCCGCGCCGGATGTGATGCTGCCCCTGCTGCGCCCGCGCCGCTGGCTCGCCGTGATCGGCGCGGTGGGCCAGCCGCGCGACCGCAACCCGGCCGCCTGCTACGGCCTGCTGGATACGGCGCGCGCCGAATGCGGCTGGATGCGCGTGCCCTATGACATCGAGGCGGCGGCGCGGAAAATCCGCGCGGCCGAATTGCCCGAGGCGCTGGCCGCGCGCCTGTTCGAAGGCCAATGAGAAGCAGCGCATGAGAACGGGCACCATCATCGCCGGCTTTACGCTTGGCCCCAAGCTGCACCAGGGCGGCATGGCCGTGCTGCATGAGGCGACGCACCCCGACCACAGCCTGCCCATGCTGATGAAGCTGCCGCTGCTGACTGAGGGCCAGGACCCCGCGGCCATTGTCGGCTTCGAGATGGAGCAGATGATCCTGCCGCGCCTGGAAGGCCCGCATGTGCCCCGCTGCATCGCGATGGGCCATGAGCCGCTGCCCTGGATCGTGATGGAGCGCGTCCGGGGCGAGACGCTGCTGCCCCTGTTCGACCGCCTGCCTTTGCCCATCGCCGAGGTGGTCGAGACCGGCGCGCTGGTGGCCGAGGCGCTGTGCGCGCTGCACCGCCAGGGCGTGGTGCACCTGGATGTGAAGCCGGGCAACATCATGCGCGTGGACGGGGATTGCGGGGCGCGCGTGGTGCTGCTGGATTTCGGCCTCTCGCACCACGCCCTGCTGCCCGATCTCATGGCCGAGGAATTCCGCCTGCCCTATGGCTCGGCGCCCTACATGGCGCCCGAGCAGTTGATGGGCATTCGCGGCGACCCCGCCTCGGACCTCTTTGGCCTTGCCGCGATGCTCTACGCGATGAGCACGGGCCGCAATCCCTTCGGCGACCCGCAGCACATGTCGCACATGAAGCGCCGCCTGTGGTGGGACCCGCCGCCGCCCCGCGCGCTGCGTCCCGATTGCCCGCCCTGGCTGCAGGAGATCATCCTGCGGAATCTGGAAATCGAGCCTGGGCGCCGCCACCCGACGGCGGCGCAAATGGCCTTCGACCTGCGCCACCCCGAGCAGGTGAGCCAGACGCCGCGGGCGGGCAAGCTGAAGCGTGACCCGTGGGGCGCGCGCATCCGCCGGCGCTTCCATCCCGACCACCAGCCGAGGCTGAAGCGTAACGCCATCGCCATGGCGCAATCCGGCGCACCGATCATCATGGTCGCGGTGGATACGGCCGTGACGGCGGCCGAGCTCTGCACGGCGATGCGCCGCATGGTGACGCAGATCATGGCGACGCTGCCAGGGGCGCGCGTGGCCTGTGTGAACGTGCTGCAAATCCACCTGCTGCGGCCGGACATGACGCTGGATGAGGAAGGCCGCAACAAGCACTTGCAGCGCCTGCTGGAACTGCGCCACTGGTCGGCCGAGCTGAAACTGCCCGAGGCGCGGCTGACGCATCACGTGCTGGAGGCGGTGGATCCGGCGGATGCGCTGCTGGAATACGCCCGGCTGAACCGGGCGGACCACATCATCCTCGGCGCCAGCGAAAGCAGCCTGGGCCGGCGCGTGCTGGGCAGCGTCTCAGGGCAGGTCGCGCGGGATGCGCCTTGTTCGGTGACGGTGGTGCGGCTGCGCCCGGGGTGAATTCGCGGCTGCGCCCGGGGTGAATTCGCGGCTGCGCCCGCGCGCCGCCCGCATCAAATGCAACCTATGCGTTGGGCCGGCGTTCCTCTCCGAGACTTACACAAAGGAATGCCCCGATGCGAAACATGCAACGTCTGACGATGCTTTTGATCCTGGCTGGCGGCCTCGCCGCCTGCGGCCAGACCACGGGGGATCGCGCCCTTTCCGGCGCTGGGCTTGGCGCTGCCGCCGGGGCCGGGCTCGGTGCGCTGACCGGATCTGGCATAGCCGGCGGCGCCGCGCTGGGTGCCGTGGCCGGTGGCGCGGCCGGTGCGCTGACTTCGCCGAACACGGTCAATCTTGGCCGGCCCGCCTGGCGCTGATCATCGCGCAGATCAACCCGATTCCAGAAGGAAATGACGACATGTCGTTGAAGCAGATGTCCGAAACCGCCGAAGCCACCGCGCATGATGCGGCGGCCGAAATCGCGCGCCTGCGCTCGCAGGTGGAGACGCTGATGAATGAGCGCGTCACGCCGATGCTGGGCTCCGTCGTCAGCTCCGCTGAGCATGCCGCCAAGTCGGCCACCGAGGAGGTGCGGCACCAGGCGGCGCGGCTGAGCGATGCGGTGCATGACAAGCCGCTGGCGGCCATCGGCATCGCGGTGCTGGCGGGCTTTGTGCTGGCCTCGATCCTGCGGCGCTGAGCATGCGGATGCTCCGCCTGCTCTCCACCGCGGCGCGGGCGGAGGGCATCCTGCTGCGCCGCCAAGGGGCGATGATGGGGCGCGCGGCGGCGCTGGTCGCCGCCGCCGCGGTGTTCGGCTTCGCGATGCTGGCGCTGCTGCATGTCGCGGGCTGGCTTTGGCTGGCGGAGCGGCAGGGTGTTCTTGAGGCGACCTTGCTGGTCGCGTTGGCCGATGGCGTGCTGGCGGTGATCCTGCTGCTGATGGCGCGCGGTGGCCATGACCCTGTGGCCGAGGAGGCGCGGGAATTGCGCGAGCAATCCGTGGCGCTGCTGACGGCGCCGGCCGCCTCGCGCCCGGATTGGGAGCAGCTGGCGATTGGTCTGGGCGGCCTCCTGATCGAGCGCTTGCGGGACCGGCAGCGCCGGCGCTGAAGGCGTCGCTTTGCTCGGATGAAGGGTCAGGAGACCAGGTTTTCTGGCCGGAGAGCGCGAGAGGGCGGAGCCCTTTCGCAAACCCGTTTGAGCGCGAGAGGGCGGAGCCCTTTCGCAAACCCGTTTGAGCGCGAGAGGGCGGAGCCCTTTCGCAAATTGCTTGAGCGTTCAGCCCGCCAATTCGCGGGAGCGCGCCGTCGCCGCCTCGATGGCTTCCTGCATCAGCGCGGGCCAGGCTTCCTCGCGCATCAGCACGGCCAGCGCCCGTTCCGTCGTGCCCCTGGGGCTGGTCACATTGCGGCGTAGCTGCGCCGCATCCTCGGTGCTCGCACCCAGCAGGGCGCCGCTGCCCGCCACGGTGGCGCGGGCCATGCGGCGGGCGAGGTCTGGCGGCAGGCCCTGGGTGATGGCGGCCTGCTCCATCACCTCGGCCAGCAGGAAGACATAGGCCGGCCCCCCGCCCGAGACGGCGGTGACGGGATCAATCAACGCTTCATCCTCCAGCCAGGCGGCCTCGCCGATGGCGCCCAGCAGCCGGTCGGCCAGCGCGCGCTGCGCCTCGCTCACGCCGGGGCCGGGGCAGGCCACGGTGAAGCCGAGGCGGAGTGCCGCGGGCGTGTTGGGCATGGCGCGGATGATGCGGGCATTGCCGCCCAGCATGGCGTTCATGCCCGCGACCGTGCGGCCCGCCATGATGGAGAGAAACACGACATCGGGGGTGGCCAGATGCGCCAGGGCGGGCAGGGCGTTCGGCGCCTCCTGCGGCTTGGTGGCAAGGATGATGGCGGCGGGCGCGAAGGCCTGCGGGATCTGCGCGATGCTGTCCACATGCCGCACCCGCCCGGCGAAGGCGCTGACGGCGGCGGCGTGCGGCTCGACCACCACGGTTTCGGGCGGCAGGCCCAGTTCCAGCCAGCCGGCCAGCATGGCGCCGCCCATCTTGCCGCAGCCGATAAGCAGGAGAGGGGGGAGGGCGGGTTCGGACATGGGGCGGTTCCTGGCGGTTTGGAAGGAGTTTAGCGGCTTGAGCGAGGGTGGCGACCCCTTGCAGCCAGGCCGGCCAACTCCGCAAGGGGCACGCGCCGCCGAGTCACCGCCTTCGCCTCCCCGCGCAGGGCGGCATCACTTCGGGGCAGGGTTTGCATGTTGTGGGCTTAAGTCGAGCTTTACGCTTCGCGGTTACTGGGGTGGGGTCAGATCCGGAGAAGCAATCATGTCCCTTTCGCGCCGCTTATCCTTCGCGCTCGGTATCCTGCTTTTGATTTCCGTGTTGGGAGCCGCCGCGACCCACCTGCTGCTCGGACAGGCCAGTTCGAGCTTTGGGCGCGGCCAGGGTGCGGCGGAGCGCCTGGCGCGGGTGCTGCAACTGGAAATTGATCTCACCTCCGCCCGTAACCAGATCAACATCTGGTTGCAGCGGGCCAATCCGACTCATGTGCGCGCTGCGGATGGCTTCCTCGGGCAGTTGGAAGCCGGGGCCACGAGTTTGGCGCGCGAGCCGGCGCTCACCGCTGCCCAGCACGAGCAATTGGCCGCTTTCCAGGCGGCGCGGGCGGGCTATCTCGGCTCCTGGCGCCAGATGCAAGAGATCGTTGCCCTGCGCCTCCAGGCCGAGGCCGAGCAGAATCGCGCGGGCGCGGCCCTGTTCGAGGCCTTTGGCGCACTGGGATCGGCGCAAGGGCAAGCGGCCGAGCGGCTGGCCGCATCGGCCCGGGTGGCGGCCCTGCAGCATCGGGCCGAACCCACGGCCGAGCGGCTTTCCACCGTTCTGGCTGCGAGTGAGGCGGCGAAGACCGGCTTGCGCCAACTCGGGTTGGATGCGGCTTCGGCCATCAATGTCCAGTTCGGCGCATGGGAGGCGGCCAGTCAGCGCAGCATGGAGCAATCGC
Organism: uncultured Roseococcus sp.; assembly: GCA_947084995.1. Lineage (GTDB taxonomy): Bacteria > Pseudomonadota > Alphaproteobacteria > Acetobacterales > Acetobacteraceae > Roseococcus. Next base: position 26,345 of record CAMTUX010000039.1, read on the forward strand.
GGCGCTTCGCCGAGGTGCTGGTGGATTTCCGCGCCCAGGGCAACGCGATGTCCGCCGCGATCCTGCAATTGCGAAACATGGAAGCGGCCCAGGCCCAGGCCGCGATCACAAAGGCATCGGGGGATCTCGGCACGACCAACCGGGTGGCGCTGCTCGCCTCGCTCCTGGTTGTCCTGGGGGGTGTGGTCTGCATCCTGGTGCTGATCCGCGCCATCGTGCCGCCGCTGCGCGGGATCAATGCCGCGATGGGCGCCATTGCGGGCGGGGATCTCAACGCCGACATACCGGGCCTGGAACGCCGTGACGAATTGGGCACCATGGCGCGCTCGCTGAACATCTTCCGCGACGGGCTGCTCGAAAAGGCGGAGCTTGAAAAGGCCACGCTGCAAGCGCGCGACGCGCGCGAGCGCCGTGCCAAGGCGGTGGAACGCTACACGGATGATTTCGGTCGTTCCGTGGCCGGCGTCATGCAGCAGCTCGAATCCGCGTCGGTCGGCATGCAGCAAGCTGCGGGCGAGATGCTGACCGCCGCCGGCGAGACGCAGCACCGCGTCTCGCGGACCGCGGCTGAAGCGACCCAAAGCTCCGAAAACCTCTCCGCGGTTGCGGTCGCGGTTGGGGAGTTATCCTCCACTGTCGCCGAGATCAGCCAGCAGGTGGCCCGTGCGGCCGAGGTTGCCGCCGACGGCGTGCGAGAGGCGCAGGCGAGTGACAGGCAGATGCTGGCCCTGACGCAAAGCGCCGAGCGGGTCGGAGATATCCTCAACCTGATCTCCGACGTGGCCTCGCGCACCAATCTGCTCGCTCTCAACGCGACGATCGAGGCGGCGCGCGCGGGCGAGGCGGGCAAGGGCTTCGCGGTGGTGGCAAGCGAGGTGAAGACCCTCGCCGCGCAAACCGCCAAGGCGACGGAGGAGGTCGGCACGCAGATCCAGGCCATGCGCCAGGCCACGGGCGAGGCGGCGCGGGTCATGCGGGGCATCAAGCAGACCATCGGGCGCATGGACGAGGTGGCGACCACCATCGCCGCCGCGGTCGAGCAGCAGGGCGCCAGCACGCGCGAGATCACCCAGCGGCTGCAGGGCGTGGCTGCCGCCACCACCAGCGTCAGCGATTCCATGGGCGCGGTGGCCGCCGTGGCGGAACAGGCAGGCCTGGTCAGCAACCAGGTCCGGGAGGCCGCCCAGGGCGTGGAGCACCAGGCCGCCACGCTGCGCGCGGAAGTGAGCGGCTTCGTCGGCAACCTGCAAAGCGACAGCGGCGAGCGGCGCCGCTTCGAGCGCGTCTCCGGCCAGGGGATGCGGGCGCGGCTTTTGCACGACGGCAAGAGCGAGGAGGTATCCGTCCAGGACTTCTCGACCGGCGGGGTGGCAGTCAAGACCGCCGTGAAGCTGCCGCCGGGTGCCGCTGCTGCCTTCGTGCCGCAGGGGGCGGCGGCGATCCATGGCCGCGTCGCGCGTTGCGAAGACGGGGTGGTGGCGCTGGTCTTTACGGAGACGGCAAGCCGGACCGCGATGGATCAACTTCTCGACAAGGTCGCTGCCGCCGCCTGAATGCCCATTCGTCAAGACACGGGGCCGTCAAGACATGGGGCCGTCAAGACATGGGGCCGGCCGGGTTGGCTGCCGCTGGAGCGCGCCTGCGGAGCGGCTTTCGTGCCGCCTGCTAGAGCATCATCCGATCAAACGGAATCGTTTGATCGGATAAAAATGCTCGTAATTCAATGATTTAGAGCTTTTGCCGTGAGCCCTTCCGAACGGAAAATGCTCTAGCCGATGCTCTTGTGGAAATAGAGCGTGTCATGGGCGCGGCCCGCCGCATCCAGGGCATAGCCGGGGATGCGGCCGCCCTCCTGCCAGCCGAGGCGTCGGTAGAGCGGCTCGGCCAAATCGCCGGCGCGGGTGTCCAGCGTGAGAAGGCGGCGGCCCAGGCGCTGGGCCGCCTGTTCCGCGCGGCGCATCAGCGCCTCGCCCACGCCTTGCCGGCGGAAGGCGGGGTCCACCAGGAGCTTGGCGATCTCGGCCCGGTGCGGCTGGTTCTCGGGCGTGCCGAGATCGAGCTGGACGGTGCCGGCCAGCGCCCCATCCGCCCAGGCGGCGAGCAATACGCGATGGCCCTGCGCCACATCGGTGGAGACGCGCTTCCAGAAGCCGCGGGATTTCTCGTGCGAGAGCGGATGCAGGTAGGAGACGCTGGCGCCTGAGGCGACGCAGGCGATGAGGATCTCGGCCAGGCGGCGTTCCGCGCTGGCGGCGGCGGCGGCATCCAGCATTTCCACGACCAGGCCCCGGCAGGGCTTGGTATAGCGGAATTCCAGCGATTTCGAGAGGTCATCCAGGATGCGGATGGCGCCCTGCCGGACATAGCCTGCCTTCTCGTAGAAGCTGTGCGCGGCCTCGAAGCGCGTATCGGTCCAGAGCACCATGCGCTCGGCCCCGGCTGCGCGGGCATGGGCTTCGGCGGTGGCCAGCAGACGCTGGGCGAGGCCGGTGCCGCGCGCCGCCCGGGCCACATACATGCGGCCAATCTCCCAGGCCTGGTCTTCGCGCAAGGGCCGAGTGGCGATCATGCCCTGGCCGTTCTGCGCCAGCCAAAGCGCGCCATCCAGCCGCGCGAAATAGCTGGCCAATGCGCGGAGTTCCGGCAACTCTCCATCCACGTCGAAGATGACGCCGGGGAATTCCGCCCAGGCATCCCCGATCAGGCGGATATAGGCATCGGCATCCGCGTCAGTCCCAGGTCGAAGCATCACGCCAGGCCGCGGCAGAACTCCTGGATGCGGCGCATGGCTTCCGTCAGGCTCGCCATGTCCGTCGCGTAGCTGATGCGGATATATGGCGACATGCCATAGGCCGCGCCCTGCACCACGCCGACATGCGCTTCCTCCAGCAGGGCCAGCGCGAAATCCGTGTCGTTGTTGATCCTGGTGCCGGCGGCACTCGTCTTGCCCAGCACGCCCGAGACATTGGGGAAGACGTAGAAGGCGCCCTCGGGCTTGTGGCAGACGATGCCCGGCGCCTTGTTCAGTTCCGCCACCACGAAGTCGCGGCGGATGCGGTATTCGGCGGCGCGCTCGGCCACCAGTTCCTGCGGGCCGTCGAGTGCGGCGGCGGCGGCGGCCTGGCCGATGGTGGACACGCCCGAGGTCGCCTGGCCCTGCATGTTGAACATGGCCGAGATCAGCCCCGATGGCCCGCCGCAGAAGCCGATGCGCCAGCCGGTCATCGCATAGGTCTTGGAGGCGCCATTCACCGTCAGCGTGCGGTCCCGCAGGCGGGGCTCGACCTCGGCGATGGTGCAGAATTCGAAGCCGTCATAGACGAGGTGCTCATACATGTCGTCGGTCATCACCCAGACATGCGGGTGGCGCAGCAGGACATTCGCCAATTCCTGCATTTCGGCGCGGGAACAGGCGGCACCCGTGGGGTTGTTCGGGAAGTTCAGCATCACCCACCTGGTCTTGGGCGTGATGGCCGCTTCCAGATCCTCCGGCCGCAGCTTGAAGCCGTTATTCTGCGGGCAGGAGACGGTGACGGGCACGCCACCCGCCACCTTCGCCATATCGGCGTAGCTGATCCAGTAGGGTGCGGGGATCACCACCTCATCGCCCGGATCGAGCGTCGCCATCAGGGCGTTGTAGATGGCCTGCTTGCCGCCATTGGTGACGAGGATTTCGTCCGCCGTGAAGTCCAGGCCGTTGTCGCGCTTGAACTTTCGGATCACCGCCGCCTTCATCGCCGCCGTGCCGCCCTGCGGCGGATACTTGGTGTCCCCCTTCAGCGCCGCCTGGTGCGCCGCCTCGATCGCATGGTCCGGCGTGGGGAAATCCGGCTCGCCCGAGGCGAGGCTGACCACCTTGATGCCCTTGGCCGCCAATTCACGCGCCTTCATCCCCATCACGACGGAAGCGGAGACCTGGACATCGGCAAGGCGGGCGGAAAGGGCGGGCATGGGTGGTTCCTTGGTTGGGGTGACGAGATTAGAGCGGGATGCGTTGAGGTGGAATCGCCGAAAACGTTGAATCCCGCTCTCAGAAGTGGCGAGACCATGAAAGTGAGCGCAAGCGAACGCATCATGGTCTAGGCCCGCACCCCGCCCCCGCCAACCCGGCTCCCCCTGTTTTCCCCCGCACCGCTTTGCGCTAGACCCGCTGAATCATGCGCCATTTCCTCGATTTCGAAAAACCCATCGCCGAGCTGGAAGGCAAGGTCGAAGAACTCCGCCGCGCCACGGATGCGGGCGGCATTGATGTGGCCGAGGAAGTCTCGAAACTGCGCGACAAGGCGGAAAAGCTGCTGGCCGCCACCTATGCCAAGCTCACCCCCTGGCAGAAGGCGCAGGTGGCCCGCCACCCCGAACGCCCGAAATGCCTGGACTATGTCGGCGCCCTGATCGAGGAATGGACGCCGCTGGCGGGTGATCGCGCCTTCGCCGATGACGCCGCCGTGATCGGCGGGCTGGGCCGCTTCCGGGGCCGCGCCGTGGCCATCCTGGGCACCGAGAAGGGCCGCGACACCGAGACCCGCGTGAAGCATAATTTCGGCATGGCCAAGCCCGAGGGCTACCGCAAGGCCCGCCGCATCATGGAGCTGGCCGGGCGCTTCGGCATGCCCATCCTCTCCTTCGTGGATACGTCAGGCGCCTTCCCCGGCATCGAGGCCGAGGCGCGCGGCCAGGCGGAAGCCATCGCCCGCAGCATCGAGGCCGGGCTTTCCGCCCCCGTGCCCTTCGTGGCCACCATCATCGGCGAAGGCGGCTCGGGCGGGGCCATCGCGCTGGCCGCCGCCGACCGCGTGCTGATGCTGGAACACGCCATCTATTCCGTGATCAGCCCCGAGGGCTGCGCCAGCATCCTCTGGCGTGACGCCGCCCAGGCCGCGACCGCCGCCGAGGCGCTGAAACTCACCGCCGAGGACCTCAAGCGCCTGGCCCTGATTGACGCCGTGATCACCGAGCCGCTGGGCGGCGCCCATCGCGACCAGGGGGCGGCGATGGAGATGGTGGGCGATGCCGTCTGGGGCGCGCTGGAGCCGCTGCTTGAACTGGACGGCGCCACGCTGAAAGCAAGGCGGCGCGAGAAATTCCTGGAGATGGGCCGCAGCGCGGTCGCGTGATGGAGCCGCAAGAGGCCCGCCGCGCTTTCTTCCGGGCCTTCCCGACCATCGCCATCGCCATCTTCGTCACGGCGATCGACCAGACCATCACCGCCACCGCCCTGCCGGCCATGGCAGCAGCTTTCGGCGTGGTGGAGAGGATTTCCTGGGTCGTCGTCGCCTATCTGCTGGCCGCCACCATTGCCGCGCCGATCTTTGGCCGGCTGGGCGATGCCTATGGGCGGCGGCCCATGCTGTTCATCGCCTTCACCCTGCAAGGCCTGGGCATGCTGGCCGCAGGCCTGGCGCCGAGCTTCGAGGCGCTGCTGGCCGCCCGCACCCTGCACGGCTTTGGCGGCGGCGCGCTGCTGACGCTGGCCATGGCGCTGATCGGCGAAGCCGTGCCCCCGCGGGAGCGCGGGCGCTACCAGGCGTATCTGGTGGCATGCTTCATGGGCGCCTCGGCCGCCGGGCCACTGGCCGGCGGCTGGCTGACGCAGGAATTCGGCTGGCGCTGGGTGTTTCTGGCCGGGCTGCCGCTGGTGGGCTTCGGCTTCGCCATGGCCTGGCGCCTGCCCAAGCGCGGGCTGGCCGGGGGCAGCTTCCGCTTCGACGCCGCCGGGACCGCGCTGTTCACCCTGTTCGTCGCGATGCTGCTGCTGATGCTGGACCGCGCGCAGCGCATGAACTGGGGCGATTTCGCCGTGGGGATGGTGTTTGCCGCCATCGGCGCCGTGGCGCTGTTCGCCCTGCTGCGGGTGGAGGCGCGCGTGCCGGACCCGCTGCTGCCGCTGCCCGTGCTGACGGACCCGGTGATCTGGCGGACCAACCTGCTGGCGGCCTGCGTGGCGGGCACCATGGTTTCGCTGATCTCCTTCATGCCGCTTTATCTGAGCGTGGTGCGGGGCGTGCCCATCGCCACCGTCGGCGCCATGCTGCTGCCGATGAGCCTGGGCGGGGGGCTGGGCGCGCTGGCTTCCGGCACATTCCTGGCGCGGACGGGGCGGAACATGCTGCTGCCCTCCATCGGGCTGGTGCTGGCGACGGCGGTGCTCTCTTTCCTCGCCTTCGGGGCGGGGAAGATCTCACTGACATGGCTGCCCTGGCTGCTGGCGCTGTGCAGCCTGGGCTTCGGCTGCACCTTCCCCGCCGTGCAGACCACGGTGCAGGTGGCGGCGGGGACGGCCCGGCTGGGGGTGGCCACGGCCTCGGTGCAATTCATGCGGAACCTGGGCGCGGCAGCCGGGACGGCGGTGCTGGGGGCCTTGATCTTCGTGGCCTTCGCGCTGGCGGATGCGGAGGTGGCGGAACGCTTCGCGGCGGCGATGCGCGGGGGCCGGGAGGCGCTGGCCGCGCTGCCGGAAGGCGAGCGCGCGGTGATGGGGGCGGGGCTGGCTACCGGCTTTAGGGCGATGTTTGCCGGGGCGGCGGTGATGACGGGCGTGGCGGCTGTGCTGGCGTTTCGGGTGCCGTTGCGGCGGGTTTAGAAGACGATCCGCCGAGGCGTTTGCCGAAGCTGCGATTCACCCTCTACGCGAAGCTTACATTATCCGGGCTTCGGCCTGCGCCGCTCTTGATCTAATGCGTAACCGATCGCGCATTGGCGATTTCCTCGCGCACCAAAGTCAGCAGCGCCACGCTTTCCTCGTCCTTACTGTTGGAGCGCAGCAGGCGAGCAACTTCCGCGTCGGCATTTGCTAGCGCTTGCTCGCGGTTGCTGGCGTTCGTCAGGATGCTCTCCAGCGCCAGCGCGATGGCCTTGCAAAGTAGGGGATCTCTCATGAGGCCAGTTCCTGGTTTGACTGCGTCATATACGGATGAAATGTCAACTTCCCAAGCGCCCTGTCTAATTATGGGCGCATCTGACCATTATTTACGAGGAAATTAGAAATCATAGACATGGCGCACTTTAGGAGACAATCTACCAATGGTAGTATATCTACCAATTTAACGGCATAAATGCAACCTTGGGTTGCATATTAACCTAACCGACTTGAGTCTGTCATGTGTTTCATTTCCCTGGCATGTAAAAAAGATGCAGAAAGGTAACCAATTTTTTCTTAACGTTTCAGGTGGCTATCCGCTGCCTCGTGGTTATGTCTATGTAATCGATGGATTTTTTTTGCTTTACAATCCCAAGAATGTTTTTTTAATTCTGTTTTGCAAGCGCAGGTTGATTCTATGCGGCAAAAATTCCTTGCAGGTTGTGGGGCGCAATGCTGAATTCGTCCAAGGAAGATTACCAGCCTGATCCAGCGTAATGTTTTGTAGCGTTTCGCAAGAAAGTATGCCCGATGGGGATAGATGAGCTCGCAGACCAAGATGTCGCCGCCACCAATCCTCGTGCCGTTGACTCGGCACAGGCTAAAGTTACCGACCGCCTTCACGCTACCGCGCCCTTAGCCGGTTCCGCCCCTTGGCTGGCGGTCATTCAGCGGGTTTCTGCGCAAGCCGAAACCGAGGACCTCCGTCTTATCGCGCTTATCCTCAACCGAACGCACAGATTTGTAGGATGATGCCCAACCAGACGCAACTTATATCATAACGATCTCGGATCATGCGTCGTATGCGCATGGATATTAGTATCAACCCAGTATGGGTCAGGTTCACATGGAGCGGAATATGACGTTTTGCCGGCAGCTAGCCAACACAGCCAAGTCTGCTGATGAGGTGCACGCCGCTTGGCTGCTGGAACGGCAGGATGAGGACCGCCGAAGGAGTCTGATCCGCAGGCTGGAGCAATTGGCCGAAGATGCCAAAATCGAAAGGCTCGACACCGCCGCCGCCCTGCTCCGCGCTGCGGCTGAGGATCTTCGCTTTGCCTTGGCCCATGACCGCGCCGGCAGAGCCGCGCCGCCAAAGACGTCCGCCTACGGCTGAAGGGGGCGCGCGCCGAGGCCTGCTCAGCGGCAGTCTGGCATTGGCCAAAACGTTATGCTGGGCATGTTATTTTCTTGTTTTGTTCCGCGTTTCGCGCTACAAAGCACGATGCCCAACCTTCTCCCCCCAGCCCTCCGCGCCCCCTACATCCACCCCACCGGTCCCCGCCCACGCCCGCCCGCGCGGCTGATCATCCCCTATGCCCGGCTCACCGATGCGCAATGGGCGGCACTTCTCCCGCATCTGCCGCCGCGCGGGGTGGGCCGGCCTTGTGATGTGCGGGCGCAGTTCGATGCGTTTTTTCGCGTGGCGGCGACCGAGGGCGCCTGGCGGGAATTGCCTGCCGAATTCGGCCATGGGGCCAGCGTCGCGCGGCAATTCCGGCGCTTCACCCATGCCGGGCTGTGGGAGAGGCTGCTCCTCGCCCTCGCGGCTGCGCCGGTGGGGCATGTGTTGCGCGGCCTGGAGGGGTTCATCTGCCGCGCCGCCCGGCGTGCCGTGCGGTTGCGCGGGTTGGGGCTGATCGTGCTGGCGCGGCGGCTCAATCTGCTGCGCGCCTTGCCGGGGCCGTCCTGGATGGTGGCCGATCCGGCTTTGTCCGAAATCATCCGGCATCTCGACATTCGCGCCCGAATTTTGCGGCGGGGCCGCGCGGCGCGGGAGTTTCTCCGCGCTCTGAAGCATCTTCACACCCTGGCTGGCGGCCGTTCCTACATCCCCCGCACCCTGCGCGAGTGCTGGAAGTGAAGAAGGTGCAGGAAGCTGTGAAACCCACGCAGGGTTTCACCCTGGCGGGTGTCGAGGGGGCAGCGCCCCCTCGGTCACTTCGCCACGCGAAACAAAACCCCCGCCACGTCCTGCCCTTTCTCCGTCCGCAACACGGCTTCCTCGCGCGCCACCACGGCAAATCCTGCGGCCTGGGCCAGTTGGGCCGCGTGGTCCGGGTTGTGCCGGAAGCGCAGCCCCTGGCCGAGCGTCACTTCGGCTTCGCCCGCTTCCAGGCTGAAGATTGCCGTCGCGCCGGGTTTCAACGCCGCGTGGATGGCGCTGAGGGCCGGCGCCAGGTTGCCCAGGTAGTTCAGCACATCGGCGGCGGCGATCAGGTCATAGGTGGCGGCGTGGCGCGGCAGGAAATCCAGCAAATCGGCCTCGTGCAGGGCCGCGTAGATGTGGCGGGCGCGGGCCTGGGCCAGCATGCGCGGGGAGAGGTCCAGCCCTTCGAGGCGTGTGGCGAAGGGCTTGAGCGCCAGGCCGGAAAGTCCGGTGCCGCAGCCGAGATCGAGCACGCGCCCAGGCGGAAGGCCCTGGATCATGGCGGCGAGGAGGGCCGGGGTGCGATAGCCCAGCGCGCCCTCCAGCTCGGCGTCGAAGCGGGGGGCGAAGGCGTCGAACAACTCGCGGACGTAGCTGGCGGGGGCGCGGGCGGGCAGGGGTGCGGCGCCGAGGGCGGCGAGGAGGAAGGCGGCCTGCTCGGCCAGGGGGCCGCGCACCCGGGCGGCGGCCTCGCGCGCCAGATCGGGGAGGGTCGCCTCGCGCGCGGCATGGGCCAGCGCCAGCCAGGGCTCGGGGGCATCGGGCGTCAGGCGCGTGGCCTGGGTGAGGGGGGCGATGGCGGCTTCGGCCTGGCCCGCGGCGGTCAGCGCCTGGCCGAGATTTCGCAGGCTCACCGCATCCTGCGGGTTGAGCGCGACGGCGCGGCTGAGGGCGGCAATGGCCTCGGCCAGGTGCCCGGCCTCGGCCAGGGCGGCACCCTGGTTGGCGAGAAAGAGGGGGGAGTTTGGGATGGCGGCCACGGCGCGGGCGGCGTGGGCCAGGGCGGCGGGCAGGTCGCCTTGCTGGCGCGCGGCGACGCCCAGCAGGTTTTCGGCGTCCGGGTGGTGGGGCTTGAGGCGGAGGGCGCGGCGATAGAGGCTGACGGCCTCGGCCAGCCGGCCCTCGCGGTGGCGGGCCATGCCGCGATGCAGCAATTCCTCGGCGGTCATGTCAGGGGCGGGGGCTGCGTGTCATGCATGGCGGATAAACAATCCGGGGGGGCGCGGCCAGCCGCTTTTTTCATTGCCAAGGCGATGAAACATGGCGAGAAGCGCGCCGCATGACCATCAAGAAATCTTCCATGGAGGACATCATGCCCCGTCTCACCCGGCGCCAGTTGCCGGCCCTTGCCGCCGCTGTCTTGGCCGCGCCTTCAGTCGCCTCGGCGCAGGCCTTCCCCAGCCGCCCCATCACCATCATCGTGCCCTTCGCGGCGGGTGGCCCGACTGACACCGTGGCCCGCCTGCTGGGCGAGGCGATGGGTCGTGACCTCAATACCTCCGTCGTGATCGAGAATGTGGGCGGCGCCGGCGGCACGCTGGGGGCGCAGCGCCTCGCGGCGGCGCGGCCGGATGGCTATACGCTGCTGGTCCACCACATCGGGATGAGCACGATCCCGACGCTGTATCGCAGGCTCGCCTATGACCCGATCAACGGCTTCGAGACGGTGGGCATGATCACCGAAGTGCCGATGACGATCGTGGGCAAGCGCAACATCGCGGCCAACAACCTGGCCGAGCTGGTGGCGCTGGTGCGGCGTGAGCGGGACAGGATCAACCTGGCCAATGCCGGCGTGGGCGCGGCCTCGCATTTGTGCGGGCTGCTGTTCCAGCAGGCGATGAACGTGCCGCTGACCACGGTGCCTTATCGCGGCACGGGCCCTGCGATGAATGACCTGGTGGCCGGCACGGTGGATCTGATGTGCGACCAGACCACCAACACGACCGAGCACATCCGCGCCGGCACCATCAAGGCCTTCGCGGTGACGACGCGGAACCGCGTGGGCTCGCTGCCCGACGTGCCCACGGCGATCGAGGCGGGTCTGCCCGGCTTTGAGGTGAGCGTGTGGCACGGCCTCTACGCCCCACGCGGCACCAATCCGGAGCTGGTGACGCGCTTGTCTGGCGCGTTGCAGTCGGCGCTGCGGGATCCGGGCCTGGTGCGACGCTTCGCTGACCTCGGCACGGAGCCGGTGCCGCAGGCCAAGGCCACGCCGGCCGCGCATCGCGCCTTCTGGATGGCGGATGTGGCGCGGTGGCGCCCGGTCATCCAGGCGGCGGGGCAGTTCGCCGACTGATGGGCGGCGGCGGGGCATCCACCAGTCGGAACCCCGCCGGAAGCCTGAACAAAGCGGGGTCCGCCGGGGTCAGGCGGATCTCGGTCTGGCGGGTGGTGATCACCGTGCCGCCGCCTTCGCGGGGGTGCCACTGGCGGGCCTCCAGCAGGACGCCGTCGCGGCGGCAGATGCTGCGCTCCACCTCATGCCAGCGGCCGCTGGCGCCGCGCAGCTCGGTGATGAGGGTGACGCGGCCGGGGCTTCGCTCCTCCCGCAGGCGGCGCCCCTCCCCCGGGATGTCGGGGGGGGAGGGGCTGGGCATCCGCATGGCCAGCGGTGGGTTGGCACGGGCCAGGAACATCGCATGGAGTTCCGGCGTGACGAGGGTGACCAGCCGATCGCCCGCGGGGCCTGCGGCTTCGATTCTCAGGCGCGGGCCCTGGAAGGTGACCTGCGCGACGACGGGCGGCGCTGCCCCTTCGGCGATGGCGCGCTGCGCCGTGTATGCCGGTTGGCCGAACGCCGCGCAGCGTGGGTCGGCCGCGGCGGGTGAGGCGGCGAGGAGCGGCAGGAGGGCCAGGGGCGCGCGCATCTCAGAATGGGATCGGGAAGCTGGCGGGGGGCACGGCGCTCTGGATCGCGCGGGCCAAGCTGCGCTGGACGGAGACGCCATCGCGCACCGCCTGCAAGGGCGAGCCCAGCGGCAGCGCCTCGCCACGGCGCCAGACGGCCAGCGCCGCGCCGGTGAACTCACGGCGGAACTCGTGGTCGAGCATGGTGACCTGGCCCTGTATGGGATCGGCGAGGTAGTGGAAGCCCTCGCGGGAGGCGCGGAGCACCGAGAAGTGCTGCCACTTGCCCTTGTTGAGATGTACGATCAGCGGACCGGCGATGCGGGGCAGTTGCGCCACATCGATGCGGGCGGCCTGGGCCGAGAAACCCAGCCGTTCCGCGGCGAAGGTGATGTCCTCGAAGGAGAATCCCTGCTCCTGCTTGGAGCGCCAATCCGCTTCGTTGGGATAGCGTTGGCGCAACAGGGTGATGACATCGAACTCCGTGGTGGGGTGGCTGAGGAAGTGGGTCAGCAGTGTCGCAAGCGAGGCGCTGCCACAGGAGAATTCCAGCACCTGGCGCACCACCTGGGCATAGCGCCGCTGCTGCCAGGATTGGGGGCGTCGCATTGCCGCCTCCTGCGCCAGGGCGGGCGCGGTGGTGAGGCAGGCTGCCAGGAAGGGGATCGTGCGGCGAGCGATGGGCATGATTCAGAACCTGTATCGAAGGCCGAGGCCGAGCTGGAAGCTGGGACTGTCGGAGACCAGGCCGACGCCGAGGGACGGTTCCAGCCAGAAGCCAGATCCCGCGCGCTGCACCAGGGAGAGGCGGAGAATCCCGGCCTCACTGGCCGTGTTGCGATAGGTGATGGCGTTGGCGCGCAGGGCGGCGGTGTAGCTGCCGATGAAGCTGAAGCCGAGCGTGGAACGCTCGCTGAGGGCGAAGCTGACCCCCGCATTATAGTTGACGCGCCAGCCCGGCTGGAAGGTGATGCCCGACTGCTCCAAGGGGAATGCGTGTTCGTAAGAGATTCCGCCGAACAGCACGATGGGGTCCACCGTCTTGAAGAACTGCACCCCCCCTCGGAGTGCCCAGGTGCCACGGGCGGAGACGAGTTGCGTGATGTCCAGCGGGACCTGTTGCGCGCCGACGCCCTGGGGCGGACTGACGAAGGGCGAGGGGCCGGTTGGCGCGACCACGGCCGCGGTGAATATCGCGCCGGGCCATGCCGGCCGTTCCCCCCAACCCAGCATGTTCATTTGCACGGCGACATCGCCGATGCCGCGCGTCTCACGGTCGCTCACCAGGGTCGGCGACATCTCGAAGCTGCGGGTGGACTGGAAGAACGGGGCCGTGACCGAGATTTCCGCGCGCTGGAACAGGCCAAGACGGCCGGTCAGGATGGCCGAGGCGGCGCGGTCGGAGGAAACAGTGCGGCGATCGCGCAGATAGCCAAGGTCGAGAGACGCTTCGGCCTGCCCCGGACGCAACGTCACCGCTTGATCGCGAAAGACGAAAGCCTCCTGCGGGATTTCATCATCACGCGGATCGCGCGCGCGCGGCGCGGGGGAGGCGCGCTCGACAGGGCGTTCAACTTGAGGTTCGGGCGGTTGCGAGCGCGGCGGCAGCGCGGCGACTGCCTCGCCCTGCCGCCTGCGGGGCGCGCGGGCGGGCGGGTGTTCCAGTTGCTCCAATCGTCGTTCCAGGAGGCGGATGCGTTCGAGCAGCGCGACGCGCTCCGTCTCGGATTGGGCCATGGCTGGCGCAGCGCCCGAACCTGGCCAGGCGACGAGGCCCGCCAGGGCAAGGAGAATGGCGCGAAGGCGCCGCCCCTTGTGCAGGCGAACATTTTGTTCGCGGCTGGGCATGGGAACGTCAGATCCCGGCTGCCGAATTGCTGGCGGCCCAGGAGGCATGGAGATAAGCGTGATAGGCGTACCAGGCCGCGGTCGCGTACCAGGCCTGCTCATTGGCGCTGCCGGAAACCGCGAAATGCCGGGCGTAGAACGCGAAGATATAGGCGTTATAGGCGAAATTCACCGCGGCTATGCCATTGGTGTTGGCCCAGAAACCGCGAGCGGTGATGTCCCTCGCCGCAGATTCGGACATGGCCTCCACCATGGCGAAACCAAAGATCGGGCTACGCTCTGCTGTCGCGACAGGTGCCGGCATGGCGATCGCCATGCCCAGTGCGATGAGGTATCGGAGCGCCTTCGCGCGGAAAAACTGCATCGGGTCCATCCATTTCTTGGGTCCCCTCTGTCTAACGCCCCCGGCTTAAGACAAGGTGAAGCGCGCGGCTCAGCCTGTCGGATAGAAATCGCCCCGCGTCAGCGGCAGGCCGGAGTGCCCTCGCTTTCGCTTGGTCGCGACCGTCTGGAGGATGCAGACCGTGCCGCCCTCGAAGGCGATGGCGCAACCGGCGCAGCGCCGCATCGTCCCCGGCGGGCCAAACCAGCCCTCCCCATCCGGGCCGGCATGGGATAGAACCCGCGCGAACCTCCCCTTCCGCGCAGGACCACGCCATGCCCGCCTATCAGTATGTCTATGTCATGAAGGATTTGACGAAATCCTATCCGGGCGGCCGTGAGGTCTTCAAGGGCATCACCCTCTCCTTCCTGCCGGATGTGAAGATCGGCGTGCTCGGCCCCAACGGCGCCGGCAAGTCCACGCTGATGAAGATCATGGCCGGCATGGATAAGGATTTCGGCGGCGAGGCCTGGGCGGCCGAGGGCGCCCGCGTGGGCTACCTGGCCCAGGAGCCGCAGCTCGATGCCACCAAGACGGTGGGCGAGAATGTCCGCGCCGCCTTCGCCGTGCTGGAAAGCCAACTGAAGCGCTTCAATGAGATCAGCGAGCGCTTCATGGAGGAGATGAGCGAGGAGGAGATGAACAGCCTCCTCGCCGAGCAGGGCGAATTGCAGGAAGCGATTGACGCCGCCGATGGCTGGGAGCTGGACCGCCGCGTGGATATCGCGCTGGATGCGCTGCGCTGCCCGCCGGCGGATTCCTCGGTGGAGAATCTCTCGGGCGGTGAGCGCCGCCGCGTGGCGCTGTGCCGCCTGTTGCTGGAAAAGCCGGAGCTGTTGCTGCTGGACGAGCCGACCAACCACCTGGATGCCGAAAGCGTCTCCTGGCTGGAGCATACGCTGCGCGATTATCCGGGCGCCGTGCTGGTCGTCACCCATGACCGCTACTTCCTGGACAATGTGACCAACTGGATCCTGGAAGTGGATCGCGGTCGCGGCTTCCCCTACCAGGGCAACTACTCCGCCTATCTGGAGCAGAAGCGCAAGCGCCTGGAGCAGGAGAACCGCGAGGATACGGCCCGCATCCGCACGCTGGCCGCCGAGCAGGAATGGATCGGGCGCAGCCCTTCCGCCCGCCAGGCCAAGAGCAAGGCGCGTATCTCGCGCTATGAGGAACTGCTGGAAAAGAGCCAGGATCGTGGGTTGGGCGAGGTGGAGATCCTCATTTCCCCGCCGCCGCGCCTGGGCAATATCGTCATCGAGGCGGAGGGGCTGCGGAAAGCGTACGGGAATCGCCTGCTGATTGATGATCTCAGCTTCAAGCTGCCTCCCGGTGGCATTGTCGGCGTGATCGGGCCGAATGGCGCGGGCAAGACCACGCTGTTCCGCATGATCACGGGCCAGGAGCAGCCCGATGCCGGCACGCTGAAGGTCGGTGAATCCGTTCAGCTCGGCTATGTGGACCAGTCGCGCGACAGCCTGGATGACAAGAAATCCGTCTGGCAGGAAATCTCCGGCGGCGATGACATGATCAATATCGGCAAGCGCAGCATCGCCTCGCGCGCCTATACCGCCGCCTTCAACTTCAAGGGCGCGGACCAGCAGAAGCGCGTGGGCGTGCTCTCGGGCGGTGAACGCAACCGCGTGCATCTGGCGAAGATGCTCTCGGTTCCGCACAATGTCCTGCTGCTCGATGAGCCGACCAACGACCTCGACGTGGACACGCTGCGCGCGCTGGAAGAAGCGCTGATGGAATTCGCCGGCTGCGTCGTGGTGATCAGCCATGATCGCTGGTTCCTGGACCGGCTGGCCACGCACATCCTGGCCTTCGAGGGCGACAGCCATGTCGAGTGGTTCGAGGGCAACTTCCAGGCCTATGAGGCCGATAAGCGCCGCCGCCTGGGCGCCCAGGCCGATCAGCCGCACCGCATCAAGTATCGCCCGCTTGTGAGGTAGGCGATGCTGGAACTCGCCTATGCGCCCGGGGTGCTGGTGGTTGGCCCCGATGAGATCGGCATTGCCTGCCGATACAAGGCCGGCCCCTTCGCCCGCAGCACGGATAAGGGCGGCCATGCCGACGCCATCCTGCCGCGTGGCGAGCCGGTGGGTTACTACGCCCACACCAAGCGGGACGGCCGCCTGGCGCTGATCGCGCCGGGTGAGGTGCGGGATGCCGCGGCCCTGCTGCGGACGCGCCCCGAATACATGCGCGCCGCCGAGGCGCGGGCGCGGCTTTGCACCACCACCTTCTGCATCATCCGCGTGGGGGATTCCCGCGCGGAGGATTTCGCGGCGGCGTGGCGGGAGATCGCGGCCAAGCCGCCGCTATTCGTCGCGCTTGGCAGCAATTGCGCGCAGGTGATCGCCCGCGCCTTGATCCGGGTGGGTGCGCTGCCGCCGCCCTGGCTCAGGCCGGGCAGCCCTGATGGCCTGTTTCGCGCGCTGCGAGCGGCGCAGCCAAGGGCCCGCATCGCCACCGGCTTCGCCGAATTCGAGCCCGCGCAGGCCGGCGGCTACACCATCCGGCTGGAAGGCTAGCAGCGTGTCACAGGTCCTGGGCCTGCGGCGGAGCATCACCACGCCACGCCTCTCCCTCCTGCCGCCAGGCATGGAGCATTTGCCCGACCTGATCCGGCTGAAGGGCGATGAGGGCGTCTTTGGCTACATGCTCCATGGCACGCGCTCGCCCCAGCGAACGCGCGAGGAGCTGGAGGATGACATGGATTTCTGGCATGTGCGCGGCTATGGCACCTGGAGCGTTTTCCTGCGGGAAACCGGGGAATTCCTGGGCATTGCGGGCCTGATGGAGCGGCCCGACGGGCGCGGGGTCGCCTTGCGTTTCGCGTTTTGGCCCCAATGCCGCGGCAAGGGTTACGCGCGGGAGGCAGCGAAAGCGGCGCTGGAATTCGGGCATGCGGCGGGGCTGGCGCGCATCATCGGCGTGGCGCGCGAAACCAACCTCGCCTCACGCGCGGTGCTGAGTGATTGCGGCATGCGCGAAAGCGGCGAATTCCGGCATAATGGCCACTGCATGCTGGTGTTTGAAAGCCTGGCGGGCGGTTAGCCCGGCTCGTCGGGGCCTGGCGCCGGGTTTCCCTTGAGCTGTTCCGCGATCTGCCGCGCATGGCGGTCGAACTCGGAGAGCATGATCAGCGTGTTGGAGCGCGCGCGCCGCACATAGGGTGCCCAATGCGTGACCACTTGCGCCGGGCGCTCCTGCCGGAAGCCGGCCAGGCCGTCGAGATCGGCATGCAGCGTGCGGAGCGCGACGGCGGCCGAGCTTCCCGCGGCGTAGCCATGCAGGCGAAGCCGCAGCCGCAGCGCCTGGGCGCGGTGCAGCAGAGGCGGTCCTTCGCGCCGCAGCAGTTCGATGACGCGGGCCACCGTCTCCTCGGTGCCATGCATCAGTTCCTGGTGCTCATTTGCCTTGGGTTCCAGCACGCTCATTTTCTGGAACACGCTTTCCAGCGCCTCCAGGCTTTGCGCCATGGCTTGCAGCGCCATGCAGGTACGCAGCACGAGGGGCTGGAGCGCCGCGGATTCAGGGTCCACCGTGGGTGGCGGTTCCTGCGCGACGAGGGCGAGGGCCGGGGCGGGCAGTTCGGCCATGGGGTCGGGTTGGGCCGGTTGCGGTTGAATTTGCGCCATGGGGTTTTCCCGCTCTCCATCCTGCAAGGCCATTCGGCCCTGGAGCGCCGTCCTGGCGGCTCATGCGGTGATACATGGCGGGATTAAGGTTAAGGCATCGCTAACAGGCTGCTGCCCTCCCTGCGCCCCCCGCCCGCGGCCGCAGAGGGGGGCGCGCAGGGAGGGTCACGGGCAGGAGTTGACCTGGCACCTTGCCAGGTCAGCGCCGCGAAGGCCAGGTGGCCAGCATCACGCTGCCCATCATCAGTGCGAAGCCCGCCGCATGCACCGCGCCGAAGGCCTCGCCCAGGAACAGCACCGCCGTCACCGCCGCACTCGCCGGCAGGAAGGCGGTGAAGACGCCCGCCGTGGCCGCGGGCACGCGCTTCATCCCGGCATACCAGAGCAACAGGCAGAGCACGCTCGCCGTCAGGGAATGGAATACCAGCAGCGCCAGCAAATGGGGATCGGCCAGCGCCGCCACGGCCCCGAAGCCGGGTGCCGCGAAGGGCAGCAGCACGGCGGCCGAGAAGGTCTGCATCCAAAAGGAGGCGGTGATGACCGGCACGGCGCCCGCCACGCGCCGCGCCAGCAGCACATAGATCGCCTCGCCGCAGACGCCCAGGAATACCAGCAGGTTGCCGAGTGCCGATCCACCGCCCCCGCCGCCCAGCCGCCCCAGGGTGATCGCCGCCATGCCGAAGCCGGCCAGCCCCGCCGCCAGCCATTGCCGCGCCGAAAGCCGCTCCCGCAGCCAGAGGAAGCTGCCCAGCGCCACCACGGCGGGCAGCGTGGCCAGCACCAGGCCGCCCTCCAGCGCCGAGGTCAGCCGCAGCCCCGCCAGCAGCCCAGCATTATAGATTGCCGTGCCAAAGATCGCCTGGAGCGCCAGGTTGCGCTTCACCGCGGCCGGGACACTCACCCGCCCCTCGATCATCCGCGCGAGCGGCCAGAGCACCGCCACCGCCAGCGCGCAGCGCAGGAAGGCGATCATGGCGATGGGCAGGGTATCGGCCAGCAGTTTCGCCACGCCGACATTGGCGCCGACCAGGATCATTGCCAGCGCCAATTGCCCGTAAGGGAGGATCATCGGCGCGCGAAGTGGGACGGTTTCGCCATCAGGCCTCGCCGTCGCGCCGATAGGGCGAGAGGGTGGCGAGTTCCTCCATGCGCTCCAGGATGGCGGGGCGCTCATGCTCCAGGAAGCGCGCCACCGCATCGGACAGGCCGCGATGGCCGATGAGGTGCGCCGAATAGGTCAGGGCGGGCAGGTAGCCGCGCTGGATCTTGTGCTCGCCCTGCGCGCCGGCCTCGACGCGGCTGATGCCGTGCGCGATGGCGAAATCAATGGCGCGCAGGTAGCACAGCTCGAAATGCAGGAAGGGCACTTCCTCGTCACAGCCCCAGTTGCGACCATAGAGCGCCTCGGTGCCCAGCAGGTTCAATGCGCCAGCCACGGGCTTGCCGTCGCGCTCGGCCCACATCAACACGACGCGTTCGCCGAGCTTCTCGCCCAGGAGCGGCCAGAAGGATTTCGTGAGGTAGGCGCTGCCCCAGCGGGCATCCACCGTGTTGCGATAGAAGCCATGGAAGGCGGCCCAGTGGCGCGGCGTGATCCCGGCCCCGCGCAGGGTTTGCAGCGTCAGCCCGCTTTCCGCCACCGCCCGCCGCTCGCGCTTCAGCGATTTGCGCTTGCGGCTGCTGAGGGCGCCCAGGAAATCGTCGAAGCTGGCATAGGCCTGGTTCT
Source organism: uncultured Roseococcus sp. (assembly GCA_947084995.1). Taxonomy (GTDB): domain Bacteria; phylum Pseudomonadota; class Alphaproteobacteria; order Acetobacterales; family Acetobacteraceae; genus Roseococcus. The sequence goes on from CAMTUX010000039.1 coordinate 45,581, forward strand.
GCCAATGGAATTGCACGCCGGTGCGTTGCAGCCAGCCGGCTTGACCCAAAGCTTCCCATTCCTCACGCGTGCAGAAGGTGATGTGGGTGGAGGAGCATTTCAGCGCCGCCATCGCCTGGGCCAGCCCCTGCGCCAGCGCCGCCACCGGCACGCCAGGCCGGCGCAGCAGCCGAGGGCCTGGCACCGGGCTGAAGGGCACCGCCACCTGGAGCTTGGGGTAATACCGCCCGCCCGCCTGCTCGAAGGCCTGCGCCCAGCCATGGTCGAAGACATATTCGCCCTGGGAGTGCGATTTCGCATAGGCCGGCGCGCAGGCCAGCAACTGCCCCGAGGCATCGCGCAGCGCCACATGCTGCGGCAGCCAGCCCGTTCTGGCGGAGGCGCTGCCGCTCTCCTCCAGCGCGCTCAGGAAGGCGTGGCTGACGAAGGGGTTGTCACCCGCGCAGGCATCCCATTCCAGCGCCGGAATTTCGGCGATGGCGCGATGCAGGGAGAGGGTCAACTCGCCGGAATCCATCCCCGTCACTATGGGGCCGATTCACGATTAGGCCAGTTCGAGAATCGCCTCGACCTCGACGGCCGCGCCGCCCGGCAGGGCCGAGACGCCGACCGCGCTGCGCGCATGCCGCCCGGCATCGCCGAACACCGCGACCGCGCAATCGGAAGCGCCGTTGATCACGCTGGGCTGATCGCCGAATTCCGGCGTGGAATTCACATAGCCGGTCACACGCAGCACGCGCGCTATGCGGTCCAGGTCCCCGCCCGCCGCGACCTTGGCGTGGGCCAGGACGGAGAGGAAGCATTGCTGCGCCGCCGCCTTGGCCTCCTCGATGGAAACCCCCGCGCCGAGATGGCCGACCGGATGGATCGCGCCATCCTTCCGCGGCACCTGGCCCGAGACGTAGATGATTTTCCCCGAGACGGTGAAGGGCACGTAATTCGCGATGGGCGAGCCGGCCTCCGGCAAGGTGAGGCCGAGTTCGGCGAGGCGCGCTTCAATCCGGGACATCAGGCAACAATCCTAAAATTGCGTTTTGGGCGTTCGGCCATGGTGGGAAGATCCAGCGGCAGCAGCGGCGATTGTTCGGCGGCGCGCGTCAGGCTGCCGGGCGCCACATCCTCGGTCTCGGGCTGCGGCAGGGCGCCGCCCAGGTAATCCATGGAGAGGCGGCGGAAGGCCCAGTCCAGCACCGAGGTGGCGCGGGGGATGTCGGGGTCGCCCTCCACCACGCCGGCCGGGCCGAAGCGGGTATAGGCGAAGGCCTCGACGTAATCACTCAGCGGCACGCCGCGCGCGAGGCCCAGCGACACGGCCTGGGCGAAGCCGTCCATCAGACTGCGATAGGCGGCCCCCTCCTTGGAGAGGCTGAAGGAGATCTCACGCAGTGCGCCGTCTTCCTCGGCGGTGCGGAGCGCCACGCGATGGCCGCCCACGGTGACATGCAGGGTCTGGCCCGTTTGGCGGCGCAACGCCGGGCGCGGGGCCGGGGCGGGGCGGGGGGCGGCGGGAAGGGCGACAGGCGTGGGCGGGCTGGCATGCAGGAAGGGTCCTACGGCCGCTTGCATGGCCCGGCGCGAGACTTGGCTGACCGGGCCGAGCATGGCCGCGACTCGGGCTTGCGGCGCGCGCATCGCGGCGCGGGTGGGCACATCCACCAGCCCGGTCGCGGTTTCCACCGGGCGGGTGGCACCCGGCGCGGGGGCGATGCCGGCGGTCTCGGCACCCAGAAGCGCCTCGGTGGCATCGGCCGGGGCAAGGGCGACCAGCGCCTGATGGCGCAGGCCGGGCGCGGCCATGGCGGCATCCAGCGCGGCACGCGCGGCGGCGGCGAGGCCTGGAATGGGCGCCTGGGCGGGCGGTTCGGGCCAGATCAGCGCCACGGGCTCCCGTGCGCCCAGGCGTTCGGCCATGCGGCCGCTCTGGGCCTCGGCGGCGCCTCGTGTCAGGGCCGCGATGCCGGCGGCGACGTCGCGCGCCTCGGCGCTGTCATAGGCGAGGCCCAGCCCGGCGAGCAGCCCTGCGAGATCGGCGAAGCCCAGGCGCAGCTTGGTCGCCTTGCCGCCGGTCAGGGCATCGAGCAGCACGACGCCCAGCGCGCAGGCCTCGGCATAGCCTTCGAGGTCAAAGCCGCCCTCGGGTTCCAGGAAGGCGGGCAGGTTCAGCACGAAGCGAGGCTCGGGCCTGGTTTCGGCGCGCCAGACCTCGGCGCCGGGGGCGCCACGCCGCGTCAGCAGCAGGGCTCGCCAGCCCTCGGCCAGATGCGGGGCTTCGCGCGGGGTGATCAGGCCGGCCTTCTGGCCGGCCTTCAATGCGCGGGCGATCCAGGCCTCCGCCGCGCGGGGCAGGGTGATGGGGGCATCGCCTGGGGCCAGAGCCGCGAGGGCGGCGGCCGCGTCATCTTCCCAGGTTTCGGGCAGGGCGACGGCGCGGGGCGGCGCGTCGGGGTCCGCGCCAATCCGGGTGCGCCTGAGCGCGACCCCTTCCCACAAGCTTCCGGTGATGCGTGCCATATGCAGAGCCTAGCGCCCGGAGCTTGCCACGGGAAGGCGCATGATGTGGCCAGAACGGGAACGGAACACAACATCTTGTGGAAAACTCGCAATCCCCAGGCCGATGCCGAATGCTTTGCCGCGCCGCGAAATTGTGGGAGAATGCACCATGTCCACGATCCAGCTCCTCCTCACCCGCCTGACCAGCCGCAAGATCGGCCGGGATGCGGCTGGCAACACCTACTACGAGTCCCGCCGCCCCGAGCCGGTCTATGGCCGCACGCGGCGCACCGTCGCTCTCGCCAAGGGGCTGGATTCCTCGGTGGTGCCGCCCGAATGGCATGCCTGGCTGCATCACACGACCGAGGCCCCGCTGCCCGGCCCGAAATACCCCTGGCAGAAGCCGCACCAGGCCAACATGACCGGCACGGCCCAGGCCTGGCGCCCCAAGGGCCATGATTACGCCGGCGGCAAGCGTCGCGTCACCGGCGGCGATTATGAGGCCTGGACGCCGGGCGGCTGACGGGCCATCTGTCGCCGCATGAAAAAGTTTGTCGCATGAAGGACCGCAGCCTCGCCGAGGTTCTGGCCGGCGCCATTGTCCTGGTCGCGGCCGGGATCTTCCTGGCCTATGCCATCCTGCATGGCGGCCGCTCGCCGCAGGTCGGAGGCATCTCGCTGACCGCCGAGTTCGACCGGGTGGACGGGCTGAATTCGGGCGCCGATGTGAAGATCGGCGGCGTCAAGGTCGGCTCCGTCAGTGATCTCCGCATTGATCCGCGCACCTTCCAGGCCGTGGTGACGCTTCGCATCCGTGGCGATCTCGGCCTGCCCGCCGATTCCTCGGCCGAGGTCAGTTCGGAAGGGCTGCTGGGCGGCAAGTATATCTCGATCGTTCCCGGCGGCGCTGATCGCCTGCTGGCGGATCGCGGGCGGATCACCGAGACGCAGGGCTCGGTCAGCCTGGAGAGCCTGCTGGGCCGCTTCATCTTCTCGGTCACGCAAATGAACACGGGCGGCGCGGCTGCGGCGGAGCCGGCCCCGCGATGAGCACGCCGCCCGCCACATGGTCGGGCAGCGACGGCCAGCCGATCTCCTGCCGCGAAAAGGTGAAGGTATTGGCCGAGAACCACGCCGAGGCCACACAGATGCTTCGCGACATCTTCGAGGATGCCATCCTGATGGGGGTGGATGAGGCGGCGATGCGGCAAATCCTCACGGAGATCATCGCGGCCCTGCCGAGCCCCCGCCGCCCCGCGGGGCGGCCATGAGGCGCGTGGCATTGATGCGAGGCACCCTGGCCTGCCTGCTTCTGTTCCTGGCAGCCCCGGCCGCGGCGCAGGAATGGGTTCCGCGCCGCGTCGGTGAGATCCAGGCGCTGGACAAGGTGAATGCCCGCGTCGTCACCCTGCGCGCCACGGTGGGCGAGCCCGCGCGCTTTGGCACCCTCACCATCACGCTGCGCGCCTGCCACGCGCGCCCGGCCGATGAGGTGCCCGATGCCGCCGCCTGGCTTGAAGTGAGCGATGAGCGGGGCGGGGCCAGCGGCCCGGTCTTTCGCGGCTGGCTCTTTGCCGGTGCCCCGGCGGTGAACATGTTCGAGCATCCGGTCTATGATCTGCGGATCATGGTTTGCCGCTAGAGCTTTTTCCGTTCGGAAAGGCTCACGGCAAAAGCTCTAGATCATTGAATTACGAGCATCTTTATCCGATCAAACGATTCCGTTTGATCGGATGATGCTCTAGTGTCCCGAATCTGAAGTTCGCTGCATCAGCGAACCTCGGCTTCGCGCCCCGGGCTGCGTCGCTCCTACACCACCACACGGGACACGATCCGAACTTCGGAACCAGCACACCAGGCGGGATCGGCCTGGCGCGAATCAGCCCCCGCCCATGCCTTTCGGGCCTGCGCTCTGCTCGATGAGCCGCAGCTCCAGCGCGCGCAACCGCTGATGGATCTGCGCCTGCGACGCCTCCACCAGGTCATTCACATAGTCGAGCGACACCCTGGGAGAAAGGCTGGGCGAGGCCGGCACCTGGCCCGCCAGGGCCGCTTCCAGGGCGGCGATGCGCTCCTTCATTTCCGTCCGCAGGCTGTCGAGGGCGGCGCCGAGCGCCAGGACATCGCCGGCCACGGAGGAAGTGGCCGCCTCTGTCCGCGGCGCGTGCCGCAACTCCAGGATCGCCGCGCGGAGCACATCCGTCCGCAGCCGCAACTGGGCCGCCAGCGCCTGCTCGACCGGGACCGGCTCCGGGTCCAGGATGATGCAACCGCCATGCCGGCGCCCCTCCTCCGAGCCCATGAAGTCGTGGACGACGCCAACGCGCTTGCCGGGACCATGGGCGATGACGCCCAGGTGATGCGCGAAGCCCATCTCATCCGGCCAGCGGCCGAGCGCGGCGAGATAGAGATTGACGAGGAAATCCTCATCCGTGCCGTGCAGCAATTCCCCCAGGGTGATCCGGTTGATCATGCGCCACCTTCCGTCGGCGCGATGCCGAGCCTTGCATAGAGATCGCGCAGCCGCCCGGCATATCGCTCCGGGTTGAAATACGCGGCGCGCTTTGGCCCCGCCTGTTCCAGGCCCCGGCGCAGCTCGTCATTCTGGTCCAGCGCCTGCATCGCCTCGGCCAGGGCGCGGGTGTCGGTGGGCGTGACGGCCAGCGCGGCATCGGCCACCACCTCCGGCATGCAGGAGGTGGTGGAGGTCAGCACCGCCGTGCCGGCCTGCATGGCCTCCACCGCCGGCAGGCCGAAGCCTTCATAGAGCGAGGCGAAGCACAGCACGCGCGCATGGCGCAGCAGGATTTCCACATCGAGCTGCGGCACATAGCCCAGATAGCGAATCCGCCCATCGGCCGAGCGCGTGCCGTCCGCCTCGGTCAGCAGGCGAAGCTCCTGCCTGCCGTGATGCGCCAGGCCGCCCACGATGATGAAGGGCGTCTGCGAGCCGGAAGCGATGTAGGCATCCAGCATGCGGGCCAGGTTCTTGCGCGGCTCGATGCGCGAGAGGAACAGGAAATAGCCCTTGGGTTCCAGTTGGTGCGCGCGCCGCAACCGGGCCACCGACATCTCCTCCGGCATCTCGAACATCGGCGGGAAGACGGCCTGGTAGGTGTTGGTGACGCGATCCTGAGGGATGCCGATCTGCTGGATGAGGTCCTGCCGGGCATGTTCGGAGACGGTGACGATGTGGTCCGCCTGGCGCGCGAGCATCCGCACGGTGTTCAGCCAATTCGCCTTGAAATCCAGCGTGGCCCAGGGCAGGCGCAGCGGGATCAGGTCATGCACGGTGTAGATGTTGCGCGTGCCGGCGAGGCGGACGGGATGGATATGCGTCCAGTGCATCAGCGCGGGCGGCTGGGGCACGCGGATGGTCATCAGGCTGCGGCGCACCGCGAAATGCAGCTGCGCCCGGCCAAAGGCGTCATCGGCGTTCCACAACTCATCCACATCGGGGAGGTTGGCGGTCGCGAAGGTCTCGTAGGTGATGGCGGAGGTGGCGGTGGTATCCACCATGCGTGAGAGCGGGATGGATTGCGCCAGCGGGCCGCGCGGCTGCCGCAGCAGGCTGAGGAAGCGCTGGTGCAGCGGCCGCCCGGCCAGCACGCGGGCGTCGAAGAAGCGCACCTCGCGCTCGGAAGGGTCGGCCATGGCGGGGAGGGGGCGGCCATAGAGCATGCCCAACGAGACGCCGAGCCGCCGCAGGGTGGCCGCATGGCCGCGCGCATAGGTGGTGATGCCGGTCCCGTGCGAGAGGGTCAGGGGGAAGCCGTCCATCCAGACTCTTGGCGAGACCCTTGGCCGGCCCAGGGGGGAGGGCCGGTTTTCATCAATGACCATGGGGCACAACTTGCCTTTAGGGCGGCAACGCGACAAGGGTGCCATGAAATCACCCGGTTTTCGTTTCATACGCCCTGGAAGTCCCTGAAAGGTCAGACATGAGCGCTCCCGACATCGTCCCCGTCATTCTCTCCGGCGGCACGGGCAGCCGGCTCTGGCCGCTTTCGCGCGAATCCAACCCCAAGCAATTCTGGCCGCTGCTCTCCACGATGAGCATGGTGCAGGAGACGGCGCGGCGGGCGACCGGCCCTGGCTTCGCATCGCCGGTGGTCGTGGTGGGGGAGGCGCATCGCTTCCTGGTGGCGGAGCAACTGCGCGATGCCGACATCGTCGCCCCGCAGATCGTGCTGGAGCCGGAGGGGCGCAACAGCGCGCCGGCCGTCGCGATCGCCGCCCTGCTGGTGGCCGAGGCGCAGCCCGATGCCGTCCTCTGGATCATGGCGGCCGACGCCGCGATCAGCGACGTGCCCGCGCTGCATGCGGCCCTCGACCTTGCGACGCAAGCCGCGCGGGGCGGCCGGATCGTGACCTTCGGCATGCGCCCGACCGGGCCGCATACCGGCTTCGGCTATATCGAAATGGGCGAGCCGCTGGCCGATGTGCCGGGTGTGAAGGCGGTTCTGAGCTTCACCGAGAAGCCTGACCTGGCCACCGCGCAGCGCCTCGTCGCCGGCGGGCGGCACAGCTGGAACAGCGGCATGTTCGTGGCCACCGCCAGCACGCTGATCGCCGAACTGCGCGAGCATGCGCCCGACGTGCTGGCCGCCGCCCGCGCCGCGCTGGAAACTGCGGCGCGCGACCTCGACTTCATCCGCCTGGGCGCCGAGGCCTTCCACGCCGCGCCGGCCATCTCGATTGACTACGCCGTCATGGAACGCACCCGCCACGCCGCCGTCGTGCCGGCCGATCTGGGCTGGAGCGATGTGGGCAGTTGGGACGCGCTGTGGGAGGCATCGCCCAAGGACGCGGCCGGCAATGTGGTGAAGGGGCCGGTCGAGCTGCTGGACTCTGCCGGCTCCTATGTGCGCTCGGAGGGCATCCTGACGGCGGTGCTGGGCCTGCAGGATGTGGTGGTGGTCGTCACCGATGACGCGGTCCTCGCCATGCCACGCTCACGCGCGCAGGATGTGAAGAAGATGGTCGAGCAGCTCAAGGCGCGCGGGATGAAGCAGGCGGTCGAGCATCGCCGCATGTACCGTCCCTGGGGCCATTATGAGGGCCTCATCATGGGCGACCGCTTCCAGGTGAAGCAGATCGTCGTGCGGCCCGGTGGCCGGCTCTCCTTGCAGAAGCATCATCACCGCGCCGAGCATTGGGTGGTGGTGAAGGGCACGGCACGAGTGCAGCGCGACGCGGAAAGCCTGCTGCTCTCCGAGAACCAGTCCGTCTATCTCCCGCTGGGCTGCCTCCACCGCCTGGAGAATCCCGGCATGATCCCGCTGGCGCTGATCGAGGTGCAGGTGGGCTCCTATCTCGGCGAGGATGACATCGTCCGGCTGGAAGACAATTATGGGCGGAACTGAGGCCCGGCGCCTGGCCGCGCCGAGCGCTTGAGGCCGACGCCATGACGTCACCCCGCTTCGTGGTGGACCTGACCGACCTGCTGGACTTCATGGCGCATCACCGCACGCCCATGGGCGTGGCCCGCGTCCAGATGGCGCTGCTCGACGCCGGCCTGCAGGCGGGGCTGGAGCCGATCTTCGAGGTCACCACCTTCTCGGTCGAGCAGGGGGGCTTCGTGGAATTCCCCACGGCGCTGCTGCTGGCACTCATTCGTGGCGGGCGCGAGGGAGGGCGGCTGGACGAACCCGCCTGGCTCGCCCTGCAGGAGGCGCGCGGCACCGCCTGCCGCTCCGGGCCGGCCTTCGCCTTCCAGCGGGGGGATCGTCTGCTCGCCCTGGGGCTGACGGGAAAGAACCCCGTGCAACTCCGCCGCCTGCGTGAAGTCCGGCGCGCGCATCATGTCCTGGTCTGCGTGCTGTTCTATGATGCGATCCCGCTCGCCACGCCCGAGCATTGCGAAACCAACCTCACCCGCAGCTTCAGCGAGCATTTCCTCGGGCTTTGCCTGCAAATGGACCGCGCGGTGGCCATCAGCGCCTGTTCGGCGCGGGATTTCCGGCTTTGGCAGCGCCGCTTGTTGCCGCATCTTGATATCCCCGTGGGGGTCATGCCGCTGGATGCCAGCTTTCCGTCGCTGGCCGATGCCGCGGCGCCAGAATGGCCGGACGGACTGCGGGATGGGCGGCCCTTCGTGCTCTGCGTCGCCACCCTCGAATCGCGCAAGAACCACGCGCTGCTGCTGCATGCCTGGCTGACCCTGCTGCGCTGCCATGGCGAGGCCGTCATCCCCGATCTCGTGCTGATCGGCCGCCGGGGTTTCCAGTCCGAGCCGGTGCTGCACCTGCTGGAAGCGGCGCCCGAATTGCGGCGGCGGGTGATCCATCTCCAGGATGTGGGCGATGCGCTGCTGGGCCAGCTCTATGAGCGTTGTCTCTTTACCGTGTTCAACAGCTTCTACGAGGGCTGGGGCCTGCCCGTCACCGAGGCGCTGGCCCATGGCAAGATTCCCCTGGCGCCCGACCATACGAGCCTGCGCGAGGCCGGCGGTTCGGCCGCGCAATATTTCTCTCCGCAAAGCGAGCCGGAACTCGCCGATCTCGCCTGGAGCCTGATCCGCGATCCCGAGCATCGCCAGCGCCTGGAGGCCAAAATCCCCGAGCGCGTCCGCATCCGCTCCTGGCGGGAGGTGGCGCAAGGCCTGGTCACCACCCTGGCGGCCGATGCGCCGCCGCTGCCGGATCCGGCGCGGCGCATCTTCTTCCCGATGGGCGAGCGCATCGGCTTCGAGAGCCCCGCCATCCCGGACCTGCCCGAGCTGATGCCACCCTCCAGCCTGCTGCATCAATTGCTGTGCGAGGGTGAGGGCTGGGCCGCGCAGGAGCGCTGGGGCATCGGCGCCGCTGCCGGCCCGGTCGCGCTGCGGCTGCCGCTCACCGCCCCGGCCCCCGATGGCCTGGTGCTCACGCTGGAAATCGCGGCGCCCGCCACCGAAGCCGCACCGTTGCGGTTGCGTGTCCTGCGGCCGGGCGAGGTGCCGGGACCCTGGCTGACGGAGGAGCTTCCGCCAGGCGCCGCGCGCCCCGTCCGGCTCGAAATCGCGCCCTGCCAGGAGGGCGATCTGATCATTGAATTCGACACCGGCCTGCTTGTGCCCGAGGAGGGCAGGCCGGTGCGAATTTTCTTCACCGGGCTGATGCTCTGCGACGCCTCCGACCGGGATGCCCAGCTGCGCTACCTCTCCGCCCGCCTGGATGTGCGAAGGCCCAGCCCGGCGGGATGATCCCCCCACCAGCATCGGCGCGAGGAGAGCGGGCATGGCTCGGCATATCATCGAGGCGGTTCAGGCCTGGCAGCCGGAACAGACCGGGCTGCCCAATGCCTCGACCAATCCTGACATCATGCATGCCTGCGGCCATGACGGGCATACGACGATGCTGCTGGCCGCCGCCCATGGCTGCACGGCGGAGGTGGAGTATCGCCGCGGCGTGCCTGCCACCGTGAACCACCCCGAGCAGACCAAGCCCGCCTACGCCTACGCCGCCGCCATCGTGGGCGCGCAGGCGGTGGACCCCAACCCCGATGCCAGCACGGGGGCCGAGGATTTCGCGCTGATGCTGGAGCAGCGGCCGCGCGCCTTCATGTCCATCGGTGGCGGCGCGCCGGATGGCACCTCGCCCGCGCTGCACACGCCGCTGTTTGATTTCAACGACGCGACCATCCCGCTCGGCGTCGCCTATTGGGCGAGCGTGGTCGCGCAGGAATTGGGCAATCCGGGCGATTGAGGCGGCGGCCACGAGGTCGTTGCCGCATCGGGCTGCATGCCGGGAGCACAGGCGATAAACGGGCCAAGCCCAAGGCGGTGGCAGCGATGGCGCGGTTCTTGGCAATCCATGTCCGGCAGGGCTCGATTTCGCGCGCAACCCTGCTATGTCTTAATATGACACATGGTGCAAAAGAGCGGTAATCGCGCTTGACGCTGGGAGAATGAGCATGGGTGAAGACGATCTGCGCCAGATGATCGGGCGCGTGAAGAATGGCAGCCTGTCCCGCCGTGGCTTCGTGCGGCGCATGATGGCGGTGGGGCTGACGGCGCCGATGGCGACGCAGCTTCTGGCGATTTCCGGCGCCGGTTCCGCCCAGGCGCAAAGCATGCCCGTCTATCGCCCCACGCGGCGCGGCGGCGGCGGCGCGCTGAAAGTGCTCTACTGGCAGGCCTCCACCCTGCTCAACCCGCATTTCGCGGTGGGCACCACCAACCAGGATTCGAGCCGCGTCTTCTACGAGCCGCTGGCCGGCTGGGCCGCCGATGGCACGCTGCACCCGGTGCTGGCCGCCGAGATTCCCTCGCTGGAGAATGGCGGGCTCAGCGCCGATGGGCGCTCGGTCACCTGGAAGCTCAAGCGCGGCGTGAAGTGGCATGACGGCCAGGATTTCTCGGCCGATGACGTCGTCTTCAACTGGGAGTATTCGCGCAACGCCGCCGTGGCCGCCGTCACCTCCGGCAGCTATCGCGACGTGAACGTGGTGAAGGTGGATGACCACACGGTGCGGGTGGAATTCACCCAGCCCACGCCCTTCTGGGCCGATGCCTTCGTGGCCGCCACCGGGCAGCTGATTCCGAGGCACCTGTTCCAGGCCTTCAACGGCGCCAATTCGCGCGATGCGCCGACCAACCTGCGCCCCGTCGGCACTGGCGCCTATCGCTTCTCCAGCTTCCTGCCCGGCGACATGCTGCGCGGTGAGCTGAACCCCAACTACCACATGAACAACCGCCCCTTCTTCGACACGATCGAGGTCAAGGGCGGTGGCGATGCGGTCTCGGCCGCGCGCGCCGTGCTGCAAACGGGCGATTACGACTATGCCTGGAACCTCCAGGTCGAGGATGACCTGCTCAGGCGCCTGGAAGCTGCCAATCGCGGCCGCGTCAACATCGTGGAAGGCGGCGGCGTCGAATTCGTGCAGCTCAATGTCACCGACCCGAATCGCGAGGTGGATGGCGAGCGTTCGCATATCAGCACGCAGCACCCGGCCTTCTCCGACCCCGCGGTGCGCCAGGCCATGGCGCTGCTGATCGACCGCAACGCGCTGGAGCAGTTCATCTATGGCCGCGGCGGCCCGGCCACCGCCAACTTCCTGAACAACCCGCCGCGCTTCACCTCGCCCAATATGCGCTGGGAATTCAGCATCCAGCGGGCGAATGAAATCCTCGACGCCGCCGGCTGGGTGCGTGGGCGCGACGGCATCCGCGCCAAGAACAATGTGCGGCTGCGCTTCATCTACCAGACCTCGGTCAATGCGCCGCGCCAGCGCACCCAGGCGGTGTACAAGCAGGCGGCGCAGCGGGCCGGCATTGACCTCGAATTGAAGTCGGTCACGGCCTCGGTGTTCTTCTCCTCCGATGTGGCGAACCCGGACACCTTCACGAAATTCTACGCCGACATGCAGATGTACACGACCACGATGCCGCAGGCGGACCCGCAGCGCTTCATGAACCAGTACGTCTCCTGGGAGATGTCCACCCGCGCCAATTCCTGGCAGGGCCGCAACATCGTGCGCTGGAGGAATGACGAGTATGACGCGGCCTTCCGCGCGGCCGAGAGCGAGATTGATCCGATCAGGCGCGCGGCCCTCTTCATCCGCATGAATGACCTGATCGTGGGCAGCAACCACATCATCCCACTGGTGAAGCGGCCGACGGTCAGCGGCAGCCTGAACAACCTGCGCCATGTGCTGAGCGGCTGGGACGGCACCTTCTGGGCGTTGCAGGATTGGTGGCGCGAGACCTGATTCCCCCGTGCTCCAGTATCTTTTCCGCCGCCTGATGATTGCGATCCCGAGCCTGCTCGGGATCAGCGTCATCCTCTTTACCGTGCTGGCCCTGGCGCCGGGTGATCCCTTCGAGGAACTCGCCACCAACCCGGCGATCCCGCCCGAGGTGCGCCTGGCGTTGCGCGCCAGCCTGGGCATCGATGACCCGGTGCATATCCGCTATTTCCGCTGGCTCGCGGCGATGCTCCAGGGGAATTGGGGTTTTTCCTTCGTCAGCCGCGTGGATGTGGACCAACTGATCCTCCAACGCCTGCCGGTGACGCTGGTGGTGATCGGCGCCTCGCAAATCCTCGCACTCGCCATTGCCTTGCCGGTCGGCATCATGGCGGCGACGCGGCCCTATTCCGTCTTCGACCAGGTGGCGAATACGCTGGCCTTTGTCGGCTTCTCATTGCCCACCTTCTTCACGGGCCTGCTGCTGATCCTGCTGTTTTCCATCCATCTGGATTGGCTGCCCTTCGTCTATCGCGCGCAGATTGATGCGGCCGGCTGGGAATGGTGGTGGCAACACATCAAGCAATCCATCATGCCCATCGCGGTGCTGGGGCTGTTCCAGGGGGCGGCCTGGACACGCTTCGTGCGCTCCGCCGTGCTTGACGTCGTGCGGCTGGACTATGTGACGACGGCGCGCGCCAAGGGCATCCCCGAGCGGCGCGTCATCAGCCGCCATGTGGTACGCAATGCGCTGATCCCGGTGGTGACGCTGGTGGCGCTGCAAATGCCGGCGGTGTTTGGCGGCGCTATCGTGACCGAGCAGATCTTCCGCATCCCCGGCATCGGCTCGCTGCTGATCTCGGCGGTGCTGGCCAATGACACGCCGGTGATCATGGCGGTGACCTTCGTGTTTGCCTGCCTTGTCATCTTCTTCAACCTGCTCGCGGATGTGATCTATGGCTGGCTCGACCCCCGCATCAGCTACAATTGACGCTCAGTCCGGCGCCGTGCGCCGCGCGCCCGTCACGCCCACGGCCGAGGCCTGGCGCCGCTTCCGCAAGCACAAGCTGGCGGTGGTGAGTGCCGGCGTGCTGGCGGTGATGATCCTGGGCGTGCTGTTCGGCCCGCTGCTCTGGACCGTGCCGATTGACGAGATCGACTTCACCGCCCGCCTGCAAGGTCCGTCGCTGGCGCATCCCTTCGGCACGGATGATCTGGGGCAGGATCTGCTGGCGCGCGTGCTCTATGGCGGGCGGATTTCGCTGGCCGTGGGCTTCGCCGCCATGGGTGTGGCCGTCACGGTCGGCGTGCTGGTCGGCGCCATCGCCGGCATGTCGCGCGGGCCGGTGGATGTGGCGCTGATGTGGGTGACGGACCTGTTTCTTTCCCTGCCGCAACTGCCGCTGCTGCTGCTGATCATCTACCTGTTCCGCGATGCGCTGGCGGGGGTGGTGGGGCAGGAACTCGGCGTCTTCATCATGATCGTGGCCGTGATCGGCCTGTTCAACTGGATGCAGGTGGCGCGTCTGGTGCGGGCGCAGTTCTTCTCCCTGCGCGAGAAGGAATTCGTCGAGGCGGCCCGCGCGCTCGGCGCCTCGCGCACGCGCATCGTGGTGCGGCACATCCTGCCCAATGCGCTCGGCCCCGTGATCGTCGCGGCTTCGATTGACGTGGCGGGCGCGATCCTTGCCGAATCCACGCTCTCCTTCCTGGGCCTGGGCTTCCCGCCCGATACGCCCACCTGGGGCCGCCTGTTGTTCGACGCGAAGGACAATCTGGACTTCGCCCCGCATTGGGCGATCTTCCCCGGCCTCGCCATCTTCCTGACGGTGCTGACCATCAATTTCCTGGGTGATGGCCTGCGCGATGCCCTGGACCCGAGGCGCGTTCAGTGATCGCAGCACCCCTGCTCGACATCTCGGGCCTCAAGGTTCACTTCAAGACGGATGACGGCATGGTCCGCGCCGTGGATGGCGTGGATATCTCCGTGGGTCACGGTGAGACCGTCTCCATCGTCGGCGAATCCGGCTGCGGCAAGACCGTCACGGCGATGACGGTGCTCAAGCTCATCGCCATGCCGCCTGGCCGCATCATGGCGGGCAAGATCCTGTTCGAGGGGCGGGATTTGGTGCCGATGGGCCTGGACGAGATGCGCGCCATCCGCTCCAAGCAGATCGGCATCGTCTTCCAGGAGCCGATGACCTCGCTCAACCCCGTCTATACCGTGGGCCAGCAGATCGCCGAGACGGTGCGCCACCATGAGGGGCTGTCCAAGCGCGCCGCGATGGACCGCGCGGCGGAGATGCTCTCGCTGGTGCAGATCCCCAATCCGCAGAAGCGCGTGCATGACTACCCGCACCAATTCTCCGGCGGGATGCGCCAGCGCGTGATGATCGCCATGGCGCTTTCCTGCAACCCGAAGCTGCTCATCGCCGATGAACCGACCACGGCGCTCGACGTCACCATCCAGGCGCAGATCCTGGAATTGATGAACGAGATGAAGCAGCGGCTGGGCATGTCCATCCTGCTCATCACCCATGCCATGGGAGTGGTGGCGGAAACCGCGCAGCGCGTCATCGTCATGTATGCCGGCAAGGTGGTGGAGGATGCGACGGTGGAGAACCTCTTCGCCAATCCGCGCCATCCCTATACCCAGGGGCTGATCCGCTCGATCCCGCGCATTGACCTGGCCGCCACGGCGCATACGCGGCTGGAGGCCATTCCCGGCTCGGTGCCGAGCCTGCTCAACCCGCCCATGGGCTGCCGCTTCGCCGCGCGCTGCCGCTACGCGACAACCGCCTGCGTTGAGGCGGAACCGCCGCTGCGGGAAGTGGCGCCGGGGCACAAGGTGGCCTGCATCCTATGACCCATCCTCTTTTGAGCGTGAAGAACCTGGTGAAGCGCTTCCCCGTGAAGGGGGGCCTGCTGCGCCGCACGGTGGATCACGTCCATGCCGTCAGCGGCGTCACCTTCGACCTCGCCGCCGGCGAGACTCTGGGCCTGGTGGGCGAATCCGGCTGCGGCAAATCCACCACGGGCCGGCTGATCCTGCGCCTCATCGAGCCCAGCTCGGGCGAGGTGCGCTTCGAGGGGCGGGACGTCACCGCGCTGGACCATGAAAATCTCGGCACGCTGCGCCGGGACATGCAGATCATCTTCCAGGACCCCTTCGCCTCGCTCAATCCGCGCATGACGGTCGGCAGCATCATCGCCGAGGCGCTGATCATCCACAAACTCGCCAAGACCGCGCGCGAGCGCGAGGATCGCGTGGTGGAATTGCTGGAGACGGTGGGCCTCAACGCCGACCACATGCGCCGCTTCCCGCATGAATTCTCCGGCGGGCAGCGCCAGCGCATCGGCATCGCCCGCGCGTTGGCGGTCAATCCAAAGCTCGTCATCTGCGATGAACCCGTCAGTGCGCTGGACGTCTCGATCCAGGCGCAGGTGGTGAACCTGCTGGAGGATTTGCAGGAGAAGTTCGGCCTCACCTTCCTGTTCATCGCGCATGACCTCTCGGTCGTGGAGCACATCAGTGACCGCGTGGCCGTCATGTATCTCGGCCGCATCGTGGAGATCGCCTCCGCGCGGGACCTCTATACCAATCCGCTGCACCCCTACACCGAGGCGCTGCTCTCCGCCGTGCCCATACCGGACCCGACATTGAAGCGGCAACGCATCATGCTGAAGGGCGATGTGCCAAGCCCGCTGCGCCCGCCCTCGGGTTGCCATTTCCATACCCGCTGTCCCATCGCCAATGCCGGCGCCTGCCGTGGCGAGGTGCCGGAGCTGCGTGAGGTGACGCCGGGGCATTGGGTGTCCTGCCACCTGCGGGGATAGAACGGGATGCGTTGAGGCGGAATCGCCGAAAACGTTGAATCCCGCTCTCGGCAGTGGCGAGACCATGAAAGTGAGCGCAAGCGAACGCATCATGGTCTAGCGGCCCCGTGCCGGGTATGGATCGCCCCCGGCTCGTTGCTTCGGTCATTCCACCTCGGCCGATCATGCCCCAAGCTGCCCCCCCCCTTGCGCCGCCACCCTCTCCGCGCGGTGTCATCCGTGATGATCCGCTCCCGCTCCGATCCGTCCATCCCCGCCCGGTTTCGGGTGTCGCCTGCCGCGAGCCCATGGCCCGCCGCCCGAAAGTTCGCAGCATGAGCACCGACGATACCAGGCCCCAGCCCCTGACCGATCTCCTCGACAATCCGAATTTCGCCGCCGCGCTCGACCGCGACAGGTTCAAGCAGTTCCTGGACAACATCCCCTTCGCCATCGCGGTCGCGGAGCTGCAGCCGGTGGAGCGCGTGACCTACGCCAACCTCGAATTCGAGCGCCTGTGCGAGCAGCAGCCGACGGAGCTGCTGAACCGACCCTGGAGCGACCTCAAGGCCATTGCGAGCGCCAGGGGCGATGACCGCAAGCTCAGCGACGCCATCATCGCCGGCGAGGACCATATCGGCACCTTCCGCATCGAGCGCGAGCCGGGCATCACCGTGGATGCCTGGTCCAACATCATCCATGACGATGATGGCGTGGCACTTTTCCGGCTGGTCGCCCTCGCTGCCGTGAAGCCGCATAGCCGCGACGACCTCCAGGCCTTCGAACGGCGCGTCGAGGAGAAGGATGTGCTGCTGCGGGAATTGCAGCACCGCGTGAAGAACAACCTCCAGATGGTCGCCGCCCTGATCCGGATGGAAAGCCGCAACGCCACGGATGACGAGACGGAGGAATCCTTCAGCCGCCTGGCCGGCCGCATCAGCGCGCTGGCGCTGCTCTACCGCTCCCTCTCGCCGGAGCAGCCGGGCGAGAGCGTGGATCTTGGCACCTATCTCAGCCAGATCGCCTCCTCCGTCATGCAGGCTCATGCGGTGGAGGGCATCCGCCTCGACCTCAAGGTGGATACCTGGCCGGTCTCGATCAACGTGGCGATGCCCACGGGCCTTGTCGTGAACGAGGTCCTCACCAATGCCCTGAAACACGCTTTCGAAGGGCGCGATGGGGGCACCATCACCCTGCACAGCCTGGTGGATCGGGCGGGCTGCCGGATCGTGATCGCCGATAACGGCATCGGCCTCCCGCCTGGGATGCGCTGGCCCACCTCCGGCCGGCTCGGCTCCCTCATTGTTCAATCCCTGCGGCAGAATGCCGGGGCGCAACTGGATGTGGATGCCCCGCCCGGGGGCGGGTTGCGGGTGACGATCGGCTTCGCGCGCGCGGATGCGGCGCCAGAGCCGCCCGCCGCGCCGCTGCGCGGGTGACATGGCGCCCGGCCCTCCCCACATGTTATCCCGCCGCAAAGGAGCCCCTGCATGACCGACGCCCCCGCCTATACGCCGCCCAAGGTCTGGAGCTGGGTGAAGGTCAATGGCGGCCGCTTCGCCAGCATCAACCGCCCCATCGCCGGCCCGACGCATCAGAAGGAATTGCCCATCGGCCAGCACCCGCTCCAGCTCTACTCGCAGGGCACACCCAATGGCGTGAAGGTGACGGTGATGCTGGAGGAGCTGCTGGCCCGCGGCCACAAGGGCGCCGAATACGACGCCTGGCTGATCCGCATTGGCGAGGGCGATCAGTTCTCCAGCGGCTTCGTCGAGGTGAACCCAAACTCCAAGATTCCCGCGCTGATGGACCGCAGCGGCCCCAAGCCCATCCGCGTGTTCGAATCGGGGGCCATCCTCATGCACCTGGCCGAGAAATTCGGCGAATTCCTGCCCACCGAGACCGCCGCCCGCGCCGAATGCCTCTCCTGGCTGTTCTGGCAGATGGGCAGCGCGCCTTATCTCGGCGGCGGCTTCGGGCATTTCTACGCCTATGCGCCCACCAGGCAGGAATACCCGATTGACCGCTTCGCCATGGAGGTGAAGCGCCAGCTTGACGTGCTGGATCGTCGCCTGGGCGAGAGCGAATACCTGGCCGGCCCCGACTACACCATCGCCGATATCGCCGTCTGGCCATGGTATGGCGGGCTGGTGAAGGGCTGGTCCTATGGCGCGGCGGAGTTCCTGTCGGTGCATGAATACAAGAACGTGCTGCGCTGGGCGGACCGGATCCATGCCCGCCCCGCCGTGCTGCGCGGCCGCATGGTAAACCGGATGGTGGGCGAGCCCGAGGGCCAACTGCGTGAACGCCACGACGCCGGCGATTTCGACACGAAGACTCAGGACAAGGTGGCGCCCGCCGCCTGACTTCCCAAACGAGGCGCGGCGCGGCAAACCAAGGCTTCACGACCAGTGAGTCCCGCCCTTGCCCGCGCTTCGCATCGCCACCTGGAACATCAACTCCGTCCGGCTCCGGCTGCCCCTGCTGGCCGACCTCGACACGGCCCTGAAGCCGGACGTTCTCTGCCTTCAGGAAACCAAATGCCCCGATGAGTTCTTCCCGAATGAGGGCATTCGCGCGCTGGGCTTCGAGCACGTCATCGCCCGCGGCATGAAGGGCTATAACGGCGTCGCCATCCTCTCGCGCATTCCCTTCACCGTGCGGGGCGGGGACCCGGATTGGTGCATGAAGGGCGATTGCCGCCATGTCGGCGTCACGCTCGATGCGCCGGGCGGGCCGATGGATGTGCACAATTTCTACGTCCCCGCCGGCGGCGATGTCGCCGACCGCGAGGCCAATCCAAAATTCGCCCACAAGCTGGATCTCATCGCCGAAGCCACGGCCTGGTTCGCGCAGCATGGCCCGGTGCGGCGCTCGGTTCTGGTCGGCGACCTGAACATCGCGCCGCTGGAGCATGATGTCTGGTCGCATAAGCAATTGCTCGATGTCGTCTCCCACACGCCGGTCGAGGTCGAGGCGCTGGGCGGCTGGCAGCGCGCAGGCGACTGGCATGACGCGCTGCGCCACTTCGTCCCCGCCGAGCAGAAGCTCTACACATGGTGGTCCTACCGCGCGAAGGATTGGGAGGCCGCCAATCGTGGCCGCCGACTGGACCATGTCTGGGTCAGCCAGGATCTGCGCGGCAGCCTGGTGCGGCACGAAATCCTGAAGCCGGCCCGCAGCTGGGACAAAGCCAGCGACCATGTGCCGGTGATGGTGGAGATGCGGCTTTGAGCAGCTGGGATTTCGTCACCCTCGATGTCTTCACCGAGCGGCGCTTCGGCGGCAACACGCATCGGCGAGCCGATGCGGCGCGACCGCCTGCTGCTGGTCAGCGCCTTCGCCATGGCGCTGCTGACCCTGCTGGGCACGGTGGGCGAGAGCCTGGGGATGGATCGCCAACTCAAGTCCAACACCAGCAAGA